>JAGXQZ010000107.1 GCA_018336015.1 Algoriphagus sp. | reverse complement strand
AATCTTGCCGCTTGATCTACTTCAAAACCCCGCTCGAAAACCAGAAAACTCGCTCCCCACAAACCAAAAGTTGCTTCGATGGTGCAATACAGAAAAAATACCAGTAAGGCTTGTTTCAGCCCTTCTACTCTCCCGATCAGGGAGAAAAATCCCTCAGATGTTGAAGGCTCCTCGGCTTGCTCTGACTCTTTATTTTTTGCCCATAGTGGAAGAGAAAGCACCAAAATCACCACCAATCCCAATTGAATCCAAGCTACGGTTTCATATCCGCTGGACCAGGAATTTCCTTTGGCAAAGTGTCCAGCCATGATGATCGGACCAATTGCCGCACCCACTCCCCAAAAGCTGTGCAGCCAGTTCATGTGCCTAGCCTCAAAATGCAAGGCTACATAGTTGTTCAGTGCCGAATCCACACTGCCTGCACCCAGTCCCAGCGGAATTGCCAACAGGCATAGGTAGATAAACTGACCGGAAAGTGAAAAGCCCATCAAGGCTAAAGCCGTCAAAAGCACGCTAAAGGTGGTAACAATCGGGACCCCAAACCGGGAAATGACTTTGCCGCTAAAAAGACTTGAAACCACCGTGCCCGCTGCTACGATCATGGAGATCAATCCCGCATAGTCCACCGGCACTCTCAATCCCTCGTACATCGCAGGCCAGGCTGATCCCAAAAGTGAATCGGGTAGACCCAAGCTGATAAATGCAAGGTAGATGACAATTAGCAGCAAGGTCTTTCTGCCATGATTAGATGATTGTGTTGACATTCTTCAAGAATTTGGCTTAGAGTAGTAATGCGTTATTGCTGAGTAGAAGCAGGGATATACCATCTGTTTTTCTCCAAATCCACTCCTCCGCCAAGCTCTTCCTGGACTACTCTGTCAATGATCCACAGGCCTTTTTTGGCCATGTTATCAAATGTATCTATCCCTTCTCCGGCAAAGCCAATGCGGGTACGGTGGATATGAAACCGGTTGGAAAACTTACGTCCAAAGGCTTTTTCCACCTCTTTTTTACCCATCATAAAGCCGATCAAGCCTCCCCAGGTAGCGGTAGGATTGTCGGAGTCCCAACCCGCCAAAGCGCCGATCTTGATGGTTTGGATCAGGTCGCCTTCTCCGTAATACAGGCTGACCAAACTCGCCGCAAAGTTGATCCCGGCAGCAAAGCATCCATTGCAATACAGGTTGCGGCTGGTGAGGTCATAGCCGTCCTGCTGATTGACTTGGTAGCGGATGTAGACGGAATCTCTTGCCTGCTCCCAGGTGATTCCTTCCTCGTACTTGGCTTTGACAAAGTCATACATCCTGGCAGCATAGGAGGAGTCCGGCAGCGTACTTTTTGCCTCTTCTGCCATCCACATCAATCGGTCCTTGATCGGCAAAGCCGGATCTGCTGCTGAAGCGAGAGAAAACATGGCTACGTAAAACTCCGATATCCACTGGCTTTCCATTCTGGCAGTGGTCTGAATAGGAAGTTTGGCCATTTCGATCGCTTTTTTGGGCCGAGCAGGTGCATAGAGTCCAAAAATCTCAGTCGTCAGTTGCGCGTCGATCATGTCGTATTCTGGATTGTTTGCCGGATCTCCAGTGGCAGGAGGCACCAGTCCAGCACGCATCAGGTCAAAGGCTTTTTGATTGGATACCCAGAGGTAGTTTTCTTCCTCTGCTTTGATGTGGCGTAGCCAGCCTTGTCGGATTTGCTCGCCGGTCAGCATTGAGGTGTTGTTTCTCAGGAGCAGTTCCTGATACATGTATTCAATGTCGGTGTCGTCGTCCGCTCCCCAAAGTGTATCCTCGTCGGCAAACACAAAATCAATCGTCGGTGACAGGTTGCTTGGGATGCCCTCTGCCCAAATGCTGGGTTGGTCGGGTTTGCCCCAATCTTCCTGAGTGTAAAAAGCCCCCGTCTTTACCTCTCCGATTTCTCCGATTTTGTCCATCTCGGTGACCAACCCGGTCCAGTTGGCAATACAGGTGGCCAGCCAAAATCCCTGAAGCTGATCCTCATACCGTCCGCGGTCGATGATCAGATCGCTCGCTTTCGGTTGATATTCTTGGTAGGTCAAGCTTGGGTTTTTCTCAGGCGTGGCCTTTTGATCACAGGAAAAAACCGAAAAGGAAAATACGATCAGTAAAAGAAGGCAGGGGAGTGGTCTTGAGGTATAAGTCATTTTCAGAAAATGAAGGGGTTTAAGGCAATACTTCGGTTCGATAAGGTGCGGAAGCCTGAGCTCCCATGCGGGTGACCGAAAGGGAAGCGGCTTGAATGGCAGTTTGAAGAGCTTTTGCCCAAGGTTCACCTTCTGCCAAGGCTACTGCAAGGGTTCCGTTGAATACATCACCTGCCGCAGTGGTATCGACAGCTGCTACAGAAGGGGCTGGAATTCGGAGTTCAAGCTCAGCATTTTTGAAGAAAACTCCTTTTTCGCCTAGGGTAATCACGACCTGTTGCACACCCTTATTCAAAAACCATTGGGCAACCCGTGGGTAATCTGCTTCCTGTTCACAGGAGATACGGGACAATAAACTTGCTTCGGTTTCATTTGGGGTAATCAAGAAAAGGCCCTGATAAATCAAATCTGGCAAGTCTGCTGCCGGTGCGGGATTTAGAATAAGTTTTTTACGAAGGGATTTGGCCTTTTCAGCCAAATAGGCGACTGTTTCGACAGGGATTTCCAGTTGGCAAAGCCAAACATCAGTCGTTAGTAGGGCATCGTGGGCTTCATCAAGCGCTTCAGGTATTAGCAGGGCATTTGCTCCCGGCACGACTACGATGTGATTCTCTCCTTGTGCATTCACCGTGATCATGGCCACGCCTGTGGAGGTGGAAGCATCCATCGACATCCAAGTTCGAGGAATGCCTTCTCTCTCCAAGCTTTCCATGGTTTGACTGCCAAAGAGATCTGCGCCGACCTTGCTGATGAATGCTACCTCTCCACCCATTCGGGCGGCGGCCACGGCTTGATTGGCTCCTTTTCCTCCTTGAAACAGGAAAAAATCTCCTCCCATTACCGTCTCGCCCGGCTGCGGAAATCTCCCGGTTTTTACTACCAAATCTGTATTCGAGCTCCCGACTACCAGAATTTTTGCCATGGGTGATGAGGTGTTTCTTTGGAGAAAATCGCTGTTGTTGTATTCTCCAAGCTTGGCATATTTCCCCATATTCACAAGGCTAAGGCAGGATTTAGAAAAGATTCTATCGATTTTTCGGGATGGGGAAGATGAAATCACCTAGGGCAGGATGCGTTTCTTTTGGGTTATCGACTATCTTGAAGAATGAAAAAAGTCACCCTGCTTCTTTTTCTCCTTCTTCCAGTGGCTCAGGTCTTTTCCCAAACTAAGCCCAATATCATTTTTATTCTCACCGACGATCAGCGATGGGATGCCTTGGGTTTTGCGGGTAATCCGATCATCCAAACTCCAGAAATGGATCGTTTGGCAGCCGAAGGAACTTATTTCGAAAATGCCTTTGTGACCACGCCGATCTGCGCCGCCAGTCGGGCCAGTATCCTCACGGGACTTTACGAACGTACGCATGCCTACACCTTTGGTCAGGGAAACATCAAGCAACCCTTTATCGATCAATCTTATCCCATGGAGCTTCGGAAAGGAGGCTATCACACGGGGTTCTTTGGAAAATTCGGGGTGAATTATCCCGGATTTTCGGAGCTATTTGATCAGGGGGAGGACTATGACCGAAATGGGAAACACGACGATCGACGCGGGTATTTTTTCAAGACGATCGGGAAAGATACGGTTCACCTGACTCGCTATACTGCACAGCAGGCGATAGATTTTATTCAAAATGCACCCAGCGAAAAGCCGTTTATGCTTTCGCTCAGTTTCAGCGCTCCTCATGCGCACGACCCGGCAGCGCTTCAGTATTTCTGGTCGCCGGAGTACGACACGATGTATCAAAAGACGGTCATTCCTGACCCGATCATGGCCTCAGATGCGGAATTTTTGGCCCAGCCAGAATATGTGAGAACAGGGGAAAACCGCACTCGTTGGCATTGGCGGTTTGATACGCCGGAGAAGTACCAGCACAGTGTCAAAGGCTACTACCGCATGATCTCAGAAGTGGATACTGAAATCGGCAAGATCCGAAAGGCTTTGGCTGAAAAAGGATTGGCTAAAAATACTGTCATCATCCTGATGGGAGACAATGGCTACTTCCTTGGGGAGCGCCAACTCGCAGGTAAATGGCTGATGTACGAACCTTCCCTGCGGGTGCCTCTCATCGTTTTTGACCCAAGAAATGCAGGTGGAAAAAGAAACGCTGCATATGCACTTAATATCGATGTGCCGGCGACGATTTTGGACTTGGCCGGACTTTCTATTCCCAAGGATTGGCAGGGAATTTCCCTTCAGTCGTCGAAGTTGACTGCTCGAAAGGAATTTGTCACCGAGCACCTGTGGCAAACTCCAATTATTCCTCCAAGTGAAGCCCTTCGCACGGAGCGTTGGAAGTATTTTCGCTATATCAATGATCCGTCTCATGAAGAGCTCTATGACTTGCTGTTGGATCCTTTGGAGCAAAACAACCTTGCGAAAAATCCTGCTTATCAAAGTCAGTTAGTTGCGATGCGCAAAAAGTTGGAAAAGAGGACTTCCAAGCTGATTTCTGACAAAGGGAGGTTTTAGTGGCTAATGATTACCCGCTCTCTTGGCAACAAGTTATTTTTTGAATTTTGCAGTGCAGACAAGCGTCCACAGACGACGGTCGACAGTCCACAGATGATGAAAAGGTACTTCAAGCTTATCTTTTTTAGCCTACTGGAAGGGAAACGGATATTCTGGTCGAGTAAAAGCAGAAAAGAGAGCGTGATAAACCTCGCTCTCTTTTTCATTTGGGGATTAAGTCAACTTTTTACTCCTATTCATATTGAAATTCTACTTTCATCGAAGCCCCGGAGTCGCCGCCAACAAACACCTTAAACAGCCCCGGTTCTACGACCCAAGCGCCTTCTGGGCTATAGAATCCGAGGTCTTTTTCGGTAAGGGTAAAGGTTACGGTTTTCGATTCCCCCGATTTCAATTCTACCTGCTGGAAGTTTTTGAGTTCACGGACAGGTCGGCTGATGGAGGCCACAGGATCTTGGATGTAAAGTTGGACGGTCTCTTTGCCTGTTCTTTTGCCAGTATTTTTCAAGACTACTTGCACGTCGATACTTCCACCTTTTTGCAAAGTAGGTTGGCTGATTTGCAAGTTTGAATAGGTGAATGTGGTATAGCTCAGCCCATAGCCAAAAGGATACAATGGCGAATTGGGTGAATCCATGTAATGTGACCAAAAGACAAGGTTCTGACCGGGATCATTGGGTCTGCCGGTAGGCTTGTAGTTGTAGTAAAGTGGCAGTTGTCCCACATTTCTTGGGAAAGTCATCGGCAGTTTTCCACTTGGATTGTAGTCGCCGTAGAGCACCCGAGCGATGGCAGTTCCGCTTTCACTGCCGAGTTGCCAGGCTTCCACGATGGTAGGAATATGCTTGTCGGCCCATTCAAGGGTGAGAGGCCTTCCGCTCATCAGGACTAGGACTATGTTGGGATTGACTGCATAGACTTTTTCCAACAGCTCCTGCTGCAATCCGGGCAGTCCCAAGTCTGTACGGCTACGAGCCTCACCGGATTGAAAACCGTGTTCGCCCAACACCATCACGACCACCTCAGCTTCTTTGGCTGCTAGAATGGCTTCTTCCATTCCGCTTTTATCGGTTACATTCACCTTGACTTCGGTGGCAAAATTGACGCTGCCTTCAAAGATCACCGGGCCTTGTGCAACTTGAATGGTGTGGGTTCCAAGCGCTTGAAGTCCTTCTAACACCGATACCGCTGAGTTTGGAGCGACCATGGCTCTCCAGCTGCCCAGTGGGCTGTCTTTGTCGGTAGCCAACTGTCCGATCAAGGCGATTTTTTTGCCTGATTTCGGAAGAGGAAGTAGGCTGTTTTCATTCTTGAGCAGTACAATAGACTTTTGAGCCATGTCAAGGACAGCTTCACGGATAGCTTTGCTGCCTGTGATTTCTGCCTCGCGGGTTGGATCGCAATAGCGGTAAGGATCCTCAAACAATCCGAGCTCAAACTTGAGTTTAAGAATCCGATGCACGGCATCGTTCACGTCACTTTCTTTGACTTTTCCTTCTTTGACCAAGGCCACCAAGTGCTCCACGTAGAGGGCAGACTCCATATCCATGTCCGAACCGGCATTGACGGCGAGTTGGGCGGCGTGCTTGCCATCAGCTGCAAATCCATGTGCTACCATCTCTCCGATCGATCCCCAATCAGAGACCATCAGTCCGTCAAAGTCCCACTTTCCTTTGAGGATTTCGCGCTGCAAAAAAGAGTTTCCGGTAGCAGGAATGCCATTTAGGACATTAAATGAATTCATGAAGGTCTTCACATCTGCCTCGAGTGCAGCTTGAAAAGGCGGTAAAATATCATTGTAAAGGGTGGTGGTACCTACATCTACCGTGTTGTAATCCCGCCCTGACTCCGAAAATCCATAGCCTGCAAAGTGCTTGGCAGTAGCCAAAATGGTGTGAGGCAAGGTCAAATCCGAACCCTGAAATCCCTTAACCCGAGCGAAGGCGATCTGACTTCCGAGGTAAGGGTCTTCACCGGCACCTTCCATGACTCGGCCCCAACGTGCATCGCGGGAGATATCCACCATCGGAGCAAAGGTCCAGTTGATCCCAGCGGCACTGGCTTCCAAGGCGGCCACTTCCGCCGACTTGCGAATAGCTTCCAAGTCCCAACTTGCCGCTTCAGCCAGAGGTACTGGACTAAGCGTTTTGAATCCGTGAATCACATCATACCCGATCAGAAGTGGTATGCCCAGTCGGGTTTCCTCGACTGCGATTTTTTGCACGGCTCGAACATTTTCTGTTCCGGTCACATTGAGCATGGACCCCACGAGACCTTTTCGAAGGTGGTTGTATTTTTTGGCGGCATCTCCGTCTTTCGGTGCCGGTCCTGTCACTTCCCAAAAGCCGTTGTACTGATTCATCTGCCCGACTTTTTCCTCTAAAGTCATCAAGGAAAGCAGCGAATCTACTTTTTTATCCACCTGTGTGGGTTGGAAGGCTCGGGCAAGTCCGGGCGAAAGTAAGAGAAACAGGAAAAGGATGCCGTGTCGCATAGGGTCAGAAGTTTAGGATTACCAAGAAAGTAAAGCAAGATACTTTCTCCGAAGGAGCTTTTTGTAGGCATTCCTTAGCTAAGTCCCTGATAAAAATCAGTTTGTGTCTGTGAGGAATATTTATGGATTGCAGCGGTCACAATACATAGGATCCTCTGTGGTTTTTCCTTGAGGAAAGTGAACTCGCTCGGAATGCCCGCAATGAGTGCAAGTTTTGGTCTGAAAAAGAATGGATCGGGTTGGTGTTCCGCACCAACCGCAAGGAAGGCCGGGTTCGGCGGAGACCACTGCAAAGCCGGGCAGGGAACAGGTGGGGCAGCAGGAACGGATTTTTTCCAACAGCTTTTGGGCTGTTTCCTTAATCACTTTCATCCGGGTAGGATTCAGATGGGCGCGCATGTCTGTCTCCACGTAGGCGTTGCCATACTTTTTCAAAAGTTGTTCCCCAAGTTCTAAAAGTAGGGACTGATCGGTGATGCCCTTGTGGATCTCGAGGTTGCTGTCTTGCTGATTTCTCAAAATCAACCCATGGCTGGGGAAAAGCGCTTGCTGAGCAAAGTCCTCCAAAGTATTCAAGTCGCTGAAATCTTGCCCAGCAAAATTGGTTTCCATACTCAGATGTCTGGCGTGGACTTCCAGCTGGTTTTTTCGATCCAAAAAGAGCAGCCACTCTTCATTGGCGGGGAGGAAAAAGGCGGAAGGATGCGCACCAAAGGAACCCTCACTGGCTAAGGCCAAATCCGCACCGGTGAGGTCCATGGCTAGATCGCACTTTCGTCTGGCTGTGCTGATTGGGTCTAGGGTTCGCTCGACTTCTCCCGAAAATGTGCCCAAAAGATCTGTGTCGAGACCTTCTACAAGCACACTTTTCACCCCAAGCGCTTCATCAAAAAGCGGTTTTAGGACGGATTCTTTCCCGTGTTTGGTGGCGATGACCAGCCTTCGGCCTGCAAAGAGCTCGTTTAGTTTTTCAAGTCCCATACTTCCAGGGCTTTTCCTTTGGCGTCTTCGTGGAAAGTTCCTTCCTCAAATACCAGATTGCCGTTGACCCAAGTGTGCGTGACCTGACTGTGAAAGGTCGTGCCTTCCAGTGGGGACCATCCGCATTTGTACAGGATGTTTTCTTTGCCCACGGTCCAAGGCTGGTTGAGGTCCACCAAAACCAAGTCAGCAAAGTAACCTTCACGAACAAATCCTCGCTCCTTGATTCGGTAGAGGATCGCAGGATTATGGCACATTTTCTCTGTGATTTTTTCCAGGCTGATTTTTCCCTGATGAAAAAATTCAAGCAAACAGACCAAGGAATGCTGAACCAACGGAGCACCAGACATGGACTGGAAATAAGGCTTTAGCTTTTCCTCCAAGGTGTGCGGGGCATGGTCGGTAGTGATCAGATCGATTCGATCATCCAGCAGTGCCTCGAGGAGGCCGTCAGCATCTTTTTGGGTTTTGATTGCTGGATTCCATTTGATCAGCGTGCCCTTTTTTTCATAATCCAGATCGGTAAACCAAAGGTGGTGTACGGATACTTCGGTAGTTATTTTTTTCTCCGAAAGGGGAATGTCATTTCGGAAAAGTGCCGTTTCCTTGGCCGTGCTGAGGTGAAGGATATGGAGTCTGGCTCCGTGTTTTTCAGCGAGGCCGATAGCCCGCTCGGTCGCCTCATAGCAAGCCTGTTCGCTGCGAATCAGCGGGTGAAATTTCACCGGAACATCCTCTCCGTACAATTCGCGGTAGATTTCCTCATTTTTTTCGGCGATTTCTTCCTTTTCCGAGTGAATGGCAATCACCCCTTTGTACCTCGAAAAGATCCTTTCCAGCATATCCGGACGGTCGGCGAGGATGTTTCCTTTTCCTGAAAAATATAATCCGTCATCTGTGATCGCCAAAAGTCCAGAAGTATCCCATTGCAGTACTTCGTCCAGATTTTCCCCATTGATGCCCAGCAAAAAGCCATAATTGGCCAGGGACTTTTGCGAAGCGATCTGATATTTTTCTGCCAAAAGCTCGAGGTTCAGCGTGTTGGGACGGGTGTTGGGCATGTCGATAAAGGACGTGACACCACCGGCCACGGCAGCCTTGCTTTCGCTGTGGAGGTCCGCCTTGTGCGTGAGTCCCGGTTCGCGGAAGTGCACCTGTCCATCAATAACTCCCGGAAGGAGGTATTTCCCCCTTCCATCAATCACACAAAAACCGTCTTGGACTGGGATCGAATCGATTTTGTGGATTCGCTCGCCGACGATGAGTACATCGGTTACTTGCTTTTGGCCTTCGTTAACCAAGGTGACTTGCTGGATAAGGGTAGGAGTGGACATGTCAGGGGAGATTTGACTGCAAAGAAATGCTGGAAATCCTACGTGTGCAAAAGTGGTTGGGAAATGAACGGGGTTTTTGATTGCAATTACAATAAAACTTAGATGAGTTGGTAAAATTCACCGACAGCAATGAATGGGGGAAAACACCTGTCAGGTTTTCAAAACCTGACAGGTCAAAACTCAAGACTATGTTTTTTTGAGACTTTAGAAATAAAAAAGCGGAATGAATCATTCCGCTCAATCGTTTTAATACACCAATGTCCTTACATCTCCCAACCTTTCCTTACCGGTTCCTTGATGTATTGGTCTGCTTCTGGAAGGCCTTTCGCCTTCATGTTTTCGTAATCCCACTGGATCAGTTTTCCTCCTAATCGAAGGGACAACACGCCCAGTAAGGTGATCTCCGTTAATCTGGAACCGTATTCAAAATTCGCCGAAGATTGCTCCTTGTTTCGGATGGCGTTTACCCAATCCTGAAAATGGCCGGCAGAACGGGCGATGGTTTGCTTGGGTGGTTTGATGCTGTTTCTGAGTGACTCTGGAAATACCTGAGGCTTGCGGCCGCTGCCGTCATTGATGATGATTCCTTTGCTGCCTACAAACATGGAAGCTCTTGCCGGGTAAGTATAACCTGCCGGCAAAGCAGGATGTAGGTCTGGCTTTAAGCCACCGGAATACCAATTGATTTTCATGGCTTTTTGATCGCCTTTCGCAGAAAAATTGAAATAGCCTACTTCCCCATATGGCGCGATTTTGCTATCAGAATAGCCGGCAGGGAATACCTGAACGGTATCGGGACTCTTCAGATTAAAGGCCCAGGTCACGGCATCCAAGTCGTGGCAACCAAAATCACCCAAAGCCCCGCAACCGTAATCCCAGAAATCTCTCCAAGTGACCGGAACATAATTCTCATGGAAAGGAACCATTTCTCTCGGGCCAATCCATTGATCCCAATCAAAGCCGATGGGCATGTTGGTTTTACCTTCAGGCAGTCCTTTCAATCCCGGAAGCCAACGGCCAGCGGGAACCCAAGCGTGGCATTGGTTGACTTCCCCGATCACGCCTGCCCGCAAGTATTCTACTGTCTCTCGGATGCCATCCGTGGAGTGTCCCATATTGCCCATTTGGGTCATCAGGCCGGTTTCCTTGGTGACTTTGGCCACTTCTCGTGCTTCCCAAATGTTGTGCGTGAGGGGTTTTTCGCAGAACACATGTTTGCCCATTTTCAAAGCCATCAGGGCAAGGTAGGCGTGTGTATGGTCAGGGGTGGAAATGACAATGCCGTCGAGATCGGAGGCGTTTTCCATCATTTTGCGGAAGTCGCTGTATTGAGCCACCCGCTTGGTATTGCCTTTTGCAGCTTGCTGTGTTTCGATCATGTCCACCACAGGTCCTCTTCCTGCTTCTGAGCGGTAATAGAAATCCGCCAAATTCCAGTAATAGGCAGGATCTGCGACTGCGCTGATGTTGACATTCTCCAGTTTCAAAAACTCCTGAGCATTCTGTTTGCCTTTTCCTCCTGCACCGATGATGCCCAAGTTGACCTGATCGCTGGGCGCTGTATATCCGGGTCCGCCGATCACATGTCGGGGTACAATCATCATTCCTGCACCGCTGAGGGCGGCGGCTTTCACAAAATCTCTCCGGGAAAAGGGTGCTTTATCGTTGTTCATGGTTAGTAAGGGTTCGATCGGTTTAAATTTATTGGATTTCACTAATCCATGCACCACCATTCGGGTTTCGATTTCGGCCCTCCGAGGAATAAATTGGGGGAGAGAGAATAGTTGATTATCGGGAATTGGCTAAAGCCGCATTCCTGTTCAAAGTCATGAAATGCCTCCAGCTTTAGCTGGAGGCTTTAGGAATCAGCAGATATTTTCAGGCATTAGCTCAATTCATTTTTCTGAATGAGAGAGCATGGAATTGCAAATTCCTGAAAATAGAAGGGCGGAATTATAAATCCCGCCAAGCTCCTTACTGAACTTCAACGTTTATGGGAAGTAGGCTACACCTAGGAGGGGCTTTGCTTTCGGGCGGGTTTCGGATTACAAAACTGTCAACTAGCACTAAACTTGAATAGAAGCACAAAGCTTCAAGTTTGTACGTCAGCTCGCCAGACGCAAAACCCGTGTTTTAGGTAGGGCATCTTAGTCTAGTTCTTTCATTATCGACTGTATAAAAGACCAAGTGAACCCAATGTTAATTCCTTTTCAAAGATTTGTCCAACAGAGTATTCGTTTGTCGGCACGTCAAGCGTAATGCTTTCGTTGCTGTCGGTCTCAATTATTATTGCATAATTATTAAATGGTTTTTTTGTTTTTGGATAGTCCAACTTTGTCACCTGTCCCTTTAATACTATTTGCTTTTGTGTCCCGAGATTGCAATTGAAAAATACTAGGTAACCTTGAAAAAACTTTAAAGACATTATCCCTAAAATTAATGTCAATGTCACCAAACCAATCACGTTTCTCCATCTCGCTGTTTCTTTGTTATAACCGAAAGTTGAACGATAGCCGTAGTACAAACCGATAATGATTGAGGGAATTGTGAACCACCTAAATGTCATGGCTAGTGCCTTATCGTTTTGAATGAAGTCTACTGAATATCCCCCATATAGTCCGCCAACTAAGAAAACTAGAAAAAATACTATCAACTTTGTCTGACTCATTAGTAATTGTCCAAGGTTATTGTTTTTGACTTATTTAGTTGAGGGTCGTTCAGCCACCTTACCTACAACTCTTTTATTGCTTCACTTTTTTCTCGCCTATGCAGCCAATATGGTCTCATTGGTGAATGTTTGTCTCGTTTATTTTTTCTTGAAAAATCGGGTTTGGGTCCCGGTTTTCTTTTAAAAGTCCTTCAAAATAGCCGTTGCTCCCCAATTCTCCAAACCTTAGTTGATCGGAAATGGATTTTTCCCACCCTTTCCCTATTTTCCCTTTCTCAAACCCCTTAACCCATGCGCTACCTTTTCCTAATCACTTTGCTGTTTTCCTTTTTCTCTTGTCAACCCAAGACCGAATCCATAGAGGAAGTCACAGTTGAAGTCAAGAAACCCCGAACTATCGTCACCACCGACGGGGAGATAGACGATGTGGATTCCTTTATCCGAATGCTGCTTTATGCCAATGAATTTCAGATTGAGGGACTGATTTATTCCTCCTCGATGTGGCATTACAAGGGGGATGGAAAGGGAACCCTTTTTACTTCGGAGATGGAGATGACCAAGACGATGTACGGGGCCAAGACAGACCTGCGTTGGCCGGGAGTGGAGTGGATGAACCCGCTTTTGGATGCTTATGAAGCAGTCTATCCCAAGCTGAGTCAGCATGCGGCCGGTTTTCCTACGGCGGACTATCTACGCTCAGTGGTCCGGGTTGGGAATATTGATTTCGAGGGGGAAATGGAAGTGGATACCGAGGGTTCGGACTACATCAAGGCAATGCTACTGGACGATAACAGGGAGCCGATCTATCTGCAAGTCTGGGGTGGAACGAATACCATCGCACGGGCCCTGAAGTCTATCGAAGACCAATACAAAGGCACGAAGGATTGGAAAAGCATCTACCAAAAAGTCATTGACAAAGCGATCATTTATGCCATTCTCGATCAGGATGCTACCTATCGGAAGTACATCGCGCCCAATTGGCCTGACCTGAAGATTTATTACAATTCCAGCCAGTTTTGGTGCTTTGCTTATCCCTGGAAGCGGGCTGTGCCGGAATCCCAGCAGTACCTTTTTGAGGGGAAGTTTATGGGTGAGGAAATCATCAACAATCACGGCCCATTGCTGAAGCAATACTATAGCTACGGCGACGGGCAGGTGCAGGCAGGGGATGACGAGCATATCCATGGCGACCCAAACAAGTTGATCCATGCGCAGTGGGGGACTTTTGGGGTGTATGACTTTATCTCGGAAGGCGATTCACCGGCTTACCTGCACCTGATCAACGTAGGTTTGGATAATCTCAATCAGCCGCAATGGGGTGGTTGGGGAGGTCGATTGGTCCAGTCTGCCGAGCAACCCAACCGTTGGGAAGATGGGAAAGCTGTGCTGGATTACAATCCGTTTACCGACACCCTTGATGCGACTTATCCCCAAATCCGCTGGATTGAGGCGATTCAGAAGGACTTTGCTGCACGGGCAGATTGGTGTGTGATGGACTATGCCGATGCCAATCATCCTCCGGTGGTGAAGCCTGTGGGAGCTACCCGACTTTCTGTCAAACCCGGAGAAAAACTGAGCTTGGAGGTTCAGACCAGCGATCCGGATAGAGATCAGGTAGAGACGAAGTTTTGGATTTACAAGGAAGTAGGTACCTACACCGGGGAAGCGGGGCTAACTGCCTCAGGCAATCAAGTGGAGGTGAGTTTGGATGCCAAGGCTATCGGTCAGCTGCATGTGATTGCTGAGGTGAAGGACAACGGAGTGCATCCGATGACGAGGTATGTGCGGTTTGTGGTGGAGGTGAAGGATTGAGTGTTCAGTGTTTAGTATTCAGTGTTCAGTAAACAGTCTCAGGGTTCGGTGGGTAATGCTTACTGCGACTCCAGAACTGAATACTGAGACTGAAAACTTCTTACTTAAATTTAGGAGTTCATTTTTTCAGAGATTTTCCGAATCTGAATGTCCAGCTCCTCGGCTGAGAGTTTGATCTTTTCGATCAGGTGATTTCGTTCCTCTTCACTTAAATGATATTCCTCTTTGAGTACTTCAGTGATTGCGAGAATTCTCGCCAGAGGAGCACGCACCAAGTGCGATTGGTCTGAGGCCAGTTCGGTGAGTTGGCGGTTTTTAGCTTCCAAGTTAGTTAAGGCTACCTCTTGGGTGCTGATATTTTGAATAGCGGCGATGTAGGATTTTTCTTTTTCCCCATCAGTCAAATTTTGAATTCCATACAGATTGAAAAAAAGTTTGGTGCCGTTTTTCGCCAAAAAAGGAGTCTTTAACATGAACCCATCGGCGGATTTGGCGCTTTGTATTTGGCTCAAATGCACCGCCACGTTGTTTTTGAGGTGATCGGGCACAAAATAAAGAGGATGTTTGCCTATCAATTCTTCCGATAGATATCCGGTGATTTTTTCAAAGTTTGCACTTACTTCCAAAAATCTTCCTGCTTCATCGAGTCGAATCAAACCCAGATCAGGATTGGAGAAGAGGAGTTCCAGCTCCTGGTTACGTTGATTGACTGTGTCGTACAATCTTCGAATCATCAGAAACAAAATCACTGCTGTAATGACTACATAAAATGAGCCTTTGTAGAGTTGAAACCGAGTCAGCTGCTGAATGTCATTGCTGAATAAAATATCAATCAGCCGATCACTGAGAAAAATCCACCCCAAGCCAAAAGTCAGGTACACCAAGGTGATGGAGCTGGGATTGTTGAGCGTGAAAAATTTTTTCATTTGATTAAGTTAACAAAAACCAATTCCCTATCAAGTGAAAAGAGAATATGAATATCCGCAATCTTACCACTCAGTAGGTCATCGGCTATAAAGACGGCGGAGATTCGTCGACTGACCACAGACGACAGTCCACAGCACCTCGATTCGGATTTCAAACCTTGTTTTATTTGGTTAATGGTAGAAAAGCGGGTAATCAGAAAAGAGAATTAGGACTTGAAACGATGCGTTTGAAAAGTCGAATTTCAGAAAGCGGAAAATTGACCGACTATTAATCCAACATTCCTTTTCCTTCCAAGATTTTCGGGACGAATTTCTCGATCCGGCTGAGTTTGGTGGCTGATTGTTTAGCGCCGGTGAAGTGAATCAGGTAGCCGCGCTGTCTACCCGGAGTAAGGGCAAAGAATGCCTGTTCCAGACCCTTATGCTCTTTGAATTTTTCGGTGAGTTCATCCGGTATTTCCATTCCAGTCTGCCTTGGTGCTTCTACTTTGGTTCCTTTTTTCTCAAAGTCAATGGCTTGTTGGATGTAGTTTTTGATAGCAAAAGACCGATCGACCACTTGATGAAGTTGAGTAAGACGCATCACTTTGGCCTGTTGGGAATTGGCTCCCGGAAATTCCAACAATGAATCCGAATCCTCAATTAGGATTCCTTTGAGAAAGCTGATGACACAGGAATCATTGAAAACTCCCAGCATGATCACATTTTTACCATTCAAGGTATACGTCGGCATTCCCCATTTCCGTTCTTCGGTCAGTTCGGTTTCGAGGAGAAATTGCCTGAGTTGCTCCAGGATAGGTGTCCATCGGTGGACTTTGCAGGCTGGAGTGGCTCCTTTGGGGCATCGCATGCAGCCTTCGAGGAGGAAGAGGTCGACTTGGGGGTTCATCAGAGGTTAAGGGTTAAAAGGTTCGATGTTCAGGGTTTGGTTTGTTCATCATTCAATATTCGGTATTTGATGTTCGAATTTAAAAATATTGAATATCGAACGCCGAATGTTGAACGCCGAACACAAAAGAAACTAGGTGCCGTCATCATCTCTAAACTCCAGAATATCCCCCGGCTGACAGTCTAGCGCCTTGCAAATGGACTCCAGTGTGCTGAATCGGATGGCTTTTGCCTTGCCTGTTTTGAGAATAGACAGATTGGAGAGCGTGATATCTACTTTTTCGGAAAGCTCATTGAGGGACATTTTCCGCTTGGCCATCATCACGTCTAGATTTACAATGATTGCCATGGCTTAGACGGTCAACTCATTTTCATCCTGAATCTCCACGCCTCGCTTGAAGACCATTCCGATGGCAATCAACAGGGCTGCCATCAGTAAGAACTCAAAGCCATTGCCGACCAGCTGAGGCACCCCGTCCAGATCGTAGCCTCTTTTTCCCATTCCCTTGAATACTCCCGAGGCCAAAATGATCGCCACACCGATCTGAAAGGCTACATAGCTGATCCTCGAGATGAGGTTGGAAATTTCCCTGCTGAAGGGATTGACGAGGTTGATTTTCAGAAAAACTCGGATCATTAGGAAAAAAAGATAGGCTTTCTGACCTGCGATAAATAGGACGATGGAAAGTACTCCTCCATAATACCAGAGATTTTGTTCACGCAAAGTGGAAAGGTTGAGACCTTCGTAAAGATTTTCAGCTACAACAGGATTGAAAAAGCTGTAAACTGCCGTAAACAGCAGTGCTCCTGCCTGAATGCACAGCCCGATAAAGATGGACCAGATGACTACTGTAATTAGCATTAAAGAAGGCTGATTGACCCACTTTTCTTTCCATTGTGTTTTGATTGAGTTCATAGAGGTATGGATTTGAATTTTCAAAACTCAGTAAAAATTTATTGAAAAACAATAAATAATTATTGAAATAAATTCATTTCGATTTTGGAAATAAAAAAAGCAGAAGAAACCATTTTCTTCTGCTTTTGGCATTTTACCCTTATCTGCGCTTCGCGGCGACTATCTGTGTTTCAATCCACTTTCTTAAGGAATTTGGCTGGAATTCCTCCCACCACGGTATGGTCAGGCACGTCTTTGGAAACTACCGCTCCGGCGGCAACTACAGAATTTTCACCCACGGTTACGCCGGGAAGAATTGTTGCACCTGCACCGATCCAGGCATTTTGCTTAATCAAAATCGGTTTGGTGATCAGGCCTTTTCGAGTGGCAGGATCTAGGGGATGATTTTCGGTGACGAGTTTGACTTGGGGACCGATGAGCACATTATCCTTGATGGTGATTCCGCCTAGGTCCAGAAAGGAACAGCCATGGTTGATGAAGACATTTTTTCCGATTGTGGTAAATCGCCCAAAATTGGTCGTGAATGGTGGAAAAACGGTGGTAGTTTCATCTAGCTCCTGACCGAAAATCTGACTGAGAATTTCCCGTGCTTCGGCGATATCTCCGCTGGCATTGAGTTTCCCGATCAACTGTAAGGTTTCACTGACAATCGGCATGACTACCGCAAATGCTGGATCGGTAGGAGGAATAACTTCTCCTGATTGGAATCGGGCGTAGGTTTCGGTGAGGGTCATTTGGTTTAGTTTTTTGAAATCCGAGATTTAACCGGATTTCCGATAGGTGGACAAAAATTCCTCAGGAGTCAGTATTGGCAATGCAGATTGCTTGAAATCTTTTTGGTTTCTAGTTAAGAATAAATCACAGTTTGCCTGAAGTGCGGAGAAATACTGAACAGCATCTTCAAAATCTCTGAAACCGGACATTAGACTTTTATCTATCGTTTCTTGGTTTGCATCTGCTACCTGACAGAGAATTGAAAATTTCTGAAGCTTTAGTAAGGCAGACTTCTTTGATTCAAATTTGGATAAGACATACTCCGCTGTAGTGAAAGATATTTGAGAAGTGACCAAATACAGTTCTTTCCGATCAGCAAGTGTCACAATTTTAGCAATGGGGTCATAGGAGGGGTGTCTTTCAGCTAAAAGATCCAAGATGACATTGGTGTCCAAAAAGATTTTCCTCATCGGTATTTTTCCTCCAAATAATCTTGGTAATCCTTCTTGTAATCGTAATCAGCAGGAATGGTGGTTCCGCTTGTCACGTTCTTTACAAATGGTGAAATGGTAATTTCATCCTTCTTGGGTGTAGTTGATGTAAGTGAATTCAAATAGTTTTCAACCAATTTGGACAGACTCACCTGCTGATCCGATGCATAGGCTTTTGCCTTTTCGATGATGCCTTTATCTAGTTTAAGTGTGAGCTTGGTATCCATTATTCAATAAATTGTACGTGTAAATATAAATATTTTGGACGTACAGCAAGTTCTTTTCAGGTCGATTTTCTGTTAAGTAATTTAGGCAAGGCTCATTTCTGAAAAAACACAGCCAACCCATCCTTGCCTGCCACTGCGATGTCGATTTTTCCATCACGATTTAAGTCCCCTGTGGAAAAGTAAAGTCCGGTTCCCTTACCCTCTCCGAAAGGACCATAGCTGATCACATTTTTGACAAAGGTCTTACCGTCCCACTTGAAATAATAAAGGCCGATTTCATCCAATTCTCCCGGATCTTTGCCATTGTGGGCTCGGTAGCGCTTTCCTGTGATCAGTTCGTTTTTGCCGTCGCCATCCAGATCGATCCATTCCATCACATGGTATTGGGCGTGGTAGGGGTCGATGTCGTGCTTGGCAAAAGTGATTTTCCCTTCTGCATCCCGTTTTTGTTCCATCCAGAAAAGCCCGTAGTTGTGTCCATTTCCCAAAATCAGATCATTCAGTCCGTCTCCGGTCAGGTCGGTCACGATAATCGGCACACTGACATCGCCGAGTTCAAAAGTGGGGTGAAAGGTCCACTCCCCATACCTCAGGTCGGCAGGGGCCTCATACCAACCGTAGCTGCTGACCAAATCTCCCCAGCCATCCCCGTTGATATCGCCGAAGCCGAGTCCATGGCCTTGGGTTTCGAAGACCTCGTATTTTTCAAACTGGTTTGGGCCAACCCATTTGTAAAAAGCCAAGGGTTTTCTCGGGGTATTGGGTACAATTTCCAAGGTTCCATCTCCGTCCAAATCCCAAGCACGGACGGTTTCAATGTTTCCGGTTTCGGCAATGAGGTGCTCTTTCCACTCCCCGTTTTTGCCGGGATTTTCTTTCCAGATCAGTTTTCCTTCAAACCAGCCCCCGGTGATGAAATCCATATTTCCGTCCCCATTCACATCCATCGGGATGGTCGAAAAGTCTTCGTAGTACTCTCCATATCGCTTCACTTGGCCGATCAATTGCCGATCGAGGAATTTGGGGCCTTTGTACCAATAGCTTCCCGACACCAAGTCCAGGTGTCCATCTTTGTCCACATCCATGATACCCACTGACTCATAGCTTTCAAAGGCGATTAGCTGCTTTTCGAAGCGGAGGGTTTTGGATTGAGAAAAGGAAAGAAAAGGAAGTGCTAGGGCTAGAAAACAAAGTGAAGCTTTCATTTACGATTTACGATTTTTGAATTACGACAGAAATAGGAGCCTCAAACCTGAATTTATAATGAGTCCCCTAAAACAAGTATTGGTGGAACGATCCAAAAAAATCATGCCACCAATAACTCAATAAAGACGAATAACGAATAACGAACGCCGAATATCGAATTTCGAATAAATCCGAAGTCCGAAATCACGCTCGACTGAGGGAGTGTCACCACTCCCTTTTTTGGTTCCGTTAGTGGTGACACTACCGGGGGCGAAATTTCTCAATAACGAATAAGGAACTCCGAATATCGAATAGAGATCATCCGAAACTTGTGCTGAGCTTGTCGAAGCATCCGACTTTCTATTTCTCCATCGGATGCATCTTCAATAGCTCATTTGGACTCCAGAAGCCTTCCTTGTCTTTCACCTCGTCTCTTACCTTTTTCACTAAATCAGGTGAAATCGGAGTGGCTTTATTGCCAAAGGAGTTACGGACATACGTCAATACCGCAGCAATTTCCGTGTCATTGAGCATGCCTTCGTAAGGAGTCATCGGTACCTGTCCAGGATATTCTCGACCGGCTACTTCGATAGGGCCCATGATGCCTTTGAGGACGATTTTTATCAATCGCTCCGGACTGCCGGTCACCCAAGGGGTACCTCTTAGTGGAGGGAACTGTGAGGCGGTCAAGCCTCCTCCATCCATCTGATGGCAGGTGCCGCAGAAGCCTTCTCTGGCGTAGATTTCTTTTCCGAGGACAAATAGCTCCCGATCCGAACCTGTCAGCGAGGACTTGATGTCCTCCTCTTTTTTCTGCTGGACAGAAAGCCCATTCAGGTGCGCAACGGCTGTTTCGAGGGTACGAGGAATCCAGGTATTGTCTTTGGGTTGTTTTTCTGCCTCAGCCAAAATCGGTGTTCCGATTTCTCTAGGCAGCCAGGAGGCTGCTGCTATGGCTTCCATGCGAACTCGACCATGAGGATCTTTGGCAGAAGCCATGAGGAGTTCTGACTGATCTTTTATCTGGTGTCCGGTGTACCGCACTACCCGGGTGGCAGCTGCTCTTACACGATGGTCAGCAGATTTCAACAGTTCTTTGAGCAACGATTGATTGACTTTATTGGCTCCCCAGGTCACCCAAAGCGCTTCGAGTCGGTGATGCTCATACTGTGGGTCATTTTTATCCAATCCGGCCACCCATTTTTCTACTGCTGCAGTCACCTCTGCGGCATCCCTTCCTCTCAATTCACGACGAGAGCGATATCTGGACCGGTATTCGGGTAGTTTTAGATTTTCCAGCAATTCGGAGATGCTTGCTCCATCAATTTTGGCAGGAGTGACCAAAGGTCTGGAAGGATAGGTTACTCGGTAGATTCGTCCATGGACATGGTCTCTGAGTGGATCGCGGGCATTGTGCTGCATATGTCCGATCAGGATGTTATGCCAGTCTACGATGTATAGTGAGCCGTCAGGAGCAATCTCCATATCCACCGGGCGGAAATTTCGGTCCGAAGACACCACCAAATCCTGTCTCCACTTGGTCGTAAATCCTACCGTATCATCAAACATCTGATGTTGCTTGGTGCCCAAGAAGCCGATGGTATTGTTGATGATCAGATCTCCTTGTATGTCTTCAGGGAAGTGGCGGCTGGAGATAAATTCCAATCCGGAGGTCGGTCTCACCATGTGATCTTTTTCGATCAGGTTGGGTCCTTTGAAGTTCCCGTTTCCATAACGAGGAAGGGTAGATCCTGGAAGCATCCAGTTGACATTAGGGCCGGAGGTTTCGGCGTAGAAGTTTTGTCCCCACTCGTCAAAGGCAATGCCCCAAGGGTTAGGGATGCTGACTTGGTTGACACGCTCCAGCTTGTGACGCTTGGGCTCATAGCGGTAAAAGCCCCCATTTGTCGCGCGAACAGGGCCGTAGGAAGTTTCTACGTTGGTATGCAAAAACACCCCTTCAGCCATGTAGATCGCACCGCTTTCATCTGTGGTAAATGCCGAAATCGCATGGTGTGTGTCATGATCATCAAATCCACTCAGGAGAATTTCTTTTCTATCTGCTTTGTCGTCTTTATTCTCATCGATCAATAGAATCAAGTTGGTACCCTGGGACACATAAACTCCTTCGGGAGCGATTTCAAAACCAACCGGAATATGAAGGTTGTCTGCAAAGGTGGTTTGCTTGTCCGCTTTTCCGTCGTTGTTGGTGTCTTCCAGGATGATCAGCTTATCCGCTGGACGCGAGTCTCCCGGCTTGTAATGCGGATAGCTAGGCATGGTGGCTACCCAAAGGCGGCCTTTGTTGTCAAAGGACATTTGTACGGGATTGGCCAGGTCTGGAAACTCCTTTTCTGAGGCAAAAAGCTCCACTTTGTAGCCTTCCGGTACTTTGATGGTTTTCAGGGCATCTTCTCCGTATTTGTACTCCAAGCTGCCATTTGCCTCTGGATTGTAATTTGTTTTCACTTCAGGGAGGGAGCTTGTTTTGGCATCGGCTGAGGCAAGATCTTTGACTTTTCCAAGATTGGCTTCCCATATAGCCGTATCTCGGATTGCGGTCATTTGACGGATTTTCTCGATTTCGAAGGGGTAATTGTCCGGGCCGAAAGGGTCATATCGACGTCCATAGACGTGAACTCCATTGGGAATTTTATAGTCATTGTGCCAAAACCAGTTTTTCTCCATTACCGCCTGATGGATCATAGAGCGATTTGATTCTGCTGATTTTTTTATTTTTCCAAAAAGCTTATCGGCTAAAAGTTCGGCCAGCTTGGCATACCCAGCTTCATTGAGTTGCGAACCATCAATCGTTAGCGGCTCTTCGCTTTCCTCGTACCAATCCTTGCTGGGCTCAAAAGCATTGACAAATACGATGTCATGCTTTTTGGCTGCATCCGCCATGGCGTTGGTGTATAAGGAGAGGTTTTCATTTTCTTTTTTGCCATTGGGCACGTCTTTGATCTCACTCAGATCTTCGAAGGAAATAGGAGAGACCAAGGCAAGTTGGGGTGCTGACTTGCCGTTGTATTTTTGGGATTTGGAATGAATGATCCATGCTTCAAGTTCATCTTTGAAGTTTTGGAGTTTTTCAGGTCCTTGAAAAGATTCATTGAAGCCGAAAAAGCCGATGACGATATCCGCCTGAAGTCGGGTCAGCCACTGATCGGGTTTTTCGAGAAATCCCTGAGAATCCGAATGAGTCCCATATTCATCCTGAAACTCTTCTGCTCCCGGGAAAGCCCAAGGGTCATTGGATGCCGACCTAGGTCTGAATCCGGGTGTGTCTCCCGGATCACAGAGATTCCGGATGAAAAGTGTACTGTCTGGATACCTCATGTGCATCTCAGTTTCAAAAAGTCCATACTCCATCATCCTGGAACCAAGGTTATTTCCCACGAGGGTAATTTTGGATCCTTTTCGGAGTTCTAAGGTTTTTTCTGGGGTGCAGCTTGCTAACAGAGCGCCTAAAAGAATAAAAATGAATAAATAGGATTGAGCTGAAATCAATTTTTTCATAAATGCTTATTGACAATAATGCTTAAGTATAATCAGAATGAATTCAATATTCAATGGTTTTTGTATAGTGTCTTATATATTTTTGACTAAATAATTTTTCAATCTTATTATGTATAAAATAAACAATAAGCATCCTGATGTATCCTGTTTTGTATAGTCTTTTATCTCAAAGGTGTTTTTTTTTGATTCCCAAGTTTCAAAATACTGATTTAAACGGAGGTGTCCTGTGGTGTCCTGTTGTTTAAGTGCTGATTTTCTGAATTTTATGCAGGATTCAACAGGATGGGATCTGAGTATTGTTTTTAGAAATTGATTCAGAATTATTACAATTACTTAAACCCACCAATATGAATAACCACTATCTATCTAGGATAAAAATCCGGCTTGTTGGATTTTTATTGCTTATGTTCTGCATAAGCCAACTAAGTTTTGGGCAGGCCCAAACGGTCAAGGGGGTGATTACCTCTGAAGGCGAACCAGTGCCGGGGGCATTGGTATTAATTAAAGGAACACAAAAGGGGACAGTTACCGATATTGACGGTAATTTTTCGATTGATGCATCTGCAGGTGATGTTCTTGTAGTGAGTTTTGTAGGTTACACTACCAAAGAAGTTGCAGTGGTAGGAGGTCAGACTACTTATTCCATTAGCTTGGTTCTCTCAACTTCCGATCTTTCTGAAGTGGTCGTTGTAGGTTACGGTAGCCAAATCAAAAAGGAAGTTACAGGTGCAATTCAGTCCATAGGGGGAGCTGAACTTCGGGATATGCCAGTTTCTACCATAGCTCAAAAACTTCAAGGCAGATTGGCAGGGGTCCAAATTAATCAGACTACGGGTCAGCCTGGACGTGGTATGCAGGTAAGGATAAGGGGGCAGCTTTCTGTTTCTGGTGGTAGTGAGCCGCTATATGTTGTAGATGGATTTCCTATCACTGGAGATATCAACTCCATCAATCCCGATGAGATTGATGATATCTCTATCCTAAAAGATGCAGCTTCTACCTCCCTTTATGGTTCAAGGGCAGCCAATGGAGTTGTTTTGATTACCACAAAGAGAGGAAAGGCCGGACAAACTAATGTCAACTTAAACGTTTTTACTGGCTTCCAGAAAGTTCCGATGAGAGGTCGTCTTGAAATGATGAACGCTGAGGAATTTGCCCAATTTAAAAAAGAGTATTATGAAGATGCTGGAAGACCAGTTCCTTCTGTTTTCCAAAATCCAGCTCAGTATAGAGATAAAAATAATGACTGGTATGATGCGCTTTTACAAACAGCACCTATTTCAAGTTATAACTTGACTTTGACGTCAAATAAGGAACGAGTAAACACTTCTGCAGTGGTGGGTATTTTTGATCAAAAGGGTGTAGTGGTAAATACAGATTTCAAGAGATTTTCTCTTCGTTTGAATACCGATTATCAGCTTTCTGACAAAATTAATATAGGGGTCAATGTCGCTCCAAATTACGTGTATGATAACACCCCAAGAACAGATGGTACTAGGGGGACAGGGATTATCTTCAATGCCTTACACACTTGGCCAGTGATGCCTATTAGAGACGAGGCTGGTGAACTTACTTTGTTTAACCGTTTTCCTGCTGAAACAGGTAATATTTTCGCCTATCCAAACTGGGTAAGATCTGCTCAAGAATTGACGAATGAGACCACAAGATTGAATTTATTGGCGACCTCTTATGTGGAATGGAAACCAATTAAAAACTTCTCATTCAAATCCACTTTCAATGTGGAATTGAATAACTCAAGATTCTTTTTCTCCAATCCTTCTACAGCTACTTCTTCAATCAACGTTGCTATTCCAACAGTTGCATCTTCTATTCGAGATACTAATAACAACATTTCTTGGTTGAACGAAAACATAGCTACCTATAGAAATACTATTAAAGATCACACATTTGAAGTATTGGCAGGTTTTTCCAATCAGCGTTTCCGACTAGATCAATATAGAATTCAGGCTGATACCTATGCGGACGACCGAATTTTGACTTCTCAAGCTGCGGTAAATATCAACCGTGGGGGTACTTTCAATGCTGTGCAGGAATGGAGTCTAACCTCTGTTTTTTCTCGATTAACCTACAGCTACAAAGGAAAATACCTGTTTACAGCATCTGCTAGAGGGGATGGATCTTCACGATTTGGGGTCAATAACCGTTGGGGTCTTTTCCCATCAACTTCTGTGGGTTGGGTGCTTTCTGATGAAGAATTCTTGAAAGGTAATCCTACCATTTCTTTTGCAAAGCTTAGATCTAGCTATGGTGTCACAGGTAATAATAACATCGGTAATTACACCCAGTATGCCTTGATCAACAACACGGTCAACGTGGCATTTGGCAATACACTTACTCCTGGGGCTGCAGTAACCTCTTTGGATAATCCAAACTTGGGATGGGAAACTACCGCCCAGATGGATGCAGGTTTTGACTTAGGTTTTTTAGATGATAGAATCACATTTAATTATGATTATTTCGTCAAAAACACCACCAATCTCCTTTTTGCAGTACAGATTCCTCAGGAATCAGGTTTCACCAACTTCAATGACAACATCGGTGAGATCAAGTTTTGGGGACATGAATTCCAAATCAACGCAGTGCCTACTAAGGGAGCATTAAGATGGACGGTTAATGCCAACTTATCTTTCAATAGAAACAGAGTCATCTCTCTTGCTGATGGAATCGACCGAGTATATGGAGACTTTCATATTACACAAGTAGGAAAGCCATTTGCCCAATTTTATGGTTTGAAAAAGCTTGGCAACTATGCTAATGAGCAAGATTTAGCAAATTCCCCTAAGATTCCTGGTAGATCATCAGTTGGTAGCATCAAGCTAGAAGATTTCAACGGGGATGGAGTAATTACTTTTGGAGGAGACAGAGATGACCGTCAAATTATCGGCAACCCATTCCCTGATTTCACCTATGGAATCACGAACAATTTCAATTACAAGAATTGGGACATGAGTATCGTTGGTTCGGGTTCTCAAGGACAGGATCTTTACATGAGACACCTATTCTCTACAGCCAATTTGGATGGAGTATTCAATATGGTCAGAAGAGCAGGGGATCGATTCAGAAGTCCATCAAATCCGGGTGAAGGCATCTTTGGCACTACAGTAGGTGGCGGTAACGTGACCGGTATCGAGCGTGACTGGCCAAATAGTAACTTCGTGTGGGATGCCTCTTTCTTTACGATAAGAAACATCACTCTGGGTTATACTTTCACCAAACTTCCTAAGGCCATAAGATCAGCTAGAATCTATGCATCAGCCCAGAATGTGCTTGTATTTACCAACTATTGGGGAGGTCAAAATCCTGAAGTTAGTATGCAAAATAATGGTCAGGGAGATGGAGGAAATCTTAGTCCGGGAATTGATTTGGGGCCATATCCGGTACCACGTACCATCACCTTTGGTGCTAATATCAATTTTTAATCAGAACTACTTAGTAGTTAAAGACTTCCTTAAACTGAAAAAAAATGAAAAAATATAGCGTAATACTTCTAGTCATTTTAATGTCATTCACAAGCTGTGATGATTTCCTGACTATTGTGCCCGAAACTCAACTGAGCTCGGCGACTTTCTTTAAAACAGAAAATGATTTCATTCAAGCAGTGAATGGTGCCTACGCGCCACTTAGAGCTTATTACAATGGCCCCGCATGGACCTTAGGGGAATTGCACTCTGACAATACCTTTTATATGCGAAATGTCTTGTTTGGAGCAGTTGAAAATACCGAAAACTTGGCTGACTTCTCGGTTCCTGTCAGTAACGGAACAACACCAAATTCAAATGTCCTTGGAGCTTGGAGAGGACTCTACCTAATCATAGCGCGAGCTAATCAAGTTTTGGCTCCTATTGATGAAATAGAGTTTAACCAGGATTCCAAAAACAATGTGAAAGGTCAGGCCCTATTCCTTCGTGCCTTTGCTTACTTTCATTTGGTAAGGTATTTTGGAAAAGTTCCGTTACACCTTAATCCAGTACCAGGTAGAGATGGATCTTCCCTTCCATTGTCAGAAGAAGCTGCCGTATTTGATCAAATAATCAAAGACTTGACAGCTGCAATACCTTTGCTGCCTCAAAAGTCTGCCCAGCTTGCAGGCAGAGTAACCCAAGGAGCCGCTAGAACTTTATTGGGAGATGTGTTTATTTATCGTAAGAGATGGTCTGATGCCGAGCAGGTTTTGGCTCCAGTGATTTCTTCAGGACAATATTCACTGATGCCAAATTATGCTATGGCTTTCCCTAAGAATTCTACCAATAAGAATAATTCGGAATCGGTATTTGAAATCCAGTTCAGAGAAGGACCAGATGGTCTTCAGGGCACATTTCTTTACCAGCATTTGCCGTATCCTTTGACAGTGGCTGAGGTGAGATCTTTGTTCAATACAGGAAACCCTCAACCTCTGGATGGCCAGGGTAACAATATTCCTACACCGGATATTATTGCCGCTTACGAGCCGGGTGACCTTCGTAAGGATGCTTCAATCATGACAATCACCGTTTCCGGTAGACCTGGGCCAAATAAGATTACTCCTATCATCAGAAAGTTTCAGGATACTCATGCTCAGCACAATAACCATGGGGTGAACTGGCCTGTCTATCGCTATGCAGAAGTACTTCTTCTTCAGGCTGAGGCGCTCAATGAGCAAGGAAAATCAGGTGAGGCACTAGCATTGATGAATCAGGTTAGATCTAGAGCAGGTTTGGCAGCTTCTACTGCTGCGGGTCAGGCTCAAGTAAGAGAAGCACTCTTTAAAGAAAGAAGAGTGGAACTTGCCTTTGAAAACAAAAGATGGTTTGATATCATGAGGACAGATCGCATTCAGCAAATCATTGTTCCTTATGGACAGCGGATTGTGGCGAATCCTTTGGATTACTATTTCCCACCAATCCCTGGTGCAGTACCAAGAAATAACGTATTCACTAATTTGAGTAAGTTCTATCCTTATCCAGCGGCAGAATCTGAAATTAGTCCATTCTTCTAAGTTGGTTTTCTAAATTGAAATAACCCGACATCTCCTTTTTTAGAAAATTGGTGGTGTTGGGTTATTTTTTTACCAAACCCGAAATAGCAGGACAGTTAAAATCTTGACAAAAAGTAAATAGCCTTCATGAGTGGCTTTCTTTCACTGAAAGAACTTCTCATATTGAATTCTCATAAAATAGAATTTTCAAAAGCGCTTTAAATCCAAAATAATATGTTCCTCAAAAGCACTGTAAAACACCTGTTTTTCTTTGCCTTGATAGCCTCAGTACTCTTGGCTTGTGCAAAGAAAGAAGAAGTCCGGCAGCTCACCGGAAACCCGAAAATTGACAAGCTAAAACTTCCCGATGGGTTTGTGGCAGAATTGCTCTATAGCCCGGGTGAAAATGACCAAGGCTCCTGGGTAGCCATGACCTTTGACGACAAGGGCCGAATGATCACTTCGGATCAATACGGATTTTTGTACCGCTTGGAATTGCCTCCAATTGGCTCTGACACAACGGTAAAACCCAAAGTTGAAAAACTGATTGTTGGCAATGCGCCTGACTCTTTGGTGGGAATGGGCTATGCTCAAGGCCTTCTTTATGCGTTCAACTCACTCTATGTGATGGTAAACCATAATCCTAATGAGAAATTCAGCCAACCTACAGGCCTTTATCGAATTCAGGATTTGGATGGTGATGATCAGTTTGAGACCATTACTCAAATCCGTGAGTTGAAAGGACAGCAAGGTGAACATGGTCCTCACTCCATGAAAGTTACCCCTGATGGAAAAGGAATTTACCTGATTGCAGGTAACCATGTGGATGTGCCAGAGATGAACTCCTATCGTTTGCCTCGCGTGTGGCAAGAGGATAATCTTTTCCCTTTGATCAAAGATCCTAGAGGGCATGCTAATGATCGAATGGCTCCCGGAGGATGGATTGCTCGAATCAATCCAGAAGGCACTGATTGGGAATTGATCTCAGCTGGTTTCAGAAATGCCTTTGACTTTGACTACAATGAGGTAGGGGATATCTTCGCCTACGACGCTGACATGGAATGGGATTTTGGGATGCCTTGGTATCGACCTACCCGTATCAATCATGCTACTAGCGGATCGGAATTTGGCTGGAGAACAGGCAACTCCAAATGGTCTCCCAACTATCCGGATAACCTACCCGCAGTACTTAACATCGGTCAGGGTTCTCCTACCAATGCAATGTTTGGATTTAAAGCCAACTTCCCAAGCAAATACAAAAAGGCACTTTATGCTTTTGACTGGAGCTTCGGGATCATCTATGCGATTCACCTGACTCCAAACGGGGCAACCTATGATGCCACAGCTGAGGAGTTTATTTCAGGTTCTCCACTTCCGCTGACAGACGGGATCATCGGTCCTGACGGAGCGTTTTATTTTGCCACTGGAGGTAGACGATTGGAATCAGATCTGTATCGAGTGACTTATAAAGGTGAGCTCGATGAATATGTTCCATTGACCGAGGCTGACCTGCCTCAAGAAGCTAAGCTTAGAAGAGAATTGGAGCAATATCACAAAGCTGGTGCTCCTGCAGAGGGATTGGAAAAAGCTTGGGCTCAGCTAGGACATGCAGACCGCTATGTGCAATATGCAGCTCGTATTGTGTTGGAACATCAGCCAGTTGATTCCTGGAAAGCCAAAGCTATTGCCGAGACAGATCCTGCCAAAAAGATCCATGCAATCTTGGCTTTGGCTCACCATGCCACCGATGCAGATGCCGCTGCGATGCTTACCAGCTTGATGAAGGTGGATTATAAGGCACTTTCTTCCAAAGAAAAACAAGACATCCTTCGTACCATAGAGGTGATTCTTTACCGCTATGACAAAGGTGCCGAGTCAGTAAAGCAGCAGCTCATCGCCTATTTGGATCCTAATTTCCCAGCCAATGACAACTTGTTGGATCGCTCACTTTCTATTTTGATGGCTCATTTGGATGCGCCAACAGCCGTAGAAAAAACATTGGCTTTGCTTAAGAATGCTAAAGATGATCCGGACTATCAGAAGACCTTTACTTCCTCTTCGGATTTGATTTTCCGAAACCCGCAGTACGGGTTAGACATTGCCAACATGCTGGCTAATGTGCCGCCTGCTCAGGCGACATTCTATGCTACCGTTTTAGGAGGTGCAGACAAGGGCTGGACTCCGGCTCAGCGGGAAGAATACTTCAAGTGGATCAATCATGCCTTGACAGCTTACAAAGGTGGCCGAAGCTATGTGGGCTTCCTCGATCGAGCCAGAAAGATGGCCCTTGCATCTGTGGATAAGGCTGACTTTGAGAAGTACGATGAAATGTCCGGTGGAAAATTACTTACTGCCAGCGGAAATGATATCGCCAACACCGGTGTGCAGCCTGAAGGCCCCGGACGTCGCTGGACCGTGGAAGAAGCAGAACCATTGGTTGCTAATCTGGTAGGCCGCGACCTGGTCAAAGGTAGAGCCATGTATTCCGCAGTCCTTTGCCAGTCTTGCCACACCATGCAGGGTGAAGGCGGGGCGATTGGTCCAGATTTGAGCCAATTAGGAACCCGATTCTCTCCAAAAGATATCTTGGTAGCTACGATCAACCCAAGTGAAACCATCTCTGATCAGTACCATGCAACGGTATTGGAGCTTAAGGCCGGTGGTTCTATCGTAGGTAAGTTGAATGATGAGGATGCTCAGAACTATTACATCTCTCAGAATCCATTTGCTCCAAATGACATCAAAACGGTACCGAAAAACACGGTAGTGTTGAAGAAAAATGCAGAGGTTTCCATCATGATGGGTGGTCTGATTAACCGCTTGAATGAAGAGGAACTAAAAGACCTGATGGCCTACCTGATCTCAGGCGGTAATGCAGATCATCCGGTGTACAAGCAACCTACTGCACAGAAATGATTTCCTTAATTTCAAATAAAACCCTTCTAGCCGTGGCCACCCTGGCCACGGTAGCTTGGGTCAACTTGACCTGCCAGACTCCGGCAGAAAAGGAGGAGCTTCAGGCAGACTTTAAGCCTATTTTCGATGGGAAAAGTCTGGAAGGCTGGGAATATGATCCTGTGTATTGGTCCGTAAAAGATGGAGCCATCGTAGGAGAAATCACTCCGGAGACTGTTCTGAAAAACAACACCTTTATCATCTGGAAAGGTGGAGAACTCGGAGATTTTGAGCTCAAATTGGACTACTGGATTTCTGAAACTGGTAATTCCGGAGTACAATATCGCAGTGATCGGTTTACCGAAGTTCCTTATGCGCTTCGTGGGTATCAAGCTGACATCGATGGAGGCAATCGGTATACCGGCCAAAACTATGAAGAGCGTAAGCGTACTACCTTGGCCTACAGAGGTCAGCAAACCCGCATTACTTCTCAACCCGATTCCATCAAGGAGACCCGCGGTTTTGTGGAGCGCAATGCTTGGAAAGGCTTAAATCTGGTTTCTGAATTGGGTGACCGTGCCGAATTAGGCAACCTGATCAAAAAAGGAGACTGGAATACCATCCATATCGTGGCCAAAGGCAATGTAATGAAGCATTATGTCAACGGTACCTTGATGAGTGAAGTCACGGATGACGATGCCAAAAACCGCATGCTGAAAGGCTTGATGGGATTCCAAGTGCACGTTGGGCCACCGATGAAAGTAATGTTCAAAAATATCCAGTTGAAAAAGTTATAGTGTTAATTGGTTAATAAAGTCAAAAAGGCGCTAGATTAATTTTAGCGCCTTTTGTTTTTAAAGGATTTTTTATTCTCTTTTTTATCAAAGGCAGAATTCTGTTTCCTCTTTTGGCTATCTTAAAGCCAAGCTTTTTCCAGACACCCTTATAGGGCAGGACAGTCTCAGAAAGGCTTTTTTATAGGTTACCTTTTCATTACACTACCCAAAATGACCCTCGGAAATCCCGCAAACTGGAAGCACAAACTCTCCAATTCCCATCAACTGGGAGGTATCGAAACCTATATTTTGGATAATGGACCCGGTCGGGGAGTTCGGATCGCTTGGATCAATACCGGAACCGGCCTACGCTACAAACTGGTGTTGGACAGAGGGATGGATATCTTGGATGCCTTCTACAATGAAAACAGCTTGGCTTGGATTTCTCATGCCGGGTTGACTACTCCGCAGCCATTTTCGAATCAAGGAATTGATTGGCTTAGGACTTTTGGGGGAGGTCTTTTGACCACCTGTGGGCTTTCCAATGCAGGCCCTCCCAATACAGATGAAGGCGGTTCCAGAGGTCTTCACGGTAATTATTCCAATACTCCGGCTGAACTCATTTCGATCAAGCAACCGGATATTTTCACCGAAGATTTAAGCTTTGAGATCGTTGCCAAGGTAAGAGAGACTACGACCTTTGGACCAAGTCTGGAAATGCATCGATCCATTTCAGGTACCATCGGTTCGCCTGAAATCCGAATCAAAGACACCGTGACCAATCGTGGAAATGCGCCTGCACCTCACATGATTTTGTATCATATCAACTGTGGATGGCCATTGATTGATGAGGGTACACGGATTATTTGGCAAGGTGAAAAGAAGGCCAAGGCCACCGATGCCAACAATACAGCATTCAATCGAGAGCACGAATTTACCCGCTGTGCTCCACCCATGGATGAGCATGCCGGGTTTGGAGAAGATGTGGCTTTTATCGATCCAAAGGCAGATAGCAATGATCAAGTGATCTGCGGCTATGCTAATGATCAGCTAGGCCTAGCGTTGAAAATCACCTTTTCTAAAACTCAAATGCCTTGGTTGATCAACTGGCAGCATTGGGGGAAGAATGAGTATGTAACCGCTTTGGAGCCAGCTTCTCATCCGCCAATCGGTCAGGCAGCAGCCAGGGAAAACGGAACCTTGATTCTTTTGGAACCCGGAGAAAGCAGAACTTATGATCTGCTTTTGGAAGTGCTGACAGGTGAAAAAGCGAGGGGATTTACGATTTAAGAATTACGATTTACGA
>JAGXQZ010000106.1 GCA_018336015.1 Algoriphagus sp. | reverse complement strand
CAGAATGCGATCAAAAACAATCACCTCGCTCAGGCATTCCTTTTTTGTGGACCACGTGGAGTAGGTAAGACTACCTGCGCCCGTATTCTAGCCAAGACGATCAACTGTGAAAGTATCACCAAGGACTTCGAAGCCTGTGGAAAATGCGAATCCTGCGTTTCTTTCCAAAACAACGCTTCCTTCAATGTCTACGAGCTCGATGCTGCTTCCAACAACTCGGTAGACGATATCCGAAATCTGGTAGATCAAGTCCGATACGCTCCTCAAAAAGGTCAATATAAGGTCTACATCATCGATGAAGTTCACATGCTTTCGACAGCGGCCTTCAATGCTTTTTTGAAGACGCTGGAAGAGCCGCCTAAGTATGCCATCTTTATCCTGGCGACTACGGAAAAGCATAAAATCATCCCTACGATCCTCTCTCGATGTCAGATTTTTGACTTCAACCGAATTCAAATCAAACATATCTCTGAGCATCTCAAATACATTGCTGAGAAGGAGAGCGTGGATTATGAGGAAGAAGCATTGAGATTGATTGCTACCAAAGCAGATGGAGCATTACGTGATGCCTTGTCGATTTTCGACTTGATTGTGACGTATTCTGCAGGTAAAAAGGTCACCTATCAGGAGACCATCTCCAATCTGAATATCCTCGATTACGACTACTATTTCAAAGTCGTGGATGCGCTTTTGGCAGAGAATATATCAGCCACCCTATTGATCTTTGACGAAATCCTCAAGAAGGGCTTTGATGGTCATAATTTTATAGTTGGACTTAGCGAGCATTTCCGGGATTTATTGGTGGTCAAAGATGAGGCTACGGTAGAGCTGCTTCAGGTTTCGGAATCTGCCAAAGACCGCTATTTGCAACAGACTAGTCAGGCCTCAGTTTCATTTTTGCTTTCTGCTCTCAATCTGGCTAATCAGTGTGATATCCATTACAAGACAAGTAAAAACCAGCGTTTGCATGTGGAGTTGGCACTGATGAAAATGTCCAAGCTCCCGCAGGCTTTCCGCTTGGCAGCTCTTGCTAGCCTAGAGGCAAAAAAAAAAGTCTGAGTGAGGAGCCTGTTCAGGTTGCCTTACCATCCGAAGTGGTTGCTGCGCCTGATCTGACTAAGGCAACTGAAGCCGCAAAAACTCCTCTAAAATCTACCATTGCCATTCCAACCAGTCTTTTTCAGACTAAAAAACTGGTAGAGGAAAAATTGAAAGCTCCGGAGGTCACTATACCCGAGGGAAAAAAGGAGGAACCGGCCAACCTTCCCGTTCAGGAAACGGTAGTTTTAACTCAGGAAATGCTTGATCAGGTAATTCATTTGGTAAAGGACCATTATCGGCAAGCCAACAAGAATTTTGAGCTTACAATTTTAGATCATCCGATCAAGGTGATCAATGGGGAGGTTTTTTTGCAGGTAATGGGTTCTGTGCAAGAGGAAATTGCCAATAAAATGCGTCCCGATCTTCTTGGATTGATCCGTAATCTGACTGGAGCAACACAACTTTTTGTCTCTCTAGAGCACAAAGAAGAGATTCAGGATGAACGTCCTAAACTCTACACCAATACGGATAAATTACGCTACCTCAGAGATAAGCACCCAGCTTTGGCAGAATTTCAGCGAAAATTTGGCTTGGATGTAGATTTTTAAAAATCGAGAGAGATACCAAAATTGACCAGATTTTGCAGCTGAATGGCGCGTTTGGTACTGCCATCATCCTGTTTGATCAATACTTTCTCATCATAGATCAACACGGTTTCGATGCGGGTAGAAATGTATTTATTTACTTTCATACGCACCAAGGAATTAAAATTGACCACCATATTTCCAAATCGCTCATAGTTGGAAAACAGGTTGAGATCCGATTTCCAGGTGACATTTTCCATAAGCATAAAATCCACTAGCCCAACAGCCAGAGACATACCTGCCTCAGCTCTCACATTTTCTCCTGGAATAACTCCAAATGCTCCCGCACGGCTTAAGGAATCATCCAAGACCATGGTGAATCGACCGGAGAAAGGGGAAAGAATAACAGAGATTCGGCTTTTATCTGGGTAGGTATTTCTGTAATTGAGACCTGTTGAAGATTGGAGGTAACCCGGGCTCAGCAAATCTGAAATTCTGGTTTGAATTTCAGATTCAGATCCTGCCGGTCTTGAATATTTGAATCCCGGAAGAAGTTGGGTTCTGGCATCAAGTTGGGTCGTGAGATAAAGTTTTTCTGAAAGTTGACGGCCATAATTACTCACGAAAATGAAATTATCATTCGTCTTTCGTGTTTTGAAATCGCGCTCATTTTGCCGGTTAAATCCAAGATTGATCGTGAGTTGGGTGTCCCACACCTTGGAGTCTTTTTTATAATTGGCAAAAAGTGTGGCTCCTGTGTTCAATGCAAACGATCCTGCACCGCCGGCAGCCCAATTGCTCAGGGTCACTTGCTGGATATTGAGGTTGTAATTGCCTCCAGTTTTCCAGAAAATTTCTTTTTTAGGCTCTTCAATAAGGATGGAATCACCCAACATCAACAGGGTGTCACCATTAATCAAGACCGTGTCGGGAATGATCTTCCTGTCCTGCGCGAGGGCAGAAAGACTAAGGAGAGTAAGGAAGAAGCCAAAAATCAGGGTAAACCGATGCATAAATATACGAGCGCGCTGATTACTGTTTTAAAATAACCAACTTCTGACCAATGGTAATGATATTTTGACTTCCTATGTTGTTCCATCGCTTCAGTTCATCTACGGTTATCCCATATTTTCTGGAGATAGCAAATAGCGTCTCACCCTGACTGACCGTATGGTAAATAGTGCTGGGTTTGGTTGGTTGAACTTTGGGCTCTTCTTTCACAGGTATCACCACAGGCTCGGAAATGACTGGTTTGACCGTGGGTTCTGGAGCTGCTAATTGGACTACGGGAATTTCTTCACCTCGTTTCCTTGGTTCACGGAGGTTTAGCACCATTCCAGGTTTCAGTTCAGAATCCTTTCTGATTCTGTTTTTGGATTTAAGTGATGCGAGTCGGATTCCATATTTTTGAGAAATGCTCCATAAGTCCTCACCGGGTTGGACTACGTGTGTTTCTACATCGGCACTGGATTTTTTCTTTTCGGTGTAATAGTACTTACCGGTTTCTACCTTTTCTCCTTCGGGGAAGTCATTCACTTTGATGAATTTTTTCTCCTTCATTCCGATCTCATCCGCAAATTTGCTGGGTGACATGGAATTGGAAGCTTGCACGCCACTCAGGTCATTCACAGTGATCTGATTTGGTTGGCTCGCTTTGGTAGTATTACCCGAGATTCTTGGATAGGAATTTGCCTGCTTGTATGCGGGAGAAGCCTTGGTGTTGGTTGCTTGGGTAGGTCTTGTTTGACTTGGCTTCTCTTCTGTTTTTTGGACAGCGGGTTCAATAGGGAGATTTCCTTCCTTAATGTAAAAAAGCGTAAAAGTGCCAGCAGGAACTTTACCATGATGTGCCCACTTATTGTATTCGATCAAATGCGCTTCACTGACACCAAACCTTTTGGCTAAGGTCGCCATGGATACTGGGCCTTGGATCTGCACTTCAGCCAATCTTTGTGGGGATGAGGCAAAGACTCCAATTTGAGTTTGATAAGCTACTTTGTGAGCGAGGAATTTCTTGAAATACCAATGAGTGTTTCTGTCTACCTCAATTGTCTTTTTACCGGTGAGTTGGTTGCCGAAATAGGCTTTAGCTCCTCCTAATCCCATCTGGTAGGAAACTAATGCCGCCATCCAATTATCCAGGACATTATTGTGTTTTTTTAAATAAAGTGCAGCCCCTTGAGTCGAAGTGATGATGTTTTTTCGCTCATCCACCTGATTATCTACTCTCAGTCCTACCTCTTCGGCTGTTCCTTGTTTGAATTGCCAAAAGCCCACAGCATTGGAAGTGGAAACCGCATCGGAGATCAACCCGCTTTCTTGAATGACTAGGTATTTTAAATCATCCGGAACTCCCTGTTTGCGAAGTTCTCTTTCCACAATGGGCATAAATAGATTTACCCGATCCTGCTTGACTTTGAAATAGGTGGGATTTCGGTAAAGGGCGTCTACATCAAGTTGAATTTCCCGTTGGGCTTGAGGATTGATTCGGACGGTGAGGTCTGCAAATTCAAGCTGGCTGGGAACTTGGGGGATTTGAGCCTCAGCCCAAAGAGCCACAAAAAGGAAGGACAAAAAGAACAGGAAGGAAATAAGTCGGGATTTCATCGAAAGTTGCTTTCGTTTTACTCAGCCCACGAAAAGCAAAAATGATTCCCTTTTTCTAAAATCAGAGTTTTCTGGCCATTAAAACTCCATCCCTGATAGGTAAAAGTATATTTTCTACTCTTGGATCTTCTTGGACAAGTCGGTTAAAGTCCAAAATTTTCCGGGTGTCTTTGTCGATTTTTTGACCTTCTTCGAGAAGGATTTTGCCAGACCAAAGTACATTATCTGCCAGAATGATTCCTCCCGGTCGTACTTTATCTATTACTAATTCAAAATAATCTATGTAGTAAAACTTATCCGCGTCAATAAATACCATATCAAAAGGTCCATCCAGAGTGGGAATGATTTCCCTTGCATTTCCCAATCGGTAATCGATTTGATTAGCCAGTCCGCTTTCTTCGAAAAAACCTCTGACCATGGTTTCCAGTTCGTCGTTGATGTCCAGTGTGGTCAGTTTGCCTCCGGGTTTGAGTCCTCTTGCCAGGCAGATTCCTGAATATCCTGTGTAGGTCCCGATCTCCAAAATCGATTCGGCATCCATCATTTTTGCAAAAAACTCCAGCATTTTTCCCTGTAGGTGTCCGGAGATCATTCTCGGCATCAAGACTTTGGCTTGGGTCTCGCGCGTAATTTTCTTCAAAAGAGCATCTTCACCGCTGGTATGCGCTTCGCAATAGGCCAATAAAGCCGGATCGATAAATTCCATGTCAATTTGGGGTGTAGATCAGGTAGCTCAGTTGATCGGGATGAAAGATGTCTTGAGCAATTTCTAAGAGTTCTTCAGCCGTAGTCGTCCTGATTTGCTCAAAGATACTATCCAATGAGTCGATTTTATTGTGATCGATCAAGCTTTTCCCATAGACGAGCATTAAGGCAGCATAATTTTCCTCTGCCATGGCCATCTGTCCAATGGCTTGCTCTTTGGCAGAATGCAGCTGATTGCTGCCCAATTTTTTGCTTCTGAGTTTTTCCATCTCCCGCTGCACGATGGCCTGAGATTTTTTTAGGGTCTTTTCTTCTGTGCCAAAATAAATCCCAAAGAACCCGGTGTCTGAAAACGGTTGATAGCTCGACTCGATGCTGTATACATACCCGTAATTTTCCCTCAGCGAAAGGTTGAGGCGGCTGTTCATGCTTGGGCCACCAAGGATATTATTCAGTAGGTAAAGTTTGAACCGGTTTGGGTCGTGCAAGGAATAAGCGGGTCTACCCATGGCACAAAGCGATTGAGTGACATCCCGCTGGACCGTTTTGAATTTGGGTTGGTAGTCATGAAAACCACTTCTTACATAAAGCGTCCGCTTACTTGGAATTTCGCGTAGTGGGCCCTCGATGATTTTTAGAGCTTTTTCGAAGGAAATATTCCCCACTACAGAAAATATGAGCTGAGAAGTGTCCAGTCGGGTAGAAATAAAATCAAAGAAATCCTGCTGCTGAAATCTTCCCACCGTTTCCTCTGTACCCAAAATATTTCTGCCCAGGGCGTGATGTTCAAAGACCAAGGCATCTAAATCGTCCTGGATGGAATCATCCGGAGAATCCCGATACATGGCCATTTCCTCTAGAATGACCTGTCGCTCTTTTTCGATTTGCTTTTCAGGGAAAGTGGAATTGAAGGTGATGTCGTAGAGGAGTTCGGCTGCTTTGGGATAATGATCTTTTAGCACAGATGCATAAAAGCAGACTTTCTCTTTGGTGGTGTAGGCATTGAGTTCTCCTCCCAAAGATTCCAATCTATTGATGATGTGAAAGGTTTTTCGCTTGTGAGTTCCTTTGAAAGCCATGTGTTCCCAAAAATGGGCCAAACCTTCCTGCTCCTTGTCCTCGTCACGGCTACCGATATTTAAGATGAATCCGCAATGCACGAGTCGGGTATAAGTGACTTCCTGATGTACGATTCGGATTCCGTTGGGTAGCTCTTTAATATTTAAATGCATGCTGCGCTGTTCCTTTTTGGAAAGTACAAATTTAAGTTGAAACCCTCTATCCCGGAATTTGATTCCTAGGAATGGCATGATTTATTAACTTGCCCGGATATTAATCTTACCATGAAATACCAAGCCTTACCCAAAGAACTATATGTCCGTAATCGAGCCAAACTGGCGGCTAAACTGGCCAAGAACGCTGTGGCCATCTTTAATGCCAACGATATCCTGCCGACGAATGCGGACGGGACGATGAAGTTTCGCCAAAACAACGATCTTTTTTACCTCACTGGAATCGATCAGGAAGAGACCATATTGTTGATCGCGCCGGATTGTCCGAATCCCGCCTGGAGAGAAGTGCTTTTCCTTAGAGAAACCAACGAGCATATTGCCGTGTGGGAAGGCCACAAATACACCAAAGAAGAAGCAAAGGCAGCTTCAGGGATTGAAAATATTCAGTGGCTTTCGGCTTTCGAGAATATTTTCAGTTGGGTGGCCAATCTCTCAGAAAAGATCTATTTGAATACCAATGAGCACTTGAGAGCTGGAATAATCGTAGAGACTCGCGATGCAAGATTTATCAAAAGCTGCAAAGAGCGCTACCCGCTTCATAGGTACGAACGTCTAGCGCCAATTATGCATGAGTTGCGAGGGGTGAAAGAACAGGAAGAAATCAATCAGATGCAAATTGCCTGCGACATTACCGAAAAGGGGTTTCGTCGAATCCTTTCTTTCGTAAAGCCTGGAGTAACCGAATTCGAAATCGAAGCTGAATTCATTCATGAATTTATCCGTAACCGAAGTAAGGGATTTGCCTACGAACCCATCATTGCCTCCGGTGCCTCTGCTTGTGTGTTGCATTATATAGAAAACAACAAAGCCTGTAAGGACGGGGAATTACTTTTGCTAGACGTGGGAGCAGAATACGGCAATTACAATGCAGACATGACCCGGACCATTCCGGTAAATGGAAGATTTACAGCGAGACAGCGCGCGGTCTATGATGCTGTTTTGAGAGTGCATCGGGAAGCCGCTTCTATCTTGAGACCGGGTATCAATATCCAAGACTATCACAAAGAAGTGGGCCTGATTATGCAGTCGGAACTATTGGGTCTTGGTTTGATCGATCAAACCGATATCAAAAATCAGGATCCTAGTTGGCCTGCTTTTAAAAAGTATTTCATGCACGGCACCTCCCACCATTTGGGATTGGATGTACATGATGTGGGCACCATGCACTATCCAATTACTGCAGGAATGGTCTTCACCGTGGAGCCTGGGATTTATATTCCTGCGGAGGGGATAGGGGTCCGATTGGAAAACAATATTGTGATAGAGGAAAATGGCTATTTCGACTTGATGCGAAATATTCCGATCGAGGCCGAGGAGATTGAGAGCTTGATGAATTCCTAAATGAGAAAAGAAGGTCTAGGGTAAACAGGTCTTGGGGCAAGTGAAATATGCATTCCAAAGTTCCAGACTTTGGAAAAGTACCTGAGCTATAAAAACGAAAAACCCTCTCGGAGCGATCCGAGAGGGTTTTTTATGAATAGTGCATCGGAAAATTAACCGATAGAAATTCTCTTAAATGCGTTTACAGTCAAGCCTTTGCTTACGTTGTTCAGGTATTGTGCAATAGACAAGGAGTTGTCTTTCACAAACTGCTGGCTCAACAAGGTGCTTTCTTTGTAGAACTTCTGAAGCTTGCCCATAGCTATTTTTTCAAGCATTTCTTCTGGCTTACCTTCAGCTCTTGCCTGCTCCTTACCGATTTCGATTTCACGCTCGATCATAGAAGCATCTACACCATCTTTGTCCACAGCAACTGGGTTCATCGCTGCAATTTGCATTGCTACGTCTTTTCCTGCCTCTTCTACGTCAGCACCGGAAGTGTTCACCATTCCTACCAATACACCCAATTTACCATTGGAGTGGATGTAGGTAACTACCTTCTCAGCGTTGATGACTTCATAGTGAGAGATTTCGATTTTCTCACCGATTTTACCAGTCATTTCGATGATTTTCTCAGCTACAGTAATGTTGTCGAAAGGCAAAGCAAGGATCTGCTCCGTAGCAGTACATCCGTTGTTTACAGCCAAATCGATCAAAGTATTTGCAAAAGCACCGAACTCTTCGTTTTTAGCCACGAAGTCAGTCTCGCAAGTTAATGATAGAAGGATGCCTTTTGCTCCGCCATCCGCTACGCGGGTTACCACCACGCCTTCTTTGGTTTCGCGGTCAGCTCTGGAAGCAGATACTTTTTGACCTTTTTTTCTGAGGATGTCCACTGCTTTTTCGAAGTCGCCTTCCGCTTCTGTCAAAGCTTTTTTGCAGTCCATCATACCGGCACCGGTCATTTGTCTCAGTTTGTTTACGTCTTGTGCAGTAATTGCCATTGTGTGATCAGTTTATTTATCAACAGATTATAGAATTCATTTTGGAGTGTTGGAGGCCAAAATTAGAAGTAAAAAAGTCCTCGCAACGTGCTGTTTTTGTTGACGAAGCAGCTAGGCTCAAGTCAGGCAAAAACAAAAAATTGAACATCGACCTAAGCCAGATGTTCAATTTTGTGTATTCAAATCGATTGTGGATTATTCTTGTGTTTCAGCGTCCACAGCTCTTTTTGCTTCTTCCTCTTCAGAAAGTTTAGCATCGTCCTTGTCTCTCTTACGCTCAGAAAGACCTTCTTCGATAGCTGCGCCGAATGCTTTTACCAATAGAGACACTGACTTGAATGCGTCATCGTTTGCTGGGATTGGGAAATCCACCTCATTTGGGTTAGAGTTGGTATCTACCAAAGCAAACACTGGAATACCCAATTTCTGAGCTTCTGCAATCGCAATGTGTTCTCTCTTGATGTCCACTACGAAAAGAGCCGCAGGAAGTCTGCTTAGGTCGGAAATACCGCCCAATACGCTTTCCATTTTGTCTTTCTGACGGCTTACCATCAGACGCTCTTTCTTGGCCAAGTTTTTGTAAGCGTCCTCTTTCATCAGTTTTTCAAGGCCTGACATTTTCTTGAGGGACTTACGGATCGTAGCGAAGTTGGTCAACATACCACCCAACCATCTTTCGGTCACGTAAGGCATGTTTAGACGCTGGGCTTCTGCAGCTACTAGATCTTTGGCTTGTTTTTTCGTAGCGACAAACATTACTTTTTTGCCGGAACGTACGATTTGCTTGATTGCGTTGGATGCTTCGTCGAGGCAAGCAAGCGTTTTGTTGAGGTCGATAATATGGATACCGTTCTTCTCCATAAAGATATATGGAGCCATTCTTGGATCCCACTTTCTCGTCAAGTGTCCGAAGTGAACACCAGCATCCAGTAAGTCTTTGTATTCGATTTTTGACATGAATGAAATTGTTTTCTATTGAATGAAGATCGTTCCGATTAACGCTTAGAGAACTGGAATCTTCTTCTTGCTTTTCTACGTCCTGGCTTCTTACGCTCGACCATTCTAGGGTCACGGGTAAGGAAACCTTCTTTTTTCAAAGGACCTCTGTGCTCAGCATCAAATTCGCATAGCGCTCTGGAGATTGCCATACGAGCTGCTTCAGCCTGTCCTTTGATACCACCACCGTCTACATTGATGTTGACGTCGTAGTTACCTTCTACACCTACTAGGGCAAGAGGTTGCTTTACGACAATCTGATGTAGGTCAAATGGGAAGTACACTTCAATTGCCTTGTTGTTTACGGTGATTTTACCATTTCCCGGAGTCATGTAGATACGGGCTACGGAGGTCTTTCTTCTACCGATTGTGTTGATCATTTCCATGATTTAGCGATTAAAGGGTGATGGCTTTTGGCTGCTGTGCGGCATGTGGATGCTCAGATCCTTCATACACGTACAGGTTACCGTACAACTTGCTTCCCAATCTGTTTTTAGGCAACATGCCTCTTACAGCCTTCTCAATCAAAATGGTTGAAGACTTCTGCTTCAACAATTTGGGAGTTGAGATTCGCTGTCCACCTGGGTAACCGGTGTGGCGCACATATACTTTTGCGTCCCACTTGTCTCCCGTCAGTCTTACCTTGTCAGCGTTGATTACGATCACATTGTCGCCGCAATCTACGTTAGGAGTGAAGCTAGGCTTCGTCTTTCCTCTCAGGATTTTCGCAACCTCACTCGCCAAGCGTCCAAGAATAGCAGACTGGGCATCCACAATCACCCATTGCTTTTCTACGGTGGAGCTGTTGGCTGAGATGGTTTTATAGCTCAGAGTATCCACTTTGTAACTGTTTAATTTTTAGCTTATTAATTAATTATCGACCCCAAAAAGGGACACAAAGATAGAAGCATTTATTTTTCTATGCAAACTATTTACAATCCTAAGCGCTAATTTTCATGTGGTTATAATTGTATTTATTGGTCACATGGAATCTCGCAAGGCTATGCGTCTCTCATTTTGAGCCTTTTTGCGATGCTCGATTTCATAGGCTTAGGTGTTTGTCTCCAATGAAGATTTGGTTTTGCTAGGCTAAAACCGGCTTGATCAGGCGTTTTTTTCCAATTGCTGCACCAAAACCTGGAAATCTTTTGGATAGGGAGCATTCACTGAAATGTCTTTGCCATCCAAACCTGCAAACCGAATCGAATAGGCATGCAGGGAAACCCGCTGCATGATTGGGAGCTCTTCGGTGTCTTTTTTGAGATTGAAGCGGCGCTTGAGCGAAGAAAGGTACAAGGGATTGCCTCCATATAAGGTGTCTCCACAAATCGGAGACTTCAGGTAAGCCAAATGAACCCGAATCTGATGCAGGCGACCGGTAATGGGCTTGCACTCAACTAAGGTATGTGCATAATAGGTCTTCAAGGTGTTGAAGATGGTCTGCGCGGGCTTTCCCTCTTTACTTACTTTGGCGATTCCTTTGTTGTTGGCCAAGAGATTTCGGTCTACCAGCTCATTGCTGAATTCCTTAATCCCTTCGACTACAGCATGGTAGACTTTCTCTACCTGTCTGTTTTCAAACTGAATGGCCAAGTGCCTGTAGGCCTCTGGATGCTTGGCAATCACCAGACATCCCGAGGTCTCCTTGTCCAGTCGGTGACACAGCTGGGCATCTGCTGTGTGCGCCTTGGCAAGGTCAAGGATGTTTTGCGCCTCGTGCCTGTCGTCTAAGCTCGAAAGGTAAGGCGGCTTGTTGATCACCAGGTAATCCTCGTTTTCAAACAGTATAAGGTTCTGAAAATCTACTTTCTTCATGGATCTCCTGCCTCTTCAAAGAGGGTGCAAAAGTAGTATAAAATGCTGCTTCAAAAAATTTAAAGGAAGATATCGATTCAATTCAGCAATTAGTCATTGTCCAACTCCTTCAATTTATACTTCGCAATAAAATACAGATTATCAGTGATGTTTTCTGGGAAATTATATTTTGATGGGTTTTCAAGAATATAAGGTGGAAGTTCTTCGATTCGGTGTACACTGTAGAGCGTTTTCTCCTTCAGTGCTCTAAGCTGCAAATATGACATTACGCCATCCAAGTCATTTTCAAAATTCCCAATACTCCAGGTGTCCTGTTTTTTCAGATTTGAAATGAAGAAAAAGGTATTTCCGTCCTGAAGTATTCTACCGCCCAGATACTCCCCGTCATATAGTAACTGATTTTGATTTAGGGCTTTATTCCCAAGGTCATTGAGGGCGTCTATTTCACTGTCATAGCCTTCAAAGTGCCTATTGTCTAATTTATACTCGCCAAGATCGACGAGAATTTTTCTTGTAGTCCTTAACTCCCTGTCAAGGATGTAGATAGTATCGTTAAAATAATGTGAGAACGCAATTTCGCCTGAAATCCCGGTTTGGAATACATCTCTTTCCATCATGTAAGGCGTTTTTGTTTCTTTATTAAAAGTGTGATGTAGAATTCTTTTTGAATTTTTTACCTCGGGATTTTCAAGAAATAGAATGCCGTTTTCATAGCCTGATCCAATGAACTCTTGTGCTGAGACTTGAGGCAAGTAAAACAAGATTTGATTGTCATCTATTGAAATGAATTTGTAATAAAGTGTCTCTGTTCTAGATTCCTTCACAAAGTTTCCTTCCAAATCATAGTAAATAATTTTACCCACCATGGAAAGAATAATCAGCTTTTTGATAGGATCGTAGCTGAAATCATTGATGTGAGTAAACTCACCGGGACCTTCACCAAAGTGGTTGATAGATCCTTTTACATTTCCATTTAGGTCATATATAATTATTCCAGGTTTGATGGAAATATCGCCGGCAATTATTAAGTCTTCTGCTAGTATGATTTTATCAATGTTGCCCAAGAAATAGGAAGGAATATCATGGAGCGTGGTGTAATCAATTTCTTCTACGACAGCGCTGATTTTTAGGATTGGCTTTTCGATAGGGATTACTACACGGTCCAAAGAAGATTCATTCGGTGATGTACACCCGATTAGAATCAAAAAACAAAGAGATGATCTAAACATTTAAGGAATAGGGCAAATCTCCGAACAAGGGATTTGGTCGGCAATGATGCAATAAGAGTTCCCTGAATACCTGCATTTTTCTACAATCGCTCGGCAGCCAGACTGATATCGCCCATAAAAGTTAGGTTATTTGTAGATTTGAGCACAAAAATGACTTGGAATAAATCCAAAACTGAGAAGTATAATTATTAGTAAAGTGAATTTTTCATATTGGTCGTTAAAAAAAACATACTAATAATCAATTAGATAGCGTAATTTTTTTCGTGAAAATCTTTCTGTCAAGAAAAATAGCTAGAATTAGCCATCCTTTCATATCGCAAATGACTGAAATCTCGAATAACCTTCGTTCTGTCAATGTCACCCGCTACGTGATGCCCTTAAGAGAAGGCGGTTCCTTGCCGGCATTGGCTGAGGCGGATGATGGCTTTAATTATGTGCTCAAATTCCGAGGTGCAGGCCAACGGGAAAAAGCGCTGATCGCGGAACTGATCGGAGGAGAGCTAGCTCGAAGATTGGAGCTCAAAGTACCGGAAATTGTTTTTGCAGAGCTTGATGCCGCTTTTGGCAACTCGGAAGGGGATGAGGAGATTCAAGATTTGCTCAAAGGTTCTCAGGGGCAAAATCTCGCGCTGCATTTTTTGTCCAAAGCAATGACCTTTGATCCTGGGGCAAGTCAGGTGGATGAAGAATTGGCATCGAAGATTGTCTGGTTTGACAGCTGGATTACCAATGTGGACAGGACGTTCCGAAATACGAATTTGCTTATTTGGAATCGTGAGCTGTGGCTGATCGACCATGGAGCTTCTTTTCTGTTTCACCATACTTGGGAAAATTGGGAAAGTCAGGCACTCAGCCCATTTGCCATGATTAAGGATCATGTACTGTTGCCTAAGGCAAGCCTTTTAGCGAAGGTGGATCAGGAAATGAAGTCATTGATCACGATGTCCATGATTCAGGAAGTTGTCTCAGAGGTTCCCGATGAGTGGCTTCTGGCATCGCGAGATGTGGAGACCGCCGATGAAGCGCGGGCTGTGTATGTAGCCTTTTTGGCCAAGAGGCTGGAAAATTCTCAGGTATTCTTAAACCAGGCGGAAGATGCAAGGAAGGCACTTGTTTGAATATGCGGTGATTCGGCTGGTTCCTCGGGTAGAGCGTGAGGAATTTGTCAATGTGGGTGTGGTGATTTGCTGTAAGCGGCAAAATTTCATCGCCTGCAAAATCCATCTTCCAAAGGAGAAATTATTGGCTTTGGATCCACTATCAGATTTTTCTGTTTTTGAATGCTACCTTGAATCCTTTGAAAAAATCTGCCAAGGCGATCCCAACGGGAATCCTATAGGCAAGCAGGATGCGGCTTCCAGATTTCGATGGCTGACTGCTATGAGGAGCTCGATGCTACAGACTTCCCGTCCGCACTCAGGATTTACTGAGGATTTACAGGAGACTTTGCAAAAGCTTTTTGAGGAATATGTTTCCTAAGGGTCTCATTACTTAGAGGTTAGTATGTATGCTGCTTTTCCGAAAGCAGCACTAAGCATGTCTCGCAAAGTCGCGGAAGACGCCAAGGTTTTGGTTTCCTGTAAGCTGTCACCCAGCTTTTCCGAAAGCAGGATTTCCCTAATTTCTATGAATTCTAAGATAATTAGGTCCAGCTTCAGGTGAAACAGGACAGCTAGAGCTTGTCAAAAATTAGGCTTTGGCCTCTGTGGCTTCTTTGTCCTGAACTTTCTTTTCTTTTTCGAGAGGGAGTTGGAAGCTGAAAATGGACCCCTTTCCTACGGTGGAACTCACGGAGATTTTGCTTTTGTGGCCTTCCAGAATATGTTTGACAATCGCGAGTCCAAGTCCAGTTCCGCCTTTTTCTTTAGACCTGCTTTTTTCCACCCGATAGAATCTCTCAAAAATCCGCTTTAAATCTTCAGGGGGAATACCGAGCCCATTGTCTTTGACATCTACCTGAATCTGGTTTTTACTGGTTTTTATACCCACGATGACTTCTCCTCCGTTGTGGTTGTATTTGACCGCGTTGAAAATCAGGTTTTGGCAGACGCGATAGATTTTTTGACGATCTGCGACAGTGGTATATCCTTTCTGAGGCTCCGCATCCAGTTTGATGGTTACCTCACGTTTAGAGGCTTTGTGTTCTAACTCCTCGATTACTTCCTGGATAAGTTCCTTTAGGTCAAATTCGGTAAAAGTAAACTTGATTACCCCACTTTCCATTTGATTGAGCGTGAGCAGATCTTGGACGAGGTGGTCTAGCGAATCCAGACTTTTTGCAGCTTTTTTAAGGAACTTCATTCGCACCTGCTTGTCGTCAATTGCCCCATCGAGTAGGGTATGGATGTACCCCTGTGTGGCAAAAATGGGAGTCTTCAGCTCGTGCGAGATATCTGCGATGAATTCTCTTCGAAATTCTGCATTTTTCTGGAGTGTCTCAATTTCTCTTTGCCTTGCAAGGGCATAAGAATTAATGACGGAGTTGATTTTTCGAAGGGGAGAAAGAGAAGAAGACCGGATTGATTTGTCCTGAATTTCAGAAAGGTCCTTCTTTTGAATTTTGTCGAGGAGATTATAAATGTTGCCGATCTCGCGGTAGACCAAGAATTCCAAGGTGATATTGATCAGCAGGTAAGAAATGGAAAAAGCCAAAATCAGGGCTCCCCAAAGGACGGTCATGGATGTGGAAGGGATCAAAGACAAAAATGCCATTACCAAACTGGCGATGGCAATGGCAAGTATGAAAGATATCCCTCTGGAGCCTGTCAGCATTGTTATCCTAAGTCGAACTTGTATCCTACTCCCTTGACAGTAGTAATGTAGTCTTCCCCGATTTTTTCTCGGACTTTTCGGATGTGTACATCCACGGTGCGGGCGAGTACAAATACATCAGATCCCCAAATATTGTGGAGAAGTTCATCACGGCTGAAAACCATATTAGGGTTTTTGGCCAGGAAATACAACAGTTCGAATTCTTTTTTGGGTAGGGTGATGGTCTTGCCGGATTTGTCGATGGTATAGCTGCCCCGATCGATGACTAAATCACGGATTTTGATCTGGGCCTGTTCCTGTTCTTTTTTGGATTCCCTGCGGAAAAGTGCGGCAATTCTGCTCATCAGTGCCCGAGGTTTGATGGGCTTGGTGATGTAGTCATCTGCCCCTACGTCGAATGCAGCTACCTCGGAATATTCTTCCATGCGTGCAGTGAGGAAGATAATAAAGGCATGCTTCAGTTCGGGAATCTGGCGAATTTGCAGGCAAGTCTCGACACCGTCCTGATTGGGCATCATGATGTCGAGTAGGATTACATCAGGCTGAAACTTCGTGGCAGTTTTTACTGCTTTGATCCCGTCCTCAGCTGTAGCGACTTCGTAGCCTTCTTTCTGGAGATTGTATTTGAGGATTTCGACGATGTCTGGCTCGTCATCTACCACCAAAACCTTAATTTTTTGTTTGTCTGCCATGAAAGGATTTCTTAATAGTCAGGTTAAAATTAAGGAATATTCAAAGATTAGAACCAAACAATCATTGGTCGTAGTGTAGATTTTCAAGACCAAAAGGTAGAAAAGTTTGAATTTTACTCCTCTTGTTAATTTTATGTTAACTCAATATGAATCAATTGTTTCTCAATCCATTAGCGGATGCAATATCGATATTCAATGATCCGATAAATAGATTCGCCTTGATTTTGACAGGGATTTTGTTCTGATCCTTAGTGACCCAGACTTTCACAGGAAAATCTCCCCGGAATAGTTTGTTTTTGGGAAGCTGAGGAGAGAAGACGTAGGTTTCCTTTGTGCCTAGACTTGTTTCCAGCTTTTCAGTTCCCTCGAATATTAATTTTAGGTTATATATTTCTTTGTCAAAAAATCCGGTGATCAAAATTTGTTGTCCTTTTCTCAAGTTGGTCAAATCCATCGCACGCAAGAGGTAAAATCCGCTGACGAGATCCTGCACTTGATCGGGTAGTTTGTATTCTTTCACTTCTTTCAGAGCTTTGTTTTCTCTATCGTAGAGTTCCACTTTAGCTTTTTTGTTAATTTGATCAAAATAGACCTTCTCATTCTTTCGATATTTTCCTTCCTCGATATATCTGTAGGACAAACTAGGTAGTAGGGAATTAGTATCTAGATGCGTGCCCCAATTGTCATTTACTCTTCCAAACAAAGTTGCTGCACCTTTGGTATTTCCAAAAGCGTCAATTTTGTAGTGGGCTTTGTTTCCTTCCAAAACTGCTTTTCTATCCACTTTCAATTTGGCTTCTGCCAGATCTAGCCAGCCATAAGTCACTTCAAAGCGCAATTCCTCACCAAAAGTGAATGCGGTATTTTTGGCAGTGGATTGACCTTTCGCCCAAGTGGCCGAAAGGCCAATCACCAAGATAATTTTAAGGAAGAGATTCACTGGATATCTGACAATACGTGACAAAACCTGGATGCTTTGTGGATAAATACGCGAAAAAAGAGTGTAAGGATGATTAAAAGTACGAATTTGGTATCCGAAAACAATAGATGCTACCGCCTTGGTTATGCCTCCGTGTTTGCTTAACTTGAACAATTTAAATTTCATTTTATAAACTTCTTATGAGTAATAACGCAGAAAAGCTCAAAGCTTTACAGCTCACCATCGACAAGCTTGAAAAAACATACGGTAAAGGAACCGTCATGAAGCTAAGTGACAATAAAATTCAGGATGTTCCGGCTATTTCCACAGGTTCTTTAGGACTTGACATGGCATTGGGAGTAGGGGGAATACCAAGAGGAAGGGTCATTGAAATCTACGGACCTGAATCTTCAGGTAAAACAACCTTGACCATGCACTGTATCGCCGAGGCTCAGAAGGCAGGTGGTCTGGCAGCATTTATCGATGCGGAGCATGCATTTGATAAAAATTACGCTGAAAAACTAGGTATCGATACTGAAAACCTATTGATTTCTCAGCCTGACAATGGTGAACAGGCCTTGGAAATTGCGGAACATCTGATCCGGTCTGGCGCCATTGACATCATCGTCATTGACTCGGTGGCAGCTTTGGTTCCGAAAGGAGAATTAGAAGGCGAAATGGGAGAGAGCAAGATGGGGCTCCAGGCAAGATTGATGTCTCAGGCATTAAGAAAGCTCACCGGTGCAATTAATAAGACAGGATGTGCCTGTATTTTTATCAATCAGCTCCGTGACAAAATCGGCGTGATGTTTGGAAATCCTGAAACCACGACGGGTGGTAATGCCTTGAAATTTTATGCATCGGTTCGTTTAGATATCCGTCGAGTAGGCCAGATCAAGGAAGGTGCAGACAATGTGCTTGGTAATAGAACTCGAGTGAAGGTGGTAAAAAACAAAGTAGCGCCTCCTTTCAAAGTAGTTGAATTTGACATCATGTACGGCCAGGGAATCTCCAAAGTAGGTGAAGTGATTGACTTGGGTGTAGAGTTGGAAATCATCAAGAAAGCTGGCTCTTGGTTCTCTTACAATGGAGAAAAATTGGGACAAGGACGCGACGCGGTCAAGAATTTACTTTTGGATAATCCTGAATTGATGGAAGAATTGGAAGGAAAAATTAAGGCCGCCTCTGGCCTTCTTCCTACCGAACCAACCGTAGATTTGGAAGATTAATAAGATAAAGTAAAACAAAAAAGGAGGCAATCGCCTCCTTTTTTGTTTTACTGGGGTTGAATTAAGCAGTTCGGATTGCTTCTACAGGGTCCATTCTTGCAGCCAAGGTGGCAGGTACTATTCCTGCTACCACACCAATAATAGAAGAAACACCCAATCCCAGGATGATATTTTCAAAGGAGAGAATCAAGTCCAGACTTCCCAGCTGCACAAAGCTGAGAAGGTAAACTAATATAATTCCTGTGCCTCCTCCAATCAAACTCAGGCAGACTGCCTCAAAAAGGAATTGGAATAAGATAAAGTAGTTTTTGGCACCTAATGATTTTTGAATACCGATGATATTGGTACGTTCACGCACCGATACAAACATAATGTTGGCAATTCCAAAACCTCCGACCAAAATCGAAAATCCTCCAATTACCCATCCTGCCACAGAAATCACATCAAAGATTGACCCGATTGCGTTCTGGATAAATTCAGTTTTATTCAATGCGAAATTGTCCTCTTGAGTAGGTTTTAATCCTCTTTTTGCCCGCATCAAGCCTGTCATTTCATTTTCTAGGGCTACCAAACCAATGTCTGTATCGCGACCTTTGGCAGCAATGGTAGGTTCAAGTCCATTTTTTCCTGTGTAGTACATTTTGCTAAATGCCCCAAAAGGGATCAGGCAGGCTTCATCTTTGGAAGGAAGTTCCAGAAAGCCTTCACCTTCTTCTTCAAAAATCCCAATAACCGTAAACTTCATTCCCTTGATTTTTACTTCTTTGCCGAGTGCCGGCTGATTGGGAAAAAGGGTCGTGGCTATTTTTTTTCCGATGATGATCAGGTTTCTGGCAGCATTGATTTCGGATTCCGAAAAATATCTGCCTTCCTCCAAAGCGACTTCAAAAACATCCTGATAGGTGTAAGCAATTCCAGTCAAAGCTGAGCCTTCAAATGAATTGCTGCCTGCTTGAATGGTAGCATTTGAGGAGGCAGAAATAGTCACTCCATCCGCGTTTTTGAGCCTCTCTTCCAGAAATTTGTATTCTGCAAAGGTGCCTGGAGGTCGTTGAAAATATTTCCACCATGGATAATCCTGCGGTCCATTGGCAAATGGAAACCGATCTACCCGCATCACATTGGTTCCAAGGAAAGCAAAGGAAGATTTTATTTTTCCTTCTAAGGAATCCACGAGGGTAAACACTGCAATGATGGCGAAAATACCCACGGTAACCCCCAAAAGGGATAAGATGGTGCGGGTGAGATTTGATTTGAGGGCGGTGACGGCAAACCTGAAACTTTCCCAAGTGAGTTGGAAAAACAGCATACGATCAATAGTTGGTTAAAACAATTTGTCAAGTTAGCTGAAATTGGGCATTATTGTTATTAACTTTGCATTTTTTAAAGCAAATCAAAATCACCGAGTTAGAATATCGAGTCAGACTCCTAAAGATTATCTATGAAATTATCAGATTTCAAATTTGACGTTCCCAAAAAACTTATCGCCCTCTATCCAACAGACAATCGAGATGAATCCAGATTGATGGTCGTTCACCGGAAAACAGGTGAAATTGAGCATCGGACATTCAAGGATATCCTTGAATATTTCGGTGAAGGGGACGTATTTGTAACAAACGACACCAAAGTATTTCCTGCTCGTCTTTACGGCAACAAGGAAAAAACCGGAGCTAAAATAGAGGTCTTCCTATTGAGAGAATTGAATCCCGACTTGCGTCTTTGGGATGTGCTCGTAGATCCTGCAAGAAAAATCAGAGTTGGAAACAAGCTGTACTTTGGTGACAGTGATCTGGTGGCTGAGGTTATTGACAATACTACCTCCAGAGGCCGTACGATTCGATTCCTTTTTGACGGAAATCAAGAAGAATTCGAAAAAACCATTGATACCTTAGGTGAAACACCTCTTTTGAAAGAAATCATCGAAAGAAAGATTGAACCGGAAGATCGTGAGCGATATCAGACCGTTTTTGCTAAAAACGTGGGTGCCGTAGCTGCACCTACTGCAGGTCTACACTTTACTCCACAGCTACTCAAGAGACTGGAGCTGAAAGGTGTCGAAGTAACTCCCATAACGCTTCACGTAGGTTTGGGTACGTTCCGTCAAGTGGATGTTGAGGATCTGACCAAACACAAGATGGATTCGGAGAATTATTTTATTCCTGAAAAAACTGTAGACCTGGTCAATGAGGCATTGGACAATAAAAAAAGAGTAGTAGCGGTGGGAACTACCTCTCTGAAGACAGTCGAATCTTCGGTAACTGCAGGCGGAAGGCTAAAGGCCAGCAGCGGATGGACGGATAAATTTATTATTCCTCCTTATGACTTTAAAATTGCCAACTCTCTGATCACTAACTTTCATCTCCCTGAGTCTACTTTGCTGATGACGGCTGCAGCTTTTGGAGGTTACGATTTGATTATGAAAGCGTACAAAGAGGCCGTAAAAGAAAAGTACCGCTTCTTCTCCTATGGCGACGCCATGTTGATATTGTAATTGAAAAGCCCCGAGAGGGGCTTTTTTTATGATGTTTTCTTTTTCGGATCCATAAATTATTGGCCGTTTCGACCATCAGGTTACTTTTGCAGTAAATCAAAGACATGGATAAAGTTGCAATTTTGGTCGCAGGAGGACGGGGAACCCGAATGGGGACTTCCATTTCCAAGCAGTACATTCCCATTGGTGGCAAACCTGTCTTGATGCATACTTTGGAAGCTTTTTACCATGCTGACTCTCAAATCCGGTTGATCCTTGTCTTGCCCAAAGATGATTTTGAATTTTGGAAGGATCTCTGCTTTCAATATGATTTTACGCTTGCTCATCAAGTGGTATCGGGAGGAGCTACACGATTTCAATCCGTGAAAAATGGGCTGGATGCTATCTCGACTTCCTCAGGATTGGTGGCAATTCATGATGCAGTCAGGCCTTTTGTGAGTGGGGATGTGATTAAGGAAAGTTTTGAAAAGGCTGAAAAATCCGGAAGTGCCATCGCTGTTGTTCCTTTAAAGGATTCGCTCCGAGAAGTAAGTATTCATGATGGTTGGAGTCAGTTTAGAGAAAGGCACAAATACCGACTGGTGCAGACCCCGCAGACTTTCCAACTGGATAAAATAAAAAAGGCATTTGAGACTCCCGAGCGAGGGGAATTTACCGATGATGCCACCGTATATGAATTTCAAGGATGGCAGGTCACTCTGATTGACGGCAATATGGAAAACATCAAATTGACCACACCAGAGGACTTGGAGTACGCAGAGTTTCTGCTTTCCAGAAAAAAGTGAATCGGTAAAAAATCAGCTTGCATTTTCACCGACTGTTTAGCCGCCTTTACCGACTTTTCAAACACCTTGGCCTAAGAGGGATTCCAGACCAGATCACAGCAGTATATTTTTGGTCATCATTTAATTCTTACAGCTATGAACAACTACACCAAACCTCGAAATGACGGAAGTATCGCTTTCGGATTTATTATTCTCGGTATAGGAGTGATCCTATTGCTTCGCAAAATCGGATTTTTCATCCCCGATTGGATTCTTACCTGGCCGATGATCCTAATTGTAATTGGTACCTTTTCGATCATCAAGCATGAGTTCAAGAGTTTCTTTGGTTTTGTCATTCTTTTCATAGGAGCTTATTTCCTCTTAAAAAGAGAGTTTGACCTGGATTTTGGATTGGGACAATATGTATGGCCACTGGGCTTGATCATCTTGGGGATTTACCTGATCACTCAGAAGACTCGAGAAAACAAAGTGCTCGAAGATATCCGTCGCAATTGGGAGTCTGAGCGAAAAAGCAAGACTTCCTTTTCGAGTACTTCTACCGTAGAAGAGGCCAAAGTAGTAGACGAAACTGGATCAACTGGCAGTTTCCAATCCAGTACTGAATCTGGATTTACCCGAACCACGGGGACTTCCTTTGCTGATCGATTAAATATCGATGCAATCTTCAGTGGGGTCAATCGAAAGTTGATGTCCAAAAACTTCCAGGGAGGAAAAGTGACTGCGGCATTCGGTGGAGCAGACTTGGATTTGACCCAAGTGGATTTCAATGGTGTAGTGACTATCCAAGTAGATATCATTTTTGGTGGTGTCAAGATGATCGTGCCTCCACATTGGGATATCCGTACTGAGGTGACCAACATTGCAGCTGGATTGGAAGACAAGCGATTCTTCCGAGAAGGAGGGGTTGATCCCAACAAAGTGGTGGTATTGAAAGGCACCATTTTGTTTGGAGGCTTGGAAATCAAATCCTTTTGACGAGATTAAACCAACTATTTTACCACCATCACCTTGTTTTTAAACGCATTTTCAAATCCAAGACTTGGAAAATGGATCATCCCCGGAGCCGGCATCATCTGGCTCTTGGGATGTTTCTTTTTACTGACCAATGAGGGATTATCGACAGAAGTCGCCTTTACGGATTCGTTCTTTTTTGCATTATTCTTTTTGGGCGGGGTGGCTGTATTGGATCGTGTTTTCAGCCTTTATTCACCCAAGGGAAAAAATCTTTTGTTGGTCTTTTTGGTTCCTGTCGCACTAAGTGGACTTTCAGTATATGGACACCGATTTTTGCTTTCGTGGTGGTATCTCGAAGATGACATATATCTGGAGCTTCTTGAAAAGTCAGTTTACCTGCGCTGGATGGTACTGGGACTGGCGGAGCAATTGATTGGGGTTTTGGCCTTGGTGGTGTCCAAGCTTGAAAGGCAGGAAGAACTGCGCAACCGTGAATCACAAATGCTCGAACTCTCCAAAGAAGCAGAGTTGGCTCAACTTCGACAGCAGCTTCAGCCTCATTTTCTGTTTAACAGTCTCAATTCGATCAACGCCTTGGTCGTGTCACAACCTCACAAAGCAAGAGAAATGGTCCTTCTTCTTTCGGATTTTCTGCGAGGTACAATCCGAAAGGATGTGCAGACTTGGGTTACGCTCGAGGAGGAAGTCAACTATCTAAAGATGTATCTGGATATTGAGAGAGTGAGATTTGGGCATCGGTTGAAGGTGGAATTTTCAATGGAAAAAGAGGTTGAGCATGCCAAATTACCTCCGTTATTGATTCAGCCCTTGGTCGAAAACGCCATCAAACACGGCCTATATGGCGTCACAGGGGAGGTCAAGATCGAGATGAAATGTAAAAAGGAAGGCAACTATCTTGTGTTAGGGATCCAAAATCCTTTTGACCCTGATTATGTCGGGGCCGAGGGAACAGGTTTTGGCCTAAGTTCGGTAGAGCGTAGGTTATACCTTCTTTTTGGGCGTAAGGATTTACTCCACAAGAGTGCCCACGAAGGCCTATTCACTATTCAATTACAAATCCCTCAGTTTGTATGATCAGGACAATAATTATCGATGATGAGCCTCTAGCTGCAGGTATCGTTCAAGAATACTTGGGGACATTTTCTCAGTTTCAGATCTTGGAAATTTGTCATGATGGATTTCAAGGGCTCAAAGCGATTCAGCAACATAAGCCCGATCTAATTTTTTTGGATGTGCAAATGCCGAAAATTACCGGGTTTGAGTTGTTGGAACTTTTGGAAGAACCTCCAGCGGTGATTTTTACCACGGCCTTTGATCAATATGCGCTCAAAGCTTTTGACGCCAAAGCAATGGATTATTTACTTAAGCCTTTTTCACCGGCAAGGTTTAAGCAGGCGGTTGAACGGTTTTTGATTCAATTTTCCCAAAAGGAATCCTCCCTTCTTGAAGATGAAGCTGGAAATAGATTATTGGCTGAGAAAAGTAATCGATTGGTGGTCCGGGTGAAAAATGATATAAAGATCATTCCCGTCACTGAGGTGAGTTATTTCGAAGCGGAGGATGATTACATAAGTATTCATACAGCTGATGGAAAGTTTTTGAAAAAAATGACCATGAAGCAACTCGAGGAAAGTATGGATCCTGGAAAGTTTGCCAGAGTCCACAGGTCTTTTATGATCAATCTGAATGAAATTGCTGGTATAGAACCATATGAGCGAGATTCCTACTTAGTCAAGCTTAGAAGAGGAGAAAAAATTCCTGTCAGTAAAACAGGATACACACGGCTGAGACAAGTTTTGGGAATGTAAAAGGAAGGATAGGTTTACTGTCTATAAAAAGAAAAAAGCCCTGGAAATTCAGGGCTTCTCATTTTAGTATTCGTCCTCGTTAAAGAAGAAATCATCTTTGGTCGGATAATCAGGCCAAATCTCTTCGATAGTTTCATAGGGCTCTCCGTCGTCTTCGAGTTCTTGGAGGTTTTCCACTACTTCCAGTGGTGCGCCGGAGCGGATGGCGTAGTCGATAAGCTCATCCTTGGTCGCTGGCCAGGGAGCGTCCTCTAGATAGGATGCTAGTTCAAGTGTCCAGTACATAGTGTTTATTTTAAAAGGTGTTCCGGATTTTTTAAGGTTGCAAGAATAGTGATTTTTTCAATAAGTAGTTTCTACTCAATATCGAGGAGAAAGTTGCTTCAAAATATAGTTTTTTACGTCCACTTTGCGCTTCAGGCTGGATAACTTTTTTTTCATCATCATCTCAAAGTCCGGAGTCTCTACTCGGAAGTTATCCGAATTGTTTTGCATGGTCTCCAACTCACTCTGATCTCTATGAAGTAAGTCCTTGAGAATGGATGATTTAATCTGATTTTGCTCCTGCGGGTTTTTCTGGTCAAAGTCTTCGTATTTTCCATGAGCCAGTTTTTCCAGGAAGGCCTTTTCGAAAATGATATCCATGAAAAACTGATAAGATCTAGCCGGTAAGTTGGCTTCTTTCGGTTTTCTCATGGGAAGCTTTTTCCAATCTTCTTGGATAGCCTTCGCACGCGTGGTGATGGAATAGCTGCTTGGCTGATGAGCCATTTTTTTCAGCTCTTCTACCATTCCCTCAATTTTGCGGAGCACTTCCCTTGGATGCATTTGCGGTCCTGGATTGAGACCTCGTTTGTATCTGGAAAAGATCCTATTATTCAATTTGGAAAATTCATCCCAAAGTGGCTGACGTTTTTCGGCAGGTACTTTGCCGGCCTCTTTCCATTCTCTTTGGATCCGTTTGCTGATCTCGAAGGCCATTTTGGCATCTGGTAAGTCGTGTGCTTCTCTCGCCTGTATGACTAATGCCTCATAGACCTTGATGTTTTCCTCAGCCTGAAGGGCGAGGCCTTCAAAGAAATGTCTTCGATTTTCAAAAAAGGTTTGTATAGCCTCGTTGAATTGCTGTTCGATTTCTTCGTTAATCTCTTTTTCTACAGGTCCGGTTTTGATCCATCTGAGCTTCAATTCTTTGAATTTCTCTGCGGTTTCTTTCCAGTCCGTATCGTTCTTTAGGGATTCTGCTTCGAGGATCAGTCCTTTTTTGACCTCCAGGTTTTTGGAGCGATTAGCCTGAATTATTTCATTAAGGATAATTTCCTGCTGGTTCAGTTCCTCAATTAAAGGTTCGAAATCACCCAAAGCATCACTTTCAAAAAGTGAGTCTCTTAGGTGGATGAGTTTCATGAGGAAAGAACCCTTATTCTGGTTTTCCTCAATGTCTGATTTCAGTTTGGCTACCTTCTCTTTGATTTGTTCAAAACGAGTCTCAAAGTACTGAATAGTAGAGCTTTCGCTTTCTTTAACCTCGCCGATTTCGCGATCATTCCTCCCTAAAAAACCCCTCAAAAAGACTTTACCGTCTTTGATATATCCAAATGGATGTTCCATTATACTACAATAGGTTATAGGTGGTCGTTTTCGATTTTATGCAAAATAATCATTTAGCCCTCACTTATCCTAAGAAAGGTATATTTTTGCCGACTTGATCTATTCACAATCGACAGTAACTAACATACAGGCATGAGCGCAGAAAAAATCATATTTTCCATGGCTGGGGTGTCCAAGATTTACCCCCCACAAAAGAAAGTTTTAAAGGATATTTACCTTTCATTTTTTTACGGAGCCAAGATCGGCGTACTCGGTCTCAACGGTTCTGGTAAATCTTCCCTGCTTAGAATCATTGCAGGGATGGACAAAGAATTTCTAGGCGAGGTAGTTTGGTCACCGGGATATACGGTGGGTATGCTGGAGCAGGAACCTAAGCTTGACCCAACTAAAACCGTCAAAGAAGTGGTGGAAGAGGCCGTAGCAGGAACAGTGGCTTTGCTCAAAGAATTTGAAGAAATCAACGAGAAATTCATGGATCCTGCCTTGATGGAAGATCCTGATGAGATGGATAAGCTCATTACCCGTCAAGGGGAAGTGCAGGAAAAACTCGATGCAGCCAATGCCTGGGAACTGGATGTGATGCTCGACAAGGCAATGGACGCCCTTCGTCTCCCACCTGCGGATGCCAATGTGGCTAACCTATCCGGAGGTGAGAAAAGACGTGTAGCTCTTTGTAGACTACTTCTTCAGGAGCCGGACGTGCTTTTGCTTGATGAACCTACCAACCACCTTGATGCCGAATCAGTCCATTGGTTGGAGCAGCACTTGCAGAACTACAAAGGAACAGTCATTGCTGTGACCCACGACCGCTACTTCTTGGATAATGTGGCCGGTTGGATCCTCGAATTGGACCGTGGAGAAGGCATACCGTGGAAAGGCAACTACTCCTCTTGGCTGGATCAAAAGCAAAACCGACTGAAGCAGGAAGAGAAAACAGAATCCAAGCGTCAAAAGACCCTCGAGCGGGAATTGGAGTGGATTCGCATGTCTCCCAAGGCGCGTCAATCCAAAGGAAAAGCGCGTTTGAATGCCTATGATAAATTGATCGGGGAGGAGGCAAAAGAGAAAGAAGCTAAACTGGAGCTTTTCATTCCTCCTGGACCAAGATTGGGAGCAAAGGTGATTGAAGTGAATAATGTGTCCAAAGCTTATGGAGACAAGCTGCTTTTTGAAAATTTAAGCTTCTCTTTGCCTCAAGGTGGAATCGTTGGAATTATCGGACCGAATGGTGCAGGTAAAACCACGCTTTTCAAACTGATAACAGGACAGGAAAAGCCGGATTCCGGAAATTTTGAAGTAGGTGAGACTGTGAAACTAGCTTATGTCGATCAGGAGCATGATCAGCTTGATCCAAACAAGACGGTTTACCAATTGATCTCAGGCGGAAATGAGTTGATGAAGCTGGGAAACAAGGAAGTCAATTCGCGCGCCTATGTGTCCAAGTTCAACTTTGCCGGTTCTGATCAGGAGAAAAAGGTAGGCGTGCTCTCAGGTGGTGAGCGAAACCGAGTTCACTTGGCGATCACGCTAAAAGAAGGCGGAAACTTGCTTCTCCTTGACGAACCGACCAACGACCTCGATGTCAACACGCTTCGGGCTTTGGAGGAAGCCTTGGAAAACTTCGGTGGCTGTGCGGTGATTATCTCCCACGACCGTTGGTTCTTGGATCGTATCTGTACCCACATTTTGGCCTTTGAGGGAGACTCTCAGGTCTATTGGTTTGAAGGTAACTTCTCCGACTATGAGGAAAATAAGAAGAAGCGATTGGGTGATTTGACTCCCAAAAGGATTCGGTATAAGAACCTTAAGTAGTAAGCAGTCTCAGTTTGCAGTATTCAGATTGTCAACCTCTTACTTCGACTTCTCTCAGTGTAACATGAGTCGAAGGCTTAAATCAAATGAGTTAAAATTAGAAAGCTCAAACTAAACCCCTCGAGGAGAAATCTTCGGGGGGCTTTGTTTTTAGTATTTATTTCGATTTATTACTTCAGAATTAGTTTTTAAATCATGAGCAAGAGAAGATTTTATTTTCATGTGGTATTGCTGATTTCTGCGCTTTTGGTTGGTGGTGTGTCTTTGTGGTACAGCGGATGGTGGATGGAAGGGAGGTATAACGTGCCGAATTTTACAGCGATTGCGATGGCTATAATGGTGGTTGCACAGGTGATTGCTTTAAGGACTGGGCTGAAAAAAGGAAGTAAATGAGCAGAAAACCAATTGACCGGCTTCACGGCTTGCCCTTCTTATTAATTGGATTGATAGTTTTAGTGAAGTCCTTGGATCTTTTTTTTATTCCAAACTGGGTTCTTGGAGTCATATTAGTTTGGGGAGCGATAGCATTTGTAGTGGAGTGGATGCGCAATAGAAAGAATAGTAATTAGTTAGTTTATTGATTTTCAATTAGTTTCAAAATCTTGTATTATCAATACAAGCTTTAAATGCAATTGTGAAAACGAATGATTAGGAACTTTTTCTTCTCAACTCCAGCACAGTAATCTCCGGCCAAATCCCAACTCTTCCCGGAAAGGCCAAAAACCCGAAGCCTCTATTTACATGCAGATACCGGCCCATTTCCTCGTATAGTCCGGCCCATTTGGGATAGCGAAGGGAAGAAGGGCTCCATTTGATCAAGCCGGGAATCTCGATACCAAACTGCATCCCATGGGTATGTCCGCTCAGAGTAAGGTGGATATGTTGCGCAAATTTTTTGACCTCTTCGTCAAAGTGAGAAGGGTCGTGACTCATCAGGATTTTAAAACTTTCTGCCGAAAGGTTGCTCGCTGCTTTGGCCAAGTCCCCGTATTGAGCGAAACCTTTTCCCCAGTTTTCTACACCTATCAGATCGATGCTTGCCCCAGCCCCTTCGACTCCGCTCAGGGCAGGCTTTTCGATTTTGACGTTTTCATTTCGTAAAAGCTTAAATCCAAGCTCTTCCTGAACTTCAAACAGACGCTTTAGATTTTCTGCCTTAGCCTCCTGGCTGGGCCAATACATGTAGTCTCCATAGTCGTGATTACCTAAGATGGAATACTTTCCCATCGGAGCATGGAGCTTTTTAAATGTTTCCACCCAAGGCTCCATTTCCCCAGCATGATTATTTACCAAATCTCCGGTGAATAAAATGATGTCTGACTTTTGCTGATTGATCAAGTCAATGCCGTATTCTAGCTTCTTTTTGTCATCAAAACTTCCCGAGTGGATATCCGAAATCTGGGTAATCCTAAACCCGTCAAACTCTTCCGGCAAGTCGTCAAATTCCAGTGTATGCTTCATCACCCGATAGCGATACTTTCCAATCAGGACGCCATGAAGGATTCCCATAAAAGGAATAGCAGATAGCACGAGAGCAGTTTGGCTGATGAATTTTCTCCGATCGGGTAAAAAGTCTCCCTGTCGGCTGCCTGAAAAAGACTGAAAGCTTCCTGTAAAAAACCGTAAAACATCCTCACCAAAGAGGAATGTCAGAATAATCAGTTTGGGAACCAATGACAAAATCATCAATGAAACCATCGTTCCAAAATTCGGATTCATAGCTTCCCTACTGAAGGTTAAAAAACCATAGAGGACGTAGGTATAAACTAATATTGAAAAAAGCCAATAGCCAATTTTTACCCATGTCTGACTTGGGAAAGTTGTTTTAAACGCTTGAAACGTATACCAATCAATGAAAAAAAGGAAAATAAGGAAGAGCAATATTCGAAGAAGAACCACTTGGTGAGCTATTTTGAAATGGAAGTTTATGGAGCTTTTGTTTGGGATCTAATTGGGCAATAAGCTTTCCAGAAACGATAAGAGCCAACAAAAGTTTACGAGTGATCACTTTTTAGGATCAGGATATGTTTTGGTTTTTAGTCTATTCCTGAAATTTCAACTTGCTTTTCTCTTACTTTGTGGCGGAATTTTTTCCAAACCAGCCTATTGACCTATGAGACAGCTACTCCTCAGACCCGGAGCAGAAGAATTGAATTACGAAATCCGGGGCATCGTAAAAAAAGCCCGACAGATTGAAGCCCTTGGCTATCCCATGACATGGGAAAACATCGGCGACCCTATCCAAAAGCATAACCACGTGCCCGATTGGATGAAGGCGATCATTGCAGACTTGCTCAAGGAGGATAAAACCTACGGCTATGCTGACTCCAAGGGCGTGTTGGAAACCCGAAAGTTTTTGGCAAATCTCAATAATGAAAAAGGCGGATCCCAAATCACCGCAGAGGACATTTTGTTTTTTAATGGCTTGGGAGATGCTATTGCCAAATTGTATCAATTTTTGATTCCAACAGCCAGAATAATCGGTCCTTCTCCAGCATACTCCACGCACAGTTCAGCAGAAGCAGCTCATGCCAATACCGCTCCGATTACTTACAAGCTTGATCCGGATAATCAGTGGCTGCCTGACATGGAGGACCTTTACATGAAGGTTAAATACAATCCTTCCATTGTCGGTATCCTGATCATCAATCCGGATAATCCCACGGGGATGGTGTATCCAAAAGAGGTGTTGGAAGGATTTGTAAAAATCGCAGAGGAATTTAGCCTGCTTTTGATCGCCGATGAGATCTACCAGAATATCACCTACAACGGGATCAAAGCGGTGGCCTTGGCAGAAGTGATCGGAAGCCGTCCGGCAATTTCATTGAAGGGAATTTCCAAGGAATTCCCTTGGCCGGGATCACGCTGTGGCTGGATGGAATTTTACAATCGGGAGTCTTCAAAGGAGTTTGCCAAACTTTGCCAAACCCTCGAAAATGCCAAAATGATCGAGGTTTGTTCGACGATTTTGCCACAGTTGGCGATCCCCAGAATCATGAGTCATCCCGAATACCACGCCTATCGGGAGCAGGCCAATGCGCAAATCGGTCAACGTAGCGACTGGATGAGGGAGATTTTGGGAGATATCGAGGGAATTAAATTTAACCCGACTCAAGGTGCATTTTATAATACCATAGTATTCGATGAGAAATTATTGAATCCTCATCAAACGCTACCCATCGAGGATGCGCGATTACAGCAGTTGTTAGATACTTGGCTCAGTGATTCTGATATGCCTTTGGATAAGCGTTTTGTCTACTACTTATTAGCCTCTGAGCGAATCTGTGTAGTACCGATTTCTTCCTTTTGCTCTGACCTGAGAGGTTTTAGAGTGACCTTATTGGAAGAAAATGAGACGGTTTTCAAAAATACATTTGAAAGGTTGGGGAGAGCTATTCAGAAGTATCTGGCCTCCTAGAGGTTAATCGTTATCATGGCTCCTGACTTTGATTTTTGGGTCGGGAGTCATTTTTTCATCCTCTGCTTTTTCTGATGATGAAAAGTCCTTTAGATCCGGTTGACCGGCATTAATCCAAGCCGTATACCAAAAATCAGCGATCATTTTGATGGATTTTTTCATTTGACGCTCTACCTGATTATCCAAAGCCTGCGCGTAGGCAAGGGTGAAATCTCTCGAATAAACCCGAACAGTCAATCCATTTCGCTCCTCGTAGCTGTATTTCTGGTCTTCAGGAAATTGCGCAGTGAGTTCTTTTTCAATTCGTAAAACACTATCCACCATGGTGTGCGCTACCGCCACGGCATCCCAAATCGCCAATTGGGGCTTCTCGACATATTCCGCTTTTCCTACCCAAAACGAATAATCTTTAGCTAAAAGCTCAGGAACTCTGCTTTCCCAAAACCCATGAATCCCATCCTGACCGGTAAGTTGTCCATTGTAATTTTTGGTCGTGTGAAGGGGGACATTGAGGTCGCCAAGGTAGTGCCCCAAATCTGCGGACAGCTTCAGAATGGCAGCTTTGTTCTTTTGCTCAAAGGCTTTGGTCAGGCTCAAAAAAGTCAAATAGGTCGACCAAGGTCCAATTCCGTGGGCCCTCAGCGAATCTTCCGGGAAAAGTTTAATAGCTTCAGGCCAATAGGTAGGAAGGATAGAAAGGGCGCTGTCGCCATAATGATCGAGGTCGATGTAGTGCTTTTCAGCTTCCCCAGCCACGGCATATCTTCTTCGATCGGGATTGACCGCCTTTTCTGTGATAAATTCAATTTCAGATTTATACAAAGGCATCATCTCTGGTGGAAGTGAAAAGACCGCCTGTCTGTTAATAAGAGAATGGGCAAAAAATCCCCAAAATGGCGGATTTCCATTGCTAACAGAGAAAATAAAAAGCCACACTAAAAAAAAATTCATCTTTGAAATTAATCAAAACTTTAATTTCCTGACTTTCATAAACCTTATTATTCAGGTTTATTTTGGACAATAATCCAATTATTTTAGTTCCGTAGATGCGGATCTTGAAAGGAATGTTCGAAATTCCTTTGGCAGAATTAATTATTTACAATAACTTTGCAGTCCGATTCAGAATAGGGAAAGAACAGAAATTATTTAAAACAATATGGCAAATCACAAATCAGCTCTGAAAAGAATTCGTGCCAACGAAGCGAAGCGTTTGAGAAACAGATATCAGGCCAAGACCACCAGAACTTTCATCAAAAGGCTGAAGGCTGCTACCGATAAGATCGAGGCTACTGAGCTTTTCCAGAAGGTTTCTTCCATGTTGGACAAACTGGCGAAGAAAAATGTGATCCACAAAAACAACGCTAGCAATAAGAAATCAAAATTGGCCAAGTTCGTCAATGCACTTGCTTAATTAAGAAAGACTTTCTTACTATAAACCCTGTCACAAGCAGGGTTTTTTTATTTTATTTTTATCGCTAGTTTTAGTTTAAGACTTTTACTTAGATATGGATTCTACTTTTTCTACCAAGATTTCGGAATTGGCCGAGGAAGATCGGCCGCGAGAAAAACTTCTTCTCCGAGGAAAATCAGCCCTCACTGATGCCGAACTGATTGCAATTTTGATAGGCTCAGGCACTCCCTCGATGAGTGCTGTGGACCTTTCCAGGATGATCCTCCGTCATATCAATTATGACCTCTCGGCCTTAGCCAGGCTTTCTGTAAAAGATTTGATGAAATTCAAGGGGATCGGCGAGGCAAAAGCAATATCAATTGTAAGCGCCTTGGAGCTCGGGAGGCGAAGGAAAGACCAGGATGCGCCTGTAAAACAAAAAATTACTTCGTCTCGAGATGCCTATGAGCTGATGCGTCCAGAGCTTTACGATGAGGTCATTGAGCATTTTTATCTCATCCTGATGAGCAGATCAAATTACGTCATCAAGAAGCAGCTCATTAGTCAAGGCGGTACATCTGGTACGGTGGTAGATCCTAAGTTGGTGTTTAAAACTGCCTTGGAGCACATGGCGCACTCCATTATTTTGGTCCATAACCATCCAAGTGGATCGGCAAGCCCTTCCGAACAGGATAAAAAACTTACCCAACGTTTGGTTCGAATCGGGCGTGATATGGATTTGAGCATATTGGACCATATGATTTTCACAGATCATGGCTATTTTAGCTTCGCCGACGAGGGGATTCTTTGATCCTCTCGCATAGAAATTTATCCAAAGCCCAAACTCCTGAAGAAAGTGGGAGTTTTGAAGAGAAAATCTGATCCCCTGTGAAATCAAGTCATATTTTAATCGTAGTTGTCTCCTTCGTTGTATTAGCAGCTGTAGCCTACATGTTTACCGCGGCGGAAAGCCCCGAAGCATACATTGAGAAAGTGGAGAAAGAACGTGAGCGCCAATTCAAATTCATCAAGTTTAATGTTGAATCGCCACTCAATGAAGAGCAAAGGCGCAGTTTTCAGCTGTTGACTTTTTATGACATCAATCCACTTTACCGTGTTAAAGCACGGTTGATTCCGATTGAGAATAAAAAAGTGCGAGAAGTGCCATTGACCGACGGCTCCAAAGAAAAGTACATCGAGCACTCATACGCTGAGTTTGAACTCGGCGGGCAGACCAATAAGCTGCTTTTGCTTCAGTCTGTAAAAGAAACCGACATGCGAAATTTCTTTTTGGCTTTTGCCGATGAGACTAGCGGAAAAGAAACTTACGGAGGTGGTCGATTCCTCAATGTACGTCAAGACGGTAAAAACAGTATCACGATTGATTTCAATTTGGCCTACAACCCCTATTGCGCTTACAATCCTGATTATGCCTGTCCGCTTCCACCCAAGGAAAATCTGATGACAATTGCTATTGAGGCAGGGGAGAAAAATTATGACAAATAATCCCGCCCTCCCGCAATTCTTTTAAATTTGCCAACTGCTTCAGAAGGTGCCTTTGCACCTTTTTTCTTAACCTGTAGAAGCATCCCGAACTCGAATTCATATGAAAATCTCTATCAATAGACTCAAGCAATACATTTCTCTCACTGAAACCCCTGAAGAAATCGCGTCCCTCCTCACCCGTTCCGGCTTGGAAGTGGAAGCGGTGGAAGAGTTTGTTTCTGTACCAGGTGGACTGGAAGGAATTGTGATCGGGGAAGTATTGACTTGTGAAAAGCATCCTGATGCGGACAAGCTCAGCATCACTACGGTAGATATTGGTTTGGAGACTCCTTCCCAAATAGTCTGTGGTGCTTCCAATGTCGCAGCCGGTCAAAAAGTGGTCGTGGCTACCGTCGGAGCTAAGCTTTTTCCTACTAACGGAGAGCCATTTGAAATCAAAAAAGCCAAAATCCGCGGCCAAGCCTCCGAAGGAATGATTTGCGCCGAGGATGAAATCGGGCTTGGGACATCTCATGCGGGCATCATGGTATTGGATACTGATTTGCCAAATGGGACTCCGGCGAAGGAATACTTTGAAGTCAGCCAAGACCATGTTTTGGAGATTGGATTGACTCCCAACCGAGCAGATGCGGCTTCACATTTAGGCGTAGCCCGAGATCTGAAAGCTTTGCTTCAGCGTTCGATTTGCCTTCCTGACGGGAAAGAATTGACCAAAGAAGTTTCAGGTCCCTCGATTTCCGTTGAAGTTCAAAGTACTGAAGACTGTCCACGCTATGCCGGAGTAGTAGTGAGTGATTTGAAGGTAGGACCTTCACCCCAATGGCTTCAGAATTTTCTCAGGTCACTTGGACTTGAGCCGATCAACAACGTGGTCGATATCACCAATTTTATCCTTCACGATCTGGGACAGCCTTTGCACGCTTTTGACATGGATAAGATATCTGATGGTAAAATCATCGTAGGCAAGCTTCCGAAAGGCTCACCCTTCGTGACTTTGGATGAAAAAGAACGTAAGCTTTCCGGTGAGGAACTGATGATTTGTGATCCTAATGGAGGGATGTGTATTGCAGGTATTTTCGGAGGAAATCACTCCGGAGTAAGTGATGCGACAACTACTATATTCCTCGAATCGGCCTATTTCTCCCCCGATGTGATCCGGAAAGGATCTCAATTTCATGGTCTGAAGACCGATGCGTCATTCCGCTTTGAGCGAGGCACCGATCCCAATATGCCTGTTTATGCGTTGAAGCGTGCCGTGGCATTGCTTCAGGAGATAGCAGGAGGAAAAGTGGCTTCGGATCTAATTGACCTTTATCCGCAACCTGTGGAGGATTTTGTGGTAGAAGTCGAATACGCCCATGTCAACCGTCTGATCGGAAAGAAAATTGACCCAAGCGAAGTAAAATCCATTTTGGAAAGTCTGGATATACGGGTAAAAAATGAATCAGAAGCGGGATTCACGGCGATTGTAAAGCCGTACCGGGTGGATGTCACCCGTGAGGCGGATATCATCGAAGAAATTCTCAGAATCCATGGCTTCCATCAGGTTGAGCTTTCCGAGAAACTCAGTACCGATTTCTTGGCGGATCATCCAGTGAAGGATGTGAACAAACTTCAATATCGACTGACCGAAATGTTGGCAGGTTTGGGTTATTTTGAGCTCATCACCAATAGCTTGACCAAACCGGCTTATGCCGAAAAATCTGGCTTCCTGGATGCTTCTCAAAATGTAGAGATTTTCAACAAACTGAGCGAAGACTTGGGGGTGATGCGACAAACCTTGCTATTCTCCGGTTTGGAGGTGATGTCTCATAACATTAACCGAAAGCAGACTGACCTTCGTGCATTCGAATTTGGCACTGTCTATCACAAAGCAGAGTCGGGTTACAAGGAGGGAAGACGATTGGCGATTTTCCATTCTGGAAATAGAAGCGCGGAGAGCTGGATAGAGCCTGCTAAACCTTTTGCTTTCGCAGATTTGTTCTCAGCTGTGGAGAGAATCCTCGAGCGATTGAATATTGAAGCAGGTTCTGTGGAAGTGGTAGAATCCGTGCCTTTTGCCTATGGATTAGTCCTCAAACTTGGAGAAAAAGAAATCGGCCGTCTCGGTTTGGTGGATGAGAAAATGCTGAAACTCGCGGAAGTCCGTCAGGATGTTTGGTTTGCTGAGTTGGATTGGGATTTACTTACCAAGAAAGCTTCTGGATTGAAGAAATATCAGGACATCTCCAAGTTTCCGGAGGTTCGTCGTGACCTTTCCTTGGTGATTGACAAAACCGTGACATATGACCAAGTTAAGTCAGTTGCTGAAAAGGCTGGTGGCAAATTGCTCAGAAGAATCGGTGTATTCGATGTGTATCAAGGTGATAAGATTGAAGCTGGCAAAAAGGCTTATGCTTTGAGCTTTATCCTGCAAGATCAGGAAAATACCTTGACCGATAAGGTAATTGAGAAAACAATGAGTAAATTGATTGAGGCCTTTCAGCAACAAGTAGGGGCTGTCATCAGAAGTTAAAAAATGATTCACGAGGAACTGCAAAAACTGGAAAGACTTGCCGTGCAGGTAAGTAAAAAAGCAGAGGCTTTGACCGCTGAAAATGAGCAATTAAGGGCTAGGTTGTCAGCTCTTGAGCAGGAAATTCAGGAAAAAGAGCAGGAAATCCATCATTTTAAAAATAAGATTAAAATTAGTAACATTGTGGACAACCGACCGGTGAATTCTGAAGATGCCGCCGAAATGAGTGACTTAATCAATAACTATATACAAGAAATCGATCATTTGATCACCTACCTTTCCGAATGATATGGAGACGCTTGCCATCAGAGTGAAAATCGGAGATAGGGAATACCCCATGCGTGTCAAGCCGGAAGATGAAGGCAAAATCCGTCACGCAGGGAAGTTGATAAATGAAAAATTGAGAAAGTATAAGGCCGAATTTGGCCTTGACGATACCACCGATCTTTTAGCAATGGTTGCTTTTGATTGTATGGTGGAGTCATTGGAGACCAATGAAGGCAATGCAGAAGACAGCGAGCACATTCGCCGCAGTCTCTCCCATATTTCAGCTCTGCTTAGTAAGGCAGTCTGAAGATTGATTCCCGCTCATTTTGCTGATTCTCGGATCCGGTAGGTAAAATTTATATACATACCTATGGCAGACGTACTATTTATCGTCCTCGCAGCCCTGGCAGGGCTTGGCGGGGGAGCCGCACTTGCAGGCTTTTTCATTAAAAATAAACATGCACAGCAGGAAGAGGAAACTAAAGAGCGGATCAAATCCATGCTGAGAGAGGCTGAAATCACAGCCGAAACCATCAAGAAAGACCGAATTCTTGAAGCAAAAGAAAAATACCTCAAGATGAAGGCTGAGTTTGATGAGGAGATGAACAATAAGAAAAACATCATCATCACCAACGAAAACAAAGTCAAGCAGCTGCAAAGTCAAGTATCTAAAGACCAAGAGGCACTCAAGCGCAAAGAAGCTGAACTAGACTCCAAAAAGGAAAATCTTCAAGCCCAATTACAATCTGTTCAGGCTAAGAAAGAAGAGTTGGACCGTGTGACCAATCAACGTATCGCAGACCTTGAGAAAATCGCGGGATTAACCCGTGAAGAGGCTAGGGAGCAATTGATCAATATGCTGACTGAAGAGGCACAATCCAAAGCGTCTTCCCAAATCAAGGATATCCTCGATGAGGCAAAATTGACTGCTACCAAGCAAGCCAAAAAGATTGTTCTCGATACCATTCAGCGTACAGCTACTGAGCATGCGGTAGAAAACTGTGTGTCTGTATTCAATATCGAAAGCGACGACATCAAAGGCAAAATCATCGGTCGCGAAGGTCGAAACATCCGTGCACTGGAAGCTGCCACGGGTGTGGAAATCGTTGTGGACGATACCCCTGAAGCAATCATCATTTCAGGCTTTGATCCGGTAAGGAGAGAAATCGCGCGATTGTCACTGCATCGTCTGGTTCAGGATGGTCGAATCCACCCTGCCCGTATCGAGGAAGTGGTGGCTAAAACCGAGAAGAATATTGAGGAAGAAATCGTCGAAATCGGAGAAAGAACTTGTATTGATTTGGGTATCCACGGACTTCATCCTGAATTGATCAAGATGGTGGGTCGAATGAGATTCCGTTCTTCTTACGGACAAAATCTACTTCAGCACTCCAGAGAAGTAGCCAAACTTGCTGCTACCATGGCTGCTGAAATGGGACTCAATGCCAAGCTGGCTAAGCGTGCCGGACTTCTGCATGATATCGGAAAGGTGTGGCCTGAGGAGCAGGAATTACCTCACGCAATCCTCGGTATGGAACTGGCCAAGCGCTACAAAGAGCATCCTGAAATCTGCAATGCGATCGGTGCTCACCACGACGAGATCGAGATGACTTCCATGATCTCTCCGATCGTGCAGGCATCCGATGCAATCTCCGGTTCCAGACCTGGTGCACGTCGTGAAATCATGGACAGCTACGTGAAGCGTCTGAAGGAATTGGAAGAGTTGGCTTTGAATTTTGATGGAGTAAATAAGTGCTTTGCGATGCAGGCAGGTCGTGAGCTCCGAATCCTGGTCGATGCAGACAGTGTCGATGATCAAAAGGCAGGGAAGCTTTCGTTTGACATCTCCCAAAAGATCGAAAAAGAGATGCAATATCCTGGGCAGATCAAAGTAACTGTGATCAGGGAAATGCGAGCAGTCAACTACGCGAGATAAATTGAAAATTGATTTTCTGACAAATGGCAACTACTTTAGGTGGTTGCCATTTTTATTTTCTGATGTTTGCCACCTACCTGTTTATTCAATTTATTAATGAGACCCGTTGGAAGCTCTTTCCTAGGAAAGTTACTCCAGAGGAGATCCGGTTTTTAGATATTCATTTCCCCTATTTCGCAAGGCTCAAACCCATCCATAGAAAAGAGTTTCTTGTCAAATTAGAAACTATACTTTCTACCAAGCGATTTGCACCGAGGGGAGGTTTGGAAGAGGTGACCTCCGAAATGGAGGTTTTGATTGGAGCTACGATTACGATGGTCATTTTCGGTTGGAAAAGACTTCGCTTAGCACACTTCCATACTATCTTGGTTTATCCAAATGCCTACTACAGCACGGTCAATAAAGTGTACCACCGCGGAGAAGTGAATCCAAAACATGGGTTGATTGTAGTCTCTTGGAAGTGCTTCGTAGAAGGTATGGCAGATCCATCAGATGGAGTAAATGTGGGTATCCATGAAATTGCCCATGCATTGAAACTAGCCAATCTGATCGAAACCGACGGAGAACATGAGTTTAATCCTAAAGCTTGGACTGAGTATACCCAATGGGTTCCGGCTGAAATGGAAAGGCTCAGAAAAGGTTTACCCAGCCTGTTTCGTGAAAGTGCCGGGTTAAATGAACACGAATTTTTTGCAGTCGCCTTGGAAAGCTTTTTTGAGCGAAGTCAGGATTTGAAAAACTATCATCCCAACATGTATAAAGCCTTGGTCCACTTACTGAGACAGGATCCCTTGGTATTAATGAAGTAGGCATGGAAAAGCTATACAAAATCGGAATCATCGGTACAGGTGCCATTGCCCTCAAGCATGCGCAAGCCATCGCTAGTTTGGTCAATGCCGAATTGATTGGTCTTTTCAATCCAAATCCTCCCAGTGCGGCAAAAGCCAGGGAGAAATTTTCGGTGCCGGTATTCAGTAATTGGGAGGAATTTATCTCATCTCCTGACCTTGAGGTAGTTTGCATTTGTACTCCTAGTGGGATGCACCTAGAGCCTGCGCTCAAAGCCATTGAAGCAGGAAAACATGTCTTTATTGAAAAACCGATAGAGGTTACTTTGGATCGGGCAGATCAATTGATCCAAGCTGCCGAGGCTCAACATGTAAAGTTGGGAGTAGTTTTTCAAAATCGCTTTTCTCCTGATTTTACTAAGTTAAAGGATGCGATATCGAATGGGGTTTTTGGTCGACTGCTAATGGGAAATGCAGCGGTCAATTGGTTTCGTGATGCCAATTATTATTCTTCCAGCCAGTGGAAAGGAACCTTAACCTATGACGGAGGAGGCGCCCTGATCAATCAGGCCATTCATACGTTGGATCTTCTTTTAGAAGTGATGGGAGAAGTTGATTCTGTTTTTGGAAAAGTGAAGACCACGCTCTATCCCATCGAAGGGGAGGATTTAGGAGCAGCTTTGGTCAATTTCAAATCAGGAGCGATGGGAACGATCACAGCAGGCACTTCCCTTTATCCCGGATATCTAGAGCGTTTGGAGATTTATGGAACAGAAGGAAGTGCGATTTTGGAAGCAGGGAAGTTGACTGCTTGGAATGTTCGGGGAATGGAAAGTCCAATAGCAAAAACTGAACATAACGCAGCATCAGGTTCCTCCGATCCCAATGCAATTGGCTTCGAGCTTCATGCCAAACAGTGGATGGATTTTCTCCAAGCGATCGAAACTGGAAATCAACCCGAAGTCGATGGACCCAAATCCCGAAAATCCTTGGAACTCATTCGGGCTATTTACCAATCAAGCAAGGAGGAACAGCTGATCCGATTTCCGTTCTCGGAATAAGGTTTTGCCACAGATGCACAGATTTCCTTTTTTCTGTGGATCTGCGGCAATAAAAAACCCGAAGCTTTCACTCCGGATTTTCAGCCTTCTGACTTTATACTTCTGACTTTCGATGTACTGATTACTGCAAACCGAGACTGACTACTGTTTGCGCTCCACTTCCCTCAAATTCTCCATCTTCTTATTTCTCAGGAAGCCGTTAATGTCTTCGAAGTGCTCACGCACTCGTTTATTGCCAAATTCAAAAACTTTGGTCACCAAGCCATCCAAGAAATCCCGGTCGTGAGACACCACAATCAAAGTGCCGTCAAAAGCTTTCAACGCATCCTTGATGATGTCCTTGGTCTTCATGTCCAAATGGTTCGTTGGTTCGTCAAGAATTAGCAAGTTTACCGGCTCCAAGAGCAATTTGATCATCGCCAATCGGGTTTTTTCTCCACCGGAAAGCACTTTGACTTTCTTGTTGATATCATCGCCCTTAAACATGAAGGCTCCGAGAATATCTTTGATTTTGGTTCGGATCTCTCCCACAGCGATGTTATCAATCGTTTCAAAAATCGTAATGGACTCGTCTAAAAGTGAGGCTTGATTCTGCGCAAAGTACCCGATCATTGCATTGTGACCGAGTTCACATTTTCCCTGGAAGTCGATCTCGCCCATAATCGCCTTGATCATGGTGGATTTACCTTCCCCGTTTTTCCCGACAAAAGCTACTTTTTGTCCTTGCTCGATGGTCATGGAGGCGTTTTTGAACACCACATGATCTCCATAGGTTTTTCCCATTTCCTCGACAATCACCGGATATTTTCCTGATCTGGGAGAAGGTGGAAACCGGAGTTTCAAGGCAGAAGTATCCACCTCATCCACTTCTACTAGCTCCAGTTTTTCGAGCATTTTCACGCGGGACTGCACCTGAAGTGTTTTGGAATAGGTGCCCTTGAAGCGCTCGATAAATTGGGTCGTTTCGGCGATAAACTTCTGCTGCTCTTCGTAGTGCTTTTGCTGCTGCTCGCGACGCTCTTTGCGAAGTTCCAGGTAATGGCTGTATTTCGCTTTGTAGTCGTAAATACGGCCCATCGTCACTTCGATGGTTCGTGTGGTGATGTTGTCGACAAAGGCCCGGTCGTGGGAAATCACCACCACAGCTTTGGCTTTGGTCATCAGAAATTCTTCCAGCCATTGGATGGATTCGATGTCCAGGTGGTTGGTCGGTTCGTCGAGAAGGATCAGATCAGGCTTTTGCAACAGGATTTTTGCCAGCTCGATCCGCATTCTCCACCCTCCGGAAAATTCAGATGTGGATCGCTGAAAATCTTCGCGAACGAAACCTAAACCCAACAACACTTTTTCTACTTCTGCCTCGTAGTTGATCTCTTCGATGGCGTAGAATTTCTCACTGAGTTCGGAGACTTTTTCGATCAGTTTGTAATAATCTTCCGATTCATAGTCTGTTCGCACAGTCAGTTCCTCGTTGATTCGGTCGATTTCCTCCTTCATGCCGAGGTAAGAGGCAAAGGCTTTGGCCGTCTCCTCCATCACACTGCAATCATCCGCAGTGAGCAAATGCTGAGGCAAATAAGCTACGACATAGCCTTTTGGGGCAGAAACTGTACCGGAGGTTGGCTTGCTTTGTCCGGCAATGATCTTGAGGAGGGTAGATTTTCCCGCCCCGTTTTTACCCATGAGGGCGATCTTGTCGCTCTCGTTGATGTTGAAGGTGATATTGCTGAAAAGCGGTGTGCCGCCGTGCATGACGGTCACGTTATCGACTGAAATCATGAATCTTGGAATTGAAGGGGCAAAGGTAGGAATTTTGGAGTTGTCAGGTGGAATGGATTTGAAAGTTGTAAGGTTGTCGACTGTCCATGGTCGACAGTCCACCGATCGATGTGATTTCCGAACTTCGGTGGACTGTGGTCGGTTGACCGTTGACAATATCATTTTAATTATGTGCTGTTGACTCCAAATAAATTAACTTCGCCCCATGCTTGTAATCGTCACCGGTGTATCGGGAACGGGGAAAACTACCCTTGGAACGCTCTTGGCCGAAAGGCTCCGTCTTCCTTTTTTCGATGCGGATCATTTTCATCCTGCGGAAAATATTGCCAAAATGAGCGCAGGGCATCCGCTTAATGATGAAGACCGGCAGCCTTGGCTTCAGGCTTTGGCGGATCAGCTCTTGACTTCTGAGCAAAAAGGCGGTGCGGTTTTGGCCTGTTCGGCTTTGAAAAATTGGTATCGGGAAAAGCTGTCAGTTTCCGATAATCTCCGCTGGATTCATCTCACAGGAAGTCGGGATTTGATTTGGGAACGAATGCTTGCCCGAAAAAACCATTACATGAAAGCCGGAATGCTGGATTCCCAAATTGCCGTTTGGGAAAAGCCACAAACCGGATTCTTATTGGATATCACGGGGGCTCCTGAGCAACTGCTGGAAGCTTCCCTTCACTATTTAACTTCTCAACCTATGAACATGAAAATGGGAGTCATCGGGATGGGCGTCATGGGCAAAAGCTTAGCGCTCAATCTGGCCGAAAAAGGCGTTCCCGTCTCACTTTACAATCGATTTGTCGCCGGAAAAGAAGAAGGCATCGCCAAAAAAGTGCTCGATGAAAATCCGGAATTTTCCAATATGCTGGCGTTCGAGGACTTACAGCAGTTTGTGGATTCTTTGGAAAAGCCACGCAGGATTTTGATGATGATTCCTGCCGGGGCAGCGATCGATGCCCAATTGGATGCGCTGATTCCGATTTTGGAAAAGGACGATTTGGTCATCGATGGTGGCAATTCATTCTATCTTGATTCGGATCGAAGAGTCAATCGTTTAAAAGAGGTCGGCATGCACTTTTTGCCGATGGGCGTTTCTGGTGGGGAAGAAGGAGCTAGAAAAGGTCCATCCATTATGCCAGGAGGAAATGCAGAAGGCTATGCAATGGTGGAGGATTTCTTGGGAAGAATTTCTGCCAAAGACAAAGACGGAAAGCCCTGCGTGACTTATGTGGGTCCGGGAGGCTCGGGCCACTTTATCAAAATGGTGCATAACTCCATCGAGTACGGTGAGATGCAGGTTTTGGCGGAGTTGGTTCATTTACTGCGATTCGGTTTCGGTTGTACGGCTGAGCAGGTATCTGCGATTTTTTCGGATTGGGGAAAAGGTGAATTGAAGTCCTTCTTATTGGAAATTACGGCTGATCTGCTTCTTTTCAAGGAAAACGGAGAATTGCTCTTGGATAAAATCCTTGATCAGGCTGGACAAAAAGGCACCGGAGCCTGGTCTTTGACAACGGCTTTGGAGTATGGAATTCCTTACAGTCCATTGGCTGAATCCGTGAATGCACGAGGCGTTTCCGGAGAAAAAGCGATGCGTGTGGCGTTTTCTAAGACCTTCCAACATGAATTCCAACAAGTCGAAGGTTCACTTGAAGCGTGGCTGCCCAAAATCAAAGAAGCCTATGGGTTGGCCCGAATCATCAATCATGAGGTAGGTTTCCGCTTGATGAAAACTGTCTCAGACACCAAAGGCTGGAATCTCAATTTCAACGAAATTGCCCGAATCTGGACCAATGGCTGTATTATTCGGTCGGGTTTGATGGAGACCATTTCCGCTAATTATTCCGATCAGGTATCCTTCTTTGAAATGTCAGGAGTGAAAGAACAAGTGATTTCAGGAAGAAAAGCCTTAGCGGAATTGGTTGGTTTGGGTTTGACGCATGGTTTTGCCTTGCCGGTGATGAGTGCGGGGATCAATTATTTGTTGGGAAGAATCACAGCTGAGTCTTCGGCTTCGGTCATTCAGGCGCAACGGGATTATTTTGGAGCGCATACCTATCAGCGCAAAGACGATCCAAGTGGGAAGTTTTACCACACCCAATGGATTTGAGATTTACGATTACGATTTACGAAGGGCTGGAGCGATTCAGCCTCTTTTTAATTTAATTTCCCACAGATTTTCACAGAAAAAGACGCTGATTTTCACAGATTATTTTTTCTTAGTTTGAATATGCCTCAGCGTACTCTGCGTCTCCGCGGTGAACCCAAAAAAATCCACCACTGGATTGGTTTACAAAAGGGAAAGGCCGAACTTAAGTTTCCCAACCTAACCCATCTGGCTATGAGACCAATTAAAATCCTGTTTTCACTCCTTTTTCTGAGCTGTTCTTTTGTTTCGGTTTTTGCACAGGAGCTTGTGATCAATCACTTGAATGTGATCACCATGTTGGATGACAAAGTTTTGGAAGATCACTCGATCTATGTCAAAGACGGGGTGATTATAGAGATTGCGCCTGAGCAGGAGATTTCGGCAGTTGGTGTGAGGACTTTAGATGGTCGAGGGATGTATGTTTTTCCGGGTTTGGCAGAATTTCATGGTCACTTACCCAATCCTGAGCAATATGGGCCAGAATTTCAAGAAGAAGTGATGATGCTTTACTTGGCCAATGGTGTCCTTCGGATAAGAAGTATGCTCGGTCACGAATCCCATTTGGCACTTCGGGATCGGGTGATGAAAGGGGAATTGTTGGGACCTCGAACTTTTGTCTCTGGCCCGTCTTTCAATGGAAATACAGTCGCTGATCCGGAAGCGGGTCGAGCTATGGTAAGAGCACAAAAAGCAGCAGGATACGATCACCTCAAGTTGCATCCTGGATTGGATACGCCAAAGTTTTTGGCTATTGCCGATGAGGCCAAAAAGCAAGGGATTTTCTATGGAGGACACGTTTCCCTGGATGTGGGCTTGGTGACTTCGGTGACTCGTGGCTATCGATCAGTAGAGCACATAGACGGATTTTTGGAGGCCATGCTTCCTGACGGAACAGTGATTGATCCGACCGTCTCCGGTCCTTTTAACATGAACTTGGTTGCACAGGTGGATAAAAGCAAACTGGCAGGTTTGATCCAACTTTGTCTGGAAAACAAAACTTGGATGGCGCCGACCATGACTTTGTTTGAGCGTTATTTCGGCTATCAACCCGCTTACGAATTGCGTCAGCAACCCGAGATGCTCTATTTACCAGGCTTATTGGTCACTCAGTGGTTCAATACCAAATCTAAAATGGAAGCAGATGGGGTGTTGGCCGAGGCCAAAGTGAAACCGTATTTGGAATTCCGTCAGTGGCTTTTCCTCGAACTTCACAAAGCCGGAGTGCCGATGATCATGAGTTCGGATTCTCCTCAGGTTTTTAATGTTCCCGGTTTTTCTATCCATCGAGAGATTGAATCCATGTCCAAAGCCGGCATGTCCAATTATGAAATTCTAAAAACCGGTACTGTCAATCCTGCCAAATACATGGGGCAGGAAGGGCAGTGGGGAGTATTAAAACCCGGTGCCGCGGCAGAATTTGTATTGGTACAAAAAAATCCATTGGAAGACTTGACCACCATGCAAAAGCCTCAAGCGATCATGATTCAGGGGAAATTTATCCAGCGGGATGAGTTGCAGCTGGAGTTGAATCTAATTCGGCAGAAATATCTTCGGCAGTAGATTTACGAGTTACGAATTACGATTTACGAGGTGATGAGTAGTGTTGAAATCACCTTACAACTTTACCACTTTCAAACCTTTCAACTTTAGAATATGAAATACACGTCAATCCTAGGCATAGCAGCTATCCTTTCGATGGCTTTTGCCTGCTCTCAAAACAACACCCAAGAACCGATTAAAGAAGAAATCAACCTTATGATCAAAGCAGAACAAGTGGCCGAACACAAGGGCCAACCCGTTTTTCATTACCTCCTTGACAACGGCACCATGCAAGTCGAACTCTCCAACTATGGAGGCTTGGTGCATAAAATCATTGCTCCGGACAAAAACGGGAACAAAGAGAATATCACCCTCACCTTTGATACCGTGGAGGAATACCTAACCAAGCCCAATCCTTTTTTCGGGGCTACAGCCGGTCGTGTGGCCAACCGGATCGCCAATGCCGAATTCTCGTTGGATGGAACAAAATATACCTTGGCCAAAACCAATGGAGACAACCACCTGCATGGTGGGGTAGAAGGCTTCAACAAAAAAGTCTGGACTCCTGAAACCTATTCCAATGATTCGGTAGTCGGAGTCAAAATGACTTACCTCAGTGTGGATGGAGAAGAAGGTTATCCCGGCAATCTGGAAACTACCCTATGGATGGAATTGACCGCAGATAATACCCTTCGAATCCGATTTGAATCTGCTACCGACAAAAAGACCATCCTCAATCTGACTAACCATACCTACTTTAACCTGGGCGGAATGAAGCGGGATGCGCAGGATCATGAGTTTCAGTTTTGGGCGGATGCCTACACGCCGGTGGATGAGGAATTGATCCCAACAGGTGAGGTAAAAGACGTGACTGGAACTCCATTTGACTTCCGTACACCAAAAATTCTTGGTGATCAAATCTCTGCCAATGGCGCTGGGTTTGATCATAACATGGTGATGAAGCGGGAAAAATCAGCTGATATGAAGCACTTCGTCCGTGTGCGCCATGCCGAAAGCGGCCGGGTGATGGACATGTATTCGGACAACATGGGGGTGCAGTTTTACACTGGAAACTTCCTATCCAATTTTGCCGGGGCCGATGGCAAAACCTACGAAAAGCATTGGGGCTTTTGTTTGGAATCCCAAAACTGGCCAGATGCAATCAATCATGACAATTTCCCCAGCCCGATCCTAAATCCGGGAGAAAAGTACACCCACAACATCGAGTATCGATTCTCGGTGGAGAAGTAAAAAAAGAAACCCTCCAAAGGATTTAAAGCCTTTGGAGGGTTTCTTTTTGATATTATACAATCACCAATTAGTCGTCTTGAGATTTAGACGAAGTTCTAATTTTTTCCTTGGATTTAAATGGATGAATCGTTTGTCCCAGAAAGGTTGTGGGCATTTCTTCATTCAATCCAGTTCTTTCAGGCCATTCGTTTCCTTTTTCCAGATAGGTGCCAAAAATCATATCAATGAACGGAAAATGAATACCGAAATTTTTGTCATAGTACTTGGGATCAGCCGCATGATGCCAATGATGGTATTGAGGTGTGACCAATAGGTATCTCAAAAAACCAAAATTTAGTTTGGTATTGGAATGAGCCAATACTGCTTGAATAGAAACCCACACGAGATAAGTCAAAAATACGGGCGTGCTAAATCCAAGAACATAAAGTGGGATAAAAGTAAAAGATCGAACCAAGATTAGATCCACAAAATGGATCCTTGACCCGGCTAACCAATCGATGTTTTTGATTGAATGATGAATCGCATGGAATTTCCAAAGGAAGGGGACTTTATGAAATAGAAAGTGAATGGTCCACTGGAAAAGATCAGAGACTACTAATGCAATCAATAGCTGCAAAGGAAATGCGATGGAGGAAACAGCCGCATGAATCTCAGCAATAGGAAGTCCTGAAAATGAAATGATTGCTGGGGTTCTGATGATGATTCCAAGTGCTTGAACCAACAGGTGGCTGTAAATAAAATATGCCAAATCAGTCCTCCATTCTGGGTGGAATTTGGATTGATCCAGGTGTTTTGGAAGAAATAACTCAATCGGGATAAAAATTGCTGCGGTAAAAAAAATGTCCAATACCAGCCAGTCCAAACCTATGGAGAAAGTAGAATAAAATCCCGGAGTCCTTTCAGGCATGAGGTAGTTTAAAATCAGCGAGCCAACCAAAAAAACTAAACCTAAAATAGCTATGTCCGCCTTTTTTCTGAGAATAAAGCTGGTCAAGGCAAATCCCAATCCAAGAAAAAACAGCGACAAGAAGAAGATTTGCAAAAAGCCTTCCGTATAGAACTCTCGGAATTCTGAGGTGGTAAGGATTTCAGGAAAAAAAAGACTTACCGAAAATAAAAATGAACAGACTCCAATGAAAATAGAGAGATATCCGCTGATTTTACCTTCTCCAATTTCTAATCGCTTATGGTTGGTCTTAAAGTCCATAGCTGCTTTCGTTAGTTGATGAAAAACACTTGTTTTTGACTGTAGGCTATCACCAAAATAATACTTTCAAAAAAGCATTGAATGGTTCATGCGCATTTTTCTTCCTCCAAACACGTATATCGTTTTTCGGTAAAGAAGTAAAAAAGGAACCCTCCAAGTCGAGAACTTGGAGGGTTTTGAATCCTCGTGTTTAACTTCCATAGGCTTCAATTCCTTGAAGGGTTTGGGTTACCACTCCCTGCACCTCCTCAAATCCCTGATACGCACAAATAACCGCTTCAAAATCTTCCAGTTTTCCCAAATGTTTAAGCGCCAGTGGATTTCCAAAATGGATTAGAATGCAAGTTTTGCTTTTGGCCAATTTTTGGAGTTCATCCATTACTCCTTGGTCCATTCCAAATTGATTCAGGGGCTTGTGGCTTGGGACAAAAACTGCCAAAATCACTTTTTCTGCCTGTTCGATTGGGGAAACAGGTAAATCCAGTTGCTGGGAAAAAACACTTGGGTTTTGGGTGAAAAATTCCCGGTAACCCAGCTTTCCGGCTTTTGCCAAAGCCTTGAGTTCTTCAGGATTGATCTCTCCAGAAATCACCGAAACGTAGTTTTCTGCCAGGTCTTTCTGGAGTTGGGAATGACTTTCCCAATCGAAGGCCGGAACTTCAATAGACTTGCATTCCATCACTCCCAATCGCTTTTTCAAGGCCATGATTTTTTCAAGAACCGCATCGACTTCATCATCTGAGGCATTTTGGGCGATTTTTTCAATGCCTTCTTTCACATGATCCGAAAAGCATAGGATGTCATTGCCGGCATGGAAAGCCTGCCATTCGAGTTCCCCTGGCTCGGGATGAAGATTGGCAACCGCTTTCATATTGAGCGCATCGGAGATCACGAGTCCTTTGAAACCCATTTCTCCCTTGAGCAAGTCCGTAATCAGTTCCCGACTAATGCTGGCCGGAATGTCTTTTCCTCCTGTTAAAGCAGGTACCGCCAGGTGTCCTACCATGATCATTTCCACCCCTTGGTCGATGCCGTATTGAAAGGGAAGAAGCTCCTCGGCTTCGAGTTCTGCCTTGGATTTATTAAGGATAGGCAAACCCAAATGCGAGTCCGTCGCCGTGTCCCCATGCCCAGGAAAATGCTTCAAGCAAGCGCCGATTCCTGCTTTTTTCATCCCCGAATAGGCAGCAAAAGCGAGTTGAGCTACTTTTTCAGGATCATTTCCAAAAGAGCGATAACCAATCACCGGATTGTTGGGATTGGTATTGACATCGGCGCAGGGAGCAAGATTCAGGTGGATCCCGGATCTCTTCATGTCCAAGCCCATTCGGTAACCAACTTCTTCCACCCACTTTTTGGCATCTTCTTTTAAAGCGCCAAGGGTAATGGCAAAAGGATATTGGGGCGTTTTTTCCACCCGCATGGCTAAGCCATACTCTCCGTCGATGCTGATCAACAAAGGGATTTTGGAAACAGCCTGATAGCGGTTGATCAGACCGATAAGTTTTTCAAAAGTGCCCGAAACGTCCAATACTTCCGCTCGTTTTTCAAAGTTGGCAGCAGCGGAATGTCGGCTGTGGAAAAAAGTTAGCCCGCCGATTTCCTGCTCTCTGATTAGCCTTTCAATGGCTTGGTAATTTTCCTCCGTATCGTGAATAAACGCCGCAGGGGAGAAGCATTGGGCGATTTTTTGGTTCTTGGTCATTTGCTGATTGGAAATTGCAAAATTGAAATATTGCAAAATTTGGTAGAGTTTTGTTAGCCTTTTGAGGGGTTGGGGTGCTATTTCATCTCGTAAATCGTATTTCGTAATTCGTAAATCAACTCACTTTCTTCCCAAACTCACTCGGATACTTCACTGCATAAGCCATGACAAATCCCGGAATCGTGGCGATCACCACCCATACAAAGAATCCAGGATAGCCCAGCCACTGCTGCATGTATCCGCTCAGCATCCCGGGAAGCATCATTCCCATGGCCATAAATCCTGTTGCCAAGGCATAATGGGCGGTTTTGAAGATGCCTTCGGCCAGGAAAATCAGAAAAACCATAAAGGCAGCAAATCCAAATCCATATCCCAGCTGCTCGATTACAACGACAGTTGTGTCAAAGGCTATGCTTTCCGGTTGAAGCCAAGCTAGGAAAATGTACCCAACATTCGGCGCATTGATGGCAAAAGCCATGGGCATCATCCACTTGCCCAAACCGTCACGCGATATCAAAATTCCTCCCAAAATTCCCCCAGCCAGCAAAGCAATTACACCCAACGTGCCATAAATAAAACCCACCTCGGTCGTACTTAAGCCCAATCCTCCTGCCTCTCTGGAATCTAGGAAAAACGGAGAGGCCATCTTGACCAATTGGGATTCACCCAGTCGATAAAGCAGGACAAAGCCTACGGAAAGTCCGATATTCTTCTTGGTAAAAAAGGTGGAAAAGACCTTGCCAAAACTGGGTTGATCTTCTTTGGCCACGCGTGCCTCGATGACTTTTGGAGTAGAAAGGTAATTCACTCCTGTCAAGGTCAGCATCAAAGCACCTACCCCGGTCATGGTCCAAGACCAAGCTTGAGTAGGATCGCCAAACTTTTGCTCTAAATTTCCTGCGATTACCACAATCAATCCCTGTCCGGTAATCATACCCACTCGGTAGAAGGTGCTTCGCATTCCCACAAAAAAGCTCTGCTGATCGGGCTTCAAAGCGATCAAATACAAACCGTCCGAAGCGATGTCATTGGTGGCGGAGGCAAAAGCACCCATCCAGAAAAAGGCTAGGGTAATCGTGAAAAATTGATCTGTTCCTGTGGTTAATCCTACTCCCAAAAAAACCAGGGAAAGGATCAGCTGCATGCTGAGAAACCACTGTTTCTTATTTCCAAAAAGCTCCAAAATCGGACTCCAGATTGGTTTGATCACCCAAGGCAGGTAAAGAAAGGACGTATATAACCCGATGTCTGCATTGGAGATGCCGAGGTTTTTGTACATGATCACCGATACCGTGATGATGACCACATAGGGGAGTGACTCGGTAAGGTAGAGCGTAGGCACCCAAATCCATGGGTTTTTGGAGGAATTTTGGGTCATGATTTTCTAAGTAAATGCTGATAAATACTGACTTCCGAGCTTTCTATGATTTTCGCCCCCACGGCTTTTTCATAAAATTCTGCCGGGCCTACTCCTCCGATGATGGCATAGGCATAGCCCATTTCCCGAAGGGATTCGAGGGATTTGATCAAAAGAACTTTGCCAATACCTTTTCCCCGTTCGGATTCTTTGGTGCCAGTGGGTCCGAAAAAATTGCGAGCCGTGCATTCGTAGCAGGCAAAGCCCAACAGCTCATTGCCTCTTTGGGCGATCCAACAGGAAACCGGCTGTCGAGAAAAAGCTACTTCGACCTCTGATTTCCAATAAGCACCAAATTGCTCCATCACCCATTCGCTGACGAGGTGTTTTTCAGGAGCGATAGCCCTTCGAAACACGATTTTCTCTTTTTCCAACAGTCTCTTTTCCAATTCGGAGGCGTCTGGGAGTTCCATCAGGCGAACGAGCATGTCTTTCATGGGCGGGTGGATTTTGGGGTTTGGAAGACCTGAGTTTGTACGATTCGACCATAATGGTCAATCCAGCGGATCGCCAAATACTCGGTATTCAAACTCGGTACTTCTAAATATCGGACTCTCGATCCACCTACCCAAGCCGTATGAATAATCGCCTCGTGTAGCGTATTCAGATCATTTCCGCCTTGGACCATCGCATATCGGATGGCGGGATCAAGTGGTTTTTCGAGATTGATTTGGGTTTTTTCGGGGGTGGTTTTCACATCAAAAACCACCGGAATTTCAATGATGGTCTGTGTCTTTGGTTCAAAGGATGGAGGCAAAGTGGGACGATTAAATACCTCCGCTTTCAGCTTTTGAGCGATGTCCTGATTTTTGATGTAGATGGATTTGGCGGAGAAAAAGGCATTACCTTGTATCTGAGGCAAAGTCCTGGCATAATTGACTTGGGTGTTGAGTTCGGCTGGATTTTTCCAAGCCTCATCGGAGTCTTCCCGGATTTTATAAGGCCCGTTTCCGATGTAAATGTTGGTTCCGTAGCTGTTATTCGACCACCAGTCTGCCAGTTTGCGGTGGGAAGCCAGTCGATGCTCCATGCTCCAATACAATTGTGGAATCAGGTAGTCGATCCATTTATTTTTCATCCAAAGCAAGACATCCGCGTAGAGGTCATCGTAATTGGTCTGACCGGCCTGGGTGGGTGATCCCTTGGGGTCTTTGCTTTGATTTCTCCAAACTCCAAAAGGGGAAATCCCAAACTGCACCCAAGGCTTTTGCGCCTTGATGGTCTGGCTGAGTGCCAAAATCAAATCGTTCACATTCTGCCTTCTCCAGTCGTCCCGAGACTGTCCGGGTTTTTTGTATTTGTCATAGGAAGCTTTATCGGGAAAATCCAGCTTAGGCTCTTTGTAAGGATAGAAATAGTCATCAAAATGAATGGCATCGATGTCATAATTGGTGACCACTTCTTTGATGATGGCCAATAAGTGATTTTTTACCTCAGGCAATCCTGGGTCATAGTACCACTTGGTACCATATTTAAGCATCCAGTTTCGATGTTTGAAAAAGTCGTGTTCAGGACTTAAGTCGCTCGTTTCGAGGTTCATGGTGGCCCGATAGGGATTGAGCCACGCGTGAAATTCCAGTCCGCGGTCGTGCGCTTCTTTGATCATCCAGGTCAGGGGATTTTCTTGAGTGGCAGGAGCTTTTCCTTGCTTTCCTGTCAGGTATTTGGACCAAGGGGCAAAGTTGCTGGGGTAAAAGGCATCGCCCGCGGCGCGGATTTGCACGATGACAGCATTGAAGTTTAGATTTTTGTAATAATCCAAAAGCTTGATGTATTCTCGCTTCTGAACTTCCCAAGGTGAATCGGGAGAAACCGGCCAGTCGATATTGGCGACGGTAGCAATCCAGACTCCGCGGAATTCCCGTGGGATATCTGGCATTCGATAGGCCAAAGGTTTTAGAGCAACTGCAGGCAGCGGTTTGGCAGGAAGGGTTTCGCTGGTTTTTGGAGAAATGGTTGTGGAAGTGCTGGGTCTTGTAGGCGTAGTAGCAACTGGCTTTTTGGATTTGCAAGCTGCAAACAAAAGAATGCTGATCAGGAATAGGTGAAAGAGTCTTAGGGGGAAGTGCATCGGGTAATTTTATTAGGAAAATAGGTAAGGTTTTTTTTTTGAATTGGTGGTCTGTGGGGACACAGACCACGGCAAGGGGGAATTTTAAATGAGTTTGAGAATGGCTTTTTGATCAAAAGAGGGCCGATTATCAAGGCTTTGGTACTGGTTTAAGATTAAGGTCAGCTAATTTTTTTCTGAGCTGGTTCATGAATTTGTCCCCAGGATCGGATTTGACCGTTCTGTAATTGGGATCCGTTTCTTTCCAAAGATCAGTTTTCTGGAAATTCTGGTATTCGTGATGACCGATGACATACTCGATAGGATATTTCCTCTTCAGGTATCTGATCAGTTTTTCATTGGCAGTGAGTTGGGCTTTGGTAAGGGGCATGTCATCGCTCCCGATGTTTTCGATACCGATAGCCAAATAGTTTAAGCCAATCACGTGCCGAGCAAAGGTCGTGTCGGGTAAAAGTCTGAAAACAGTTCCATCCCGGTCAATCAAAAACTGGCTGGAAACATTCAGATTACTAGCGCCAGTCAAATCTGCCCGTCCTCCAAGAGTTGGAGGATTGAAGACATCAAAAGTCACTTCGATGTTATTGATAGCTGTCCAGTGAACGACCACCATTTTGGGTTCGATCGTGGCGGTGGTTTTGTCCAGACCGTGTCGGTCTTTCAGGTATTGGATAGAAAGTTTTTCCCGCTCTGCATTCCAAGTAATGGGCTTGTCGATGAT
>JAGXQZ010000105.1 GCA_018336015.1 Algoriphagus sp. | reverse complement strand
AAAAGCGTTTCATTTTTTCAAAAAATAGCATTTTGAATAGCACTTCACTTACACATCAATGCCATTTACAAGGACTTAATATAAGTCATTATATATTTATGTAAGATTTCTGCTCTAGAAAGGAGGGAAGTAAAAATGAGACGCTACATAAATATAAAAAGCTTTATACTAATTACTCTAATCAGTATTTCAACTGCTTTTTCTGCTGTACTTTTTGCTCAATGTTCCCAGAACAACATCGTTGTAACCGGTTATCAGCTTAGAAATCAATCGGGACAAGTATTTTCGGTAACTGACAATTATCAATTAGGACAACCAATTTCGGGAGAGCTCTGGGTCAATTTTGGAGGTTCAACCACCAACGGATACAATCTGACCATGTATTATGATGTCTTTATCAATGGTAATCAATCCTCAAATGACCAAGTAGATTGTATATTCTCAGGAACTCAGATTCAACAAAATGTTTGGACCAAAGTGAGGAATATTTCATGGAATTGGGGGGATGTCATACAAATCAGAGACATCTTTATGTATTGGGAGACTGGTGCTGCAAAACCCAATACTACTTGCAATATTGTTTTGAAGAATAATGTGAATGCACAATGCTACAGCAACCCAGCAGGATATACCGCTGCAGTACCTCTTTTTCCAAAATTCAACTTTGCCTCAAACGGTATTTGTAAAACCAGCATTCAATTTACCAGTCAAACCATAGGGGGCACTCCTCCTTACAACTATTCATATTCTTGGGATTTCAACAATGACGGAATCATTGATTCCAACTTGGCTAATCCGCTTTACAATTTCCCTAGTACTGGTACCTACCCTATACGAATGACTGTTAATGATGGTACCTCCATCACCACCATTACCAAAAACATCTTTATCGATCCCAACTTTGGAATTCAGGTGAATATTTTCCCGACCAAAGTGAATGAGAATACCGGTATCATTTACGTCCAGAGTGTGACCGGAGGTACTGCGCCCTACTCCTACTCTTGGGTAGGACCAAATGGATTTACCAGCACCAGTAAAGACATCTATAATCTAGCTGACGGACTGTATCGATTGACCGTGACTGACTTAAACGGATGTACCCAAACTGTAGAATACATCATGGATGTGGCTTCTGTTTTGGAGATCTACTGGAAAGCTGTGGAAGTCAAAGAATCCCGAGCCAAAGTCGGAATCAATTGGCAGATGAACAGTGAAAAAGAAGGTAGCGTTTATGTGATCGAACGCAGCTTTGGCAATGCCAGCAGTTTCCATGAAATCGGAGAAGTGAATGGAAAAGGAAATTCTCAAGACCCTGTAGATTATTCTTTCTCAGATGAGACTTTCCCAATGTTTGAAGACCTTATTTACTACCGAATAGTGCACATCTCAGGCGATACCAAAACCTATTCTGAAGTGAAAATGGTGAAAAGAGACCCTGAGGTGAAGCCAGATGGTAATTGGATAGTCTACCCCAACCCAAGCCGTGACGGAAATGTCAACCTCAAATTCATCAACGGAAATCTAGCCTTCGGTGAAAAAATCCAAATCCAAGCAATCAACGGAGGGAACTTCGTCAAGAATATTGAAGTGGTAATAGGCTACGATGATGCCTTCATGCTAGATCAACTGATCGGGCAGCTTCCTTCAGGATTGACCCTTTTGAGAATCCAATGGAAAAACCATTCAGAATCCTTTAAGCTTATCCGATCTGAATAATCAAATAGCACAGGTTCTCAGAGCTAATTTTTAACTTGGGTCTTAAATCTATTGCTATGAAAAAGATTTTTTTGAGTCTATGCATCGCCTGTTCACTGAGCAGCTGTGCTTGTAATCCAGAAGATATGATCCAGTTTGCCTTTTCAGGGATGGAAAGTGTTATCGGAGAAGGATTTTTACCCTCCACTGAAATTCAATCCTTGGGTGATTTTCAAGGAATGAGTGTGCAGCTAGGCCAATCCTCAGAAAATGGCATCTTGGAATCAGTGATTTTCCTGAGATTAGAAAATGGCGATCCCGACAAACTCTCAGGTCAACGAGAGATTCTGGCAAGAAAATGTGCGGAACTCTACCTCAGAGATTTTGAAAAAGCCAGTGATTACCAAAAAATCACGATTCAGTTTGTACAAACTGATCCCAACGACCCTCAAAACATGGCTCTTGAAGAATACACGTTTGAAGTAAACGATTTTTGATTCCCCTATAGAGCCCAAAAATTTCACCTACCATTATCCCAAGAATCATGAAATTCAAAGCGATTTGCTCTGATGTGGATGGGACTCTACTCAATTCAGAAAGAGACCTTTCTCCAAGACTTAAAAATCTAATCAAATCACTTTCTCCAGAAATTCCGGTCATATTGGCAAGCTCACGTATGCCTGATGCCATGAGACATCTTTTGAAAGACCTGGGCCGAGAATCTGATCCCATGGTAGCCTATAATGGCGGGCTAGTTCTTGATGGAAAGGGAGAAGTCCTGGAATCAGTAACCATCCCGTTGGTCCTTGTGAAATCCATCATCGAATGGACCAAGAAAGCGGAAATTCATATCAGCTTATTTCATGGAGAACATTGGTACGAAGCCAAAGAGGATTATTGGTCCAAGAGAGAAATCCAAAACACCAAAGTCGATCCTACCTGGATGCCAACGACCGAGGTGTTGGATCTTTGGACAAAAGACAATCTCGGAGCCCACAAAATCATGGTGATGGGAGAATCAAATGACATCAGCTGGTTATTTGGCGAGCTCCACCTTCATCATGGAAAAGAGCTCCACCTGTACCGTTCTAAGGATACCTATATAGAAATAGCTCCAAGGAAAATCTCTAAGGCAACAGGATTGGAGGTCTTGTTAAATGCGAGATTTGATTTTGGGTTGGAGGAGGTGATTGCCTTTGGCGACAATTACAATGACATTGATCTGTTGCAAAAGGTAGGTTGGGGTGTCGCTGTAGCCAATGCAAGACCTGAAGTCAAAGCGGTGGCCAATGAAGTCACACTCCATCACAAAGAAGACGGAGTAGCTGAAACCTTATCTCGAATTCTTGAGTCCAAAAAATAAGGGGCTGAATCATTTTCAGCCCCTCCATGCATTTATTGGTAGTATAAATCCTTACTCCAACCCTTTATCTCTCATCTTGGCAAACTCGTCAAATCGTCTGAAGATCGCAACTGTGAAGCCAATCAGCATGACGATGGTACCAATCCAAAGAACATTGATATATGGCTTCACGATAGCCTTCATCACCACATAGTCTTTTTGATACTGATTGACTTTGAAGACAAATTTGTTTTGCTCGGGAATAATATTCTCCAAACTGACTTTTAATCCCAGCTCGGTATCTATGACGGGAAGCTTTCCTACCTGATTATTTCGGATGATGAAAGTTGGCTCAAGCACTTTTTCCACATCATAATCCAACACACGCAACTTGGCTTTGACCGCCACGTCACCCTCCTGAAGGGTGTATCCTTCTATTTCCTTGAGTACCTCTGCCCCGTCAAAATAAGTCACAAAGTCAGCGATGTGAAACTGCTCTCCCGGCGACACTTCATAATTTTCATCTTCTTTCCAATCCGGATCGGCATAATCATTCATTGCCGCCACATAGGTATAGAGGTCACGATTGAGGTAGATTTTGGAGTCTGGAGAAGAAATCAACCCTCCCATTCCTTCATTGAATTGGGACATTGGGGAAAGCGAAAACTTCAAGGTCTCATTTTGCAAATAATCGATTTTGAAATAGTCATTTTCCTCCAAAACCAAGGTTACCACATCCCCCTTTTTGAAATAGTCCTTGTAATCGGCCAATGCGACCGCTTCGTTGACATTGCCGGTTGATTCTAAAAGTTTGGCAGGAACATATTCAGGAACACCCACCACTTTTTTCTGGCGACCACGATAAATAACTGTGTAATCCTTCATCTGCGTGGGCTTATTGATCCAAAGTAGCACGTGCTCTTTGTTCATTTCATCTTCCCAGCTATTGCTATAAGTCAACCCGGACATATTGATAGAAATGACATCAGAATACCCGGAGCTAAACATGATACCAATCAAAATCATCCCTAAACCGATATGAGCTAAGGAGCCTCCTGCCAACTTGAAGGTGGTCTTTTTGAAAAGTCTTGCCAAAATCACGGAGTTGGCCACGATCGTAAACATCCCCGCCAAAACGATGATGATGTATTTCCAATCGTAAACTTTAGCCAAAACAATCACCAAAGCAGAAAGCAAAACAGAGATGACATAAGGGGTTACCAAGGCATCTTTCAAAGCCTTTTTATCCATTTTTTGCCACCAGAAAAATTGGCCCACCGCTGTAAGCAAGGCAATCACCACTGCAAACCAAAGCTGAAACTTGGTATAAAACTCTACTTGATCTGCAGGGGGTGCCATATTGGAAATACCACCGAAGCTCTCTACCAAGGCATTCCATGCCGGAATAGATGTTGGAAGAATTACTTGAAATGCCATTAATCCCAAGGTCACTGCCCCAAGGAAAATCCAGAACTCTCTGGAATAAACAGAGGCTTCTTTTTCGGAAGTAGGAATATGCTTCCATGCTCTCGCGGCAAGAAAGATGGCAATCGCCATAAAGAACAGCATGTATAAAAGCAGCTGACCGGATAGCCCAAGATCGGTAAATGAGTGTACAGAAGCATCTCCCAATACGCCCGAACGCACCAAGAACGTGGCATAGAGCACCAAAATAAAGCTCAGAATCACCAAGACAATAGATGTCTTCAGGGCGGTAGCACTCTTCTTAAAAGTGATCATGGTGTGGATCGCCGCAACCAAGATCAACCAAGGCACATAGACTGCATTTTCCACCGGATCCCAGTTCCAATAGCCTCCAAAGTTCAAGGTCACATAGGCCCAATAGGCGCCCATGATAATCCCCATTCCCAAAATCATGGCCGAGAAAATCGCCCATGGCAAAGCAGGACGGATCCACTCCGAGTATCTTTTGGTCACCAAACCCCCAATCAGGAAGGCAAAGGGAATCAAGGTGGAAGCATATCCCAAAAACAGCGTCGGTGGATGGATAACCATCCAGATATTTTGTAGAAGAGGATTCAATCCTGTACCGTCTTCAGGTACGAAATCAGGGTTGAGCTCAAAAATCGGAGCCTGAGTCGCATCTCTCAAAAGAATAAACGGTGAGCTTCCAATTTTCAAATCGCCAATCACCACACCCATAATCATCGAGACCAAGAAGGCTTGCACCAAAGCAAATACCACCATAACCGGTGCCTCCCAAAACTTGTTGGTGTGAATCAAAATCACACCCAAGACCACATTCCAAAATGCCCAAAGAATGAATGCACCTTCCTGCCCTTCCCAGAAACTGGAAATCATGTAATGAACCGGAAGCGCTTTGGAACTGTGAGAATAAGCGTAGAAATATTCGTAGCGGTGATTGTAAATAATCTCAAAAAGAGAAAATGCGATCATCGCTGTAGATGCCGCGTGAATATAAAAACTGATCCTGCTAAATCGTCTCCAGCTAGCTTTATCGATCTCGTTGGCCTGGAAATATTGGATATAGGCAAATGCCGAAACTAGCGCACTGACGAAAGCCACGATAGTCATCAAATGGCCCAAATTACCCACAAAGGTATTGATCATGATTTTTTACTTAGTATAAGTCAACCTCACATTCCTGCCGCCTGCACATCAGTCTCCTGATATTTGGAAGGACACTTCATCAGGATTTTATCAGCCACGAAAATATCTTTATCACGGTAGGATCCAATCACCACCACCTGCTCCGAACGCTGAAAATCAGCCGGTACAGGTTCATTATAAAAGACCTTCTGCTCGGTACCCTCATTGTCTACCAATAAAAAAGTAAATGAAGTCTTGTCTTCTCGGACTTCGATTCCTTCAACTTGGCCGGTTTCATCTTTTTTCAACTGCCCTACCACATGAATGGCTTTATCTTCTCCGTCTTCTTTCATTTCCCAAGCGGTGCTGAAGCTTTCGTAGCTACTCGCATCTCCTATAGAGGTCATGATGATGACAATTGCGATGGCAATTATTCCAAGTCCAATGATGTGTCCTTTTTTCATAGACAAGCAAAGTTAAGAGGGTAGATTTTTTTCAAGTTTGGAGATCCTTCGATCCGTGTTGATCACATACACGGTAATTCCCGCAAAAATGATTGCGATCACTCCCACCAACACATAAATTTTTCCTTCAGCACGCATTTTATCTGCCATTTCCACCGAATTATTAGCATAATCAGCTTCCGTAACCGCGATTTTTTCCTGGGCTAGGGCGCTCAGAGAAAAAACCAAAAGTGCTATTGTCACTATCTTTTTCATGTGTATTTAAATTGTTTTTTTAGGCCATATGGAATCTTGCCTGCTTAAGAACCATGTTGTATTAAACACACGTGTCATGCTCGATTTCATCTTTCAAGAATTTATCAGTCTGTCTTCAAGTACTCGTTCCGCTCTTCGGACTCTCACCCGAACAGTCGCAATCCAAGTACCCAAAAGGGTCCAGCCAATGATTGCAGGATAGAAAACCATTCTGAGCTTAGAGTCCAAATCATAAGCATTGAAACCGGGATTGCCTCCATTACCCGGATGAAGGCTATCCGTCAACCTTGGTAATACAAATATCAGGGGAATGAAAGCCGCAAAGGCGAAAATATTATAAACTGCACCTATTCTTCCCCGTTGCTGAGAATCTGTGATAGATCCCCTCAAGATCAGGTAGGCAAAGTACATCAGCAGACCGATGGCCGAAGCGTTTTGCTTAGGATCTCCACTCCAGTAATCTCCCCAGGTAAATCTTGCCCAAAGCATTCCCGTGACTATTCCCAACACCCCAAACAAGATGGCCGCATTGGTAAACTCCAAGGCCATGTCGTCATGTTTCAAATCATTGCTTCGGAGGTACTTGATGCTGTAAACTACTGCTACGATCAGCATCAAAATCATTCCAAACCACATCGTCACATGAAAGTGAAGGGCTCGAATGGTCTCATTGAGAATAGGAAGACGGGGAACGTCCAGCAATAATCCTGCAATCAACGTGTACAACAAGAGTCCGATAGTCAGGATTTTCCACCAGGATTGGCGCATAGTCGAGATTTGCTTATTCAAGGGCAAAAATAGGGTATAAGTTCCTGAATCTGCTTCTTTTTCTGATAAAAGGAATGAAGCAATCAGAGAATAATTACTTGTTTGATGGATCCTCTTGTGAAGTTTTGGGGTGGCAAAAATTCCAATTTTTCGATTTTGAAATTTTTCAATTTTCCAATCCTTAACTTTGCCCCGTGGAAAATCAAAAAAAAGACATCCGTAAATTCAGTTTGGCTGAGCTGGAAGAGTTTTTCTTAGCGCATGGAGAGAAAAAATTCCGGGCCAAGCAAGTCTATGAGTGGCTCTGGAATAAGTCTCTCAAAAATTTTGACGAGATGAGCAACATCTCACTTTCCACTAGGGAACTGCTCAAAACCCACTTCGCAATCAACCACATTCACGTGGATCTGATGCAGCACAGCAGTGACGGTACCATCAAAAACGCGGTCAAGCTTTATGACAACAAGATTGTCGAGTCAGTACTCATCCCCACGACCAAGCGAATTACCGCCTGTGTCTCTTCTCAGGTAGGCTGCAGTTTGGACTGTAATTTTTGTGCTACGGCTAGGTTGAAGCGGATGCGAAATCTCAATCCGGATGAGATATACGATCAGGTAGTCGCCATCAAAGACGAAGCCGAAACTTACTTCCAGCGTCCCCTGACCAATATCGTCTTCATGGGAATGGGTGAGCCGCTTCTCAACTACAACAATGTCATCGAAGCCATAGACAAAATCACCTCACCCGAAGGACTTGGCATGGCACCAAGGAGAATCACACTATCCACCGTTGGCATCCCCAAAATGATCCGAAAGATGGCAGATGATGAAGTGAAATTTAATCTCGCCATCTCTCTCCACTCTGCCATCAATGAGACCAGATCCCGTCTCATGCCCATCAATGACTCCAATCCGCTCGAAGACCTTGCCGAATCACTGAAATACTGGTACCAAAAGACCAAGCGTAAAGTCACCTATGAGTACGTCATCTGGCAGGGTGTAAATGACGATGAAAAACACGCAAAGGCCTTGGCCAAATTCTGCAAAATCATCCCTTCAAAGGTCAACATTATCCAATACAACCCCATTGACGAAGGAGAATTTCGCCAGGCAAAACAGGAAGCGGTGGAAATGTACGTTCGGGTGCTCGAATCACAAGGAATCATCGCAAAAGTCAGAAAATCAAGAGGTCAAGATATCGATGCGGCCTGTGGTCAGCTCGCCAACAAAAATGAAGTGGCTCAACTAGCCACCAATTAACATTTTTTATTTGTTTCAGATGAGAACCTTAGTTTAATTACGGTGTATACATCCGTAAACCTAAACCAACCCAAATTTTATGAGAGCCTTTTTTTTAGCATTTTTTCTCTTTTCATCTATTCAAGTCTTTGCTCAGAATGAGCTGCCAGATCGGATCCAAAACTACCTAAACAAGTATCAAGAGGATTTTCCGGTAGAAAAAGCTTACCTCCATCTGGATAAACATACCTATACTTTGGGGGAAGATCTTTGGTTTAGTGCCTACTTGGTCGCCGGGGGCACACAAGTGCCTTCTCCGATGAGTAAGACACTTTATGTGGATCTGTTTGATGGAGATGGGCTGTTACTTACCCAAAAAATGATTCTGATTGAAAATGGGAGAGGCGCAGGGGATTTCAAAATTCCAAATTTCGGAAAGGCTGGAACCTATCAAATCAAAGCCTATACCTCCTGGATGAAGAATTTTGGAGAGGAGTATTTTTTCAGTCAAAACATTCAGGTGATAGATGGCTCAGGAGGATCTTTTCTTCCTATGGTCAATTTCCAGGAAATCACTGTTTCGGAGGGAAAAATCAGATATAAACTCACTATCCAGGCAGTCAATGAAAAAGCAGAACCCCTTTCCAACAAAAAACTTGACGTACGGGCCATTGGGAGCAATGAAATCCTAGCCTCACAGCAAGTACAGCTAAATGCTAATGGGGAGGTGGAATTTGGTTTTTCAATACCTGAGAAAGTTCATTCTTCCCAACGATTGGAGCTCATCTTTGAGGAAAATGAAAATTATCCGGTCACCCAATCCGTACGTCTGCCTTATGCATTCCAGTTTGCGGATATTCAGTTTTTACCCGAAGGAGGAAACTGGGTAGTTGGGAAAAAGGCAAAGTTGGCTTTTAGAGCTGTTGATCCAGATGGATTACCAGTGCCCTTGTCTGGCAGTATCGAAGGAATCCCCAACACTGAATTTTCTTCCAATTTTGCCGGGCTAGGCAAGGTCGATCTTATCCCCACTAGTGAACCACTAAATGCGGTGGTGGAATCGCAGAAATTTGGAGAAATAAGGAAAATCCCTCTTCCTCAGGCAGCCTCGTCAGGCCTGAGCATGCAAGTTCAAAACCCCGAAGAGGGTGCTTTTATTTCTGTTTTTGTGCAAGGCAGCAATTTTGATGAAAACCTGCTTTTGGTGTCACATACCCGGGGAATAATCAATTACCTGATCAAAGGATCCTTAGCAAATGGGGTGTGGGGAGCGCGTATTCCCAAAAAGAACCTCCCCTCTGGAATCAATTCGATCACGGTACTCAATCAGGAAGGCAAACCTCTGCTTGAACGCTTGGTTTTTATCACAGCCCAAGATGCGCTTACCTTGGAATTAGATACTGATTCAAAGATTAATTCCAGGGGAAAAGTAGAGTTAAACCTCAGCTCAGCATATTCCAATATTCCTGTTACCGGAAGTTTTTCAATAGCGGTGGGTGATGGAGATCAAGTCTTGGAAGAAAGTGATCTCTATGGCAACCTGTATTCTTTCCTATTGTTGAGCTCAGATCTCAAAGGAACTATTTACAGCCCTGGAGTATATTTCAAGGACAACAAACCTGAAACAAAAGAGGCTCTTGACTTAGTCATGCTCACACACGGTTGGAGTAGGTTTACATGGAAAGATGTAAGAGAAGAAACCTACCCTGACCGAGGATTTTTTATAGAGCAAGGCATATCAATTAAAGGCAAGGTCAAGGAGCAAAGTCAGACCAAAAAGGGTCTTGCTGGTGGGAAAATAAGCGCGATGATCGGAGAAGGTATTGAACTGATCACAAGTGGATTCGGACCCGAAGGATCATTTTTTCTGACTGACCTGCTTTATCAGGATTCGGTCACAGTGACCCTGACAGCGGAAGACCAACGAGCACGATCTTTTGTAGATATCGAATTGATCCTACCTGAGGCACAATTTAAAAGCATCCCTGGTAAATATCCCACCGAAGTAGCATGGCCAGCAGGACTTACCTCCACGGTTCGGGAACGTAATCTGATGCAGGCTTTGGTAACGGATTCCAAAATCATTGACTTAGAAGGTGTCACAGTCGGAGCTAAAACTCTTCAAGAAGAAGAAACTTCGGTTCGAAAGCTTTATGGAGAAGGAGATGCCTCTATCAAACCGGACAAAATCCCCGGAGCGGTGGCTTTTGTCAGTGTCTTTCAGATGATCCAAGGAAGAGTAGCCGGTGTTCAAGTCACCTACAATGGTTTCTCAGGAAGCGTATTGATCAGGGGGTCAAATTCATTCCAATCGGGTTCAGAGCCACTTTATTTATTGGATAATGTTCCTGTAGATGCCGCTACATTCGGTCAAGTGAGTCCAAGAGATGTAGAAAGTATAGAAATATTCAAAGATCCTGCCCGCACGGCAATATTTGGTTCGCAAGGTTCAAATGGAGCCGTGGCAATCTACACCAAATCAGGCGCTGGGATTCGATACCAAAGCGTAGGCGGTACACTTGTCACCAAATACGGCGGGTATGCTACTCCAAGGGAATTTTACTCCCCAAAGTATGATGAAAAATCTCCGGCTACCGCTGTGACAGACAAACGAGCCACACTGTATTGGAATCCGTTGGTCAAAACGGACGAAAATGGAAAGGCGGCTTTTTCTTATTTCAACTCAGACTCAGCCAAACGTCATCTCATTGTCATCGAAGGAATGGACAGTCTGGGTAGGCTTGGAAGGATGGTCAAAATCCTGCAATAATTTGCTAAATCAGCCAAAGCCATCTACCTTTTTCCCAAAAAACAGAATCAGATGAAGAAACTTCTTTTACTCCTTTTGCTCGGATTTGGTACCATTTCCCTAACTCAGGCACAGACCCAAGGAGAATCTCGGTTGCACGCCTTGGGGCAATATGGGTTAAGATTGAATGAACCGGGCATCGGACTGGGTTGGGAATATTTCTTTGCGGAGAAGTTTGGCTTTATGCCCAACTATACACGGATTTTTCCCAATGTGGGCAATGCAAGTAACTTTAGCGCGGATCTTCGATATTACCTCTCCACCGGCAAATCCCAAGTGTATGCTATGACTGGATACAGCCTAACCAGTGAAAATCCACAACCCGGATCGGCAGGTACCCGACGAAATCAAAGCGGTGCTAATGTCGGGGTAGGTGCAGTAGTTCCCATCGTGGAATGGGTAGCTTTGAGCACAGAGTTTAAGTTTCAAAGTCAGGGATTTCGGCAGACGTATTTCCGTTTTGGGTTGGCTTTTCCGCTTTAATCCTTGAATTCCTTTCAAAAAAGAGCGGCTTTCCATCGAAGGAAAGCCGCTCTTGCTTTGACTAAGTATTACTTTTTGCTGAACTCGAAAAGTTTCCTTTTTTCCTCTTTGCTTAGGCCATCATAACCCTTATCAGCAATTTTATCAAGAATCCGGTCGATTTCCTCCTGGGTAATGAGCTCTTTTTTAGAAGAAACTTCCGTCTCTGCTTTTTGTGTTTTAATTCGGTCAAAAGCTCCAGCAGAAGATGTAGAGGCTTTTTCCCGTCGATAGCTAACCTTCACTTTACTCTTCCTTCCACTGAAAAGATTCTCAAAAACCATCCCTACTTTTTGAAGAGGCACTCCCCAATCCATCCCTCTTCTCAACTGGACAATATAGAGATAGCCTAACAGGGCGCCTCCAAGATGGGCGATTTCCCCACCGGCATTGGCACCAATCGAATTGGCAAAGGATAGAATCACGTAAAACGCCGCGATATACACAATCTTGACCGGACCGAGAAGCAATAGAAAAAAGGTGGTATTGGGAGTCAAGGTAGCCGCACCTACGACCACGGCAAAAACGCCTGCACTGGCACCCAGCATCATGGAAGAATCTACCGACGAACTGAAATAAGGGGCAAGATTATAAATCAACACATAGAAAACCGCTCCAAATAATCCTCCCAAAATGTAAAGGTTGGCGAGTTTCCGACTGCCTAGGTATTGATGGATTAGCAATCCAAACCAGTACAGAAAAAGCATATTGAACAAGATGTGAAAGACACCTTCATGCAAAAACATATAAGAAAATACAGACCAAGGCTGCGTGGCCAATTTAGAGAGTGAGGCAGGCATCATGAGGTATCGCAAGCCGGCCTGATACCACTCACCAAAGCCTCCTATTGTCATAAAAACCCTGACAATCAAGACAGAAAAAAACACAATCAGGTTGATCGCGATTAGCTTGTAAAGGCTGTTATCGCGGTACTTGAATGCGTTTCTCAAATTGTCCCAAAAGCTACCGTACATATCAATAGAAAGAGTTTCTGTCTTTTTTCCAATTGTAAACCAAAACTGCTCCGATCAGCAGACCACTCAAATGTGCAAAGTGTGCGACATTGTCTGTGGGACTGTTAAGCAACACATTGTAAACCGTGTAAAGTCCATAAAACAAGACCAAGTATTTTGCTTTGACCGGCATGGGAGGAAAAAGCAAAAAGAGCTGGGTATTGGGAAAAAGCATCCCAAATGCAACCAAAATTCCGAAAAGCGCACCCGAAGCTCCTACCATGGGCTGGTTGGCATGCAAACTCAAAATCGCACTTAGCGTTTTTTCTGCGCGCTCGATATACATGGGGTCTTCCGGATTTCGGCTATACTGATCGACAAAGTCAAAAACCTCTGGGGAAAAGTACCCCCTATTTTCTATTACCAGCCGGTTGAAGTATTCCGGATCTGGGGAAGCTTCGAACGTCGAAATTTTCTCCTCAAGACTTTTATACTGGTACATCGTGTAGCCAGAGTAAAGAACTCCGGCCCCAACTCCACATACCATCCAAAGGGTAAATAATTTTTTTGGTCCAAGAAACTGCTCCAATAGCGGACCAAAGATCAATAGTCCAAACATGTTGCTGAACAAGTGCCAAAAATCGGCATGCATAAACATGTAGGTCAAAAATTGGAAAGGTTTGAAATAAGGACTTTGGATATAGTACAAAGCAAACCAATCGTTGAGCACTGGGAGGACAAAACTTGCCACCAAATAGACTGCAATGTTGATCAGCAGCAGATTTTGAACGACCGGCGTGATATTTCTAAACATATTATTTACCGAAGAAGGCGTGAATGCTAGATAAATCCAATTTTACGAATGTTTTGTTCCCCGCGGGCGAATAGTTGGGATTATGGCAGGCAAAAAGCTGTCCGACCAAGGTTTCCATTTCCTGAGAATTGAGTTTTTGACCTTTCTTCAGAGAAGATTTACGGGAAAGTGAGCGCGCAAGATTTTCTCTTTTGTCAAGAGACAATTCATTTTTGAAATTCTTAAACTGCTCTATCAATCCTTCAAACAATTCTTTCTCATTTTTCACTTGCACATCAGCAGGCACTCCCTGTATCAAAACGGTGTCTTTGCCGAACTCCTCCACCACAAACCCTAAGCTGTGCAACTCGGGCAGCATATCCATCACCAAGGCAAAATCGGAAGGATTAAGGGCCAAAGTAGATGGAAAGAGACATTGCTGAGATGCTCCCTGTGCCAATTGAAGCTGCTTGACATAGCGCTCATAGAGAATGCGCTCATGTGCCATCTGCTGATCGACAATGAGAAGGCCTGTAGACATCTGGGCAACGATATAGCTTAGCTCCACCTGAAAGGTTGTGCCCGTCGCCTCTACTTCCAGCGGCTGTATCGAAAACCTGCTTTCATCCGTACTCACTCGGCTTGGAAAAGTCAGGATTTCCTGATCTTCCTCCGTAAGTATCCTAGGGGTCGGGTCTTTTGGAAAATCAACATTACCTTCAAAAAGTCGCTGCCAGCCGGATACAGAAGACTTCTTAAATTCAGGTGTATTGAATGTCTTGTAGCTGTATTCGCGATCCACTTGAACAGCAGTATCGGGATTTTTGGTCCAGTTTTCCTGAAAATTAACATCTATGCTGAAATCCAAGGCAGGCATTACATGGTGCGCTCCAAGAGATTGCTTCACCGCAGATCGGATGACCGCATAGACCGTCCGCTCGTCGTCAAATTTGATCTCCGTTTTGGTGGGATGCACATTGATATCTATATGGGCAGGATCAATTTCCAAGAAAAGCACATAAAATGGGTGTTGATCGGGCTGAATCAATCCTTCAAAAGCTGAACTCACCGCATGATGCAAGTAGCTGCTTTTGATGTAGCGGTTATTGACAAAGAAAAACTGCTCTCCTCTGGTTTTTTTAGCATGCTCAGGCTTACCGATATACCCCTTGACATTGACATGAGGGGTGGGTTCGTCACAGGGGATGAGCTGTCCTTGGTAGGATTTGCCAAAAATCCCCACGATGCGGTTACTCAACTTGCCTGAAGTCAGGTTGTACGTCTCAAGATCCTGTTGGAACAAGGTGAATCCAACCTCGGGGTAAGAAAGTGCCACCCGTTGGAATTCGTCCACGATATGGCGCATCTCTACAGGATTGGATTTTAGGAAATTCCTGCGTGCAGGCACGTTAAAAAACAGATTTTTCATGGATACCGAGGTACCCACGGGAAGAGCAGCAGGTTCCTGCTTTTTCACTTCCGATCCTTCGATTTGGATGAGCGTACCCAACTCACTGTCAGCCTGACGGGTTTTTAGCTCCACCTGAGCTACTGCCGCGATAGAAGCAAGCGCTTCTCCTCTAAAACCAAACGTACGAATGGCAAATAGGTCTTGGGAAGATCTGATTTTGGAAGTAGCGTGCCGCTCAAAACTCATTCGCGCATCGGTGGGAGACATCCCTTTGCCATTGTCGATGACCTGGATAAGCTGTTTGCCGGCATCTTTGACAAGTACTTGAATCTGCGTAGCACCCGCATCGATGGCATTTTCGAGGAGTTCTTTGAGTGCGGAGGCTGGTCGTTGTACCACTTCTCCTGCTGCAATCTGATTGGCAATTGCATCAGGAAGAAGCTGGATGATATCACTCATTTTTTCCTTTCTTGATGTATTTGAAAAAGAAATAAACCACCACAATAAGCAACACCAATACGGATAAATAGGTGAAAATCTCAGGTCCGATATACAGATAGCCAAATGCAGCGATGATCAACCCGAAAAAAAAGAAGGTCCTGACCAAAGAAATTGAGCTAAATACAGAAGTAGTTTGATTTGACTTTCCTCCTCGGTAAGAGGCAAAGGATCCTCTGATGGAGGCCCCTCGGTAATTTCCCAAATCCTCTTCCTCCTGAAGTCCCTTTTCCTGTTCCAATTCCTTTTTGATCCTTGCTGTCCTTTCTTCAATCTCCTCCTTGATCGGATCATAATACCTCGGCTTGATGTCAAACCTTTGGTAATTTGGAGTTTTGAATATGGAAGGAAGTTTCATAATCCGTTCAATTTTTAGTGAGATTGGGCGTTTTGTCTGTATTACAATCAGAAAGCCACAGATCGTCCGACTATCAACTTTATGAGCAATTAAACCCTAAAGTTGGGCATTTGTTGGGGGATCTTTAGTATCTTGAATTGTGTAGGTTTCGTTTTTTGCAACGCCTACCCTCTTTTAGATTCACCTTAAGGACAAATTTACTTTAAAAGTCAAGGAAATAAAATCAAACTCCTGCATGAAGAAAAAGCATTGGATCCTTCTATCATTGACTGCCTTGATCGGACTATTTTCCTCCGGAAAATCTGACCCTTTCGTGGCCAATGTGGATCCTTTAGAAAGCGCTGATGACCAACTCCAACTTCATTGGGTAGACAGTGTTTTCAATGCAATGACTTTTGAAGAAAGGCTTGGACAACTTTTCATGGTAGCTGCCTACTCCAACAAGGACCAGAAGCATGTAGATGAAATCAGCAAATTGGTCAAGGAGGAAAATCTCGGGGGACTGATTTTTTTCCAGGGTGGTCCCAACCGCCAGGCCCGACTGACCAATTATTATCAGGCCCAAGCCAAAACTCCCCTCATGATTGCCATGGATGCCGAATGGGGCATAGGGATGAGGTTGGATTCTGTGTTGAACTTTCCCAAAGCCATGACTCTTGGAGCAGTTCAGAACACTGACTTGATTTATGAAATGGGATCTGAGATTGCCAGGCAGTTCAAAGAACTGGGTATGCATGTGAATTTTGCACCCGTGGTGGACGTCAATTCCAATCCGTTAAACCCAGTAATAGGGTATCGAGCCTTCGGAGAAAACAAAGACCGTGTCACACAAAGAGCTGTAGCTTACATGAAAGGGCTTCAGGAAAACGGCATCATTGCCAACGCCAAGCATTTTCCGGGACACGGAGATACGGAGACGGACAGTCATTATGCTTTGCCTGTAATCAAACATGCCGAAAAAAGAATATGGGACATTGACTTGTATCCTTACCAAACACTCTTCAGGGAAAATCTCATGTCCGTCATGGTCGCCCATCTCAATGTCCCAAGTCTGGATAATGGCGCCAATATTCCAACCAGCCTTTCCAAGCCCGTGGTGACCGATTTGCTTCAAAACCGAATGAATTTCCAAGGGCTGATTTTTACAGATGCACTAAACATGAAAGGAGTGGCAAACTTTAGCAGGCCTGGTGAGGTGGATCTTAAAGCCTTATTGGCAGGAAATGATGTGCTCCTCTATTCGCAGGATGTGACCAAAGCCAAAGCCCTCATCAAAGATGCCGTAGCCCGGGGAATGATCAGTGAAAATGAAATTAACCGAAGGGTCAAAAAAATCCTAAAGGCCAAATATTGGGCAGGATTGAATGAATACAAGCCTTTGGATACTTACAAAATAGCCGACCGGATCACTACCGAAAAGACCAAAGAAGTGGTCGAAAAACTGTATGCTGAGGCAATTACAGTAGCTTCTAACAAAGATGATCTTTTACCATTCAAGCAGCTGGATTTGAAAAAGATAGCTAGCTTGACCATTGGAGATGACGGTAAAGTTTTCAGCCAATACCTCAATAAATATACAGCTGTAGATCATTTTACCATTCCAAAAGCATCTAATGAGACCACGCACTACAATCTGATGAAACAGTTGGAGGATTATGATGTAGTGGTAGTAGGGATGATGGGAATCACAAACAGTCCGCAACGGGCATTTGGAGTCGCTCCTGGTGATATTGATTTGATTAGAAACCTGGAAAGGCGTCAGCAGGTGGTCACGGTTCTCTTTGGAAATGCTTACGCCGCAAGTGCACTCGAAGGTATGGGACATGTAGTACTCGCCTATGAAAACAATACCATCACCCAGCAGCTGGTGCCACAGATTCTATTTGGAGGAAGGCCTGGAAAAGGAATCCTTCCAGTAACTGTAAGCGGTCAATTTTCTCATGGGGTAGGAGGCTATTTGGCTGACATTCGCAGGTTATCCTACGGAGAGCCCGAAAGCGTGGGTCTCGACAGTAAAAAGCTGGATAAAATCGATGAAGTCGCTCAGCAAATGATTGAAATGAAAGCTGCTCCTGGAGCCAATGTGCTGATAGTAAAAAATGGGAAAGTAGTTTTTGAACGATCCTATGGGCATCTAGATTACCAGCAATCAGCTCCGGTGTCCTCAGAAACGGTATATGACCTCGCATCCATTACCAAAGTCCTTGCAACAACCCAGGCAGTCATGTTTCTTCACAGCCGCGGCGAACTGGACATGAACAAAACATTGGGAGACTACCTACCGGAGTTGAAAGGAACCAACAAAGCTCCACTTGTACTCAAAGATGTGTTGGCGCATGAGGCTGGATTAAAGGCCTTTATTCCTCATTTTGTCCATACCGTGCAGGGTGGACAATGGAAGCCAACTTACTACCAAGCGAGCCCCAGCCCAGGTTTTAGCAGACCTGTCTCGAATGACATGTATGCCATGGATGGACTCCGAGACAGCATCTGGCACTGGACTGTAAAGTCGGATCTCCTTCCCAAACCAAATAAGTATGTCTACTCCGATCTGACCATGTATTTTATGCAATCAGTGATAGAGCGAATCGTCAATCAGCCCTTGGATGAGTTTGTCGATCAGATTTTCTACGCACCTCTGGGGTTGAAAACACTTACCTTCAATCCTGCTCAGAAAATGCCTATCGAAAGAATCGCCCCTACTGAAAATGATTTTTCCTTTAGAAAAAGACAAATTCAAGGATATGTCCACGACCCGGGTGCAGCGATGTACGGTGGAGTAGCCGGTCACGCAGGGCTATTTGGTACTGCCAATGATCTTGCGGTAATGATGCAATTGATGCTGAATAAAGGATCTTATGGAGAAGTCTCCTTAATCAAACCCGAAACCATTGAAGCATTTACCAAGCGTCAATCACACATGAGTAGACGGGGTTGGGGTTGGGATAAACCCGAACCTGAAAGAGGGAAAGGCGGATCAGCCGGAAAATTGGCTCCAAAGAGCACTTTTGGACACACCGGATTCACGGGCACCTGTGTCTGGGCTGATCCTGAAAATGACCTGATCTATGTCTTCCTCTCCAATCGAGTACATCCGGACGGTGGAAACAACAAGCTATTGGATGCCGGAATCAGAACACAAATCCATGATTTGATCTATGAGGCGATGGTGGATTAAACTTAAATAGGACTTTATGAAAAAGAGATGTGAAGTCGGATAAGGTTTTCTTACCTCAAAAATCTAAAGACTCCCCTTCGACCAACTAAAAAAGAATGCCACACAGATCTTTTATCCGTGTGGCATTCTTTCAATTTATTTGGCTTTTTCTTGAAAAACCTGAACTATTCAAGAGTCTTGATTCTAGCTTCTAGATATCATTTTATTCCTTTATCTCGATCACTTTAAATTCGGTTCGTCGGTTGGTCTGATGCTCCTCTTCGGTCTTGGCATCTTTGATGATCAGCTGACTTTCCCCATAGCCTTTGGCCACCAATCGCTCGGAAGCAATCCCTTGGGAAACGATGTAATCCACAGCGGATTGAGCTCTTCTCTGGGAGAGGCTTAGGTTATAAGCATCGCTGGAGCGTGAGTCGGTGTGGGAACTCAATTCGATTCGAATCGAGGGATTGTCTTTGAGGATTTTTACCAATTTATCCAACTCGACAGCTGCATCAGCACGGATCTCTGCCTTGTCCAAGTCATAGTAGATGTTATCCAACACAATGGCTTTTTCCAAAATCAACTGATCCAGAATGATGGTGGTATCTAAAGTTACATTGGTAACCTCTTGAACCAGCGTCTTCGGGTCAGGAGTTTTTCCTTTGGTCGTATATGGAATTGATTTGGAGAAATACCCTGACTTGGAAGCAATAATGGTGTAGTCTTGCTCCGGTGCCATGGTAAATCTCACTCTTCCTTGAGCATTGGAGAAGTCACCCCCCTGCTGCTTATTATCTGAACCATACAAAGTTACTCTGGCTTGAGACAGTACTGCCGGAGTGCCCTCCCCTTTGGATTCCTTGGTATATACATTAAGGAGAACGTTGACAATCTTTGGTTTTGGGGTTTTATCCTCGAAAAAGTAAATGTCATCATCTCCAACGCCACCTTCACGGTTGGAAGAAATAAAGCCTGCTTTTGGATATTCAGTGAAAAAAATCCCAAAGTCATCATCCTTGCTGTTGAAGTTTTGACCTAGGTTTTTGATTACCATCCCTCCAGTATTGTCTTTTTCAGCTACAAAAAGATCGAGCTTTCCATAACCGGGATGTCCATCGGAGGCAAAGAAAAACTTACCATCTCGGGCAGGTCGTGGAAACATTTCATTGCCCGGGGTATTAATGGTCGGGCCAAGGTTCACTGCATTTCCAAAATCTCCATTAGCCAACTTGGTAGCTTTGTATAGGTCTATCCCCCCAAATCCTCCGGGTCTATTGGAGGCAAAATAAAGCTCGGAGCCATCCGGGCTAAACGCCGGAGTAGAATTCCACCAATATTCATCTTCATTGACAGGCATCCAGATCGGCTGGGTAAATCCTGCTCCTCGAAAATAGGATGCAAATAGCGCTACGTCGGGTAGATCTTTGGAAGAAGTTGAGTTTCCTCGGGCATAAATAATCGTATTTCCGTCCGGGCTGATAGCTATTGCTGCCTGATTCAACCCTTCTTCATTCTTGAATTCAGGTAATGCCTGCACTCCAGATACATCCACTTTCAACCCATCCGCTCTGGTTCTAAACAGCTTGTGGTAAGGTGTACCTGTAGCAGCATAGATTCCCGAAGCTTGTCTCCCTGAGGTGAAATAGAGGAAATCCTCACTTAAAACAGGGGCATAATCTGCTCCTTGGGTATTCAGCTCCTTAAAATTTACCAACACGTGGTTTGGCCAATAATCTGAAATTCCTTCGGCTAGCTTGATAGCTTCAATTTCTCGTTGGGTTCGGGCAAGGAGACTTTCATCAGACGTATAGCCCTTTGCTTTGTCGAAGGCTTCTTTTGCCTCGGCATTCTTTTGCTGGGCTTTTAAGCTTTGGCCAAGGAAAAAGTAATTGTTAAATGTGGGTTCCTGCTCGACCACTTGGCGATAATACGGTTCTGCTTTTTCGATTCGATTGGAGAGTCGGTAGCTTTCGGCAATGGTCTGATTGGCCTTTAGATTGGTAGAATCGGTTTGAAGGATTTGGCCAAATGTGGAAATAGCATAGTGATACTGGCCAGAAAGAAATTGATTATCTCCTTTTTCGACCAAGCTTTTGCAGCTTACCAAGCCAAGGAGAGCAAACGTCGAAATCCATAAAAAATACTGTTTCATGTACTGGCGATTGAAGGTCTAGTCCTGAATATTACTAATTAATTTGGAAAGTATTTGTTCAACCAGCTATTTCGGACAGGCTGCCAAAGCTGGTGAAGATCGGCTTTAGTTCGAATCATCGGATTGATTACTTCTTGCTCCATGGTCAACTCTCCAGCCTGGACTTTGCTTTTTAGGCCCAAAGCCGGAAATACCTTTAAGTCTCCGTTGGAATTGCGAACACTTACTTTTCCCTGGTCTGTCAGATTAATTCCAAGCTGTGATTCCAATTCTCTGAGAACCCTTACCGAACTATCGATGGAGCAACCGCTCGCTCCCAATCCACTTTCGTCTACTGCCAAAACCAAAATCTGGCTATCAAATAATTCAAAAGAGGTTGGCATGCCATTTCCATGCGTGTTCCATCCTTCACAAAAACGGGAAAGTCGATGCCTGACTAATTCTAATTCCTGCTCAGTTAGCTTTCGCTCGGCCTGATAGACCCATACTCTTGAATAGTCGGGCAGTTGGTTAAATGGAAGAAGCATAAGGTGGAATATTTTTTCAAAGAAAAACCCTTTCTGCATAACGGCAAAAAGGGTTGAATTGATTCAAACTTAGGATTTCTAAATGCCCATTTCTTTGGCAATCATTTCGGAAAGGTCATACACTTGGACATCATTTTCCCGGTTCTTGTTTTTGACGCCATCCATCATCATGGTCAGGCAAAACGGACAACCTACTGCAATCGCTTGCGCTCCGGTAGCCAAGGCCTCCTCGGTACGCTCGATGTTGATGTCTTTTTTGCCTGCTTCCGGCTCCTTAAACATCTGTGCCCCGCCGGCTCCACAGCACAAGCCCTTGGTTTTGCAGCGCTTCATTTCGACAAGCTCCACATCGAGCGCTTTGATGACTTCACGTGGGGCCTCATAGACATTGTTTGCCCGACCGAGGTAGCAGGAATCGTGAAAGGTTATCTTCTTTCCTTTAAACTCACCCCCACCCTGCAATCTTACTTTGCCTTCATTGATCAACTGCTGGAGAAACTGGGAATGGTGGATCACTTCATAATTTCCTCCCAAGGCAGGATATTCATTTTTGATGGTATTGAAGCAATGAGGACATGCCGTCACGACTTTTTTGACTTCGTAACCGTTCATGACTTGGATATTGGCTACCGCTTGCATTTGGAAGAGAAACTCATTTCCGGCACGGCGGGCCGGATCTCCAGTGCAAGTCTCTTCGGGTCCGAGGACCGCAAAGCTAACTCCGACTTTGTTCAATATTTTCACAAAAGCCTGCGTGACGGCCTTGTAGCGTTCGTCAAATGAACCGGCGCACCCCACCCAAAAAAGTACTTCTGGGGTTTGGCCGTTAGAGGCCATTTCGGCCATGGTAGGGACTTTGTATGTAGACATAATTTGGATTTACGATTTTAGAATTACGATTTACGAGGGGCTGAGAAGCTTTTGACCTTTCCTTGAAATTCAACTTTCCTGATTTCATCGGACATCAGTCATCCGACATCGGACATTCTCCTATTTCATTTCCTCATCTTTCACTTTATCAGCCCAGTTGAAGCGGTCAGAAGGGCTGAATTTCCAAGGAGAGAAGCTGGTTTCCATATTTTGAAACATGGAGTTCCATTGAGCCGGAGTACCGGACTCTTCCATGGCCACATAGCGGCGAAGCTGGAGGATAATCGAAAGCGGATCGATGTTGACTGGACAGGCTTCCACACAGGCATTACAGCTCGTGCAGGCATTGATTTCTTCTTTGGTGATGTAGTCTCCCAGGAGTGATTTGCCATCCGCCAATCCCGGACCTCCTGCATCGATGCTTTTTCCTACTTCCTCTGCTCGGTCACGCACATCCATCATGATTTTTCTTGGGGAGAGCTTTTTCCCTGTCAAATTCGCAGGGCACTCCGACGTACAGCGACCGCACTCGGTGCAGGAGTAGGCATTGAGCACATTAATCCAGCTCAGGTCATTGATGTCTTTGGCACCAAATCGACCGATTTCTGCCGGTGGAGCTGCAGGAGTTTCCACCGGGATTCCAAGCATCATGTTCACTTCATGGGTCACTTCAGGCATGTTTTGCATTTCGCCTTTAGCTTTCAGGTTGGAATACCAAGTATTGGGGAAAGCCAAGAAAATGTGTAAGTGTTTGGAATAAGTGACATACACTGCGAAAGCCAAAATTCCCACAATGTGAAACCACCAAGCAAATCGCTCGATAGCTACCAAGGCACCGTTGGAAAATCCTTCAAACAAAGGCTGCAGCAGACTGCTGAAAAACAGGGTCCCTAGAGCCAAATAATGCTCGTCTCCTCTTGTCGCCAAAAGCTGATCTGTGGCATTCATCGTCAAAATGGCAAACATCAAGATGATCTCAATCACCAAAATCAGATTGGCGTCCAAGGTAGCCCAACCTTTCAACTCCGGCTTGGCGAATCGCTCGACTTTCATCACATTTCTGCGGATCAGGAAAGCCACACAAGAAACTAAAACCGCTACAGCAAGAAATTCAAACATATTGATCGCTACCGTGTAGGCACTTCCAAGTAACGGAGCAAATAGACGGTGCGTCCCCAATAGCCCATCCAAGACGAATTCGAGTACTTCCAAATTGATCACGAGGAAACCCACGTATATTAATAAGTGTAGGAAAGCAGGAACAATTCTGGAAAACATTTTCTGCTGACCGAAGGCTACCAGAAGCATCGTCTTCCAGCGATTTTCAGATTGGTCGTTGCGGGTCTCAGCCTTACCGAGCAGGATGTTTCTCCGGAGAAATTGGATCCTTTTGCTCAAAATATAGCCCGCAACACCCAAAATGAGGACAAAAGCGAGTTGTGGTAAAATGCTCATATTGATCGGATTAACTGGTTTTTGTAAAATTTGGGTCTATTTTTTCTGAAAAGGATTTGTAGGGAATACTCATTTTTCTACCTTTGCAACACTTTAAACGATGGTGATATAGCTCAGTTGGTAGAGCATCGGACTGAAAATCCGTGAGTCGGTGGTTCGAGTCCACTTATCACCACGGTCCCGATCCCCCCAAGGATCGGGATTTTTTTTGCCCTTTTCCCAGCGAAGTTCGGTTTGTTGATTTCCTTTTTCATCACTGCCAAAATATAAAATAGTCTGCATGCATACTATTTTTCAAGAAATTTAAAATCAATCTAACCTGTTTGCACAAGCCTTAACCTTATGACCAAGGAATAACATGGGCCTTTGGAAATGGTTTTTTCGGAAAAATCGAAAAAAAAATCGCGCAGCTGTAACTTTTTCCTGTTTCGCACATCATCTTCCTGAATGAAGTCATTTTTCGAAGCACACATCTGGCCCTTGAGAGGAAGGCTGTATCGGATGGTCTACCTATGGACCAAAGATCGTGACCTGTCTGAGGATCTGCTTCAAAATGTCTTCACCAAAACCGTGGAGCGTCAGACGGAACTGGAAAGCCATCCCAATCTCGGTGGCTGGCTAGTCAAAAGCCTAAAAAACGAAACCCTGATGCACTACCGGAAAACAAACAGATTGACCGGACTGGAAGGAACCGAAGAACTCCCTCAACCTGAAAGCCACGGCTTGGACAGTAGCGATCAGGAAAGGCACATTTTCACATTGGTCGACCTACTTCCTCAGAAGCAGAAGGAGATTTTCCTCCTCCGCGAAGTGGAAGAAATGAGCTATGAAGAGATTGCGACACAGCTGGAAATCACACTGGAGCAAGTCAAAATCAACCTCCACAGAGCAAGAAAAAGTGTAAGAGAAAAATTAGTCCACCAAGGAATCAACCGATGAAAACAAGATTAGAGATCCTTTTGGAAAAATACTGGGAAGCAGAAACCAGCCTCGACGAAGAGAGAGAACTTAAATCCCTCCTCAAGGCTGCTGATGGATATCCTAAAGAGAAAGCCCTTTTCGGAATCTTGGAAGACTTCAAAAATGAAGTTCCCCAAAAGGTCAAATTGCCAGAACAAAAACGAATTCGAACCATCCGAATCCAGTGGTTAGGTTGGGCAGCTTCGATCGCCTTGCTGGCAAGTGCCGCTTGGGTATGGCAGGATTATGAGCAAAAAAAGCAAGAAGAACTCGCCTATCAACAGGTGATGGAAGCTTTGGCACTGATCCAAACCAACCTCTCCAAAGGTCAAGAACAGATGCAGCCGCTCAATGACCTAAAGTACCTCAACACAACAAATCAGCTGTTTCAAACGACATCACAAAAATGAAAAAGATCTTATTATTAGCCATTTTGGCTCTAGGAATAGGCCTTCAGGCTTTTGCTCAGGAAGATGCTATCCAGCGCTTTTTTTCCAAATACATGGAAGATGAGCGTTTCTCAAGGGTGTACATCTCACCCAAAATGATGCAGATGGCCGGAGGATTTCTGAAAAACAATGCAGAAGGCGACAAGGATGCAGAGCAGCTTGGAGCCTTGATCGGAAAAATCAAAGGTATCCGCATCCTCTCTTCTGAAGAAGTAAATGGCAAAACGCTTTACACCGAAGCCATGAGTACGCTCAGCCGAAATAGGTATGAGGAGCTCATGGATGTGCAGGACAAAGGGAGCAGCTTAAAATTTATGATCCGAGAAGAAGGTGGGCTAATTAAGGAATTGACCATGATCTCGGGAGATACCAAAAGCTTCTCCCTGATTTCCATGTTGGGAAGCTTTACCTATGATGACCTAAACATGCTCTCGGAAAAAACCAACATTCCCGGCATGGAGCAATACAACAAAGGCTCAAAAGGATCGAAAGGCCCTAAATAATTTAAACTAAACCAATCTAAAAATGAAAAAGCTAATCTTAACTCTCATGCTATTTGCCGTCGTGTTGGGTGTGCAGGCACAAAGCAAAAGTATCGCTGCCCTGAAAGAGAAATACAAAAGCCATGATGACTTCTTCCAACTGGAACTCGGAGGCAACTTCATGAATTTTGCTGACGGCTTTAAAATCAACATGGACAAAAATGACATGGCCACTGTAGCCAAATCTGTCGAAAAGCTCAATTTCTTCACACTTCCGGAAGGTGCACAAGCTATCACCGAATATAAATCCCTCCAAAAAGGCCTCGAACGAGAAAATTATGACTTGCTCATGGAAGCAGCTGAGGGAAAAAGCGGTGTATTGATCTATGGAAAAGGTGCTAGAACACTATCTGACTTAGTCATCTTGGTAGGAGATGAAAAAGAAGGAGATCTGGTAGTGGTAGAACTCAAAGGAAGCTTCACTCAAGAGATGCTAGCCAAAGCTAAAACCCAACTTAACTGAGTTTAAAGCGCTTCATTTTACTGTTCAAGGCCCGAGTTTCCGGGCCTTTTTTTTACTTATTCAAAAAAGTTGATTTTTTTTTCATTTCCATACAATCGATTGCGGAGAGGCTTTTTCTTGGATTCATTTAGCCTTATTTATTTGTTTTTTTAAAGTAAATCAGAATTAAATTCTATAAACAGTCAAAAACTCAAAATAGAAACAGGTATGCGATCGATTGCGAAGTGATTTTATATTATTGTTAAAATTTAATGATATTAATTGCCATTTTGAAAATTTTTTAATCATTTCATTGAAACTATTGCAATATTGATTCCGTTTGGTACCTTTGTACAGTAATTCGAATTGCATCGAAGGCCCTGTAACCCAAAATCTCCTCCCCTGATGGAATCGTCCATCCTGTGGTTACAAAAAATCTAGAAACCTATTTCAACTCAAACCACTTGGAGCAATTCCAAGAATTTATTCAATCAAGTACAACTTATTAAACCAACTAAAACAATGAGAAAATTAATGACCATGCTTTTTGTTGCGGGGATCGCATCAGGAGCGTTTGCTTACAATGACGAGAAGACGGTAGAAATCAGACAGACTGAGCCTGCCAAAGTAATGATAGCAGTGGCTGAGGCTCCACAAAGCACTCTTGTAGTGAAAATCACAGACGCTCAAAATCAGCTCGTACTCAGAGATAGAATCTCAAAAACTGAAGCTTTTGCAAAGCGATACGATCTGAATGCCCTTCCGGTAGGACAGTATTCTATCGAAGTATCTGACGCCAGCGGTACTTTGAGAACGGCTACTTTCAATACCGAGGTGAAAACCAAGCCTGAGGTATTTTCAAGAGTAACTGCACTGGGAGACAATCAGTACAGACTCTTGGTTGCCAACTTGGTAGCTCAAGAAGTGACGGTTCAAATCTTTGACGGAGACAAGCTGATTCACACGGAGCAGGTAGACAATCCTCAGGGACTTCACAAAGTGTACACCATCAACAGACCAGGTTTCCCAGAGGCAATCAGCTTCAAAGTATCCACTTCAACTGGCTTTTCCGCTTACGTAGCATCCAAATAAGCTAAACCAACTTAGTTCGAAACCCCGCTGAGGTAACCTTGGCGGGGTTTTATTTTGTCATCAATTTCCAATTGAGCGCATTTTGAGCGACCCTTTTCCCCAATCCGGCTCCTTTTTTCAAAAAAAGATCATCTACTTTTTCTTTTCCAAACGGCCCCTCGCCCGTGATCGCAGATGCTCCAAAAGCAGATTCAACTTCCTCTCCGCCCATCACGATCATTCCGTGAATCAGCATTGCACGCAAAATATCCAACATGACCCCTTCCTCACCGATCGAAATGCCTCCACCGGTGGCAAAGGCGGCTCCAAGTTTATCTTTCATCGGTCTTCCGTCAAAGGGCAATGAATTGAGAAATTCCAGTACCTGAGGCGCAGGATTAGAATTGTACACCGGTGAGCCGACTATCACTGCGGTAGCCTCCATCAAATCCTGGGACTTTACTTCCGAGACAGGCAAAAGTTTCACCTGAACACCCTCCACAGATTTTGCGCCTTCATAAATCGCTTCTGCCATCTTTTTGGTACTACCTGATGCAGAATAATAGGTAATCAGGACCGACGGGGAATTCTGACTATAGCCAGCTATGGATAGAAAAATCAACAAACCAACAAGGGAAATTTTTAGGCTCATGGAATGGCTATTTAGAACAGACAAGTTGGCAAAAAAAAGCCCCCATCTCAACAATGAAATGGGGACTTCTTTACCGTAAGTTACAATTACTTCTTCCAGGTGGCTTTTCCACCCTTGGCAGAATCCACAGTGACGCTGTAATTGGAAGCCGAAGAGACGATCCATCTTACTTTCACAGCTCCCATGCCCGGAATATTTTCCACAGCCATTTTTTCGGGAGAGGCTTTCTGCTCCTTGAATTTCTTCATGTCTTCGTCTTCAACCACAAATCCGGCAATGACTTTAGCACCAGAGATCGTCACATAGTCGGGACGTTCGATTTTGTACTTCAAATCCTGACTGGCATGGGTAGGCATCATCCGCTCATTAAAGATGGTCGCGGTGATGGCCTTCAAACCTCCCCCGAGATCTTCCTCTTTTACATCCATCACCGACAATTTGGGAGTATGGTAGGCGTGATAAATGGTGAAAGCTGCATTTCGATGAGCGTCCTGCTCCAATAAGAAGCCTGGATGTGCTCTGCCAAAATTCTTTTTGAATCCTCCGATCTCTACTGTACCAAACTGTGGGTGCTTAAATTCCTTCCAGTTGACAAAAGCATCACCAAAAGTGAGCAGTTCATCAACTTTTAGCTGCTCTTCCTGATTACCTCTGCCTGCTTCTTTATTGAAATAAAGGTAGGAAACCATTAGCTCATTGGTATAGGTGAAAATGCCTCGGTTACCATAAAACCAATCCAATTCACCCCCAAATACGGAATACAAGTCTTTGTAAACTGTCAAATAGCGATATCCCGGGATCATCTCTTCCCCCTTTTTGCCGATAGCATCGTAGATTCGGATATCCTCACGATTGTAAGTATTGATATCTTCCTCGGCACCTGGACCTCTGAGGATCATCCCTCCTGAGTTGTGAAAACTTTGAGCTCCGGCTATGTTGGGATGCTTCATCACAAACTCCATCACAGCACGATTTTCTGGCAGAGTAAACGGATACCTCAAGGCACCACGCTGAATGTAGTCCGGCTGCCAGTTCCAGCCCCAATCTCTGTTGGGATCATAGTACCCTACACCATCTTCATTGACCTCGCCGTCACCATCATTGTCAATGCCTTCCTGACCCAGCATTTCATATTCTCCTACCTGATCAGGTCCGACTTGCATCAGTCTTCTGGGATCTAGGGGATCTTTGATAAATCTGCCCGTCGGTGACTTGCGGATCATCATGGTGATGCTACCGTCGCCGTCGAGGTCATTCATCATGTCCTCACCTGCCTGTCCGTCTCCGTCATTGTCCAAAACGAGCATGCCCGATCTTGGCGAACTGGCCGTGTTTGGCTCCTTAAAGAAGTTATTCCGGGCATCCGGATTGATCGTCGGAGTGATGTAAAAGGTCTTGTCCTTCAGCAATTGCTTGACAAACTCATTGTCTGCATGCATTTCGGTCAGGTACCAAGCCACGTAAAGGGAAAATTCACCCCCTTGGATTTCATTGGAGTGGATATTGCCATCGATCCACATGGCAGGCTTTTCGGTGTCTTTTCCTGCGGAAAAATCCGTAATCGTCAAGGTCAGGATATCCCTGCCTTCCACAGATTTCCCGATCGATTCGATTTTGGCCAAACCAGGATGCGCAGCGGCAATTTTTTTCATCCAGTCCCAAAGACCCTCTGCGGTGTAATACCTATTCCAGGCAATCTCCACTTTAGGCTTGTGGGGCGTACCGATCGCACGGAAGTAATTTTCCTGCTGCGCAGTAGTTTCAAAGGAGCCCAAGGTCAACGCTCCCAAAGCCAGGGCAACTATCGTATTTTTCAATTTCATGGTATTCATGGCTTAGAGTTTAATGGTTTGGGTAGCAAATCCGGTATGCGAAGCACCGGCTTTGATGGTCACATTTCCGGTACCTCGGACAATCCAGCTGAAAGTGGCTTTTTCATAAGCCGCCATCGAATCGACCAGCTTGATTTTATCACCGGAGATCAACTTGTCTTGCGTAGTGTCGATATCGATTCGCACTTTTCTGAGCCATCGTGATCTTGCACCCATTTCAGAATGGGTAGGCAGCGGAGAATTATTGTATAAATCCACCGTGATGCGAGTCAGCCCATTTCCAAGTGCCTCCGTTTTCAGGTTATGAAACTCAAGTTTAGGCTGCATGGCAGCGAGTTTTAGGATAAAATCCGTGTGCTGCTTGGCAATTTCTCCTACTTTTTCAAAAGGAGGATTGACCATCACAAAAGGCTTGATGCCTCCAACTTCTACTTTTTGGTTTGGAAAATCAGGGTGCTTCACCTCTTTCCAAGGCACGAATGAATTCCAACCCAAGGAATCTGACCACGCCAAATAATTGGCCTCGGCATTGGTTTTCCCTTTAAACTCAGGTGTCCAGTATCCCGGAGTAGAGAAGCTCAGTCGGGCAAAATGGAAATAGGCCCACTGGAAAAAATCCCCGTCTGTTCCCTGATTGGTTTGTTGGAAAGCCTTTGGAGTCACGGTTTTGTTGTATATCTCCGAGACCATGGCATTGATGGCTTGATCTTTTTCCAAAATGGAAGTCACTACCCGCTTACGGGCATCGGGTCCATTATATTTCAGCGGCGCACTCAGGTTATTAGCGGGGGAGAACGTGACAAAAGCGAAAATATTCCACTGCTCAAACAAGTAATCCAAGAGTGCTCGACTTTCCTTTTGGGAAACCGCGATGTCCCCGGCCAAAGGTTCAAACACCGGGAATTTGTAAGTCAGAGACTTATTGAAGGCAATTCCTTCTTTCAAGTCCTCGGCAAATTTCCCGTCTTTATCATCGTCTTTGGACTCCTTGAATATTCGGTATTTCCCTGCTTCTCCTTTGGAGCGATCCGCTTTGACCAAGACTCTTTCGTCTTCCTTGGAGACTGTCCAGTCACCCATCGGATCCTCTACGCGCATCCAAGTGATCATGCCATCACCATTGAGATCTGAGTAGCCATTGTCACCCGGTGTGCCATCACGGTCATGATCAACTGCCACTGCATTTCCTCTCCGCTCATACTTCAGCGCTGCATGGTATTGCTCATAGGCATCGGGAGATAGGTTTGGGAATATGTAAAAAGTGGTTGACTCCAGGACTTTGGAGTTTTCATTCACCAGCTTTTCGGCAAACTGAAGCGCCAACTCTACGCTAAGGACATGGAATCCCTCCACCCCACCTACGACAGCAATGGCGGGCTTTTGGTCTTTGGCACCGGTTCCGATTTTCAGGACGTGTATATCCTTTCCACCCTCGGTTTTGGTGAGGGTTTTCAACTCCACCGAGGCATTGCTGCCTAGCTTTTGGAGTCGCTGAGTGACCTGACTGAGGGTAGGATAGTCGCTTTGGGCATTGGCATTGCCAAAAATGAGACTTCCCAACAGCAGCCCGGTGAGTAAGAATTTTCGCATAGGAAATTTGTTTTTCGGGTTAATTCTGAAGGATAGAATTAAAAATTGAATGGGAAGTTTAGGAAAAAATGATGGGAAAATAATTCCGGCTTTTTCAGAAATCCGAATACAGACTCGAGCGGAAAGGGTTTGTGATAAGTGGCGGAGAACCTTACCAAACTTGGTCAAGTGGCAAAAAATGCCGTATTTCAACTAAACTAAGCTAGTGGATATGTATCAAAAAGTAGCCCTTGCCATTGCGTTTTCTCCCCGAATGGAAGCCCTCATCGCTGAGGCGAGAAGGTTGAAAGGACTTTTTAAGGGGGAATTAGTACTGATCCATGTGGGTGTGAAAACCCCGGAATTAGAGGCCAAGCTGGATGAAATCTTAAATCGACTTTGTGCAGATCTGGGCAAGGTCAAGGTATTGTGGAAAGAAGGCAAACCTGCAAAAACCATCCTCAAGACCTGTGAAGAAGAAGGGGTGGACTTACTGGTGTTGGGGGCTTTGAAAAAAGAAGGGCTGCTCACCTATTACCTAGGCTCCGTGGCCAGAAAGGTAATCCGAAAATCACCCTGCTCGGTATTGACTCTCATAGATCCTAAAACAGAAACCACCCGATTTTCCAAGGTCGTCATCAATGGAACTCAGCTAGAAGTTACTCCCAAAGTCATCGAAAGAGGGTTAAAGTTTTGCCAGGCAGAAAGTGCTTCTCAAGTTCACATCCTCAATGAAATCAAACTCTATGGACTGCAAATGGCTACAGCCGGTGAAGGTTCTGAGGATGAAGTATCATTAACTAGAAGAAAGCTTGTACAGCAAGAAATTAAATATGTACAGGAAATTCTCGACGGGCTGGATCAGACTGGCCTGAAAATAAACATCAAAGTGACCGCAGGGAAATGGGCTGTAGAGCTTGTCAGATATTGCGAATCGATCGAAGCAGATCTGTTGATTTTGGGAGATGAGAATGGCTATTCTTTCATAGACCGTCTATTTCCTCATGATTTGGAGGAGATTCTGGAAGAGCTCCCTTGTAATTTACTCATCGTTAAATAAGAGGCAACATGGAAAAACTAACGCATAGCGAGGTAGTCACCTTATTGCTTCAATTGGCAACCATGCTGGTATTGGCAAGGGTATTTGCCGAAATCGCACAAAAATTCAAACAACCTGCTGTGGTAGGGGAAATTCTGGCTGGCATCTTATTAGGGCCTACCATTTTGGGAACCTTCTCTCCCGAATCATTTGAATTTCTGTTTCGCTCCCACCCCATGAGCAACATTGCATTGGCTGGATATACTCAAGTGGCTGTGGTGCTTTTGCTGTTTATCGCGGGCTTGGAAGTCGAATTAAATCTGGTCTTTTCTCAAGGTCGAAAAGCTTTAAACATCAGCTTCTTTGGATTGGTAATCCCGTTTGCTTTTGGGTTTACTGCGCCGTTTTTCTTTGCTGAGTTTTTTGGATTTTCCGAAGGCAGCAAATTACTCTTTTCCCTTTTCATGGGCACCGCAATGGCCATTAGTGCCCTACCCGTAATCGTAAGGACACTCATGGATCTCAACCTTTTCAAAAGTCGGATGGGAATGATGATCGTATCAGCAGCCATGGTTGATGATATTATAGGATGGATGATTTTCTCCATTATTCTGAGTTTCATGGGTAAAGAATCAGGAGGCATTGGACTCGGATATACGATATTACTTACAGTAGGCTTTGCTGCATTTATGGTGACGGTGGGGAAATCCCTGATCAATCGTGTACTTCCCTGGATCAATAAACGCTTGGCTTGGCCAGGAGGCTTGATTTCTCTGTCTTTAGCAGCCTGTTTTCTGGCAGCAGCATTCACAGAATTTATTGGTATTCATGCCATTTTCGGCGCTTTCATAATAGGAGTAGCCATTGGAGATTCCGAACACATGACCGAGCGCGCCAAAGAAATCATCCACCAATTTGTCAATAACATCTTTGCTCCGGTCTTCTTTGTATCCATTGGTCTCAAAGTAAACTTCATCGCAAATTTCGATTTCTGGCTAGTGCTTATCGTTATTTTAGTAGCCTATGCCGGAAAAGTGATTGGCTGTGGATTTGGCTCCTATCGGGGAGGATTGGACAAATGGGAATCCATGGCCATTGGCTTTGGCATGAATGCACGTGGGGCAATGGAAATTATTTTAGGTCTTATCGCTTTAGAAAATGGATTGATCAATGAGAAGCTTTTCGTGGCTTTGGTAGTCATGGCCTTGGTCACCTCAATGACTTCCGGACCACTGATGAAATGGGCCCTTAAAAAGAAAGCTGCTGCTTCGTAACTCATTAAAATCCCGGTACTGCCGGGATTTTTTCGTTTCTCTAAATCCTTACAGCTATTCCACTTAGAAAACATCAATCAAAGAAATCAAACAAAGGGGCTATTTTTGGACTTTCCAAAGGAAATTGAATCCAAGCCATGGCTAAGAATAAAGCAAAAATCGGGGTCCTTCTCGTCAATCTAGGTACGCCTGACAGCACCAAAACAGGAGATGTAAGAAAGTATTTGAGGGAATTTTTGATGGACGGACGGGTCATAGATTTCCCCTTTATCCCCCGATGGATGCTGGTCAACTTGATTATTGCACCTTTCCGCGCCCCAAAATCCGCTGGCGAATACCGCAAATTGTGGACAGAACGTGGTTCTCCCCTACTTTTCCATACCGAAGACCTCAAAGAGAAGCTGATCAAAAAGCTGGATCCGGAAAAATACCTGGTGGCCATGGCCATGCGCTATCAGAATCCAAGTATCGAAAAGGGCCTGAAGGAACTGATGGAGGCCAAAGTGCGAAAAATCATCGTACTGCCGCTTTTCCCACAATATGCCTCTGCGACCAATGGCTCAGTCATGGATCGGGTGATGGAGATCGCCCGTGGCTGGCAGATTATCCCTGAGATCACGTTCATCAGCAACTACGTGGATCACCCACTTTTCTTGGAGGCTTGGGCCGAACTTGGACGAGAAGCCATGCAAAAGCACGACTATGACCGCTACTTGTTTTCGTATCACGGCCTACCCGAAAGACAAATCCGAAAAGGAAGTGTGGAAGGCTACTGTCAGTTGGGTGCCTGCTGCAACAAGTACGGCTTGAAAAATCAGTTCTGCTACCGTGCACAATGCTTTCAGACGACCCGATTGGTGGCAGAAAAACTCGGACTTCCGAAAGATAAGGTGGTGACCTGCTTTCAGTCCCGCTTGGGAAAAGATCCTTGGATCAAGCCATATACCGAAGACATGATCAAAGAATTGGCAAAAGAGGGCGTGAAAAAAGTATTGGTTTTCTCCCCGGCCTTTGTGGCAGACTGTCTGGAAACTACCGTGGAAGTGGGCGAAGAATACAAAGAACAGTTTGAAGAACTCGGAGGCGAACATTGGGACTTGGTGCCCAGCTTAAATTCCAACGATACTTGGGTGGACTGCGTGAAGGATTTGGTGGAATCTAGGGCTTGATTGGGACCTAGTTCAATTTTCAACGTTCGGTGTTCGATATTCGAAATTAGTTACGATTTATGAATGACGATTGACGACATTATCAGGCACTTCAAATACTCACCATAAAGCTTAAGCTTTAATTAAAAGGATAGAGGTTCCTTAAAACGTCGTAATTCGTACATCAAAAATCGTGATTCACTTCACTCCTGTTTCTCCAAGTTCGAACTTATTGTGAAAGTCTTTGAAGTGCAATTCAATGTCGTAAATCGTACTTCGTAATTCGTACTTATCTAATGTCTAAACCCACCTCCAAATTCCTCCTAATCCTCGGCATCATCTTGATCTCGATCAATCTGAGGACGTCGATCGCTTCGGTGGGACCTTTGATTCCATTTATCCGAGAGGACTTGGGGATTTCCAACGGATTGGCTGGTTTTCTGACTACGTTGAGTCTCATCACCTTTGCCATTTTTTCACTTTTTGCTCCGAGTTTGGGGAAAAAGCTGGGCCATGGAAAAGCCATTTTCCTGGGGATATCCCTTTTGTCAATCGGAGTGGTGATCCGGGTTTTGGGAGGAATCGAGCTACTTTATCTGGGTACAGCACTGACCGGAATCGGCATTGTCACCGCCAATGTGTTGATGATTCCGTTTTTCAAAGCACGGATTCCTGAGCAAATCGGATTGATGACCGCGCTACTTTCTACCGGCATGTCGCTTTTTGCGGCGATAGCGTCCGGCGTGAGTGTGCCGCTTGCAGAGGATTGGGGGCTGGGCTGGAGAGGATCCTTGATTTCTTGGGTGATCTTGATGGTTTTGGCGCTCATTGTCTGGATTCCCCAATTGAAGCCTCATTCAACTCAGCAAACTGGTTCAGCCAAGCCAGCAAAAAATGTCTGGAAATCCCGCTTGGCTTGGCAAGTCACGCTCTTTATGGGAGCTCAATCCGTGATGTATTTTACCATGATCACATGGCTGCCTGATATGCTGATCGCACGCGGGATGAGTCCTGTCAATGCAGGAATTGCACTTTCCTACATGCAGTTGATCTCTCTGATCGGGACCTTTTTTGCGCCAAATCTCCTTATGCGACTCAGGCAGCAATCCGGTGTGGTGCTCATCGTGGGCATTGGATATTTGGTTGGATATGGATCGCTATTTATCACCAATGAAATCGTCACTTTTGCTGCGCTTACGATCATCGGCATCGGAAGTGGAGCGAGTTTGAGTATTGCATATACGCTGATTTCCATGAGGACAGCGGAAGATTTAACCACCGCTAAACTCTCAGGAATGGTCCAATCGGCGGGTTATGTGTTGGCTGCTTTGGGGCCTCTGGTATTTGGCATTTCACTGGATCTGTTTGACAATTGGAACATTCTGATCTGGTTTCTATTGGCGATGACGGTTCAGTTTATTGTTTTTGGCTGGCCTGCCGGCAGAGATAAAAAAATCTGATCTCGGATTCCTCTACTTTTTGTGTCCCCCTCTCCGAATAATGGGGTATTTTTGTACCATCATGCAAGATCTCTTTCACTCCCTAGGCATTTCCGACAACCTGCTCAACTATGTGCTCATGCCCTTGTTGATCTTTGTGGCGCGTATCGGAGATGTGTCGATCAATACCCTCCGCATCATGTTTATGATGAACGGGAAAAAGAACATTGTTCCCATTTTGGGCTTTTTTGAAGCCATGATTTGGCTCTTGGCGATTGGACAGATTTTCCAGAATGTCAACAATCCGCTATCCTACATTGCCTATGCAGGAGGATTTGCCACTGGAACCTATGTGGGGATGACTTTAGATGAAAAGCTTGCCCTCGGCAGGGTACTGGTCCGAGTCATTACCCCTCATCCTTTGCCTTTGCTGCTGGAGTTTATGAAGGAGAAAAACTACCGATTCACCAATGTGGGGGCCGAAGGAAGGTATGGAAAAGTAAACCTGCTCTTCACCGTGATGAAGCGTGATCAGCTTCAGGAGTTTATTTCCAAGGTGAAGGAAATCGATGAAAAGGCTTTCTATACCATTGAAGGCGTGAAAAGGGTGTCTGAAGAAGAGCTCAACGTAATGGAAGAAAAATCCCGATTCCGATCCAAATTTTTTAGCCGAGCGCGCACCTAATGGGCAACTCTTGGTTTCAGTTTCAACAGTTCAGAGTCCAACAGGACCGCTGTGCGATGAAGATCAGCACGGATGCGGTGCTTCTTGGAGCATTGGCTGAAACCGTCTCTTCAGCTACCATTTTGGATGTTGGCACTGGTACCGGGGTGATTTCCCTGATGCTGGCGCAAAGGTTTCAAGAGGCCCGCATCACGGCTGTCGAACTCGATGAGGATGCTGCCGATCAAGCAGCTGAAAACTTCCGAGAAAGTCCTTTTTCCGCCAGGCTAAGGGTGGTCAAACTCCGGTTCCAGGATTTACCAGAGGATCAACTTTTTGATTTGATTGTGAGCAATCCCCCTTATTTTCCAGAACATCTCAAATCAAAAGATGCTAAGCGAAATCAGGCCTTACATACCGATGATTTGTCTTTTGAAGAGTTAATCCAAAAAGCAGTCAAGCTCCTCAAAAAAGACGGTCAACTCTGGGTCATTTTACCCCCTCGGCAGATGAGGGATTTTTCTGAATTCGCCTCAGAATGGGGGCTTTTTCCAAAATGTATTGTGCAGGTAAGAGATAATCCTGCCAAGCCAATTATCAGGGAAATTGTAGGCTTCACATGTATAAAAGGGGAGCCAGATCAAAAAGAAATTACCCTGAAAAAAGTAGAGGGATTTTTTTCCGATGAATATTCCTCCCTGATTTCCGGATTTTTATTGGGTTTTTGAAAATATTGGCCCAATTATCTACTAATTTTCCTTATTTAGCCATTTGAAACAGCTAACCTTAGCAGATTCAACCCCTATTTTTAAAAATCAAACCACTATACAACTACATGCAAAAACTACTGGCATCCTGCATTTTTTTTATGCTCCTTGCCTTTGGGTCATGCACCCAAGAAAGTGACACTCCCATTTTGGTTTCTACCGAAGACCTGCTCTTCGTCGGTGGAGACAAAGTCCGGATTTCCGGCAGGTTGTTGACCAATCAAGATGTACTGGCTACCGATCATGGCTTCTTATTCTCCACGGAGTCGTCTTTTGCCGGTGCCCAAACCCTCTCTTTGGGTCAGAAAAACGGTCCGGGGCGCTTTATCGGAGAATCTACGGGATTCAAAATCGGTCAAACTTACTTTGCCAAGGCATTTGCCGAAATCAATGGTCAACGTATCGAAGGCGATGTAGTAGAACTCAAGACGCTAACTCCTTCTGTGTCCAGTTTTTCACCGACCTATGCCTCCGCAGGCAATGAAATGGTGATCCAAGGGAAAAATTTCCCTCAAGGCACTAAGGTTTTTTTCGGGACTCAGGAGGCTCAAGTCCTTCAAAACCTGTTTGAATCAAAACTCACCATTCGGATACCTGTGGCAGCAGGCCAAGTCGTTGTGCCGGTTAAGTTGGTCATCCAGGACAAGGAAATTGTTTTGCCACAGCCCTTTGAGTACCAAGCCGGCAAATACACCAAAGTCTCCGAGTTTCCCGCCCAAGCAAGGATCTACGACAATACGTTTTTCACCAATTCATCCGGCTTCCATGTCGGATTGGGAAGGCTGAGACTATCGGATTCTTACCGGTCTTTTCAGCGCTTTGATCCGACGAACGGCACTTGGACTGAGATTAATTTCCCCGGAAATCCAAGGCGATTTGCGTTTGCATCCTCGAGTTACCTTGGTGGAGGTGCTTTGGAAGTAGATCGAGATGTGTTTCAGTTTGACCGCAGTTTTTATAAGATCAATGGAAGTTCTTTCGAGCGCCTGCCTGATCTGCCATTCAATACCCGTGAGGCAATGGCCGTAGATTGGAATGGGAAGCTTTTTCTTTTTGGTGGCAGAGACGGGGCTGGAAGTGTGGTTAGGGAATACGACGCAATCGGAAGAACCTGGAGCCAAAAAAGACCTGCTCCATTTGACATGAGCGGAACCACTGCGGTATTTAAATATGGGGAAAGAATTTACGTTTTGGCTGACTCAGGCCAAGTATGGGAATATCTCCCAAGCCAAGACTCCTGGCTGACAAGAGGTACCTACCCCGGCAATACCGGACAAGGATTCCCATTCGCTCAGGTGATTGGCAAAAAAGCATACTTGGGACTTTACCGACGTACCCAAGAGATCTGGGAGCTCGACTTGGAAACTGGGGTATGGAAGTCAAAAAATCAAATCATCGGCCTTCCTCAAAGTATCAATGCCGGCCATTTTCAATCCAACGGGGTGATCTACATTCTACGATCGGCAGAGGAATCTACCAACGGAGTACTTCCAATGGAGCTCTACAAATTTGAACCTGATGCGATTTAAGCCTTATTTTATGAAGAACTTACTCCTATTTACCTTTTTACTATTGGGGTGCTTCTCCGCTTTGGCACAGACAGAAGCCCTCAAGCGGGAAGTCGTAGGCCGGGATATCGGTCAGCTCAAAGGCATCAAAATCTCAGGAAGAATCATCGATGAGATCACCGGACAGGCCTTGGTAGGTGCAACAGTCAGAATTCCAGAAATCAACCTGACCCGTATCACGGACAACAACGGGAGCTTTGAACTGGTCGTGGACCGTGCTGAATACACCTTGGAATTCCGTTACGTGGGCTATGAGACCAAGATCTATCCTATCACTGCAGTAGGAGACGGAAGACTTTCGATCCGGATGCTGCAAGAAGACTTTACCCTCGACGATGTCGTGATTTATGGCAGTGACCCGGAAAAAAACATCCGATCTACCAATATGGGTGCAGTCACCCTAAGTGTAAATACCATGCGCGAAATGCCTCCATTCTTGGGCGAAGTAGATATTGTAAGATCCTTGGCCACCCTACCCGGGGTAAGTCAGGTGGGAGAAGCTTCCTCCGGACTGAACGTGAGGGGTGGCGGCGTGGACCAAAACCTGATTCAGTTTGCCGGAGCCCCCATCTACAATCCATCTCACATGTTTGGACTTTTCACGGCATTCAATCCTGACATGGTCAATGATGTCACGCTATACAAGGCAGTGGTCCCGGCAAGATTTGGTGGACGTAGCTCTGCGATCTTGGATATTCTGCCAAAAGCCGGCAGCGTGGACAAATGGGGAGGAGAAGTCATGCTGAGTAATTTTTCTGGCAAAGTTTCCCTTAACGGTCCCTTGATCAGGGAAAAAGTATCCATTCTCGGTGGCTTCCGGATTTCTTATATCAACTGGCTTTTGCAGTCTCTGAGCAATCCCACGCTCAATACTTCCAATGCCAATTTTTACGATGGCAACCTGATCATCAATGCGCCTATTTCTGACAAAAATGAATTTACCTACAGCTACTATACCAGCTATGATGATTTTGCTTTTGCCTCCGACACAACCATATCCTGGCAGAATCAGGCTCATTCACTGATCTGGAAAAGCAAACTCAGCAACAAGCTCAGCTTGGAAGCCAATGGGTTTTATACCCTCTATGACTATGGAATATTCAACCGATCAGGAATCAATGACTTTGAAATCAACTCTGATATCCAAGACATGGGGGCCAGGGCCTATCTAAACTATGCCCTGAGGGAGAGCAATAAGATCACCGTCGGTGGAGAATACAAGCAAGTCAGCATCCAACCCGGAGAGCTGATTCCTACCGGTGTAGAGGAGGATATTTTACCCAAAAAGGTGCAAAACGAAGCAGGTCGAGAGATGGGGGCTCACTTTCAGCATGAACTGGAATTGGGAGAAAAAATCGGCATTTCCTATGGACTGAGGTATGATCTATACCAATACCTAGGGCCTAGAGTGGTCCGCAGCTATCAGTCCGGCAAGCCCATTTCGGATGGGAGCGCTATTTCGGAAACCACCTTTGCCGATGGAGAATTAATCCAAACCTACGATGGACTGGCTCCAAGGGCATCTTTCCGTTACTCGTTTAACAAGGCGAGTTCGATCAAGTTAGGATACAATAAAATGTACCAATTCATCCACCTGATCTCCAATACAGCGACTATCGCACCTTCGGACGTATGGAAGCTTAGTGATGGATTCATAGAGCCTCAGATTGCAGACCAAGTTTCCTTAGGCTTTTACAACAACTTCAAAGGAAACATCTTCGAAACCTCCGTGGAAGTCTATTACAAAGACCTTCAAAATGTTGTCGAGTACAAAGACGGAGCAAATCTCATTCTTCAAAACCATCTTGAAACCGAATTGATCCCTGCAGAGGGTCAATCTTTTGGAGCGGAATTCTATGTGAAAAAGAACCTAGGGCGATTGACTGGTTGGGTTTCTTACACTTATTCCAGATCGCTTAGAAGAGTCATCACCCCATTTGAAGAAGAAAACATCAATAACGGCAAGTGGTATGCCTCCAACTTCGACAAGCCGCACGATCTGACCTTGATTGGAAATTACAAGGTCAGCACCTACACTTCGATCTCTGCCACTTTTGCCTACAGCACCGGTCGACCGATTACCTTCCCCGATGCCAAATTTGACTTTTCGGGAAACAATCTGGCTTATTTTAACGATCGAAATCAGCAGCGTCTGCCCGATTTTCACCGTTTGGACTTTGCTGTGAATTTTAAACTGAAAGGGACTGGCAAATTCTACGATGGCAATTGGACCTTCTCGATTCTGAATGTCTATGGCCGCAAAAATCCATTCTCTATCTTCTTTGACGATGCGCAAGGACAGCCTCCTCAGGCACTTCGATTGGCCCTTTTGGGTATCCCGCTTCCAAGTTTGAGTTACGCCATTAAGTTTTAAACCATGCTGAGACGACTTATATATCTATTCTTTTTTATTCCCTTTGCCTGCATCGACCCGTATCAAGTAGATGTCCCGGAGGGTGAACAGCTTTTGACTGTAGAAGGAATCATTTCTACAGGTCCGGGTCCTCATGCAATTACGCTCACTCGCAGTGCTACCTATGGGAGTGTTTTTGAAGGATTAATCCGACCCGTTTCTTTGGCTACTGTAGTGGTAAGAGACAATGATGGAAATGTGACTTTTTTGACAGAAGGAGATGAAGCAAAAGGAACATATTTTACTCCTGCTAGCTTTCGAGCAGAAGTCGGCAAATCTTACACCCTGCAGATCTTAACAGCCGAGGGGAAAGTTTACACTTCTACTCCAGAGCGGGTAGAATCTGTGCCACCGATTGCGTCCCTTGAACTCCGTACAGTCACTATCCCATCTCCAGGAAGCCAAGCTCCCAGATCAGGGGTACAGCTGATTGCAGAGGTGAATGACCCCGGAGATCAAAATAATTTCTACTATTGGAGAAATGGACCGGCTGTTTATATTTTGGAAACTCGCCCTGACCTTTTTACACCGAGACCTTCTCCTCAAAACCCAAATCGCACACCTCAGCCGAAACCTTGTTGTATTCAGTGTTTTCGAACAGAAGTTAGCGATAACCAAGGTCTATTTGTAGTCAACGATGATAACTTTAATGGGCTCAAAGCAAGAATACCTGCCTCATTCATCGAGGACAATGGGCTGAGATTTGTCAACAAATTCAGGATGGACCTAAAGCAGTACAGCATTTCCCAAGGCGCATTTCGATTCCTTAGGTTGGTGAAGCAACAGGCAGAAATCAACGGTTCGATCTTCGATCCTCCTCCGGCGACCATTCGAGGAAATATGATCAGCTTGGATAATCCTGATGAGGTGGTTCTTGGTTATTTCATGGCAGGAGGGGAAACTAGCCGGCGGATTTACATTGACAGAAATGACCTGACTTTCAAGCAAAACCGTGCAATCATCCCCGACGATTGTCGAGAGGTAGCAGGAGCGTCCCTCAATCCCCCTGCTGATTGGAATCCTTAAAACAAAAAACGCCCAAAGGTTCTTTGGGCGTTTTTTGTTTTATGATTATCCGCTTTTCTACCAGTAACCAAATAAGATAAGGTTTGAAGTCCGATTAGAGGTGCTGTGGTCTGTGGTCAGTCGACGAATATCCGCGATCTTTAGAGCCGATGACTTACCTAGTGGTAAGATTGCGGATATTCATGTTTTGTTTTATTCGATTCACCCTCAATACCATTCCTGCTCGACAAATCGGATTCCCTGCTTCTCTAATTCCGCTAAAATCGGGAGGTAGATTTCAGGCAATACAGGAAGGTGCAGTCCTGTCCCTTTGATTTTTCCTTCCAAAAACAAATCCACCGCAATCGCCAAGGGTAATCCCACCGTCTTGGCCATCGCCGTGTAAACTGCATCTTTTCCTAAATCAACCAAACTTGAGGTCAGCTTTTTGATACCTCGCTCAGTTTTGATCTCAAACTGATGCTGCATCACGATCATGTCTTTGTCCTCAGGCTGGAGTGCCCAGTCCTTTTCCAAGATCGCTTGAAGAATTTGAGCAGGACTTCCCTTCAGGAGCGGTAGCTTCCGGTTTTCAAAAAACCCAAGCCACTGCAACTTCTCGAAAGTTGGAAAATCCAAATCGGGGATCAGTTCGGCCAATTTTTCCTCCACACTCAGGGTCTCCGACCAAGGTAAAAAAGCATTCAAAAACTGCCGGTAGGTGCTCCCCTCATGCAGCTCCAACTGAAAACTGTCATCCGTCAATCCCAGCTGCACAAACACATCCCATCCTTTGCAAAATCCAGCACGGCGCAGCGTACCGCGGAGCATCGTGGGGATGTCTTCCAAGCCATATACTTTACGATAACTGAGTGAATCCCTGTTGGGATACCCGTCAAAATCCCCCAATCCCGGAAATTTGACTGTTTCAATCCGCTTAAACAGTTGGTGATAGGGCACGTATTTCAGTTCGCCTTTTTCAATAAATCGGGAAGTGGCTTGACCTGCCAAGATTACATTTCGGGGATTCCAGGTGAATTTGTATTTCCAAGGATTGTCCTCGCTTTGGGGAGAAAGCAACCCTCCACAATAGGACTTGAAGGAGATGATTTCTTCACCCTTTGCTTTGGCTTCATGGATGATTTTCATGGCAGACATGTGATCGATCCCCGGATCTAGTCCACACTCATTGAGGAAGAATAGTTGTTTTGCTTCAATCTCTTGAGCCATTTCCCGAAGAGCATCGCTCTCATAGGAAGCCGTGAAAAAATGCTTACCCAACTCCAGGCAATCTTTCGCCACTACAGGATGCATGAATGCAGGCAACATGGAAATAACCAGGTCCGCCTGAACGATGAGCCCTTTTCTGGAGTCTCCATTTTCGATATCAATGGATGCCGATTGGGTATTCGCCCGATTTTTGAGTTTGGTCGCCGCTGTGGATTGATCCAAATCGGCCAAAATGAGTGTTCGTTCTTTTTCCACACAGGAATCTGCCAAATAATCTATCAAATAGGTGGCCGATTTACCAGCTCCGAGAATCAGAATAGTCTTCATGCACTTGGGTTTATCGAGCTAAATTGATCCTTTTTTTTTGTGGGAAAAAGGCCATTCACTTTTAATTAAGGAACAATTCCTTACTTTGACCGTTAGGATTTTCCCAAACCGATTTTTGAAGTGAAAAAAATTAATCTGAGTACCGAGATCGAGGAACTGCTTCCTGAAGAGCTTTCCACCATGGAAAAGCTGCTGATCGACCGCGCCAAAGAAGTGTCCAAAAGAGCCTACGCACCTTATTCAGGATTTCATGTGGGTGCTGCTGTCCTGCTCGAAAACGATGAAATCCTTCAATCTTCAAATCAGGAAAATGTCAGCTTTCCCACAGGCGTATGTGCCGAGCGATTGCTGCTAGGCTATGCAGGTGCAAACCATCCAGATTCGCCTCCCACCATGCTGGCGATTGTCGCCCAGCGGGCAGGTGAGGAGATTTGGGCCGGCGTCTCCCCTTGCGGGGTATGTCGCCAGACCATCAATGAGGTCGAAAATCGGTTTGAAAAACCGATCACGATGCTGATCCTTTGCTCCAATGGAAACGTGATGCGGATCAAGGGAATTGCCAATTTGCTTCCCTTGAAGTTTGATGACCTCAACAGCTGATCGGTGAAAAAGTCCATCCGGTTCTCTTACGAAGCACACTATTCCATCTCCCACGAACCCAGCGGAAAAGAGAAAGAGCTTTGGCTGGTCTTCCACGGATACGGACAGTTGTCGGAATTCTTTATCCGCAAATTCCTCCCCTTTGATTCGGCAGATCGAGTCATCCTTGCACCAGAAGGAACCAATTATGGGTATTTAAAGGAATTTCAGGGAAGGGTCGGTGCCAACTGGATGACCAAGCATGAGCGGGAAGTTGCCATCGCAAACAATCATCGCTATCTGAATCTCTTGCTGGAGCAAACTCTCGAGAACTTTGAAAGTCTTCCAAAAATCCACGTGTTGGGATTTTCGCAAGGTGCCGCTACATGCACGAGATGGGCAAGTCAGTGGAAAGGTCAAATCGCCACTTTGGTACTTTGGGCAGGTGGCTTTGCGCAGGACCTTTCCCTGGATTTGGGAAGGGAAAAATTTGAAAACACCCAACTGATTTTGGCCTTTGGAGACCAAGACGAGTTGATCCAAGAGGAACATAAAGCGCAGCAAATGGCACTTGTTCAGTCCTTGGGAAAGTCGATTCAGGTTCTGACCTTTCCCGGAGGGCATGAACTAGACGCTCATTTACTCGAAAAAATCATGAATCACGAGATTTAGGCTATTTTTTGGCCTTGACATTGCTATGTTTGAAACAATTTGTTGAAATTTCAACTTTCATTATTTTTCCAAAAATCTTGAAACCCATCCATGCTTTCGCTTACTGAAAAAGAGGTAGACTTCATCGCAGCCCAATTACTGAAGGGTAATGTCTGCTTTTACCAAATCGACAAGAAGAAAATCCATCACATGCCGGATGATGAGGACTACTTCAACTATGATCTGACCGAAGAGGAGGAAGATATCCTGGACGAAATCGAAGATCAACCCGACAATTTTGCGGAATTCACCAAGATGGAACCCGCTCAAGAGCATCAAATGATGCAGGACTTCATCGACCGAAAAGTAAAAGAGAAAAACCTTGCCGAAGACTTGGTAAATGCCCTGAGCAAACCCAAGGCAGCCACCGGCTTCAAGTTTTTGATCGAAGAATCCAAATACAAAGAGGAATGGGTAGACTACCGAAAAGGAAAATACTCTGACTGGGTCAAAGAACAGGTTGACTCCTTCAACTACGCCGAAGACTAATTTGAAGCCGTCCTGAATCAATTCCGGACGGCTTTTTTTATCTTACATCCCTCAGCAAATAAGAAGCATTAAACCCTGCTTTCTTTTATTCACCGAATCAACAATCATGAAAAAGCTCACTTTTCTCCTTTTACTTACTTGCTTTTGGTCCAGTGCCTTTGCCCAAAACTGGGACTGGGGAGGACCGCTCGATCCGCTTCAGGCAAAGATGAAAATTCGTCATTATCGCTTGGAATTGGAGCTTTTACCCGAAAGCCAGGGCATCCAGGGTTCCAATACCATTACCTTTTCTGCAGCCGAAAAACTGGACACCCTCCGATTCCAACTCATCGATGAATACGAAGTGAGTAAAGTCCTGATGGATGGTAAGGAAGTCAAATTCTCGCACCAAAATGACCTGTTGGATATCATCCCAGTGGACTGTACCTGCGATCAGGTTCAAATTTTTTATGGAGGAAAAACACCTATCGCTCAGAATCCACCTTGGACAGGAGGATTCACTTGGGAGAAAGACCTGCTAGAAAACCACTGGATGGGTTTGTCTTGTCAAGGTGAGGGGGCAAAAGTCTTTATGCCCGCCTTAGATCATCCATCCAGCGAACCGAGTGAAGGAGTGGATCTGATTTTCACTGTACCCAAACCCTACTTTGTCGCTTCCAATGGTCGACTGATCGACACGCAGGAAACGGGGCCAAAAATGACCTACCACTGGCAAACGGACTACCCAATCAGCAATTACAACATCAACTTTACGCTAGGGGTATTTTATGAAGAAAAGCTGGATTTCACCTCCTCATCAGGTGACGTCATCCCCATGCAAGTATGGGTGCTTCAGGAAAATCGGGCAAAAGCAAAAGGCCTTTTGGAAAACCTGAAAGTCAGTACCGAAACCTTGGAGAAGTACTTCGGTCCCTTCCCTTTTCCAAAAGACAAAATCGCAGTAGTCGAAACCCCCTACCTGGGTATGGAACACCAGACCATCAATGCCTACGGAAACAATTTTCAATCCATCCCTATGGGCAAGGTACGCTACGACTGGCTACTGCACCATGAGCTGGGCCACGAGTGGTTTGGAAACAAGGTATCGGTGAGTGACTGGGCGGATATGTGGATTCATGAAGGGTTGACCGCCTATGGGGATTGGCTGTTTTATTGGGAGCATGGCGGTCCGGAGACCTATTTTGCCAAGGTAAAATCCGAATCAAGAAATATCCCACATGCTAAACCGGTCGTGAGCCCACCGAATTCGACCGAAGAGGAAGCCTATCATCCCGAGATCTATACCAAGGGCGCTTGGGTCATTCATGCCTTACGGGGCGTGTTGGGAGATGAGCTGTTTTTCTCTGCGATTAAGGCATTCGTGATGGACGAGCACTTCACATACCTCAATCAGGTAACGACCAAGGACTTTACTGATTTTGTCCAAAGCTACACCGGAAAGGACCTTCAGGGATTCTTTGACCTGTACCTGTATACCACGTCTGTCCCCACTTTGAAAGTCAGCAAAAAAGGAAAAGAAGGCTATTTGATCTCTCTTCAGGGAATTGATTTTGAGATGCCTGTTGAAATTGAGACTTCTGAGGGAGTACAGGGAATCCCTGTTGGGAAAAAAGGAGTGGAAGTAAAAAGCAAAACCCCTCCGGTGGTTGACCCGCGAGGTTGGTTGATACTAGCCCGATAAAGTTTAATTGAAAAACCTTCGAGGTTTTGAAAACCTCGAAGGTTATGTCACAAAAAAGCCCCGAATCGCTTCAGGGCTTTCTGTTTATAGGCCAAATTCAGCCTTGATTTTATCGACGTAGTCTAGCTTTTCCCAAGTGAAGAGTTCGACCTCTACGGTTTTTGCTTCTTGATATGGTGATTTGAAAACTTTGGTCACCACCTCATTTGCTCTACCCATGTGGCCGTAAGCTGCAGTTTCCTCATAGATCGGGTTTCTCAGCTTCAGTCGCTGCTCGATAGCATAAGGTCTCATATCAAATATAGCTTCCACCTTCTTGGCAATTTCGCCATCGGTCAGGTTCACTTTGGCCGTGCCGTAGGTATTGATGTAGATACCCATTGGCTTAGCCACACCGATTGCGTAAGACACTTGAACCAGGATTTCGTCGGCTACACCCGCAGCCACCATGTTTTTGGCAATGTGTCGGGTAGCATAAGCTGCTGAGCGGTCCACTTTGGATGGATCTTTTCCAGAGAAAGCTCCACCGCCGTGAGCGCCTTTGCCCCCGTAAGTATCCACGATGATTTTTCTTCCGGTCAGACCGGTGTCACCATGAGGTCCACCGATCACGAACTTACCGGTTGGGTTGATATGGTAGGTGATTTTATCTGTGAAAAGCTTTTGAAGCTCAGGCTTAAGCTTAGCTTTTACTCTAGGAATCAATATGTGGATGATATCGGATTTGATTTTGGCAAGCATCGCCTCTTCTGCATCGAAGTCATCGTGCTGGGTAGAAACCACAATCGCGTCAATTCGCTGAGGCACATTATCGTCACTGTACTCGATCGTCACCTGAGACTTGGAGTCAGGGCGGAGGTACGTAATCTCTTTATTTTCTCTTCTTAGAGCAGCCAGCTCACGGAGGATCATGTGAGACAGATCCAAGGCAAGCGGCATGTAGTTTTCGGTCTCGTTAGTGGCATAGCCAAACATCATCCCTTGGTCACCTGCACCTTGCTCTTCAGGATTCTTACGCTCTACACCCTGATTGATATCAGCAGACTGCTCGTGAATGGCAGATAGTACACCACAAGAGTTGCCTTCAAACATGTATTCACTCTTGGTATAGCCGATTCGATTGATCACATCACGGGCGATCTTCTGCACGTCAAGGTAGGTGTTGGATTTCACCTCACCTGCCAATACCACCTGACCGGTAGTCACGAGGGTTTCACAGGCTACTTTGGAACTGGGATCGAAGGCCAAAAAGTTATCAATCAGCGCATCAGAGATTTGGTCAGCGATTTTGTCAGGATGACCCTCAGACACTGACTCTGAGGTAAATAAATATGCCATAAACTAGAGTATTGATTCGTTGTAAAAGAAGCCCAAAATTACAGGAACTGAGGGAAATAAAAAACCTCAACGTAGTCCTGAAAGGTTTTTATCTCCCCTTCCATGGGATGGAGTCAATTTACTGAATGGTTTATCCTAATTTCTTGGGTTGGATTCTGCTTGGCAAGAGATTATCTTTCAGACTGTCTCCTTTTCCATTGCCATGCGAACGACATACTATTTCCTTTTTGGCTGTATTTTCAGCTTTTTACTGAGCTGTAAAGGTGCTGCTGACCCATCAACCAACTCTATTTCAAAGCTCCCCGCCACCCATTCAGATCTAGTCTCTTTATTTTCAGAATGGAGGGCCTTTGAAATGCCTCCTACTTGGGAAGGTGCTCCGGATTACAGAAAGTCCACTTTTGAGAAAAGAATGGCGGATTTCGAAGTCCTTCGGGAAAAACTCCTAAGCATGGACACCGCTGGCTGGACTATTGCCGAGCAGGTAGACTGGCGAATTGTATGGGCTGAAATGAACGGCTTCGACTTTAACTACCGGGTGCTGAAGCCATGGGAACGCGATCCTGCTTTTTACAAATCCATCTGGATGGAGCGGAGTGATGTACCTGACCACGAGGGCCCTACGCACCATGGAGTGACAGAGGTTTGGCAGTTTTCTTTTCCCTTAAGCTCAGAAGAAAGAGCAAGCTTTCTTGCAAAAATTCAATCCATCGAAGCCTTGAATACCCAGGCAAAAGAAAACCTGACCGGCAATGCCAAAGAACTTTGGGAAGCAGGAATTCCAACGATCGAACAACAAGTGGAAGATCTAGCCTCATTGCTGGATCTGCCCGGTGTAAAAGAAGATGGCGAACTGGTAGAAGCCATCCAGTCGGCATCCCTCTCTACCAAAGACCTTGTCAGTTGGCTTCACGCCGAAGCGCCTAACAAAACCGAGCCCTCCGGTATCGGTAAGGAAAACTATACCTGGTACCTGCAAAATGTCCACTTGGTTCCGCTGACTTGGGAAGATGAAGTGATGATTCTCAAACGCGAACTCGCCCGAGCTTGGAACTCGCTTAAATTAGAAGAACACCAAAACCGAAACCTTCCCCAGCTTCCGGAGGCCAATACGCCTGAGGATTTCGAAAAGCTCACGGAAGAGTCCATTCAGGAATTCATGGCCTTTTTGGAAAAACAAGAAATTGTCACGGTTAAAGATTACTTCGAACCAGCTTTGAGAGAGCATAGGGGAAGTTTTATCCCCAAAGAAAAGCGCAATTTTTTCACCATCGGGATGCACATCGATCCGCTTCCGCTGTATTCGCACTTTTACCATTGGTTTGAGTTGGCTATTATGGACAATGAACCGCATGTGAGTCCGATTCGAAAAGGGCCTTTGCTGTACAATATTTTCGACAGCAGAAATGAAGGTACTGCTACGGCAGTGGAAGAGATGTTTATGGATGCAGGGCTATATCAGAATTCTCCAAGGTCCCGTGAAATTGTCTACATCATGATTGCCCAGCGAGCTGCCAGAGGTCTAGGCTCACTCTATGCGCAAGCCAACGAAATGACCATGGTCGAGGCGGGAGGAATTCACTCCAACTACACGCCTAGAGGCTGGATGAAGACAGAAAAGGAGCTTTTGCTTTTTGAGCAACACCTCTACATGAGGCAGCCCGGGTATGGAACAAGCTACATCACCGGCAAATACCTCTTGGAAAATGCCCTCGCAGACTATGCCCGAGTCAAGGAAGAAAAAGGCGAAGAATTCAAGCTTCGGGAGTTTTTTGATCAGCTGAACGCCATCGGAGGGATTCCGATTGCTTTGGGACATTGGGAGATGACTGGGGTGGATCCTTTGCAAGAAAAGGTCAAGTAGGCCGACAAAAGAGTAGAATTCACAGGTTAAGTTCCGAAAACGTGCAAAAAATCACATAATCGGAACTTAACCTGTGATTTTTTAAAATTTAGCTCTTTTGAGAAATGACTTAAATGGCCTTTCAATTAGTTCATTCTAGACCACTTTTCCACTAATGGACTCATACCAAGTCCAATAAATAACGAGTACGGTCCGCCATAAAAAGTGGAATATTGATCAGTCCATCTTGATTGATCAGATTTTTCATCGAAAACCTGAGTTTTACTCGGGGGTTGTTTTCCTGATCATAAACAGAAAGGCTCCTACCACGGGTATTCTCACCGGATTTAACCTCAACCGGAAGGATTTCATTTTGGTAAGAAAGTAAAAAATCGACTTCCGCTTTTCCATCAGAAGTCCAATAGGATGGCAATTCGCCAAACTGAACCAGCAAAGACTGTAGCACGTAATTTTCGGCCAAAGCCCCTTTAAATTCAGAAAAGAGTTCGGTCGGATTGAGAATAGCAGCTGGCTGAAGTCGAGCCTTGCGCCTCAGTAACCCCATGTCAAGAAAATAAATCTTAAAAGCGTTAAGATCCTGATAGACAGACAGCGGTACACCGACCTTAGTCACTCGGTTGACTTTATAAACCAAACCTGCCTGAATCAACCACGTGAGGGCATCTTCATATTCTCTTGCTCGGGCACCGGGTTTGACCACCTGGTAGAGAAATTTCTTATTTTCCTTGGCCAGCTGTGAGGGAATTGAATTCCAGATAAAGTTGATTTTTTGAATATCTCTAGCAGGTACATGTTTGGAAAAATCCAACTCATACGCCTGATTGATGTTGTCCAATAGGTCCTCCACTCGTTGCAAATCAGCGCTTTCGACCAATTCTTTGGCAGCTTCGGGCATTCCACCCGAAATCATATAAAGACGAAAGCTCTCCAAAATCCTATTGAAAAAATAATCAGGTATTGGCTCTATTGCCTGAATAGACTCCAGATAGTTAGCCATCTCTGAGTCCTTTTGAGACAAAAATTCCATGAATGTCAGTGGGAATAATTCTAAAAAATCAACTTTTCCCACAGGAAAGGAAGAGAAATTTCCTAAAGTGACTCCCAAAAGCGATCCTGCACCAACAAGATGGAAGGACTCTTCCAGTTCCTCGAAATATTTAAGAGAGTTCAGGGCTTCCTTACATTCTTGGATCTCATCAAAAATGATCAGTGTGTTTTTTGGCTCAATCGGAAATCCCGCCACGAGGGAGAGATTCTGAATGATTCGAAGTGGGTCTTTGGTCAGTTCAAAAAACTGCTTCAGGTCAGGCTGCCGATCAAAGTTGAAGTAAGCTGTTTTTGAATAATAGGTCTGACCGTACCATTTCAGCAAGGAGGTTTTGCCTACCTGCCGCGCACCTTTTAGCAAAAGAGGCTTTGGGGTTGGACGTGCAGTCCAAGCTTGAAGTTGAGCAAGAATATTTCTGTCAAAAAACATTAATCACACTTTATGTTCCAAAAATGTGTAAAAAATCACATAATCGGAACTTAACTTGTGATTTTCTTAGTAGTTCATCTCAAGCAAACATACCACTGAAGAATAACCCGGCATCAACTCCATTCACTTTCTCACCTCTTTCTTGATCCTAGCTACTTGCTACTTAAGTCTTGTGTCTACTGTCTATGGTCTTGTATCTCTTTCCTCACCAAGCCCTCCGTAATCTCATTCATCGCCTTGACCTTGTACTCAAAGTCTCCCTTGAGGGTAGCACGGTAGGCATTTAGGTTTTCGAGCAGGTCATCGATCTCCTCAGGCAGCACTTCTTCGAGCAATTGTCGGAGGCGCTTGGCAGTGGTAGGAGACTTTCCGTTGGTGGAAATGGCGATTTTCAGATTGCCTTTGGTCACAATACCTCCCAAGTAAAAATCACACAGTTCGGGGGTATCAGCAATATTCACTAGGAGAAAACGCTCCTTGGCCTCATCGCGGATTTGTCGGTTGACCGCCTTGTTATCTGTCGCTCCGATTACGAGGTGCTTTCCTCCCAAATACTTTTCATGATACAGATCCTCAATCAAGGTTACAGTATCTGCCTTTGAAGCTACTTCCAAAAATTCAGGTCTAAACTCCCGAGACACCACGGTGACTTGAGCCAAAGGACTGGACTTGAGCAGGAATTCCAGCTTTTCCGTAGCCACAAAACCACCACCGACCAAGAGGACGTTGAGTTCATGGACTTTGAGAAAGATGGGGTAGAGATGGTTCATTTCAGATTTTAGACATTAGACACAAGATGCAAGACTTTTTGAAATAGAATTTTTGAAATACAGTGGAAATACTATAGAGAAAGGCTCGACTTCGTCGAGCGAAATAATTAAATAACTGCTCTGCGTTATATCTCGCGACCGCAGGGAGCCTATTTCACCGAGCAACGCGAAGTATGTTTCAATGGTATTTCACCAAGGAAATTTTCTACCGCATTTCCATTTTCACCACTTCCCGATACACCTCCGCCAATCGCATACTTTCCCTCACGACTTCGCCAACAATGATGACCGCAGGGGCTTCCACCTGATTTTCTGCCGCCTTTTGCTCGATGTCGTGGATATATCCTGCCGTGATTTTTTCTTCTCGGGTGGTTCCGCTTTGAATGATTGCGATGGGAAGGTGTTCCTTTCCAGCCTTTCTGTAGGTTTCAGTGATTTCTCCCAATTTTTTGGTGCCCATTAAGATGACTACTGTGGCTGTGGACTGTGCCGCAAACGCCAAATCCCGCGAAAGTTCTCCTGCAGTGGTCGTCCCTGTTACTACCCAGAAGCTCTCTGAAATACCCCTTTTGGTCACTGGAATTCCCACATGCGCAGGAACTGCAATCGCCGAAGTGATCCCCGGTACCACTGCTGTAGGAATTCCAAAGGCCTCGATGTACTCGATTTCTTCTCCTCCCCTACCAAAAACAAAGGGGTCTCCACCTTTCAATCGGACCACGTGACCGTGCTTTCGGGCGAGCTCGACACAAAGCTGATTGGTGTCTTCCTGAGGAGTGCTGTGCTTGCCCACTCGTTTTCCCACAAATAGTTTCAATGCAGTAGCCGGAGCATGCTTCAGCAAAACCGGATCAATCAAGGCGTCATACAGCACCACATCAGCCGTATTGAGCGCCAGGATTCCTTTCAAAGTCATCAGTTCCGGATCTCCGGGACCTGCCCCGACTAGGGTTACTTTTGGATTGACTGTCGTTCTCATGCCTCTACCTCCTCTTCCCGATAGGTTTTCAGCAGGCTGTAGATCTCCATGGCTTGCTTGGCGTAGGACTTGGCAAACTCTTCGGATGGTTCGTGCTGATTGATCTGATAGACTTTGTCGGCAAAGGTGCCTTCCAACTGGATTTTGCCGGTCTCGACAAACTTCTCATCGAAAAGACTTACGATGCTCGCATAGCTGTTGGTGCTGATGTCGTCGCTTAGCAAAAGCGCTTTAGCAGCATTGATCAAGCCGGCATAATGATGGTAAATGCTGTCAGACCAGCGACCCTGCTCGAGGGCTTCCTGACCTTGATCGAGTTTTTCCAAAGCTTCCAAAAGCAAAGTCGCCACTAGGTCAATCACCACTCCGGCACATTCGCCAACTCCCACTGCCACTTCATAGGCATCCTGATGTCCCCAATCCACCGAATCTGCTTCGGTGACGGTAGCGGGATCACTCAATTCCTTGAGCAAGTCGTAGAAATACATCTGCCCTTGCCGATCATAGTAGCTGAGGAAGTCTTTTCCACTTGCATTTTTCTCAAAATCTTCCAGCAAAACACGCAGTGCCTGAGGCCCACGACGGCTGGGAACTTTGGTTACTTTGTCGGCAAATCGACCGTTGCCATCGCCGAGATTTCCTCCACCCAACAGCACTTGAAGAGCTGGAATGACGGTTTTGCCGGCCTTCATGGACATGCCTTGAAAGCCAATGTGGGCCATGTTGTGCTGTCCGCAGGCATTCATGCAGCCGGAAATCTTGATCACGAGGTCGCGGTTGCTGAGGTATTGAGGATACTCCTGCTCAATGACCTTTTCCAGCTCCTTGGCAATTCCCGTCGAGCTGGCAATGCCCAAGTTGCAGGTGTCTGTACCCGGACAGGCGGTGATGTCCCCAAGGGAATTATAGCCTCGCTGGGCAAGGTTGATCTTTTTCAGTTCCTGGTAGAAGAACGGCACTAAATCTTCCCGCACATCGCGGATCAAGATGTTTTGGCGAAGGGTAAATCGAATTTCTCCGGCAGCGTAGTGCTCCACCAAATCTGCCAAAGGCCGAGCCTGATCCAGGTAAAAATCCCCTAAAGGCACGCGAACCCCAATGGAAACGTACCCAGCCTGCTTTTGCGGCAGCACATTAGTCAGTTTCCAAAGCTCAAAGTCCAGCCCCAAGTCGGCGGGATTGACCGCCACAGCCGGTGGATTGGGTAGCGTTCTTCCCTGCTCATAGTTTTCAAAATGAAGGGGAAAGCGTTGGAATGGAAGTGCTTTTTTCTCTTTTTCTACCAAATCCAAAAAGGCCTCCAAACCGATCTCTTTGATCAAAAACTTCATCCGCGCTTTATTTCTCCTTGCGCGCTCTCCGTGCCGGTCAAAGATTCGCAGCACCGCTTCGATAAAGGGAATCAGCTGATCGGTCTCCAAAAACTCGGTAATCAAATCCGCATGTCGAGGCTGAGAGCCTAAACCACCACCAAGCAACACCTTGAAACCCCTCAACTGATTTCCATCGACTTCTTTGACTTTGGGGATAAAGCCCAAATCGTGCATGTAAGCCAAGCCCGTGTCTTCATCTGTGGAAGAAAAGGCCATCTTAAACTTGCGCCCCATCTCCTGACAAACCGGATTTCTCAAAAAATAACGGAAGGTCGCATCGGCATAAGGGGTCACATCAAAGGGTTCCTTTGGATCTATACCTGCGGTCTCCGAAGCGGTGACATTTCTTACCGTATTTCCGCAGGCCTCTCGAAGCGTGACATCGTCCTTTTCCAACTCTGCCCAAAGCTGAGGAGTCCTGTCCAAGCTTACGAAGTGAATTTGAATATCCTGACGGGTAGTGATGTGCAGGCGCCCGATAGAGTACTCCTCCGAAACCTTGCAAATCCTTCTCAACTGTGCCGAAGTAGCCCTTCCATAGGGGAGCTTGATCCGTACCATTTGCACACCTTGTTGACGCTGTCCATAGACTCCACGGGCAAGGCGAAGGCTTCTGAATTTCTCTTCATCGATTTTACCCTCGCGGAAAAGGGCGATTTTTCGCTCCAATTCGATAATATCCCGCTCTACAATAGGGTTTTCCAGTTCGGTTCGAAAGCTTTGCATAGGTTTAATTTTTTTCCCTATAGGGATAATAGGTTATAGGTTATGAGAAAAAGCCAAGACCGAAGTCAGGGCTAGTTGTTTTTGGTTCGGCGTTCAGGGTTCGAAATTCAATATTCGACGTTCTGAATTTTTAAATATCGAATGGCGAACACTGAATAATGAACCTGCCTGCGGCAGGCAGGTAAAGAAGGCTTATGTCTAGCGTCTTGTGTCTAGCATCTATTCTCTTACTCAATAAACCCCACCGACACCGTATCAAAAGTCCCCTCATCGATCAGGATAAAGGCTCCGTTTGACTTGGAATGATGGTAGGAATCAAAGTGAATCGGCTTGCTGAGTCTAAGATTTACCTTACCGATATCATTCAGTTTCAGCTGATCGGCCTCTTCGGTTCCTGAGAAATCGGTATGAATTCTAGCTTCGATCTGATCGACTTTGGCCAATACCCGATTAATTCCATGCTGCAGGATATATTTCCCCCCGACTTTCAAGGCCTTGCTGTTTACTTGGCAAACGGTGGCTGAAATGGTCTTCTCGCTACTTGGAGCTTCTCCACTTTTCACGATCATATCACCCCGGCTGCAATCAACTTCATCAGCCAAAGTAAGAACGATGGACGAACCAGGAGCGGCACTTTCCAACTCCTGATCGAAGAAATGAATGCTTTTAATGGTGGATTCATTGCCGGAAGGAAGCACGGTAACTCTGTCTCCCACTTGAAGAGAATTGCCATAAAGCTTTCCAGAAAAGCCTCTGAAATCATGGTAGGCTTCGGTTTTGGGACGGATCACCAACTGAACAGGAAATCTCGCCGCGGCACTTTCTTGCAAATCCTCAGGTTCCAACACTTCCAAATGATCCAAAAGCGTATTCCCCACATACCAAGGCATGTGTTCTGACTTTCGGGTCACATTTTCTCCCTTCAGCGCAGACAAAGGAATAAAGGTAATCTGCTCTTCAGCAAAGTCACTTTTCTCCACCAAGACATCAAAGTCTGCCTTGATTTTCAAAAACACATCTTCACTGTACTCCACCAAATCCATTTTGTTGATAGCTACCACGACATGGCTAATGCGAAGAAGATTGCTGATGAAAAAGTGGCGGTAGGTCTGTTCGATGACTCCTTTGCGGGCATCGATCAAGATGATTGCCACTTGAGAGGTAGAGGCACCCGTCACCATGTTTCGGGTGTACTCCACATGCCCGGGAGTATCTGCCACGATGAAGTTGGTCTTATCGGTATTGAAATAAATATGAGCCACGTCAATGGTGATGCCCTGCTCACGCTCGGCCACCAAGCCATCGGTAGCCAGTGAAAAATCCAAGTAATCGTATCCCCGCTGCTTTGAGCTACGCTCGATCGCTTCGATCTTGTCTGTGGTCAGGGAATGCGTATCGTATAGCAAGCGTCCGATGAGCGTACTTTTGCCATCATCCACAGAACCTGCGGTAGCGATTTTGATGAGTTTTCTGCCTTGTATATCCATGTTTAATTTTTTATACACAATTGAAATACCGTGGAAATAAGTTGAAATAGGCCTCACTACGTTCGGCGAAATATTAGCATTCGGTTCAAGTAAGGTATTTCGTCCCGCTTGCGGGACCTATTTCTAGCGTATTTCCTAATTATTAAGATTGCTTCGGTCGTTCCTCCCTCGCAATGACGCCTAGAAGTATCCGACTTTCTTCCTCGTCTCCATCGCTGCTTCGGAGCGCTTGTCGTCGATTCGGGCACCGCGTTCAGAGATGGTGGATTCGCGGATTTCTGCAACCACATCATCTAATGACGTCGCTTCTGAAAGTACCGCTGCGGTACAGGTCATGTCGCCGACGGTTCGAAATCTGACCATTCGCTCCACCACTTCTTCGTGGGCTTCACGGAAGACGTGTTCATTGGCAGTCCAAATCATTCCATCTCGGAAAAACACCTCCCGTTTATGGGCAAAGTAGATGCTCGGAATGGCGATATTTTCAGTGCGGATGTATTCCCACACATCGAGCTCGGTCCAGTTGGAAATCGGGAAGACTCGGACGTTTTGACCCACGTGGATTTTCCCATTGAGCATGTCGAATAGCTCCGGACGCTGGTTTTTTTCATCCCACTGACCAAAGTCGTCTCGGACGGAAAACACGCGCTCTTTGGCTCGGGCTTTTTCTTCATCCCGTCTTGCACCACCGATACAAGCGTCAAACTTGAACTCTTCGATGGCATCCAAAAGTGTGGTCGTCTGAAGCGTATTTCGGCTTGCATAGCGACCGCGCTCTTCACGAACTTTGCCTTGGTCGATGGAGTCCTGCACGTTTCTGACGATCAGTTCAAGTCCCAATTCTTTGACCAGCCAATCCCTGAATTCAATGGTCTCTGGGAAATTGTGCCCGGTGTCCACATGGAGGAGAGGGAAAGGGATTTTGGCAGGGAAAAAGGCCTTTTGAGCCAGCCTCACCAAGGTAATCGAGTCTTTTCCCCCGGAAAAAAGCAGAACCGGACGCTCAAACTGCGCCGCTACTTCCCTCAGGATGTAGATGGATTCTGCCTCTTTGGGGTTAGGTATAAATAGGTTCATAGGAAATACGATTTTTATTTATGCGCTTGGCCGTCATTGCGAGGGGCCAAGCTGATACTTAATCCATTTTTAATTTTCTAGCGGCCCCGAAGCAATCTCAGCCACTATTTTCCTGATTTGGAGACTGCTTCGTCGTGCCTCCTCGCAGTGACGTCAACTCGAAGTCTTTGTGTCTAATGTCTTGTGTCTAAAATCTTGTGTCTTATTTGGCATGCAACCCACACTCCTTCTTCGAATCCTCCCACCACCATCTACCGGCCCGGGCATCTTCTCCAGGGAGAATAGCCCTGGTACATGGAGCACAGCCGATGCTGATAAATCCCTGATTGTGGAGTGGATTGTAGGGAATTTTCTGCTCTTCGATGTAGGAGATCATCTGATCAAAGGTCCAATCCAATAGCGGATTGTATTTAATGATCTGATTGGCCTCATCCCACTCGATCCGCTTCATCTCACTCCGGTTGGCACTTTGCTCGGCTCGCAGTCCGGTTACCCAAACGGCATTCCCTGCCAAAGCTCGCTTCAAAGGCGCTACTTTTCGGACAAAGCAGCAGGATTTGCGGTTTTCGACTGATTCATAGAACCCATTGATTCCGATGTCCTCCACCAATTTTTCGACCGAAGCAGTCTCCGGGTAGTAAACCTTGATCCGGGTTTTGTATTTACTCTCAGTTCTGGACAACAATTCCAGAGTCTCAGGAAACAACCTGCCCGTATCCAGAGAAAAGATCTGAATCGAAAGCTTTTGCGAAGCAATCAATTGGGTGATGACCTGATCTTCCTGACCGAGAGAAGTCGAAAACACCACTTTCCCGGGAAAAAGATCAGCAACCAGCTTGAGCCCTTCCTCAGCGCTCAAACTTGCAAGCTGAGATTCAAGATCGGACAAGTTCAGTGGCTGACTCATTGTTTTTTTCTTTTGTTACATTTTCCCAAACTCGCTCGTGAAGGTAATCAAGCAAGATTTTAGACTTGCCTTCTCCACGGAAGAGAAGCGCTTTTTACAAATAAATCTAAAATCATTGCTGTCTTTACGGCAAGGAAAAGCAAAAGTATATATTCCCTATGTTTTTTATAGGGTTTATGGATAAAAATTTTTATTCCCGCTCCAATATATCCTGCAAGGTCTTATTTTCCAGTATTTTAAGCGTTTCATCCCGGACTTGAGCCATGACCCGATTGATGCCACAGTGGGACTCATCCTTGCACTCGGCGCAGGGTTCGTAGTAGTTGAGACTGACGCAGGGAAGTAGGGCAATAGGCCCGTCTAGGAGTCGAATCACTCGGGAAAGTGGGATGTCTTTGGGTTCTTTGATCAGGTAGTAGCCACCGCCTTTGCCCTTTTTGCTGCCGAGGTAGCCGGCCTTTCGGAGTTCGAGGAGGATATTTTCGAGAAACTTATGCGAAATGCCATGTTCTTCGGCGATGTCCTGAATCAGGACGGTCTTGTTTTCCCGATGCTTACCGAGGTAAGTCAGGGCATGCAGGGCGTACTTGGTCTTTTTGGAAAGCATGATCAAAAATAACCGAAAAATCGGAATAGCCTAGTACGGGAGTGGGGAGATAAACCTTCGGAGGGTTTAGCAGTATTCAAATCAATTCGTCACGTTATCGAATTTGATCAAATCTCCTTTGATCCAGTTTTCATCATCTTGATTTCCTCCATTGTAGCTGATCCAAAGCCCTTCTGAAGTCACAAAGGAGAATCCAACATTGTACACATTTTCTTTAGGGAGAAAAAGATGATCCAATACCTGAAGCTCTTTGTCCAATACAGTAACACAAATGGTGTTGTAATTGACATAATGAAAGTCCGGCTCTGTGGCATTTGGCCTTGGTGGGCTACTCAGTCGGTAGTACAGATTTCGATAGGGGTCAAAGTAGATTTTATAGTAAAATGGATTCTCCTTCATAAAGTCCTGTTTTTGCTCTGAACTCATGGAACCAAAAGGAATATCATCCGCCTTTACCTTTTCCCAAGGAGGATTAGCTTCAAATGATGCTACTTTCTTAGTATGAAAATCATATCGGAAAACAAACGGACTACCGGAAAAGAGGTAAGTAAAGCCAGATTTATCCACTGTGCCTGAAGTCAAAAACAACTTGCTCAGATCCAATTTTTTATCCAAATACTGGTCAGGCAGGTGAATCGGCAGGGATTTGGATTTTCCGCTCTCCAAAGAATAGGCAGCAAAGATCCGCTTCTGTTCCGCCTGATTGAAGGGCATGAAGTAGAGTAGTATTTCCTTTTGAGAAGGATCATACAGCATCTGGGAAGCAAACCCCAAGGAAGGGCTATTGGAATAGAGTTTCTCTTTTTCCTCTGTAGGAAAGCTTGACAGGAAATCAGTGTATCTGTTTTTCAATTCACCTTTGGAGTTAACCAGAGCAACAGAAAAATTTTCCTCTGATAGAAAAATGGAGTCCCGATTATGAAAATAAAAGGAGCTGATGTCATTTACCGCATTGGGGCCATTCAATTCAAACTTTATCCGATTTACTACCGAATCTGATTTTAAATCAACGAGATCAAGGGAGTGATTAAATGAATTGTACAGAAACAATGAATCATTTCGGACTTGGTTGAAAAGGTAAAACTGGGCTAGGGAATTTCCCGTGGAAATGAATTTTGGATCAACAAAAAAATCCACTTTTCTGTCATTGGAATTTGGCTGAGAACAAGAAAAAATAAAAACAATTACGAAGATTAAGGGAAGAATTCGATTCATTAGGAATAAAACTGTTTTAAAAGGAAAAGACTCAACCCCTTAGGCAGAGTTGAGTTCTTTAACTTAAATTATTAACAATTTCCAATTGGTTTTTTCTTTGATTTTCCACAAGATTCTGAACTCTGAACAGAACTACAATATTTTCCAGTGTTATATGGACAGTCAAAATAATACCAATCAGTTTTACCTGACCCAGATTCTTCTAGCTCTTCATCTTGAGCATAAACTTGACTAAATAAAGAATTAAGATTAGATCCTTTTTCCGAAATTAAATTTAGAATTAAACTAAAAGCAAAAGAAATAATACAGAAGGATGCTAAATAGAGAGTTTTCTTTTTCATAATATAAAGATGATTGAAGTTAAAATACTTATTAAAAAGCTCGCAGCGCATTGAACTTGAACTAAATATGCCCCCCAAATTCAAAAAGTCAAGTGTAAAGCTAAAGAGAAATTAAAATGGTTTTTAACTAATTGATTTTCAGGCTGAAAAATTCATTTTTGAGATTTATAAAGTTTACTTATAAATCTATAATTCAGATCGTTAAATCAAATTTTTCTATGTTTCATATAAAAAAATCCCCGACCAAGGCCGGGGATTTGGAAAACCTTTGAGGTTTTGGGAACCTCGAAGGTTTGAATATTTACATAATTAAAGAAGACCTTCGAGGTCTTTGAGACCTCAAAGGTCTCTCACATCAAATCATCTCCACACTTCGCTTTACAAAGGCTGTCAGGTCCTTGCCGGTCAGCAAGCCCTGAGAAAGCAAGGCCAAATCAAATGCTTGCTTGGCTAGTTTCAACTGGGCCTCTTCCCCTTCCGCTTTGAGGATTTTGTCCACCACGGGATGGTTACCGTTGATGGCGACTTTGTAACTGTCAAATATTTTCTCAGTATTTATTAACCACCTGCTCCTCGGCAAATTCCTGAATCAAAACCGTCTTATGTTCCCGATTCTTACAGAGGGAGGTGCAGGCATGCAGCCGTAGTTGGTCTTTTGAGAAAGGCTTGGCTATAAATGCTAAATTTTGGGAATTAAACAAGTTTGGAGGAGAGAATAAAAGCACCACCTCAAATGGAAAAAAAAGGTAAATACAGGCTTACAAGTGTAGGGAACTCAATTAAATTCTATCTCAATCGAGTCAAAAAATATAGAATCTTCTTGACTTGCCTCTAAATTAAACTCAACAAGATCCTTGTTCCAATAGATTCTATTTTTTTTAAAAAAATAATAAATAAAGTCACCGCCATTATGAGGAATAGTCCCAATTTTCTTAAACTTGTTATTCAAAATCAAAACCTCCTTTTTTGTCTTTAACTTTCTTGCCAGAAAATTTTCTTCTGTGATCCCTTTCCTCGCTTCCCTTAAATAAATATCATTAATAGGATCGTAAATTAATTTACCATAAGAATCATTTATCCAAAAATAATAATTTGTTAATTTTGATTTGGATACAATCTTATTTTGAAAATCTGTTTCGATAAAATCAGACACCAAATTACTTTTAGCAAGGTAAGCCTTTGAGTAACCTTCAAAGTCTACAACATATAAAGAATCAGACAGTGGATAGCTAAATATAAATTTGTCTATTTTTGGATTATATACAAAGTCAAGCATTTTCAATTGGTAAGAAAAATTTCCAGAAAAATAAATCGCAGGGCTTTGAATTTGGAGTTTTGTTACTAAGCCAGTTTCCAAATTTATTTTTGATATTTCATTTAATACTTTGATAGAGTCTGAAGACGAATAGGCAGATATTTTAGGCAAACTTTGTAAATAAATTGATTTATCTCGATATGCCATTGGGGAAGTTAAGTCAATAGATCCGAAACTATTTGAATCATTGCTTAAATTTAATGATTTATATATATCACCTTCTGAATTTGATATATACACCCTTTCCATCAATCGACTATAATAAATTATTGAATCATAATTCGCGATTACAAATCCTGAATTAAATCCAATACCAAATATTGAATTAGGACCTTGAATGGGATATTTTAATTTTTTATCAAGTGTCCCATTTGCGACATCATAAATGTTAAGGGTATTAGAAATTTCACTAAAAAAAAAGAGTTTACTTTCATTTCCTAAATTTACAGGAACACTTAGATAATTAAAAATATTTGTTTCATCATCTATCCCAAGAACAAAATCATCACCAAATTTATAACCTAGAACCCTAAATATCTCGGATTTATCATCCCCGGAATCAACTTTGCAACTGAATAAAAGTAATAAAATAATCTTGAAAAGACTTTTCATAAGAGTAAAAAAAGCGGCGCGATTATTCTTGCCGCCAATTAGATTTGAATACATAAGAATTAAATTCATCCCCCTACTTCAAGCTTGCCAAAATACCAGGTTTCTCCTTCAGGATTTGTGACATTACAGGTCGCTAAATCCCCTTGTGAGGTAGTAACAAGAAGGCATCTTCCTACGGTTTGGCCTGGGTCTGGTGTCGTATCACAAGTAGATTGCGCTACACAAATTCCAGTAGTTAGCCCTAAGATTGCACATATACCAAATACACTTTTTTTAATTTCAAGCATCTTCTATTCATTTAAGTTAACAATTTGTTATAAAGCGTCCATTTCCGAAAACTTTAATTGAAAATACTCCCTCATTTCAAAAAGTCAAGACTTCAACTGAATATTTTTTATTAGTAAATCATAACTAGTTGATTTTCAATGAAATTATTTCTAATTTCTTAGTAGAATACAAATTACAACTTGCTGTTATACAATATGTTGCTAAATAGTGAAATTTTAGTTTTTAAAATTAGATTTCTCCTAGAAATAAACACGAAAAATCCCCGACCAAGGCCGGGGATTTGGAAAACCTTTGAGGTTTTTTAAACCTGGAAGGTTTGAATATTTACATAATTAAAGAAGACCTTCGAGGTCTTTGAGACCTCAAAGGTCTCTCACATCAAATCATCTCTACACTTCGCTTCACAAAGGCAGTCAGGTCTTTGCCGGTTAGCAAGCCCTGAGACAACATGGCCAAATCAAAGGCCTGCTTGGCTAGTTTCAGTTGGGCTTCCTCGCCTTCGGCTTTGAGGATTTTGTCCACCACAGGATGGTTGCCGTTGATGGCGACTTTGTAGCTGTCCGGCAAGCTGCCGTAGAAGCTCATTGGTCCTCCTCCGGTCTGTGCCATGTCCTTCATACGACGCATCCACTCTTCCATGGTGATGGTCACAGGCATCTCCTCAGGACTCAAGCCTTCGATCTCCACGCTGTAGTTTTTGTTGTTGATCGCCTTTTCGAAGAGTTCTTTCACGGATTTGCTCTGATCTTCGGTCAGGAGATTGGCATAGGTGGAGTCTTTTTGGATGAGCTTTTCCACCACATCGGCATCCACTCGCTTAAGTTGGGTCTTCTCGATCTTGGTCTCGATATGTTGGATAAAATGGCTGTCGATCGGAGAGTCAAGCACGAGCACATCGTAATCCTTCTTGTTGGCCGAATCGATGAAGCTGTCCTGTTTGTTGAGGTCGGTGGAGTAGAGGAAGATGGTCTGCTCGTTTTTATCCGTTTGCACAGCTTTCACCTTTTCACGGTATTCATCCAGCGTGAAATATTCGTTTTTGGTGTTTTTGAGCAGGGTGAATTCCTTGCCTTTTTCGTAGAATTTCTCCTCGGAGATCATGCCGTACTTTACAAACAGTCCGATGTCGTTCCACTTTTCCTCGTAGGCTTTGCGATCCTTTTTGAAAAGTTCGGACAGCTTGTCGGCTACTTTTTTGGTGATGTAGTTGTTGATTTTCTTCACGTTGCCATCGGCCTGCAGGAAGCTTCGGGATACGTTGAGCGGAATGTCCGGAGAATCAATCACCCCGTGAAGCAGCATCAAAAATTCCGGCACGATGTCTTTCACCTCATCGGTAATGAATACCTGACGGCTGAAAAGCTTGATCTTATTACGCTGAAGCTCGAATTCGTTTTTGACCTTGGGGAAATACAGCACTCCGGTCAGGTTGAACGGATAGTCCACATTGAGGTGAATCCAGAAAAGCGGATCCTCCCCCATCGGATACAGGCTCTTGTAGAAAGCCAGGTAGTCTTCGTCCTTTAGGTCGCTTGGAGACTTGGTCCAAATCGGAGAAGTGGTGTTGATGATGTTGTCTACCTCGATAGACTTCCACTTTTTATCGCCCTTGTCATCGACTCCATCCTCCACAGACTCGGATTTGGTTCCAAACTTGATCGGCACAGGGAGGAACTTGCAGTATTTATCCAGGATGCCTTGCAGCTTCCATTTGTCGAGGAATTCTTCAGAATCCTCGTTGATATGAAGAATAATGTCAGTACCTCGTTCTTTCTTCTTTCCTTTTTTGATTTCAAATTCGGTACTGCCGTCACAAGTCCAGATGGCCGGTTCTGCGCCGTCCTGATAGGAAAGGGTGTGGATTTCCACGTTTTTGGCCACCATGAAGGCGGAGTAGAAACCCAAGCCAAACTTACCGATGATCTCATTGGCATCTTTGGCATCTTTGAATTTCTCCACAAACTCGGTTGCGCCGGAGAATGCAATCTGATTGATGTACTTTTTGATCTCTTCGGCGGTCATTCCAAGGCCTTTGTCAGAGATGGTGATGGTCTTCTTTTTCTCGTCAAAAGCCACCTCCACGGTAATGTCACCGAGTTCGCCGGTGTACTGACCTAGGGTAGCCAGTCTTTTGATTTTCTGCGTAGCGTCTACTGCATTGGAGACGAGTTCCCGAAGGAAAATCTCATGGTCGGAATAGAGGAATTTCTTGATAATCGGGAAAATGTTCTCGGTATGGATCGAGATCGTGCCTTTTTCCTGCATGGGTATAAATCGGTTTAGTTGAACACAAAATTTGACGAGAGGGAGGTATCAATGCCCGTTCCAAGCGTGAAAAAGTGACAAGATGGCATTTGAATGTTGCCACAAAGGCACGAAGGCGGAAGGTAAAAGTGATCAGTAACCAGTCACAGTTGGCAGAATAGAAAAAGGGATATGTTGCACGAGATACAATAGAAATAGGCTCCCTTCGGTCGCGGAATATGATGGAGATATTATTATTGAAAGATGATTTGCGAAATAAAGCGTAGATAGGCTGCATGAAATACTGTGGAAATAAGCCCTCCTTAGTCGGGCGAAAAAAGAGAAATAACTATCTATAAAATTCAAGTCCAAAGGTGCTAGTGACAAAAATAGTTCGCTACCGCAGGTAGCTTTATTTCAAATGTATTTCAACCATGTTTCAACTGTATCTAAATCCCAAAGGATCAGGATAATCAAACTCAAATCCTGTCTTAATGATCTTGCCGGAATCGATCAATCGGCCATTGCCTTCAAGCTCATTCTGGTAACTGGCAGGCGGGGCTATACCTAGGTCAAGAGCGTTTTTCTCGTAAATGTCTCTCCGCAGCGGATGGATTGGAGCTACTCCATTAAAGGTCTCGTTCCAAAGTTCTTTTTCCATTACCCAAGCCAGCATGCGAACGGCATCTTTTCTATGAATAAAATTGACCCGGGTATGTCCTGCTACATTTTCTCTGCCTGAAAAATATTTACCCGGTACTCTTGCATCTCCCATCAAGCCACCAAAGCGGATGATAGTCAAGTCGTACTTTCGTCTTTTCTCCATCAGTTGCTCTGCCTGGAAAATCGTGTCATTACCAGTATTTACCAAGGAAATCGGGAAATCCTCCCCATATTTTTCGGGAGAAGTCACTTCAGGATACACTCCAGTACTGGAAACAAAAATCACTTTCTGAATCGGCGAATTATCGATCAAGCTTCTCAGGTATTTGAGTTGTTCCAAATGAAAAGCACCGTTTACACTTCGAGTTCTCGGAGGAATATTGACCACCAAAATTCCGGATTGAAAAAATGCATTAAATCCTACCCCTTCAGGATGGGGATTGAGTGAAAAACGAATGGCTTGAAGTCCTTCCTTCAAAAGCTTTTCCTGCTTTTCTGATGAGGTCGTGGAGCCAATGACATGCATGCCTTTTTCCTGCAGGTAAAAAGCCAATGGCTCGCCAATCCAGCCTAGACCGATGATGGATATTGTTTTCATGCTATTTTCTTCATCATTCGATGTTCGAAGTTCAGTGTTCGGTGTTCTGTCAACCTTCATTATTTGACATTTAAAGTTCGGAGTTCGAAATCCACTATTCAATCTCGAATGTCGAACATTGAATAATGATTTTCGAAGTCTTTACACCTTCCTTAGAGTCCTTGCGTCTTTGTGGCTGATCCCAAAAACAAAAAACCTCCCCGAAGGGAGGCCATTTTTAGTCTTTTTTAGGCATGGTACCCAGGAGGTAGTCCCAAAGCGGAGAACTTACTCCAAATGAAGTATCCGGATCTTTATAATGATGGATGGCATGATTGACCCATAGAATTTTCAGGAAGTTCTTTGGGGGGTTGTACGCATGCACAATGTAATGCACACCCAAATAGGCCGAGTATCCTATCAAAAAACCAGGAAGAAAGTACAGGGAGTAGTCTCCCATGATCAGCTGAAACACCAAATAAAAAATCGCTGCATAGGCGGCACTCACAAATGGAGGCATCGCCAAGCGATCTTTGTCCTTAGGATAATCGTGATGCACACCATGTATAGAATACTGAAGCTTATCCTTGAAGGGTGTGTCAGGCTCCATGTGGAAGAAATGCTTATGCATCATATATTCCACAAAAGTGAAGGCAAAGATTCCGAGGAGCATGACTGGTAATCCTACTGAAAGGCCGATGGAAGTTGCCGTCAATGCGTAGTAAAAAGATACCGAAGAAATCGCGAAAAAAAGCGTGATCGGAACCATAATGTGGGTTCTGGAAATTCTTTCCAAAATCGGGTTAGAAAACATCTGGGCTGAACCGAAATTATCCGGTCTGTCCAATCGCCCAATCTTTTTCATGTTTGTAGTTGGTTTAACAGTTGCTTGCATGAGTTCGTGGGTTAACTTCAATCCGTAAACTGCAACGCAAAGATAAGGGTTTCAAAAAACCAAAGAATATTCTTAAAACTGATTTAGCTCAGAAAATCAAACTGCACTCAGGGTAGTCGCAATGGTTTTCTCATAATAAGCTACATACTTTGGTAGGATCTGATCGATATCAAATTCCTTAGCTCTAGCCAAAGCACGCTCTTTGAATCCGGGGAGATTTTCATCGGAAAGGATGAATTTGGCTTTTTTGGTCATATCCTCTACCTCTCCCACCTCACAGGCAAAGCCTGTGATTCCGTCCAAATTAAGCTCGGGTATTCCTCCTGCATTGGAAGATAAAACAGGGACTTCGCAAGCCATAGCCTCCAAAGCCGCTAATCCAAAACTTTCTTTTTCCGAAGGCATCAAAAACAAATCGGCAACCGAAAGCACTTCCTCTACGGCTTCCAACTTGCCCAAAAACCGAATATCATCACAGGTCCCCAAAGTACGGCATAGGCGCTCCATCCGATCTCTTTCCGGTCCGTCACCGACCAAAAGAAGTTTCGCAGGAATTTCCTTTCGGACATTGTAAAAGACATGAATAACATCCTCCACCCGCTTCACTTTTCTAAAATTGGAGGTATGGACGAGGAGTTTTTCTCCATTAGGGCAGATGGCTAGCTTGAAATGCTCTTTACGCTGCTTCTTGAAACGCTCCAAATCAATAAAATTTGGAATCACCTCAATGTCCCGCTTGATGTCGAAATGCTCAAACGTTTCCTTTTTCAAATCTTCTGAAACGGCTGTCACGCCATCGGATTGATTGATAGAGAAGGTCACCACTGGCTCGTAGCTTGGATCTTTTCCCACTAGGGTAATATCTGTACCATGCAGTGTCGTCACCACAGGAATCTGAATTCCCTCGGTCTTTAGAATTTGCTTGGCCATGTAGGCAGCCGAAGCGTGCGGAATCGCGTAATGCACATGCAGCAAATCCAGGTTTTCGTATTTCACCACGCTAACCATCTTACTGGCCAAGGCGAGTTCGTAAGGTGCAAATTCAAACAATGGATAACTCTTGATATCCACTTCATGGTAGAAGAGATTTTCGCTGAAAAAATCCAATCGCATGGGCTGCTTGTAGGTGATAAAGTGAACCTCATGCCCCACTTTGGCCAGACCTTTTCCAAGCTCAGTAGCCACTACACCACTCCCACCAAAGGTGGGATAACAGACAATTCCTATTTTCATTTAATGCCGGGATAAGGCGGATTCGATTTGCACTTTAACACGCTTGTCCTGTGTTTTTGTTCAAAATAAAAGATTTTTATGATTCGAATTATGAATGAAAGGTTGTTGCATCCTTCGAGCGGTTCTTTTTGCATGTCAAAATCCTGATTAATTTACCAAAGAATTACAGCCAATCTATGCAAAAGAAACTTCTACTCTTTGGGTTTATGGCAGCTCTTTGGGCCTGCCAACCCAACGCGGAAACCACCTCGGAAAAACAGGAAAAAATAGACCCTGTCACCTATTGGGGAGAAAATCCTTGGCCTGAAATCCGAAAAAAACGGATTAATCAACTCCTACCCACTGCGCTGAAAAACGCAGGAGTGGATGTATGGCTGGTCGTCTGCCGGGAAAATTACAATGATCCTATTGCTACCCATGTAGGAGGTGAAAATGCAAGCGGAACTGCCGCATTCTTGTTTTTCAATGACGAAAGTGGGTTTCATTCCTTGGTATTTTCTCCCGAGGGAGAAGCTACGGCTCTTGATGATCTCGTTATTCACGAAAAGGTAGAACGTGTTCCGCGTGGAGAATCTGCTGTCGCCAAAGCTGTGGAATTTATCAAATCCAAGGGCTTCCAAAAAGTAGCCATCAACTCCTCCGCTAGCAATGAAATGGCGGATGGCATCACACACAGTCAGTATCAAGAACTAGCTGGTCTGATGGGCGCGGATGAGAAAAAATTGATTTCCTCAGACGAACTCGTGTACGAATGGCTATCCATTAAACTTCCTGAAGAAGTGGAAATCCTCACCAAAGCAGCCCAGTTGGCCTCTGACTTCCAGCATGAAGCTTATGCGATGATCGAGCCGGGAAAAACCACAGACGCTGACGTAGCCAAATTTCTCAAAGCCAAGATGGCCGAGTACGGAGTCACTGACGCTTGGCATCCCGACCAAAACCCCAATGTCAATTCAGGGCCTGACCGTGGTCACTCCCATGCCACAGACAAAGTCATTATGCCCGGAGATGTGATTCAAACCGACTTTGGAGTAAAACTTTACGGCATTTGGGTGTCAGATATTCAGCGATTTGCTTATGTCTTGAAGGAAGGAGAAACTGCCGCTCCAGCAGCTATTCAGAAATATTGGGAAAATGGAAAAGCCGGCAGCCGTGCCGCACTCGGTGCGATGAAGCCGGGCGTGAAAGGGGAAGATGTAGACCGGGCCCAGCGCGACTTGATGGACGCAGCGGGTTCCCTCTATGTGCCTTGGAGTACCGGTCACCCGGTCGGCTACGTGGCACACGACGTAGGACCAAACCTAGGCGGTGCCCGACTGCCTCAACCACGACCTGCAGCACAAAAGCTACTCAAAGAAGGAATGGTCTTCGCATTTGACGGATTTCATTGCTGGAAGCAGCCTGATGGTACAGAAAAAACCATCTCCGTCGAAGAAATGGCGGTAGTCACAGCTGACGGGGCGAGATACCTGATTACTCCTCAAGAAGACTTGATCTTGGTTGGAAAAAAATAAAAATCGCAACTATTGAAAAGGCTGGGCAACCAGCCTTTTTGATTTACGATTTGCGATATACGAATTACGACATTGTCTAAGGAGTTTGAGATTCTTTAGGATATAGGATTTTAAAAAATATAAATTCCTTGATGAGTGTTTTAACCACTCTAAAAAATAGACTTCAAACCCAAATGCTCCACAAATGGATCAAAATCCCGATCAGAATGCAGGAGCGGAATATTTTTAGAAATGCAATACGATGCGATATAGCAGTCAATGGTTTTGCGGATTGTGATCCCTTTTTTCCTTAGAAAGAGGTAATTCTCCGCAGAGGATAGAGCAAGTTCCTTGCTTCCCAAAATTGCAAAGGGGAATTCGTCTAAAAATTTTTTGGTCTCTTGAAAAACAAAATCTTCCCGGTAGCCTTGCAGGATTTCTGAGTATACCAAGTCAGGCATGACAATGGGGCTTTTTCCTAGAATGCTTTCAAGAAACTCAGTTTCTTGGGTAGATTTAGCATTCAAATATGAAATCCAAACGGAACTATCTCCCAAAATCACGACCTTCTCTCATTTCGTCCAAATTTCCCTCCCATTTAAACTTACCTCTAAGCTCTTTGATTCTTTCCTGCTTTTTTAATGATACCATTTGTCGTAGCGCTTCTTCCACTGCAGCTTTTTTGGTGGTGATCCCGGTAAGCTTCATCGCCTCCTGAATCAGGTTTTCATCAATATCGATATTGGTTCTCATGTGTATGTTTTTGATAAATATACACATCATTCGAAATTAAAGTTTTGCAGAATTTAAAAAACGCCCAATAGAATGGATTGTTCCTTTGACTTATGCCACTAAATTCTACGTATGAATGAATCCAAATCGATAGCATTTAAACCAGATTAATGTTTATTTACCCTCTTTAGTGAGCTATCATTTTTTAGCAGATCACTTGCCTTTGTTAGGCCCGTGGGGCCGACGCAGCAGCGGGCAAGCGTCTGGCCTAGTGTGGCTGGAGCTTCCCGCCGCACTTACTGGCTCAAAAACTCTCGTTTTTGCCCTATCTTGACCTTTTGGTTCTTTTGGGTTAAGCCAAAAGAACGAAAAAAACAAAAGGAGATTAAACTCAAACATCTAATGGGAAAGTCAATTCTAAAAATTCAATTATTTCCCTCTTTCAATTTTTCAATTGGCTACCTTTGCCCCAACCAAATCTTTCCTCCGCTATGAACGAGCGCTACATGCAGCGCGGTGTTTCCGCATCCAAAGAAGACGTCCACAACGCCATCTCCAAGTTGGACAAGGGCCTTTTTCCCAAGGCTTTCTGTAAAATCGTCGAAGACACGCTAGGCAATGACCCGGACTTTTGCAATATCATGCATGCAGATGGGGCGGGCACCAAGTCCTCTTTGGCCTACCTCTATTGGAAGGAAACCGGCGACCTCAGCGTGTGGAAAGGCATCGCGCAGGACGCCATTATCATGAATACCGACGACCTGCTGTGTGTAGGCGCCATCAATAATATTCTCGTCTCCTCCACCATTGGAAGAAATAAAAATCTGGTACCTGGCGAAGTCATCTCTGCCATCATCCAAGGCACAGAGGAAGTACTCCAAATGCTCCGAGACAACGGAGTCAATGTCGTACTTACTGGAGGGGAAACTGCCGACGTAGGAGATTTGGTAAGAACCATCATCGTGGACAGTACGGTGACTTGCCGAATGCGCCGCGATGAGGTCATCTCCAATGACAAAATTCAAGCGGGTGACGTGATCGTAGGGCTTTCCTCCTATGGTCAAGCCAATTACGAAACCGAATACAACGGGGGCATGGGAAGCAATGGCCTGACCTCTGCCCGTCATGATGTATTTAACAAAGTCCTAAAAACGAAGTATCCCGAAAGTTTTGATCCGGCTGTTCCGGACAGTTTGGTTTACACCGGCAAATACAACCTCACCGATCCGGCACCGGATGCTCCTGTGAACATGGGTAAATTGGTGCTTTCGCCTACCCGAACCTATGCCCCCATCATGGTAGACGTGCTGAACTACATGCGTCCAAACATCCACGGCTTGGTGCATTGCTCCGGAGGTGCACAGACTAAGGTGCTGCACTTTGTGGACAATGTCCATGTGATCAAAGACAACCTGTTTGAGACGCCGCCCTTGTTCCGAATCATCCAGGAAGAAAGCGGTACCGATTGGAAAGAAATGTACAAGGTCTTCAACATGGGCCACCGCATGGAAGTGTACCTAGACGAGCGCTATGCCGAGGAAATCATCGACATCGCCGAGTCTTACGGAGTGGAAGCACAAATCATCGGCAGAGTGGAACCTCATGAAGGCAAAAAAGTCACGATTCAGAGTCCACACGGGACGTTTGAGTATTGATCCCATCGGGGTTCTACATTCGATGTTCGGAGTTCGACATTCGACATTCGATATTCAGTTATTGGTTATTGAGTTATTTGTTCGGCGTTAGATGTTCTGAGTTCGAAATTCGATATTCAGTTATTGGCTATTAAGTTATTGGTTCAGAGTTCAAGGTTCGTTTGCTATCCCTGAGTGAGGGCAATCACAGAGGCGTCTAAGTCAAAAATCACTTTCTAAGTTTAATGATGCCTGAATTCAAGTAAATCTCTGAAATTCAATCAAATGTCGTCACTCGTAATTCGTAAATCGTAATTCGTCACTCGTAAATCGTAATTCGTAAATCCCTTGCCTCGTCTACTCAAATTCCTCGCCTACTTCCTTGGAGTGATCGGTTTGATCGCCTTGGCGACGATCACCACGGTGGACCGAAGCCCGATAAAAGAGCAGGATTTTTACCGGGAAACCTTCGACAGACTATCTTCCACACCATGGGAAGGATCGGAAGGCGAAACTTGGCTTGCAGGATGGTCCAAAGCCAATGTCACTCCCCCCAAACCCGTCGATCTCGTAGGTTATGCCCCGAGAGGGCCCTATGAGTTTGTTCATGACTCCAGCTATGTCAAAGCTATTACGCTGAGCAATGGCAAAACCCGGATCGCCTGGCTCAATTACGAGTTACTGATTGTTCATCCTGCCTTGGCTCAAGCGGTAGAAAATGCGGTAAAAGAAGCAGGAATCCCGACTAACCAAATCATTTTCACTGCCACGCATACCCACTCCGGAATGGGTGGCTACATGCCAGGCCCCTTGGGAGAGTTGGCTTTTGGCGGATATGATCAAAAAGTAGTAGACCTCTTAGCTGCAAAAAGTGTCCAAGCCCTCCAAACAGCCCTTGCTTCCGAGGATTCGGTGTCGATGAGCTTTCGAAAAACCAAAGCAGAAAACTTTGTCGCCAACCGATTTGTCAAAGACGGACCATTTGATCCCTTTGTCCGGCAGATCATTTTCACCAAAAGGGATGGAAAAAAGGCGGTATTCATCACCTACGCTGCACATGCTACTTGCTTGAGTTCGAAGTTTATGGGACTGTCAGGAGACTACCCCAAGGCACTTACTCAAAAAATGGAAGCTCGGGAATACGATCTCGCCCTTTATGCTGCGGGAACGGTGGGAAGTCACCGGCCACTTTCGAAAGGAAATACGCCCGAAAAAGTAGAAGAATACGCGGCAGCACTCGACTCGGTCATTTGGCTGCGGATGACCAATTTTGCTTCCAACAAAATCCCAAGAGTCCTCCATTCCCGATTGGATCTTTCCCTTCGCGAACCGCATTTGCGAATTTCGGATAACCTGAGAATACGACCTTGGCTGTTCAACTACTTATTAGGCGAGACCAATGCTCACTTGGACATTACCCAAGTGGGTCGGATTCTATTTATCTCCTCAAGCGGCGAACTGTCAGGCGTCTTCTATGAAGAATGGGAAAAACTCGCCGATCAACAGGGCCTTAAGCTCATGGTGACGGTCTTCAATGGAGGATACATCGGGTACATTACCCCCGATGAACTCTATGACGAGCACTTTCATGAAGTCCGAGAAATGAACTGGTACGGCCCCGGAAATGGAGCTTATTTCGATCAACTCATCCGCCAAATCATCACCAAAGCAGGCAAATAAACCCCATGCTCAAGTCCATTTTCACCTTTCAATGTCCCCGCTGTCGAAAAGGCAACCTTTTTCAAGAAGGAAACCTCCTGCGTCCGGGAAGCTTGTTTAAAATGCATTCCCATTGCCCGCATTGCCAGCAATCCCTCGAGCCAGAGCCCGGTTTTTACTTCGGAGCCATGTTTGTAAGTTATGCGATCAACACCGCGTTATTCATAGCAGCTTGGGTGGCCTTAACAATCCTTTATCCTGATTACACGCTCAGCATGTTGCTGGGCTTGCTTACTGCCGTGGTGATCTTGGCACTTCCGCTGACCTACCGCCTAAGCCGCTCGATTTGGCTGGCGATTTTTGTGAGATTTGACCCTCAGGCTTAGCAAAAAAAGAGTTCAGAGCAGCATCAAAAGCCAAGGAATTGAAAATGCGAGTTCCATTCGTTGCCTTTTCTGATGAAGCGGTAAACCACTTTGGAAAAAGCTCACATAATGAACCAAAGCCATCAGTACTACCACACAAGAAAATGGCCGATAAAAAGAGGGTAAAAAGATAAATCCTGCCAAAGAAAGGAAAATCAACCCAAAGGCGACTTGACGGATGAGTTGGATGATTTTTTGGGTAGGAAGCGTGCTTGCCACTGAAAAAAAGCCCGACTTCGCATCTTCATCCCGATCCAAAAAGGATAACATCAGCAGATTCAAAAATGCCAACAGGATATAGCCCGGCAAAAAAAGCAGGGAACTCTTGGTAATATCGATTGCCTCAGCCCGCAGGATGGGCAGCCAAACAATGCCTACCACATAGAAGACAGCAATCGAAAATTCTTTCATCCATCCAGGACCAATTTTGCGGATCATCACCCGGCTTCCCAATATCAGCAGGGCCAGAATCAAGGTAAGCTGAAGCTCTTTTCCCCATCCAAACCAAGTAAACGCACCAACCAAGCCAATCAAAACTACCAAAATCAACAGGCCACAAAGCGCTTTTCTGAATTTTCGGTGAAATTCCCTTCTAGGGACTAATTCAGTCCGTACAGTTTGCACATCGATCAAGTGATCAAGCGTATAGATACTCCACACAGCCAATCCAAGCAAGGCAAAAGCGGGCCATTTCAAATGCACATGAAATAGATCCATAAAAAAATACATCCCCGCCATCGCCCCGACCACCACGTCAAGCGATAGCCAAGAAAGGTATTGAAATGTCCTTTGTAAAAAGCTCATGGACGAAATTACACTGGAAATTTTAAAGATCGAGATTGCCACAGATTCACAGATAAATCTTTTATATCTGTGCATCTGTGACCACTTACAAGATTTCCTTTTTCCTTTGGTAAAAAATCTCCGCGTTCTCTGCGCCTTCGAGGTGAATCAAAAAAGCTTTAGCTTTTCTCAGTGAGCTCGGTAGTTAACTAACCCTTGGGGTCCTATTCATTTCACTTTGTGGCCAAAAAATCCTTCGTGCCCTCCCATGTCCTTCGTGACCTTCGTGGTTAAAAATCCTTTGCGCCCTCTGCGTCCCTACGGTGAATAAAAAAGCTTTAGCTTTCCCTCTGAGACCTTTAAAATGGTAGTTAAAAGGATAAAGGATTGAAGTTCAAGAAATGTCTAATTCTCCATCTTCCTTGGTGGCCTTTGTGGTAAAAAATCACCAATTTCCATACCCAAACCCCAAAAAACCATGCATAAACTCTCCCTCCTATTCTTGGCGCTTTTCGCCAGCTTTTCCGCTTTTTCCCAAAGCCCCATCAAAGTAGCCTTCGTCGGCAACAGCATCACCCAAGGCCCCGGTAGGGACAATCCCGATTCCTATCCTCTTCAGGTAGCCGCCCTACTCGGGGATTCCTATGAAGTCAAAAACTTCGGCGTCAGCGGTCGTACCCTGCTCAAAAAAGGAGACTATCCTTATTGGAACGAGCCCCAATTCCAGCAGGTCAAGGATTTCCAACCCGATGTGGTCATCATCAAGCTCGGCACCAACGATTCCAAACCTCAAAACTGGGCCCATAAAGCCGATTTTGTGAAAGACTACCTTGATCTAATCGCGGAGTTTCGTGCACATATGCCCAAGGATGGCAAAGTCTATGTCGTGATGCCGGTGCCAGTCACCCGGGTCAACTTTGGCATCAATCCCGAGGTGATGAACAACGAACAGCGGCTGATGCTGATGGAAATTATCCAAAAATCCGGTGCGGAACTGATCGATCTCTACACCCCGCTGATGGACAAACCCGAACTCCTGCCTGACGGGGTTCATCCCAACAATGAAGGCCTCCGCATCATGGCTGATGTGGTCGCGAGAAGGATTAGGCTGTAAGGGGAAAAACCAAAAAAACCTGTCAGGTCTTCAAGACCTGACAGGTTTAATCCAACCTTCTCCTTAATTAACTTTTAGTAAATTACCTTTGGTAAATCACTTTTGGTGAATTACTTTTGAGTGATCCCAAAAGAGAAGCCATGGCCATGCGATACAAAAAACCTCTGAATCCGTTTCCCACCTCGGGATACTATGGCCCTGCATATTTTTGCAACCGAGAAAAGGAGACACTACAACTCACACAATTCCTGCAAAACGGGCAGTCTTGCCTGCTGATGGGAATCAGAAGGCTTGGAAAAACGGCCTTGATTCAGCATGTGAGGCATTACTTACCAAGCAATTGGGAATTTATCTACCTCGATATCCTGCCTACAGAAAATGAATCCCAACTCCTCAACTCCATCGGTACAGCCTTGCTTCAGCACTTCTCTGAAAAAGACAAGATCGGAAAGCGGGTTTGGGAATTTGTGAAAACACTTCGACCCATCATCTCCTTCGATCAGCTAAGCGGCATTCCTCAGGTGAGTTTTCAACTCTCACAGGCCGAACGGCCCGTAATTGATATCCTGACCTTTCTTTCCCAATTGGAAAACCCTGTAGTCATCGCTATCGACGAGTTTCAACAAATTCACTCCTATCCGGAAAAAAACACCGATGCTTGGCTTCGGGCAGCCATTCAAAAGCTGCAAAACGTGTTCTTTCTGTTTTCGGGTAGTCAACAATCGATTCTTAACGAACTTTTCTCTAATCCTTCCCGACCTTTTTACCGAAGTGCCAGCCCTATCCAATTGGGTAAAATAGACGTTTGGGAGTACCGGAAATTTATCGTGGGCCAATTTGCTTCGCATGGAAAAAAGCTAAGCGAGCAAACCGCCGAGCAAATCCTCGAATGGACCAAGTGTCACACCTACTACGTACAGCTATTATGCAATCGTCTGTATCAATTGCCCGCGACTGAGTACTCGGCAGAGGATTGGCAGACTTGTGCCCAACAAATCCTGAAGGAAAGCGAAACCTTCTTCCTTCATTACCGCACCCTGCTGAGCACACAGCAATGGAAACTCGCCGTGGCAATAGCCAGAAGCGGTCGCGTCTCTGCCCCGACCTCCAAGGACTTTATCGGTGCCTATCAGCTAGGAAGTGGCGCTACGGTACTCAAATCCCTGCACGCTCTTTTGGAAAAAGAACTGATCTACAAAGAATACGATGCAACAGGCAATCCCTATTACCAAGTCTATGATGTCTTTTTTGAACGATGGATTCAGGGGATATATTAAACCTGAAATAGGCATTAGAAAATCTACTACGAGCCCAAAATACTTCAAAATCAGCCGTTTCACTTCACTTTTCGATCTCACCGTAGCGGTCCTACGACTCGATCTCCAAAGTGCCTGATTTTCTTTCATTTTGAATTCTCGCTACGAATTCTAATGCATAATCCAGGTTAAAAAAATTCTAAAACAAGTCCCTGATAGTCGCTGCGCCTAAACAATACGCGCACCACAAGCCAAAAAAACAGTCTACAAACCCAAGGTCAGCTGATCTACCACATCGTAGGTCACCGGTGTGCGCTCGTTCCTTCGGGTCATGGCTTTTAGGTTACCATTTAAGTCGTAACTCATCCCATGGACGGAATCTGCGAAAATCCGCGACTTTTTCAGTGATAATCTGCGGGAGTATTTTAAAAACAAAAAAACCACAACCCTTTCGAGCTGTGGTCCTGATTTGGGATCTATTGTTGGTTACTTACCGGCAAGGGCATTGGCACCAGCTACGATCTCGAGGATCTCGTTGGTGATAGCCGCCTGACGGGTACGGTTGTACATTAGTTTCAGTTCTTTTAGCAATTCCCCGGCGTTTTCAGTCGCCTTGTCCATGGCAGTCATTCGCGCACCATGCTCGGAGGCGTTGCTTTCCAATACGGCCTTGTAGAACTGAATCTTCAATGACGTAGGCACCAACTCTTCGATGATGTAAGAACGAGAAGGTTCAAGGATATAGTCAGTCTCTGCAGCTTTTACTTCGTTGGACTCTTGAGGTGCCATCGGCAAAAACTGCTCGGTCCGTACGATCTGCGTTGCTACGTTTTTAAATTCATTGAATACCAAAAATACCTGATCATAATCCCCTGCCACGAATCCGTTCATCGCAAACTCCGCCGCTTCCTTTACCACATCAAAGGTCAGGTTATGAAACACGCCGTAGTAAGCATCTATCAAGGTGTAAGAAGACTTCTTGAAGTACTCGTATGACTTTTTGCCCAAAGGAAGAATGCTGATTTCAGCACCTACAAACTGCTCCTTGATGGCAGCATTGGTGGCCTTGATGATGTTGGTATTGAACGCACCGCAAAGTCCCTTGTCTGAAGTCACAGGCACCAAAAGCACCTTTTTGCCTTCACGCTTTTGAGCATAGGCAATATCCGCTGCACCTTCACTAGCTGCAGAGACATTGTTGAGAATGGTGGTCAACTTTTGGGAATAAGGACGCATCTGTACGATCTTGTCCTGTGCCCTTCTCAGCTTGGCAGCGGAAACCATCTTCATGGCTTTCGTAATCTGCTGCGTGGAGATTACCGAGTTGATCCTTTGCTTTACTTCCTTAAGATTAGCCATCAGCGAATGCTTTGTCAGATATAATGACCCCGTCAGACCAAAGCCCAACGAGGAATGAAATCAAATTACTTAGCGTATTTAGGAGCGAGTTCAGCAGCTGCAGTTGCCAAAATCTTACCTGCGCCGTCGATGTCTCCCTTGAGAATCAACTGCAATGCTTCAGGATAAGAGGCATCCAACAAGGTGTAGAATTCTTTTTCGAATGCTCTAGCCTTTTCTACAGGCACGCTATCCATCAAGCCCTTGGTAGAAGCGTAGATGATCGCTACCTGATGTGCAACAGATACCGGAGAGTACTGAGGCTGCTTCAGGATTTCCTGATTACGACGACCTCTCTCGATGGTACGCTTGGTAGAAGCATCAAGGTCAGAACCGAACTTAGCAAACGCTTCCAATTCACGGAACTGCGCTTGGTCAAGCTTTAGAGTACCTGCTACTTTCTTCATGGATTTGATCTGCGCGTTACCACCTACTCGGGATACAGAGATACCCACGTTGATCGCAGGACGGATACCGGAGTTGAATAGGTTGGTCTCCAAGAAGATCTGACCGTCGGTAATGGAGATCACGTTGGTCGGGATATAAGCAGATACGTCACCTGCTTGCGTCTCGATGATTGGGAGAGCGGTCAACGAACCACCACCTTTTACCAATGGACGGATAGACTCAGGAAGATCATTCATCTGCTGCGCGATAGCATCAGACTTATTGATTTTCGCAGCTCTTTCGAGCAATCTTGAGTGTAAGTAGAACACGTCACCCGGATAAGCTTCACGTCCCGGAGGTCTTCTCAAAAGCAGAGACACTTCACGGTAAGCTACTGCCTGCTTAGAAAGGTCATCATAAACTACCAAGGCAGGACGGCCGGTATCACGGAAGAACTCACCGATCGCAGCACCGGTAAATGGCGCAAAGAACTGCATGGGTGCAGGGTCTGAAGCTGCAGCAGAAACTACTACCGTGTAAGGAAGGGCACCGCCTTTTTCCAAAGCAGCAACTACACCGGCCACAGTAGAAGCCTTTTGACCTACGGCTACGTAGATACAGAATACTGGCTCACCTTTGTCGTAAAATTCTTTTTGGTTCAGAATGGTATCGATTACCACAGCAGTCTTACCCGTCTGACGGTCACCGATGACCAATTCACGCTGACCACGACCGATTGGAATCATCGCATCAATAGACTTGATACCTGTTTGAAGCGGTTCAGTTACCGGCTGACGGTAGATTACGCCCGGCGCTTTACGCTCCAAAGGCATTTCGTACAGGTTGCCTGCGATAGGTCCTTTCCCGTCGATAGGGTTACCCAAGGTATCCACTACACGGCCAAGCATGCCTTCACCCGCCTGGATAGAAGCGATCTTTTTGGTACGCTTTACGGTATCTCCTTCTTTGATTTCTTTGGAGTCACCAAAAAGTACGGCACCCACATTGTCCTCTTCGAGGTTAAGCACCATGGCCTTGAGACCATTGTCAAACTCCAGCAATTCACCAGCCTGAGCCTTGGAAAGTCCATAGATACGGGCTACACCGTCACCCACTTGGAGGACTGTACCCACTTCTTCTAGTTCGGCTTCGGTTCTGGCACCGGAGAGTTGTTCTCTCAAGATGGCCGAAACTTCATCAGGTCTTACTTCTGCCATGATATGATACGATTAGATATATTCGTTAAAACTGTTTTTCGTAATGATTTTGAGAAAACTGAACGCGAAGTGCTTTCAGTTTGCTGCTGATGGATTCGTCCAGCTGACGGTCATTGACCTTCAGGATAAAACCTCCGATCAGATCGGCATTGATTTTCTCTACCAACTGCACGGTTTTCATTCCGCTGATTTGCTTTACCACTTCTACCAATTGGGTGCGCTGTGCCCCTGTCAACGGAGATGTGGTAGTGACTTCAGCCACTTGGATAGACTTGTACAGATTGTACTGTGCGACAAACTCCTTAGCAATGTCTACGAGGATATTCTCCCTGTTTTTGCGGGATACGATCTCAAAGAAGGGAATGGTGAGTGCACTGGATTTTTTTGCAAAAAGAGCCTTAAGGACTTTAAGCTTTTTATCTGAACTCAATACAGGATTGCTGAGTGCTAGCCCAAGTTCACGGTTTGTCTTGGCCATTGCAGCCAACGCGTTGAAATCTTCAAATACCTCCTCCAGTAGTCCTTTCTCTATGGACAGATCCAAAATAGATTTGGCATATCGGGATGCTACTCTATGATTTGACATGGAGGAGATTAGTTAAGCTTTAGGTCTTTGATAAACTCATCTACCAGCGCAGACTGTGCTTTGTCATCAGACAAGTTCTTTCTGAGCAATTTCTCTGTTACTTCCAGGGTGAGCATCGCCACCTGATTTTTCACCTCAGTCAAGGCAGCCTTCTTTTCAGTTTCGATGACAGCTTTGGCATTCTCGATCATGAGCGCACCTTGCTTACCGGCTTCGGTCTTAGCGTCTTCGATCATTTTGGCAGAAGCCTCTTGAGCTTTTCTCAAGATGGTATCTCTTTCGATTCGGGCATCTTGAAGGAGCTTTTCATTTTCAGCCTTCAATGTAGCCATCTCGTTTCTTGCTTTTTCGGCTGCTTTGAGGGCATTATCGATGCTTGCCTCACGCTCCGCCAAAGAGGCCAAGATTGGCTTCCAAGCAAACTTGATAAGGATAAACAACAGGGCTAAGAAGCCGAAAAGCTGCCAGAAAACCAGACCGGCACTAGGTATAATCAGATCCATGGTAGGGAGGATTAATTTCGTTTTTGTTCAAAAGGAAGGGATTGGCCTAGCGCCAATCCCCATTCATTTGTTCTTAGAAGGTAAGACCGCCTGCATTCAATGCAATAAGTAGACAAACTACTACTGCAAACAGGGAAACTACCTCGATCAAAGCTGCAATGATCAACATGGCAGTCTGAACCTTACCAGCAGCCTCAGGCTGACGAGCGATAGATTCCATTGCCTGGCCACCGATACGACCGATACCAAGACCTGCGCCAATCGCAACAATTCCTGCACCGATACCAGCACCCATAAGAGCCAATCCAGCAGACAACAAGATAGAAGTTAACATAAACGTTAGATTTATAAATTGAACAAAGAAATTTCTAATTAATGGTGATCGTCATGATGGTGCTCAGCCACGGCACCGCCAATGTACATCGCTGTAAACAGCGTGAACACATACGCCTGAATCGTGGCTACCAACAATTCGATCATATTGATAAAGGTCACCATCAGCGTGGATACCACCCCGATCGCGTAAGATTCGAAAATGAAGACTAGGGAAATGAAGGCCAAAATCACAATGTGACCTGCCGTGATCGCTACAAAGAGACGAACCATCAAGGCAAATGGCTTGGTAAACAACCCGATGAATTCCACCACCACGATGATCGGCAACAAGGCCACTGGCACACCCGGAGTGGCAAACACGTGCTTCCAGTAATCTTTATTGCCATTGACATTGACAATGATGAAAGTCAACATCGCCAAGGTGAAGGTCACCGCTATATTTCCGGTCAAGTTGGCTGCACCCGGAAGAAGACCGAGGAGGTTACCAATCCAGATAAAGAAGAACAGTGTCAACAGATAGGGAACAAACTTCATGTACTTAGGACCGATTGCTTTGTGGGCAATTTCGTCTCTGACGAAAATCACAATCGGCTCGACCAAGGAGGCTGCGCCTTTCGGAGCTACTGCACCGTGCTTTTTGTAGTGACCTGCAGCAGATAGCGCCATATAGAGGACAAGTGCAATGACAATGAGCATCATTGCCACGTTTTTGGTCAGGGAGAAATCCAGGATAGCACCCCCGTCTACACGTCCTAGGTGCTCATGATCATCGATGTAGATTCCGTTGTGCGCGTATTCTTTGCCAAACTTGTGTGTCTCCGGATTTTGAAAATCAGAAGACTTGTAGAATTCCAAACCACGGTCTGCGGCATAGGTAATGACCGGCAAAGGAAGGGTAATGTGAGTATGGCCAATATTGAAAAAATGCCATTCATGCGAATCCTTGATGTGGTGCATGATAAAACCTGTCGGGTCTTCTTTACCTTCCTCAGTCTCAACACCAGCCGCAAATGTTGCAACTGAAAAGTTCAGCAAAAATGCTGAAAGTAAAAGACTTAGAACCAGAAATTTGCGCGTCATCAACTCGTTTTTTTGAGGGCTACTTCGAAATCGGGCGCAAGTTAGAAATAAAGGTGTAGATATCAAAAGTCAGGTAGAACAAAAAAAGAATAAAGAAATTGGCGATAAACAAAATAATATTTTCCACACCCATTACCACCAAAATGGCAATAAAGCCCAAGGAACTCAGAATCCGGACTACCATTCCGAGAAGTTTGATTTGGAGAAAATTTTCTGGAGACTTTTTGTAAAGCCACAAGGCAAATGCGCTGACCAAATAAGAAAGCCCGACAACAAAACCATAGATTCCCCAAATATAGGAGTGGATGATTTGGGGTAAAAAATTCTGGCAAACCAAGATAGTTCCTGCGATCAAAACGGACACAAGGAGGAACTTGACGTGGAAGTTGTTGAGCAATTTCATAAGCAGGTGGTTTTTGACTGATGCAAAAGTACCCCGTTTTTTTCAAAATGGTCTACCGGTCCTGTTGCATGCTCTTCCAAAGCTGATAAAAAGCCAAAGCGATCGAGGCAAAGCAAAAGAGAAGCAACCAAACGGGGAATTTCATGGCACTTTTTCCCTGAATCCACCAGCCCAAGGCAGTCCCTCCTCCTATGACAGCAAAGAGTTGGAAGGAAAGCCCCATGTACTTTGCCCAAGAAGGAGCCTCATGTTGCGTTTGTTTTTTTTTCTTTTCTGAATAGGACATTCTCAAATATAAGCTGATCGAATCTTCGATCTTTGTCAGTCTTCAAATAATCCCTTCGGTAATTCGTTCGGTAAGTACACTAAAAGCCCTATTTTGGTACCTTAATCTGTAAACATCAGAAATGAGAAAAAATGCAATCCTTTTTGGAATAGGATTCCTCATTTTTTTGGGGGCATGCTCCTCCGAGCGCAACACCTTTACCAACAGGGCTTTTCATAACCTAACGGCTCATTTTAATGCCTATTACCTGGCCGATGTTAAGATCAGGGAGGTTCAAAACCAGGTTGAGAACAATTACAAAGAGGACTACACCCAGGTCTTGCCGGTGTTTATTCCCATCGACTCCGCCACGATTCAACAAAATAAGGCGATGCTGGATTCGGCAAGAGAACTTTCCTCTAAAGCCATTGATTGGCACCGAATCTCCAAATGGGTCGATGACAGTTATTTTCTGATCGGAAAAATCGATTACCTACAAGCCCATGTAGATGACTCAAAAAATGCCTTCAGATACGTCAACAGTCAAAGCAAAGACAAGGACTTGAGGCATCAGGCACTCATCAGCCTGCTGCGACTCTACATCGATCAGAAAACGTACGAAGACGCCAACTTTACCATTGACTACCTTTCCAAAGAAACAGAAATCAGCGAAGAAAATCGCTACGAGTTGTTTAAGACACTTGCCTACTACTACGAGAGCAGAGCGGATCAAAGTGGTGTGATTGGAGCATTAGACCGCGCCACTACTTATGCTAAAGACAAAAAGGAACTTTCCCGAATCCATTTTATACTTGCCCAACGCTATCAACGGGAAGGCTTGGATGCACTTGCCTATGATTACTATAAAAGATCATTGGAGGGCAATCCCCCTTATGAAAGAAGCTTTTATGCCACCCTGTACGCACAGCAAGTCGCAGAACTCAATGCCTCCAAGGATCTGAGGAAAGTCAGAAACTACTATGAGGATCTCTACAAGGATCCCAAAAACAAAGATCTGAAAGATGTGGTGGTATATGAACAGGCACTTTTTGAAGAAAAACAGGGAGACATTCCACTCACATTGAAACTCCTACATCAAGCCGCCAAGGAGCCCGGCAGTAATCCTCGCCTCAAAGGGTACATCTACCAAAAACTGGCGGATCTCAATCTCAGCGAATTCAAGGACTACCGGGCTACCAAATATTACCTAGACAGTGCGCTGACGTTTATCAAAGAAGGAGATCCTATCGCTGCAAAGATCAACGATCAAAAGGCGACCTTGGATCAGTTTGTATTCCACGTTGAGCGATTGCAAAAAAATGACAGTTTAATTTTCCTCGCAGCATTGGGTGAAGAAGAGCAGCGAAAGCGTGCGGAGGCATTTTTAGCCTCAGAAGAGGAGCGCTTAATCAAGGAAGCAGCACTAAAAAATCAACCCAAAAACACCAGCATTTTTGATAACCTCTTGGCATTTAGCGGAAAAACAAGCGGTTCAAGCTTTTACTTTGACAACTCAGCCGCCATGCAGCAGGGCACCATTGAATTTAGCCGCACGTGGGGCAATCGACCGCTTCAGGACAATTGGAGAAGGAGATCAGCACTGTTTCAGACTTCAGGTCAGACAAGCCCCCAAGCTTCCAAAATGGATTCGGCTTCGCAAAAAGAAGATGCAGCCCTTGCAGGTTTACCTTCGGTGGAAAGCTTGCTAAATGCGATCCCAAACACCCCTGAACAGCTTCAGGTTGCCAATTCAGAAATGGAAGAGTCCTATTTTGAATTGGGTAAGCTGTTGTACTTTGACCTGAAAGAAACCAAAATGAGCATCGACAACCTGGAGACGCTCATTCGTAACTATCCAAACACAAGCAAAAAGCCTGAAGCCTACTACATGCTTTACTTGGGTCAGAAGGAATTGAACGGTAATGCTGACTTCTATGCAAACAGGCTAAACAGAGAATTCCCAAGCTCGCCGTATACCTATTCTGTGAATAATCCCGATGCTGCTTCAGGTAATTTGGCCTACCTCGAATCTTCAAAAAGATACGAACAAGCCTATGATGCCTATTACCGCGGGGATTTTGAAGCGGCCAAGGGAATAATCCGATCAACGCTGGCCGAATTTCCACTGACCAGAAATACAGAGAAGCTACTCCTCCTCGATGCAATGGTCACCGGGAAACTAGATAGCAGAATAGCCTTCCGAACCAAATTGGAGGAGTTTATTCAAAACTCAAAAGAATTAGAGCTCACAGATTTGGCAAAAAAAATGCTTCAACCCCTACTTAGTCAGGAAGAGCTAGCGGCCTTGAAGGAAGAAAAATTCACTCAGCCTGACTCTAGTCAGCTTGAGACAGCACCGATAGCTGATGTGAAAAAAACAGAAGTGCCTGCCGATTCTCCTTATAAAGTCAATGAGTCGCAAACCCATATTTTTGTCATTGCTTTGACTCCCTCAGAAGTAGAAGCGGCCAAGAATTTGCTAGGAGATCTGGAGAATTTCCATGCGCAAGCTTTCAGCAATGCAAGACTACGCACCGGAAACATGAACATGAACCAGGAAAATTCCATTTACATCATTAGCCCTTTCAGCAATTCGGAAAGAGCGCTTGAGTACTATAAGAAATTTTCTGAGGAGTTTAAATCGACAGGATTGTCTCAACAGGCTAAATCAAAGGCATTCTTCATCTCGATAGAGAATTTTCAAACGCTGAACAAAACCAAAAATCTGGAAGAATATCTCCTTTTCTTCAGGTCCCTTTATCTGTAACTTATGTCTAAAGCTGCCAAACCCACCATTACTTCCTGGGCCGGTAAAACTATCAAATACCTCTGGATCGCCTTTTTAGGAGGCTTAGTCCTATTTATTCTTTTTGTCTGGATGGTAAGCATCAATTTCTTGGGGCTGTTTGGATCCCTTCCTGACTTCAAAGCATTAGAAAATCCAGACAGCGAACTTGCTTCAGAGCTCTATTCTGCAGATGGATTGCTTTTGGGAACTTATGCACGTGAAAACAGGAGCCCTGTTACTTACGAAGAGCTTTCTCCGAATTTGGTGAATGCCTTGATCTCTACTGAAGACGAGCGTTTTGAAGATCATTCGGGCATTGACTTGCAGGCTATGATCCGAGTTTTCGTCAAATCTATTCTCCTGGGTCAAGATGCCGGCGGTGGATCTACATTGAGCCAGCAAACTGCAAAGAACTTGTTCAAAACCCGAACTGATGCAAGTCAGGGAATCCTAAGTTCCGTGCCAGGATTGCGCATGCTGATCATCAAGACCAAAGAGTGGATCGTAGCAACCCAATTGGAAAAAGCCTACACTAAAAATGAGATCCTGACACTTTACCTCAATACCTCAGAATTTGGCTCGAATGCCTACGGAATCAAAACGGCGGCAAGAACATTTTTCAATAAAACACCTGATACCTTGAACATACAGGAAGCAGCAGTGTTGGTTGGATTATTTAAAGCTCCAACTTACTACAGCCCTGTGTTCAATCCGGAAAATTCGCTAAGAAGACGAAACACCGTCCTTTACCAAATGGTCAAAAACGACAAGCTGACGGAAGAAGAATTTGACTCCCTATCCAAGTTGCCAATCGAACTTGATTACCGGGTCCAAAATCAAAACCAAGGTTTGGCGACCTACTTCAGAGAAATCGTGAAAGCAGACCTGATCAAATGGACCAAAGAAACACTCAAATCCGACGGTTCTGCTTATGACCTTTTTGGAGATGGATTGAAAATCTATGTGACCATAGACAGCCGAATGCAGCGATATGCCGAGGAAGCCATGAGAGAGCACATGGCTGATCTTCAAAAGGCATTTTATAAAGAAATGGGTAACCGTGATCCATGGATAGATGAAAACTGGCAAGTCATACCCAACTTCATTGAAACCACTGTAAAGCGTACAGAAGCATATCGACTCCTCAAACAGCGATACGGAGAGAATACTGACTCCATTGACATGAAGCTCAACGAGAAGAAGAAAATGAGGATTTTTTCTTGGGAAGGAGAGAGAGACACACTCATGAGTACCATGGATTCGCTGCGTTATTACAAAAAATTCCTTCAAGCAGGATTTATGAGCATGGATCCTCACACAGGCCATATCAAAGCTTGGGTAGGTGGAATGGACCACAAGTATTTCAAATTTGACCATGTGAAGCAAGGAAAAAGACAACCTGGCTCTACATTCAAACCTTTTGTCTATGCTGCTGCAATAGAAAACGGCTACAGCCCTTGCTATTCGGTTATCGATCAGCCTGTAGAGGTCTATATCCCAGGCCAACCTGCATGGAGTCCATCCAATGCTGATGGAAAATTTTCATATGAAAAAATGACCATCAGAAAAGCCATGGCTCAGTCTGTAAACTCTGTAACGGCTTATATGATGAAAAAATTAAGCCCGAAAATTGTCATTGAGACTGCACGAAGGCTAGGAATTACAAGCGATTTGGAAGAGGTTCCTTCTTTGGCACTTGGGGTAAATGACGTTTCAATTTTTGAAATGGTGGGAGCATTCGGAACCTTCGTCAACAAAGGAGAACACACCACGCCTTATTACATCGACCGAATTGAAGACAAAAATGGGAACGTAATCCAGCAGTTCACACCAAGAAAAAAACCGGCGATGAGTGAAGAGCATGCCTACCTGATGACTTACATGCTCCGAGGTGGTTTCGAAGAAGAAGATGGCACCAGTCAAGGCGTACCCTGGACACTAAGAGAAGGAAATGAATTGGGAGGAAAAACCGGAACTACTCAGAATGCTTCCGATGGCTGGTACATGGGAATCAGCAAAGATCTCGTATCTGGCACTTGGGTCGGTGGCGATGACCGTGCGATCCACTTCCGTAGCTGGACAGCCGGGCAAGGATCAAGAACAGCAAGACCAATTTGGGTCAAATACATGGCAAAAGTCTATGCAGACCCAACTCTAGGTTATACCAAAGGGCCATTTCCAAGACCGGAAAGACCACTAAGTATCGAGATCAATTGCGACAAATACGAACAGGAAAGTCAACGGTTTGCAGATTTTGATTACGACGCAAAAAAGAATGACTTTTAATGATCAATCGATTATAATCCCAAGAATGAAAACAGCCCTAATCTGGGGCTGTTTTTTTAATTTCACCTCATGCAATCCTCCTCATTTCTTCCAGAAGATCACTTGACTCTGCCTGACCATCCAGGAGTCTACAAATATTTCAACGAAGAAAATGAACTCATCTATGTAGGTAAGGCCAAGAGTCTTAAAAAGCGTGTCAGCAGTTATTTCAACAAAAATACCGGAGTAAATCTCAAGACTAAGCGGATGGTCAAAGAAATCCGAAGAATTGAAATTACACTGGTAGATTCGGAATTGGATGCACTTTTGTTGGAAAATAATTTGATCAAAAAGATCCAACCTAGGTACAATATCCTTTTGAGGGATGATAAGACTTACCCTTACCTTCTGATTACCAAAGAGAATTTTCCCAGAATTTTTCCCACAAGAAAACTGATCCCAAAGCGGGGAACCTACTTTGGACCTTTTGCAAGCGTCAAAGCGATGAATAACGTACTTGACCTTATCCGGGAGTTATTCACCATTCGAACCTGCAATCTTGACTTATCCTATCTTAAAATCAATGAAGGGAAGTACAAAGTCTGCCTGGAATACCACATCGGAAATTGCCAAGGTCCATGTGTGGGAAATCAAATGGAATCTGCCTATTTAAAAGATCTTGAACACGCTAAGCACATCCTCAAAGGCAATCTGGGTATAGCAAAAACTTATTTCAAACAGGAAATGCAGGCCTTTGCCGAAAACTTGGAGTTCGAAAAAGCCCAACGGATGAAAGATAAACTTGATCTTTTGGAAAAATACCAAGCCAAATCGCTGATCACCAATCCGAGCATTGCTAATCTTGATGTCTGCACACTTGTATCAGATGAGAAAACTGCCTATGTCAACTACATGCGAGTGAAAAACGGGGCCATGATCACTTCCAAAAATGTAGAGCTGAAAAAGCGCTTGGATGAAACAGAGGAGGAAATGTTGATTACAGCACTTGTCAGACTCCAAGATCAATTCCAAAGCGATGCAGAAGAAGTCCTAGTCAACATTGAGTTGGAAAACCCGATTGAAGGATTGAATTTGACTCTACCAAAGATTGGAGATAAAAAGAAACTTCTTGACCTATCGCTAAAAAATGCACTTTATTACAAAAAGGAAAAGGCTTTACTCATTGGTTTAAATCAGGACAAAAAGGACAGAGTGATCAAACAGCTTCAGCAAGATTTAAGCCTTCAGGAAGTTCCCGATCATATCGAATGTTTTGATAACTCAAATATTCAAGGTACCAATCCTGTTGCCAGTATGGTTTGCTTTTTAAGTGGTAAACCTGCGGTGAAAGAATATCGGCATTTTCATATCAAAACGGTAGAAGGTCCAAATGACTTTGCCAGCATGAAGGAAATCGTAGGGAGACGGTACAAAAGGCTTATTGAGGAAGGAAAACCCTTGCCAAAGTTGGTGGTGATAGATGGAGGAAAAGGCCAACTATCCTCAGCAGTAGAAGCTCTTCAAGAGTTGGGAATTTATGGCAAAATGCCAATTATCGGGATAGCCAAAAGATTGGAAGAAATCTATTTCCCTGTAGATTCCTACCCGATTCATATTGACAAAAAATCTGAAAGCTTAAAATTACTTCAGCGCATTCGAGACGAAGCACACCGATTTGCCATAACTTTTCACAGAAATGTAAGGAGTAAAAATGCATTTAAGAGCCAATTGATCGAAATACCCGGGATCGGGGAAAGCACACTTGAGAAATTGCTCAAGCACTTTAAATCCGTTAAAAAAATTCAAAATGCCTCAGAGGAAGAGATAGTACAATTACTCGGCGCCTTTAAAGCTAAGATTTTGACAGAATGGATAGAAAAAAATAAAGGGGCCTAAGCCCCTTTTATATTTACCACTCCCAAAGGGAGTTTTCGAATTCTAATAATTTGTATTCAAAAGCTAGAGCATCAATGTATGCTTGCATCGCTGGATTAGCGTTATCTGCTTTAACCATATCAGCTATGAGCGCCTCATCTGGATTAGTAAACCTCCTAACCACGGATCTGAACAATCTGGATTCAAATGCCTCATCGTATGTTAAGCTCTTTGAAATATTTTGAAAATTGATCCATCTAGCTTCAGGATGATTTTTAAAGTAATTCACAAAGTCTTTATACCTGATATAGGCAACTGTTTTTTGTCCAGCATTAGCATTAGTCACTGAAGGCATAACCAATTCAATGAATTTAATGTCGAAAACCAAGTCAGAATGGTGACGATCAAATACAAAATCCTCCTTGAAATCTAGGTAGTAAAGTTGCTTTACGAAAATGGAGTCTCCATTTGCTGACAACCAGAAATTTTCCTGAAACTCAGATATAGAAAGAGGCTTTGTAAAATCTTCATCTGCGAAAACTTCAAGAGCATTTTCATCAACCACTGCTTTGTAGATATGATTTACGATTCCATTGGATTTATTATCCCCTGAACCATAAAGAGAAAGATTGTATTTTTCTCTAAGATCTATCCTTCTCCAAACAGAGATTTGATACATCTTGTCATCCTCACGAATACGCTTATTTGAATAAACTGTATCCATAGCGAATTGTCTATCTCCAAATCCAGAAGGATTTACAGAAGTTGCCACTTGAGCCTGAGCATTTAAGCTAAATGCTGCAAGAATAATCAAATAGACGTATTGGACAAATCTTTTCATATCTAGGTAGTTTAAGACCTCTTTTTACTTAATAGCAATTCGAAGAATCTCTCTTTGCTCAGAATTAATTTTATTTCCTCTAAAGTTAGTCCGAGTAACTTGAGTAACTCTTACTACGATGTCGTCACCAGGTTTTGCACTTTCTAAAAGAGAACGCATACCTGAACCAATTGGTACTGTAGCTCTTGGCACTTCACTTCTCAGCAAGATCAGTTCGCCTCCAGTCACTTCAAAGTTCGCATCCTTTGCCATAGTCCTGGCAAATGTTGGCTCTGCTTTGGCTACAATCTTCATTCCACTCAATACATTGATAGCCTGTGCCTGGCTCATATCCAGCTCGGCACCATTTGAGCCTACAGCACGAATGGTTGGTGCAGGTACCGGTTTGATATCAAATACGACATCACCGATTTTATTACCTCCACTGTTCACCCCGATGGTAACTTTACCTGAGGCTCCAGGGATGATGGTAACTTGACCTGGTCTGCTTCCTTTGATAGGCTGACCATTTGCCACATTAAATTCAGGAGAATACGTATTTCCTAAAGCAGGTACTTCGATCAAAAGCTCGTTAGCACAATCAGCATATAACTGCTGCACAACTTCAGAAGAAACTTTAATTACTGGTTGAGCAACAAAATATTCGTATTCAACGGGTAGAACTTTGTCTTCTCCCCCAACATTCGTTACGATCTGACCTTTAAGTACCTTCTTGGCGAGTCCTTTGTCGTCATACTGTCCTGCTGGAGTAGCAGTAAATTCGATTTTACCGAAACCTTTCTCATCTACTGGAACAGAACGGCCATCAATGGACATAGTAGGAATAGCCGAAGAGGATGAGGATGCTATAAACATAGTACCTTCAAATTTGGTACCTGCAGCTACAACGTTAGAAACCGCAGAAATTTTAGCCTCAGTAATATCCGCTTTGAAATAAAACGAGCCGATCGTATTTGCAATTGTGGTTAATGACTCACTTTCAATGTTCAAAACTTCATTTTGAAATTGAGAAATCAACGCGATAACCGCACCCACTGGAGATTTAACAAAGTTCAAAGCAACAAAGCTTTTGTTTTTTGCCTCTCTATCGTTTGCAAAAAGCTCTATTTCAGAAGCATCTCTTGCAATAGGTCTAAATGTGAGATCAGTAATACCCAAACCTGAAAGAATGCCTTGGATTGTTTGAGGATATTCATTGAGTTTTTGCTTCAATTCTTCCCCTTTGCCATTATTGGCAAACATATTACCGGGTACTTCAGTGTTTTTTAGGGAAGCATTGACGAAATTACCCTCTTCATTTTTAGCATTTGACTGGGTTATCAACTCCTGCTTCAATGCTTCAAGGTAATCATATATTTCCTTAGTGGCTTCTCTTACTTTTTTTGCAGCTGCTACTTTTGGAACATCTTTCTCGTTATTCCCTTGCTGCTGTACTGTATATTCTATTGATCCAACTGTGGATTCATTCTTCAGAATATAATTTTTCGATGTCCGTTCCATCCCATCATTAAGAAGAACGAACTTTTGAAGGATCTGATTACTTACCTGCAAAGCCAGCAATGCTGTCAATACAAGGTACATCATTCCGATCATCCGTTGTCTAGGTGACTCTTTAGCTCCTGCCATCTTTTCTTATTATATCAACTTAGATGTGAGAGATCCGATTAACCTTTCATGGCAGAAAGCATTCCGCCATAGATTTTATTTAGAGAGCTTACATTTTGGTTCAACTTGGCCAGTTCATTTTTGAAGGCCTCTGTTTCTTTGCCCGCCTCTGTAATGCCTGCCATTGCTGCAGACATATTGCTGTAGAATTTATTCAAGGTCTTGACATGGCTGTTGGCATCCTGAAGTTCCATTTCATAAACTGCGTTTAATGCAGATAAATTCTTGGTGACTGTTTGGATTTGGGTGTGATAGGCTTTTGCATCAGTTGAAGCGGAAGACATTTCCGTAAGAGCAGCAGCAGTTTTGCCATAAGACACATTCATGTCTGCTAGAGTTTTGGCAGCAGATTTTACATTTGTGGCGTATTCATTAGTAGCAACAGCAGCATCAGATAGGTTACCCATTTTTTCAGCTGAAACTGCTAGATTTTGCATTCCTTTACCCAAGCTTTCGATCAATTCAGGACCTATTTTAGCCTTGGTAAGCATCTCGTCAAGTTTTGCAGAGACCTCATCACCTCCTTTAGATTTCTTAGCAGGCGCTCCGTCAGCAAGTTCAGGATAGATTTTACTCCAATCCATTTCTTCTTGTCTTGGCTCAAAAGCAGAAAGGAAGAAAATGATTGCTTCTGTAGTCAAACCCACACCAATCATGAGGTTTGCCCCTTGCCAATCTAGAATTTTGAACATCGCACCAAGAATTACGACAGCAGCACCAATACCGTAAATTTTGGGCATGACACTGGAATAAAAGAAGTTGCCTTTGCTAGCCATTTTTGTAATTTGAAATTAAAGGTTAAGGTTGTTTTGAATTATCTTTTGGTTCTTTTTGAAGTTTTTACGTCCATGGATCCAGATCTCCCAATGAAGGTCATCGCTGTTCTGAATCCGATATGAGCTTGAGCCACATCCTGATACTCGTAAGTACGAGTTGATGTCTCCAAGTAATGAGCAATATCTTTCCAACTACCGCCACGTACAATTTTTCTTGGCTCATTGGGATCATTATATACAGGATCTAAATCCCAAGTATCTACAGCTGCAGTCGCTTTGTAAGCATCCATCACCCACTCTGCAACGTTGCCTGACATATTAAATAATCCAAAACCATTTGGAGCAAATACATCAACAGGGGCGGAATAGGCAAAACCATCATCAATGTAGTTACCTCTTCCTGGTTTGAAGTTTGCCATCAAACAACCTCTTTTATTCTTTAAATACGGCCCCCCCCAAGGATATTTTGCAACATCCTTACCTCCTTTTGCAGCATATTCCCATTCTGCTTCCGTAGGAAGTCTGAAAGCTGGAACATCAAAATCGGATTCATCATTTGCTCTTAGATGGTAGGTTCTCCATTCGCAATATTTCTGGGCTTGATCCCAGGAAATACCTACCACCGGGTAATTATCAAAAGCTGGGTGGTCAAAATAAAATTCCATTAATGGATCTCCATAATGATATGAAAAGCTAGTTGACCAAACAGTTGTATCTGGTCTCAATTCGTCAAAATTAAAAGTCGGTGGATCCTTAAGTGTAGTAGGAGTACCTGTAGCCAATTCCCCACTCTTAACTGCTTCTAAAAACTGTCTATACTTGTTATTGGAAACCTCATATTTATCCATGAAGAACTCAGATATTGTAACCTGCTTATTCATGGAAGATTGGGTATAAGCAATATCCTCGTCAGATTGTCCCATCCAAAATGTTCCTGCCTTGACAGGGACCATGTCTATAGGTAAATTTTGTTGCCAGCTAGCTCGCTTGGCTACACCAGTCACCTCACCCCTTCTATTTGCCTTGTCACTGGCCGACCCCTTTTTATTAAAAAGTCCACAACTTGGAAGCAAAGTCACTATTGCAAGGCCAACTGCCAATGGCACAACGTGGAGTTTCATTTTTTTATACATAAATGACGTTTTTAAATCATCAATTTTTTTAACCTATCTAAATCTTCCAAATACTTCGAAATTTAACGGATTAAGCCACAATTCTGCAAATAACCTGCCAATTTTAAACCTTTTTGTAAATCAACCGTAAGTGAGGCCTTTAGGTTTATTTTTAGTCTCATAATGAGGCATTTAAAACCTAAATCTTGGAGTCCTTTGAATAACTCTCTCTACTCCTCTGCTCATTTCTTGCAATGTATACCTGAGCATAAGTTCATGTGAAGTAGGAGATTTTGCTTCCAACCCACCCACTATTAAATCAAAGGCATATCCTAATTTCAATGAATTATCCTTTAAAAGACTATATCCAAGTATTAAGGAAATCGATTCCTCACCTCTATAGGCAAATCCTCCGTTTATCCGATTTTGGTGAGTAGCCATAACGCTGAAATTGTATGAAAAATTATTTATCCCGACAGATTTCAGTAAAAAACTCGGCTCAATTCGTAATTGGCCGATTGGCCTTACTCTATATCCAAAAAGAAAGTAATTGTGTGTTTTCAATTGGTTTGCATAAGAAGCATCTCCAAAATCAAATGAAGGCTGATTAAGGTGCTTTGAGCTCAGTCCCAAATAAAAATTTCTGTGATCCAATAATATCCCTGCTCCGAAATCCATGGCCATTTGACTTTCTTTCCCAGTAAACGGCAAATTCGGCTCGGGATTTACCACGATAAGTTCTGCATAATCCAAAGAGCTGGAAAACATACCTAGGTATCCACCTAGGCTAAGCGTGGCCCTATTTATTTTTTTCTGAAAACTGCCTTGAAAATTAATCTCTAGGTTATTGGTAGCACCGATATTGTCATTAACGATCGTCAAACCATATCCAATGTTCTTGGAATCCAGTCTTCCTTGAGCCGTAATTAGCTGGGTAATAGGTGCTCCAGTTGTTCCTGCTGCCGTGGTATAGTTAAGCCATTGGGACCGATGAAGTGCAGAAAACCTGAATCCAGATTCTCTGCCTACCATTGCAGGATTATAAAACGGCCCATTGAACATGTATTGGGTGAATTGGGCATCTTGTTGTGCATACACCAAACCTGAAAAACAAAGAAGGATCAGTGTTATTGATATTTTGGAAAAAAATTTGGCAATGCCCTGTCTGATCATTTTTCTATGGAGTAGACTTCCTTAAAGTTAATTAGAAAATTAAACTGAAAAACCACAGAAAATGATTCCTAGAATCATAAATTATTTGCTTTTTTTATATAAAGCTCAAGTGCGCCAGTCATACTTGGTGCATTCGGCATAGGGGCCTCAATATCCAATATCAAATCCATATCCCTAACAGCTTGCGCAGTAGTTGGGCCAAAAGCGGCTATTCGAGTGTTCCCCTGTTCAAAATCTGGAAAATTTTGCTTGAGGGATTTAATTCCCGAAGGACTGAAAAAAGCAAGAATATCATATTTCACATCTGCCAAATCAGAAAGATCAGCTGCAACTGTATGATAAATGATAGCCTCAGTGAAAGAAATACCGTGCTTCTCCATATACCCCGGAATATCATCTTTTCTGATATCAGAGCAGGGAAATAAGTACTTTTCACTTTTATGCTTTTTAAAATAGTCGAATAAATCTTCAGCCGTCTTTTGGCCTACAAACAATTTTCGTTTTCGTATTACGATATATTTCTGAAGATAGTGGGCTGTCTGATCTGAGATACAGAAGTATTTCATCTCAGCCGGCATTTCAATTTTGAATTCCTTACATATAGCGAAGAAATGGTCAATTGCATTTCTACTGGTGAAAATGATAGCGGTATGTTTGAGTATATCAATTTTCTGCTTCCTGAACTCCTTTGGGGGCACAGGTTCCACTTTAATAAATTGCCTAAAATCTATCTTCAACTTATACTTCTCGGCCAAAAGAAGGTACGGAGAGTTTGCGTCTGTAGGTTTGGGCTGGGAAACTAGGATACTCTTTACAGGCTTAAAGCGGTCTTTTGGAGCTGCACTCATGCTAGTATTTCCTTTTTTTTAGTTCGAAAACATCACTGAACTAGCACCATAATCCATTTAGACAGGATTAAAAAAGGTACTATTTCCGCGATGCAAAGGTAAGTAAATAAATGGTATTTCTTAAAACTCAACCTATTCATCATAATCATGAACAGGGCTGTTACACCAATGATGTAAAACCAGAAAAACGTCTGAATCAAAATCTCAAAAACGATTTGAAGCGATGAAAAATCATTGATCACGAAAAATAAAGACATCAAAATCACAACAGTAAATCCGAAAACAATCAACCGTAGTAGATAAAAAAAGTGGGCAAAGTCAGATTTACCCATATCAAATAAATAACTAATTACCCGGATACCAATAAATTTCAAAATAGTCAAAATCAAAATCGTGAAGGAAGATGTCACCCATAGCAACATGATCGATGGATAATCCCAACCAATCAAGCCTTCAATCCATTCCTTTTTGAAAATTATCATTCCTGTCACCAAGCATTGGGCCATCATGGTGGAAACGATAAATAGGTAAAAGAGAATATCAAATGAAAAGACCTTTTGCAAACTCCCACTTTCGGAGAAGTCCTCAGCGTTGATTACCGCCAAGGGCTGAAGGAGAACTCCTAATAGGTAAGGGTAGGCAATTTTATAAATCGCAAAAAGAAATAACGTAATGAACAAAGAAGTAAAATAAAAATCCTTCACGGGTTGCGGCAAAAACCGAGTTTTTATGACTTGGTCTACTTTTGCAAGTTCTACTCCCTTGCTAAAACCAACTTGGGCAACCTTGGAAAGAGTTAAAGGATAACTACCGAAGCTACTTCTAGGACCAATTACTGATATTTTGACCGAATCACTGCCAAACTCATCAGAGATCTGTCGCGATGAAATAGTAAATGCAGTATCTGATGGAAAAAGCCTCCACAATTTCCCGTCGATAAAGATGGTTGAGCCTTTAGGAACTTCAAATTGAAAATGGGATTCAGGAAACGAATGCAAATCAACAATTACATCTCTCTGTTCCATTCGCTCCCAAAATGCTACATCAGATTGATCAACCCAGTTTGCTTTATAATTCTCCAAAATCTGAGAAACACCAATGAATGGTAGGAGAAGGGTGCATATAAGGGAAAGCAGACGGATCATTATCAAATCAATTCAAAATCTGGCCAAATAACCAAAGTGAATTCTGGACTGGGAAATAGTCGCCGGCTGAAAAGCAGACTTGCCCATTCCAAACACAAAACTGAACAATCCTCCGTCAGTGTCCAAATTGATTCCTAATCCAAATGATCTAGGACGATCTATTTGCGGTGAAGTAAAAGGATTATTTATTACTCCAAAATCACCAAAAGCCATTAGATAGGACCCTTTCCCGAAAAACAATCTTTGCTCAAAATTGAGGAAGGCATAGCGATCAGCAAAAAAATACAGCTCATTAAATCCTCTGATTGACCTCAACCCGCCTAATCTTGAAAGCTCGTTTAAAAACAGGTTGTCATTTTTCAATACACCACTTTTCATTCTAATCCACATGCCCCAAACTGGGGTCAAATAGACATGCTTCTCTGCATGAAGTTTGGCTTGAAGTTGGGTAGAAGATTTGTCAAATTTTTGATACACCTCTCCCGGAATCGCTGTATTCTCGACCAAATTCTTATTTCCTATAGAAAACTCTGCCTCTATTGTAGACCCTTTTCTGGGAAAAATCGGATCATCGAGCATGTTCCAAGCGGCACCTAATCCATAGCTGTTCCATCTGAAGTCCAAATAGGAAGGAAGCACTTCAGCTGATTCAAAGCCTCCAATCAAGTCCCCGGCTTGACGTCTGTTGAAAAACCGAATATTTCCAAACTCTGAAATAGAATAACCAAACTCAATACTCACTCCCCGGTTTACAAACGTAGTGTCTTGCTTCAGAAGCGAAAAATCAAGTTCAAAGCTCAGTGGAGAACCAAATAAATAAGATTCCTTAGCCGATAAATCCAGGTTTTGGGACTGGAAGTTTGGACGCTGCCAATGCAGAGAAATATCCCTCCCTTTGCCTCCCAAGTGATACAGTTGGAGATTGATATCTCCTGTGAGCAGCATTGAATTGGGCTGATTTTGATTGGGAATCAATCCCACCACGCCGTCAAATACATTTATCCGTCGATCCTTGAGCCTGAAATGCGGCGCAGCACTCTTTAACTGAAAACCTAAATATGGGATGGAGTCAAGCTGAAAATAAGGAGATCTGCGGATTCTTCTCACTCCACTTTCAAACTCCTTTTGGGAAAATGGCTTTCCCGGTATTAGCCCTGAGTAAAGCTGCAAATACTTTTGTGTCGTTTTGCTATCACCAGATACTTTCAGACTATCCCACCAAATCAAGGGACCTACATCCAAATCAAAGACACCTGTCAGGTGAATCCCCTCAGCCTCTATGCTATCTATCTTGACAGCGGCAAATGGAAAACCCTCATTTTCCATTGACTTTACCAAGGTCTCCATCCATGTATAAGGACCGGAATAATAAAGAGGTGGAGAACCCAGTTTTTTCCACCATTCCTCAGGTACATTGCCCTGCTTTATTGCTTTCCAACTATGCTGATTACCCGGTTGAAGTTGGAATGTGAGCGTATCCTTTTTTTCAATTTCCTCCCAATAATGCATCAGGTATCCAAGAGACCTAAACTCCACAGACACTGAATCTATTAGCTCCGCTGCTCCTCCACGTGAAGAAAATGTGCGAAACTGATGCGAAGTGCCCTGAGGGTTGTTCCAGTTTACCCTAAAAAAATCCTGAGCGGGGCAATGACCCACACCGACTATCAGAAAGGCAAAGAGGATCAAAAAACAGACTCGCAAGTGATGATGTTTTGATTAGTTATCTTCGCAAGATAATCGATTAAAAGTGGCAGGCATCTATATCCATATTCCATTTTGCAGGCAGGCTTGTCATTACTGCGACTTTCACTTTTCTACCAATCTCAAAGGAATGGAAGAAATGACTGAAGCCTTAATCAAGGAGCTGGAACTTAGAAAAGAATACCTGAAAGCAGAAGCTGTGGAAACGGTTTATTTTGGAGGTGGTACTCCTTCACTTCTTTCTGTCAACCAATTGGAATCAATCCTTGGAAAAATTGATCAGCTTTTCCCCGGGACAAAATCTGAGATCACGCTGGAAGCAAATCCTGACGACCTAGCGCAGGAGAAACTTGCAGGGTGGAAAAGCCTTGGAATAGATCGATTGAGCCTGGGTATTCAGAGCTTTCACGACCAAATACTTAAAGAATACCACCGAGCGCATACTGCAAAAGAAAGCCAACAAGCCATTGAGTTAGCCCGAAAGGCCGGATTTGAAAAATTCTCCATGGACCTGATTTATGGCTTTCCCCATGAAGATCATAGCCTTTGGAAAAGTGACCTTTCACGAGCCTTGGAACTTGACCCTGGGCATATCTCGGCTTATGCACTTACGGTAGAACCTAAAACGGTCCTTGGCAACTGGACCAAAAAAGGAAAATTCAAACCGGCAGATGAAGATTTTGTGGCTGAGCAATTTGAATGGCTGCAGGAGCAAACCGACCGCTTCGGATATGTGCAGTATGAAATTTCAAATTTTGGTAAGCCGGGGCAGTTTGCCCTTCACAATACCAACTATTGGATGGGAAGTTCCTATTTGGGTATCGGACCGAGTGCCCACTCCTTTGATGGTGTTGATCGGGGATTTAATCCTTCTTCAAATCCTGTTTATGTCAAAGCCATCTGCTCAGGTCAAATTCCCTTTGTCATCGAACCCCTAGAACCTGTTGACCAGATCAATGAAAAGATTCTTACCAGTCTTCGTACCATCTGGGGATTGAATATGGACCTAATCAAAGACCAATTTGATGTGGATATCCGAACAGAAAAAAAACAGGAAATTCTTTCCTTGGAAAAACAGGGATGGCTGATCACCCAAGGCAATACCCTATCTTTAAGTCGAAAAGGGCAACTGCTGGCAGACAGTATTGCATCAGAACTTTTCTTTTGATTCATGAAGTACGAACCCCACACAGGCAGAAAAAAAGAGGCTGCGCCTCTAGAATCTGCTTTCAAAGAACTGCTTAAAGCCTATCGCCTTGAGGATAAATATCAGGAGAAGCTACTCATCAGCTCCTGGGGAGGGCTAGTGGGTAAAACCATCGCTGACCGAACTGGCAACATCTACATCCGCGACAAAAAACTATTTGTCACCATCACCTCCGGCCCGATCAAAAAAGAACTACAGCTGAGCAAATCCAAGTTATTGGTTTTGATAGAAGATAAAGTAGGAAAAGGCGTGGTGGAAGATTTGGTATTTATTTGAGGATTTTTTGATAATTTTTAACACTGACGGCTGATTTGAGCAGACATCGCCTGACTCAGGATTAGTCTACATTATTTATTATTGCGAAAGCAATTCGATGGTAAAGCTCCCCTCAATCCATATCGGCAAACTCAGCCTTCTACTAGCCATTTTGGTATGGCTATCTCTGTTGTTTGTGGATTTGGTGAGGATCTTTGGAATGATCAATGAGCTGGACTCCGGAATATCGGAAGAGATCACCTGGATTCTGGAAATCCTTTTTTTCTTTACCCTTTATGCATTTTACAACTATTCCATAGGCAAAATATCCCAAGGTGACTTTTTAAATCTCATCTGGAGAGGGGCCTCTACGGGATTGTTTGCTTCTGGGGTGGGACTGGTCATTGAATTATTTTATCTCTCTTTGGGAGAAAGCAAAATAGGTACGGAGCCCTTCCTTCAGAACTTCTTCTACCATGTCAATTTCGCCTGGACATCTATTTTTCTGATCTCCACTGCCCTGCTTTGGAAGCACCTGATTCTCTACCAAAAGAGTAAGCAAGTGGTCAAGCAATGGCAGGCCTTCGAGTTTGCCATGTTGGTGGCGGCCTTTTTTGTCTTTTTCAATAAAAACAATTTTGACTACAGCTTCCTGTTTGGATTAGTCATTCTATTGATCCTGTCTATTGTGCTATCGGGCAATCTGAAATGGATTCCCTATTTGACATTTAAGGAAAAGTGGAAGTCGCTCCTTTTCCTTTCCATCATCTTGCTGAGTGCAGGTTTTCTGTTCAGAAGACTCATTTCTTATGGGACGGATGATCGCTTGCAGATCAACTTGACTGACAATCTTTTCCTGATGGCCCTTTTTGGGTTTATTTTTATTTATGCCCTGTTCAGCTTTTTGGTGACCTTATTCAACCTACCCACCTCCTCAGTTTTTGAACAGAAATTGACCGAGGCGATTAATTTTCAGCGGCTAAGCCAGTCTATCCAGCCCGAAGAGAACGAAGAACAAGTTTTGGACATCTTGATGGACTCCTGCATGAGTGCCTCCTACTCCGATGGGGCATGGCTAGAGCTCAACGAAGAGGAACACAGTCACCAAGAGCAGGTACGGTTCATGGATCTGGAGACCAAAAAAGAAATCGCAGAATGGATCAAAACACAAAAAGCGGCTGAAATCTGGGCCATCGGAGAAAAGCCGGAACAGCTAAATCCTCTAAGTATCCGCTTAGATCATCCCAAATTTGAATCTGCCTTATTGGTTCCTTTGGTCATCAACAAAGCCGTCATCGGTCGGATGGTGCTGTGCAAAGAGGTCAAAGACGGCTTCAACAAAGAAATGGTGAATATCATCAGCACGTTTACCCGTCAGGCATGCATTGCGGTAGAAAACCACAGGCTGCTTAACCAGGCCATCCAAAACGAACGCTATCAGGAAGAACTGAAAATCGCCCAACGGGTCCAAAAAGCCCTCTTACCTACGAGATTGGATCATCCCAAGTCTTTTGCCATTTGTGCATACTCCAATGCTGCTGATGAGGTGGGAGGAGATTATTATGACACTTTCAAGCTGGATGAGTCTCGCTATGTCCTGATCATCGGTGACGTATCCGGCAAGGGCACCTCGGCGGCATTTCACATGTCGCAGATGAAGGGCATTTTCCACAGTCTGATCCAACTTGGTCTCTCTCCTGCAGAATTTATGATCAAGGCCAATTCTGCCTTGAGCAAATGCTTGGAAAGAAACCACTTTATAACAGCGTCAATTTTTATCATCGATCTCGAAAAAAAAGAAATCTGCCATTCCCGAGCGGGCCATGTACCCACCCTAGTCTACGCTGCCAAAGAGCAGAAATCTGAGTTTCTGATGTTTGATGGACTTGGTTTGGGAATTTTAAGAAACAACCTGTATGAAAATCACGTACAGGAAAAAACCTTCCGGTATGAACCCGGAGATATCTTGGTATTGATCACCGATGGGATAGTGGAAGCCAAAAACCAAAAAGGGCTTCAGTTTGGATTTGAGAGAGTAAAAAGCTTGGTAGAAATCAATCACACCAAAACTCCAAAAGAAATAGAGCAAGTATTGATCGATTCTCTTCACTCCTTTGTGGGGGGAGATGGTATGATCGATGATGATTACTCGTTGATGGTTGTAAAATTTGAATGAATACACGTTAAGTGAACAAAAATGCTTCGGTTAGAAAAATCAAAAGAGACCCAATTTGACATACTTAGCCTCCATGGAGAAGTGGATGCCAGCAACTCTGTGATCTTGGATAAAGCGATTCAGGAGCTTTCGGATGGTGGGGCTAAACTTATATTAATAGATGGTAGTCAATTAGAATATATTTCCTCGGCAGGATTGGGAGTCTTTATGTCCTATTTGGAAGATTTTTCTGAAAAGGGAATCCAACTTTCCATTTTTGGACTTTCTCAAAAAGTATATGAAGTCTTCAAAATCCTAGGTTTGGATCAACTGATTCCGTTATTCTCAACTAAACAGGAAGCCATAGCAGGTACTCATGAAGTCTAAGTTGAATTTATCCTGTCAAACCTCTGCACTTTCAGAGCTAAGGTCCTTTTTGCAAAGGACGCTGACAGGATTTCAGTTAAGCGAGATAGAAAAGCACCAAATTACTTTGGCAGTAGAAGAAGTCTGCGCCAATCTTATCATTCACTCTCACGGGTGCAACCCTGAAGATGAGATTGAGCTGGAAGTAAAAGATCTCAGTGAAGCATTGATTTTTGAAATTACCGACCAAGGCCTTGCTTTCAATCTCTTGGAATATGACGCACCTGATCTGAAAAAAGTAATGGTAGAAAAAAGAAAAGGAGGCTTGGGCATCATTTTGGTAAAGAAAATCATGGATAAAATCGAGTTTGAATCCAACAACGGCAAAAATACCTGCCGACTTATTAAAAAATTCCGTTCCTAATTTTGGTTAAATCCCCTGTACGCAAGGCATTCCACCCGAATTCCTGATAAATTTGTAACATTGCATTTAAAATCTGCTTTCCAATTCATGATTTACCGAACCCTTTCGGCTCTCCTCGCATTTGTTTTTGTAGCATTTCCGGGTTCACACGTAACCCTCGCCTCGGCCCAAGACCAAGGAGAAATTCTCTTGACCATTGGCGGCAAGGCTGTTCAAAAGGACGAGTTGGTCTACCTGATCTCCAAAGGGAAAGGAACGGAAACTGCTATACCCGGACTAAGTAGAGAGGAATTTGAAGAAAATTTCGAGCTTTTTGTCAATTATAAACTCAAGGTCAGGGAAGCAGAGTCTTTAGGATTAGATCAATCAGAGGAGTTTCAAAATGAGTTTGGATCATTCAAAGAGACGCTAATTGCACCATTTTTAATCAAAAATTCCCTGGAAGAAGGAGAATTGAGAAAGACCTATTCCAGAATGCAGGAGATCGTCCGTGCAAGCCATATTTTATTCCAATTCCCTCCTAATGCCTCCAATGAAGACAGCTTGATTGTCCTCAAAATGGCCTTGAAAGTTAAAAACGAGATCGAAAATGGAGGTGATATCAATACTCTTGCGGTGCAATACTCTGATGATCCATCTGCCAAAACCAATCGGGGTGATTTAGGCTATTTCACCAGCTTGCAGATGGTGCAACCATTTGAAGACGCCGCATTTGGACTTCAAATCGGAAAGGTGTCAGATCCTGTTCTGACCAATTTTGGATACCACATTATTCAGGTTAAAGACAGAAAACCAAATCCAGGACAAGTGAGGGTATCGCATATCCTGGTAAGATTTGATCCTCAAGTACCTGCACAAGAAGATAATGCCAGAAGGAAAATTTCCGATATCTATTCTGAGATCCAGAAGGAATCGACTGTTTGGGAAGATATTGTAAAAACCTTCTCTGAAGATCCCGGGACGAAAGAAAACGGAGGGCTTTTACCCTGGTTTGGAATAGGTGCCATGATCCCTGAGTTTGAGATGGCAGCATTTTCATTGAATGAAATCGGTGAAATATCCCCCCCACTCAAAACCCAATATGGATACCATATTTTGCGCTTGGAAGGCAAGAAGCAATTGGAGTCCTTTGAAGAATTGGAGGAAAGTATCCGGTCCAGAATTTTGAGGGATTCCAGGTCAAGCATGATTCAATCCCAAGTGGTGGCTGTACAAAAAGCCCGATATGGATTCAAGGAAAACGAAGAAAACCTCTCAAAATTCTCACAGGCTTTAAATGAAACTCCAAAATCCAGTTTTGGTGCTGTACTAGAATCATCGAATTTTTTGTCCACCGAATTATTTACCCTCCAAGGCAAAAAATTCAATGGTTCGGATCTTTGGAGATTCATGCAGGAAGATGAATACATTCCTAGAGGTAACGGTGGTACGTTCGATGTGTGGTATGAAAGGTTTGTATCTCAAGTCCTGTCCAAAACGGAAGAACAAGACCTGGAAGCAAACAATAAGGAATACGGAATGCTACTTAAGGAGTATAGAGATGGTATTTTGTTATTTTCCCTCATGAACCAGGAAGTTTGGCAGAAAGGGATTTCTGATTCATTAGGCCAGGTTGAGTTTTACAGAAAAAATATAACAAACTACCAATGGAAAAATCGGGTAGAGGCTTCCATTGTCAGAGTAATCGATCAGACCAAACTTGAGTCGGCAAGAAAAGCACTCCAAAATTCAGGCTTTAATCCTACCGTATTCCAAAACTTTGAATCATACTTCAAAGCCAATTCTCCTTTGGCATTCACCACCGAATCGGGCACCTTTGAATACCAAGACCACCAAGTTTTGTCAAAGGTAGACTTAAATTTGCCCTACCAAGAACTAGTGGTGGACGGTACTACCTTTCTGGTTAACCTTGGTCAAAAAATACCAGCAGGTCCACGCAAATTCGAAGAATCCAGAGGACTTGTCATCCGAGATTACCAAGAATACCTCGAAAATAGCCTTACCCAAAAACTGAAAGGAAAATATCCTATTCAGGTCAATAATACCGTTAAAGAAGAAGCTTTTGTGGCATTGAATCAATAACATTTGATCCATACATCTTCACTGAACAGACATTAAGCACTTATGAACTTATTACACCGACTTCTTCCGAGCCTTTTGGGTTTCTTGATTTTGGCAAATGTGTACGGCCAAGAAACTCCTCCGACGGGACAGGTTGTGGATAAAATTGTAGCCAAAGTTGACAACAATATCGTGTTGGAATCTGAGGTTCAAAAGACCTACATTGAAGCTATCGCCCAATCCCAACAAGGAATGGAAGCTCCAAACAGATGCTCAGTCTTCGAAAGTTTACTGATCAACAAACTGATGGTGGCCAAGGCTGAGATTGACTCCGTGGTCGTCACAGATGCTGAGGTGCTTGTACAGACAAATAATCGGTTCAGTATGGTCATGCAGCAATTTGGTGGCGATGAAAATATGCTTGCTGAAATTTATGGTAAGACGGCAGACCAATTGAAAGCTGAAATCGAAGATGTGATTCGAGAGCAGCTAATCGTGCAAAAAATGAGATCAAAGATTACAGAAGGAATCACGGTTTCACCGGCTGAGGTTAGAGCATTTTTCAATGCGATTCCAAAAGATTCACTCCCTCTTTTTACCTCAGAAGCTACGGTTGGGCAAATTGTCCGAAAACCTACACCAAGTCTTGACCTTAGGGATAAAATCATCAGCCAGTTATTGGGATTCAAACAAGATATTTTAAGTGGAAAATCAACGTTCGCAGAGTTAGCTACCAAATATTCCGAAGATCCGGGATCGGCAGCTCAAGGAGGTGATCTTGGTTTTTTCCGAAGAGGCGAATTGGCTCCTGAATATGAAGCAACTTCATTAGGACTAAGACCGGGTGAGATCTCGGATCCGGTAGAGACCCAATTTGGTTTTCATATGATTCAGTTGTTGGAGATCAAAGGAAACACTTATAACACGAGGCATATCCTTCGAATTCCCAAAGCAACCGAAGAAGATATCCTAAAGGCTGAACGATATTTGGACAGTCTCAAAAAGGAAATTATTTCAGGTAAAATCGATTTTGCAAAGGCGGCTAAGGAATATTCAGACGATAGAGCGACTTCGGATGCAGGTGGTTTTTTTACTGACCCTGCTACCAATTCAAATAGATTATCTCTAAGAACTTTAGAAGATCCTGTGCTTTATTTTACCATCGACACAATGAAAGTAGGAGACATAACTCCTCCTCTTCGTTTTGAAGATCCTAGAGAAGGCACCAAAGTGAGGATTCTGTTCTACAAAGCCAGATATCCTGCACACAAGGCGAATCTTGAGGATGACTATGAAAAATTGAAGGCCGCCACACTCAGGAGAAAAGAAGATGAAATACTGAGTAAATGGTTTGTGACGGCAAAAGAAGATGTGTTCATTGACATTGATCCATCTTATGACCGATGCAATGCCCTACAGGATAAATGATAAACGCCCCGCTTGAAATTTAAGCGGGGCGTTTTTTTCATTTACTTCTTCCAAAGAGGACTTTTGCTCCTTCAAACAATAGACCCAATCCTTCTTTGAATAGTCCCTTAGACTCTTCCAAACGCGGTTCGAGTCGCTCTTTTTGTTCTTGGTATTCTCTTTCCAGGATCTCTTTGGCTTTTTGAAGTTCAGCCTCTAAGGTGGTTTTGTTTTCCTTGAGCTCACTGATTTTCTTTTCGAGTTCGTCTTTGAGCTCAGCCCCTGCATCAGCTCCTTTTTTCAAAAGCTCTTCGATCTTCAAGCCAAGTTCTTGAAGTATTTCTTCTAATTCCTGGGTGGATGTTTTCCTTTCAGACATAGCCAAGTATAATTAGTTGAAAAACCAAGATAGCAATTCTTTATTCAATGGAGGCATGAAAATCATCCTTCAATTGGTTCCCCTGAATTAGTCTGTTTTTCAAACAGGTCGGCGTAAACCCCTTTTTTGGCCATCAAACTCTCATGATTTCCCTGTTCGATGATCCTTCCTTCATCCAATACAATGATTTGATCTGCTAGCTTGGCTGAAGAAACCCGATGAGAAATAATGATGGAGGTCCGATTCTCCATTATTTTCTTCAAAGCTGTAAGAATCGCATTTTCTGTCTTAGTATCAACTGCGGATAAACAGTCGTCCAGAATCATAATTTTAGGCTCCTTGGCAATGGCTCTTGCGATGGAAACCCGTTGCTTTTGCCCTCCCGACAGCGTAATTCCACGCTCTCCAAGCATGGTTTCAAACCCTTTCGGAAAATCGATAATGTTTTGGTAGACATCCGCATCCTTGGCTGCTTTTTCGATCAAAGCCATATCCGGATGATCTAAACCAAAAGCAATGTTGTTGGCAATGGTATCTGAGAACAAAAAAACATCCTGGGGTACAAAACCCATTTGCTTACGCAAGCTCGAGATCGAATACCGTTGAATATTTTTCCCATCTATAAGAATCTCCCCCATAGTGGGATCATACATTCTCAAAAGCAGGTTGGCGATCGTAGATTTTCCTGAACCGGTGGTACCTATGATACCTAGGGTCTGACCCGCTTTGATTTGGAAGGAAACATCGTTCAATGCCCTAATCCCCGAATCAGGATAGACAAAAGAAAGGTTCCTTACTTCAATATCTCCTTCCAGTATTGCCTCCAAGTTTTCCTGGCTTACAATATCATTTTGAATATCCAAAAACTCGTTAATCCGAGTCTGGGAGGCCGCTGCCCGCTGCACAATACTCGTCACCCATCCTAGCGAGGTCACGGGCCAAGTCAAAATATTGACATAAAGAATAAACTCAGCGATGACGCCATACCCAATCTCTCCCTGAATGACCATCATACCACCTGCATAGACCGTGATGATGGTAGAAATTCCGACCAAAGCCATAATCAATGGGAAAAATAGAGCATTGACTTTGGTAAGCTCAATGGATTTATGCTTGTATTCCTCACTCGCCTCCGAAAATTGTCTGGCAGAATCCTCTTCTCTAACAAAAGCTTTTAAAACCCTGATTCCTGAAAAGGCTTCCTGCACAAAGGTGCTGAGACTGGAGAGACTTTTTTGAATTTTTTCAGATCGCTCATTGATCAGGTTATTGACAAAATAGATGCTCAATGAGAGTACAGGAAGAGGTAGCAAAGCATAAAGAGTTAATTCTGCATTGACCGAGATCATGTAAGAAATAACCAGAGGAAACAGAATGAGCAGATTGAGCCCGTACATGATTGCTGGTCCAAGGTACATCCTCACCCGGCTGACGTCCTCCGATATCCTAGCCATCAGGTCTCCTGTACTATTTTTCCTGTAAAAGCTAAGAGGGAGATTTTGGTAATGTTCAAAAATCTCATTCTTCATATCATATTCCACGTGACGGGACATGATGATGATGGTCTGTCGGATGAGAAAGAGAAAAAAGCCCCTTAGCAAGGCCATCACAAGGATTAAAATCCCAAAAACAAAGACAAATTCCAGAAAAATTCCCCTGGCGATTTCCCCCATTCCACCCTTGGTCAAGGGCCGAAAAAGGGAGAAACTCTCCACCACATAATCTATGGCGATTCGGACCAACTGGGCAGGAATAATTACGAAGATGTTGGAGATCACAGTAAACAGTATCCCCAAAAGCAATAAACCCTTGTATTTGTATAAATACTTATTGATTCTCCAAAGCGGCTTCACCAAATAAAAACTTTTAAATGTAGGATAAACTTGCAGAAACTTTTGACAAGGAAACTTTGAGGGCCGATAAAAGTATTTAATTTTGTATCAGCCTCAAGTAAGGCAAGACCCAAATATAACATAATCTAAAAAGGTAAGTTCACATGTTAGAGATTAATGCAACTGAAACTGTTCGAGAGGGTTCAATTTTTGGACAAATCACAACTATGGATCACGAACAATTGGTGATCTGTCAGGACCAAGCAACAGGTCTCAAGGCGTTGATTGGAATTCATAACACAGTACTAGGTCCTGCATTGGGAGGGACCCGTATGTGGCCTTATGCTACGGAAGAAGAAGCCATCACTGACGTACTTCGTCTTTCCAGAGGGATGACCTTCAAAAATTCCCTCGCAGGTCTCAACCTCGGCGGTGGAAAAGCAGTAATCATCGGAGATCCAAAATTGAAAAGTGAGGCGTTTTTGAGAAGATTTGGTCGATTTGTAGAGAGCCTCGGAGGAAGATATGTCACAGCAGAGGATGTGAACATGAAGACCTCTGACATGGAATACATTGCGAAGGAAACGCGTCACGTGACCGGGCTGCCCCAAATCAAAGGTGGAGCAGGAGACCCGTCACCTGTCACTGCATTTGGTGTGTACATGGGAATGAAAGCCGCTGCGAAAAAAGCTTTCGGTTCAGATTCCCTTGCAGGCAAAAAGATCGGAGTACAGGGAGTCGGCCAAGTCGGTAAATATCTGATCAATTATTTGGTTAAGGAAGGCGCAGAGATTCTTGTCACTGATATTTTCGAAGACAAGCTTCGCGAAGTAGCCAATTCAACCGGTGCCACTGTGGTAGATCCTCACGTGATCTACGACCTGCCAATGGATATCTATGCCCCTTGCGCACTGGGTGCTACTATCAATGACCAGACCATTGACAGACTGAAATGTGCTGTAATTGCTGGAGGCGCAAACAATCAGCTGAAGGATGAAGCCAAACACGGAAAGATGCTGATGGAAAAAGGAATCATCTATGCCCCTGACTTCCTGATCAATGCTGGAGGAGTGATCAATGTCGGAGCCGAATATTATGGTGACTACCATGAGGAGACTGTCTTTGCTCAGACAGAGAAAATTTACAACACATGTCTTTCTATTTTGGACAAGTCTGAAAAGGAAAACATCCCCGCGCAGCAAGCGGCTATCGAAGCCGCCAAAGCAAGAATAGAAGCAATAGGAAGGGTTAAACTACCTTACTGATAACTAACTGAAATTCATAATCAAACCACCGGGAGTCGCCTTTCGGTGGTTTTTTTGTCCTTTTCAAAATGGGGCGAAGCCCATTCTTATTCCCTATATTTGCAGCTCTTAAACGAATCTATGCTAAACAGAAGAATCCTCAGGGTCAAGGCATTTCAAAACCTTTATGCCTATGAACAATGCAAAGGATCAAATCTCAATCTGGCTAAAGACTTCATACGGGAGTCTTTTCTACCTGACCTCAACAGTATGGAGGTGCAGGACAAAGCCGCTCTAAATCGAGACGCTGAGGAGGCTGTCCGTCTTTTTGACCAAAATCTGGAAAGTGATCAGCTTTTGAAATCTTCTGACTCAAGTCCAAAAATCAAGAAGGTAGTCCTTGAGGCACTCAAGCAGTTTAATGCGGCCAATGAGAAGGACAGACAATTTTTGCTGAAAAACATGATTGCTTCGGCAGAGCGTATTCCTCAGCTATTTCTCACTGCAATCGAACTGCTCTTGGCATTTGCGAAGCATATTGAAAAGGATCTCGAAAAGAAGAAAAAACTCGCCGGAGATCAACCCTTTGCTTTTGGAAATGAGCTAAATCTCGCCCAAAACAAAGTCCTCCTGAAAATCAGAGAATCTCAAAGCTACCGCGCTGCAATTGCCAGAAACAACGTACATCTGGACGATTTGGAGCTGGAAATCAGAGAATGGTTTCGAGACTACATCAAGCCCTCTGAGACCTATCAGGAGTACCTTCAGGTCGCGGATCCTAGTTTGGAACAAGACTTTGAAGCCGCTGACGATCTATTGAAGAAAATCATCTTCAAAAATGAAGTGATCCTCAATTACTTCTCGGAGAAAGATCTCAACTGGACGGAAAACAAATCGATCGTACGCAGCCTTGCTTCCAAAGTCTTGAAAAATGCAGCTACCGAGCCCGAAGCAGATCCAGTACCCGAAATCGCGATCAATTGGGATGAAGACAAAGAGTTTTTTCAAAATATCTTTAACTTCACCATCGAAAATGATTCAGCCAGTAAGGCACTTATCACTCAAAAAACCAAAAATTGGGATATCGAGCGACTTGCATTTACAGACAAAGTAATCATCTCCATGGCGCTTGCCGAAATGAAAAACTTTCCAAGCATCCCTGTGAAAGTAACCATCAATGAATACATTGATATCTCCAAAACCTACAGTACGCCCAAGAGCAAGCAGTTTGTGAATGGACTATTGGATGTTTTGGCAAAAGAATTAACCGACAGCGGCCAAATTCGTAAAAGCGGACGAGGACTTTTGGACAATAAATAACTTTACCATGAGCAAAAGCACAAACACCTTATTAGCATTTGTCGTCGGCGCAGGAGTGGGTGCCGCACTTGGAATTCTTTTTGCCCCTGATACAGGTGCAAATACCAGAGACAAACTTTCTTTCAAATTGTCCAAATACAAAAAAGAGCTTGAAGACTTGATCAGCGAGCTCGTAGACGGAAAAGAGCTCCACCTCAATGAAGCCAAATCAGAAGGAAAGCGAGTGATATCTGAAGCCAAAAACAAGGCTGAAAATCTGCTTAATGATGTGAATAAATTAATCGATCAAATAAACCAAGGTAAAAACTAATATGAAAATCAATCTGTTGAGCGCTGTCGCCTTGTCGGCAGTCATGATGGTTTCCTGTTCCCAAAAAGGTGACGACCAAGCTGAAAAAATCAAAGCGTTGGAAGACAAAATTGCGGCTTTGGAAGGCGCAAACACTGCTGTAAATCCTGTCAACGCCCAAACCACAACTGAAGCAGATCCAAGCACCTTGGGCAGCTTCCAGTTTGCTGAGATGGAATATGATTTTGGTACAATCAACGAAGGTCAGGTAATTGAACACCTGTTCAACTTCACCAACAACGGTCAGGCTCCTTTGGTCATCTCCAACATCACCGCATCTTGCGGATGTACCAGCCCTGACTGGACCAAAACACCTGTACAGCCAGGAGAACAAGGATTTGTAAAGGTAGTATTCAACTCTGCTGCCAAATCCGGTGCACAAGCTCCTACGGTGACCATTCAGGCAAACACCAATCCAACCGTGACTCGTCTGAGAATGAAGGGAAGTGTTACACCTAAATTAGCCGGCGCTGCTGCACCTGCGGGACCTTTGAAAAGATAAATGATGATTAACACCGTATTAGCCCAAGCCGCTGCTGGCGGAGGCGGGATTCTTGGACAAGTATTTCTGTTTGGATCTATCATTTTGATCATGTATTTCTTTATGATCAGACCGCAGCAGAAAAAGCAGAAAGAAACCAAGAAGTTTATCGAAGAAATCAAAAAAGGAGATGACGTAGTCACTATTGGCGGTATACACGGTAAAGTGTACAGTGTAGATGGGGATACCGTACAATTGGAACTGGATAGGGGACTGAAAGTCAAAATAGAAAAATCAGCCATCTCTCTGGATTTCTCCAAAAAGACAAGTCCAACCAAATAATTAAGCCTTGCCTGAACACAAAAACTCCTCTTGGAGGATTTCTTCAAAAAAACTCTCAAATCTAAAAGTGGTAGTTCTCTGCATTCTTGCAGCTACCACTTTTTGGATTTTAAATGCCCTCAACAAGGACAATTACAATACTATTGTCGATTACCCGATCCAATGGGAGTTTGACAGAGAAAATTTTGTGCCAGTCAAGCCCCTGCCGGAAAGTGTCCAAATCCAAATCTCAGGAAATGGATGGGACCTGCTCAGGAAATATTTTAACCTGAACGAGCCCCCATTTTCAATCATCTTGGCCGAACCCTCTTCAAGGAGTTTTATTCTCACCTCCGAGTTAAAAAGACCCCTCGGAGAATTTATCACTCCTACCCAATTGGAAGGCCTTTTAGAGGATACGATCCATTTTCAGATAGACAAGATCATTACCCAAACCTTGACCCCGGTTTTGGATACAGCCGGATACAGTCTGGCCAAAAACATTGAGATAGAGGAAGAAGTACAGTTTCTCCCGGCAAAAATCACACTGAAGGGTCCTTCCTCCATTCTGGAAGCTTTTAATGGTAAATTCCCGGTTCAATTAAATGAATCGAAGATTGATTCCCGCTTTTCAAAAAAGGTAGCGCTTACACTCAACAAAAATCTGGAAGAACTGATCCAAGTCGAGCAGCCGGAGATTGAAGTCAATTTTGAAATCATCAGATACCTGGAAGGAAATAAAAGATTAAAAGTGAAAAAGGTCAACTTCCCAAGATCTGTAAGCCTGGAAAATGAAGAACTTACCCCGATGATGACTTACTTGGTGGATGAGAAAAAAGTCGGAGAATTGAAAGATATGGAGTTCGAAGCTATCCTCAATTACTCCACTCGAAACCGAGAGGACAGTACCATTACCCTGAGTATATCCCCAAAGCCTACTTTTCTGAAGGATCTGAAAATCGATCCTCCACTGATTAAACTGAAATATGAATAAGCCAAAGCCATTTTTGGTAGGTGTCACAGGGGGTATAGGTTCGGGAAAATCGACCGTTTGCCAAGTATTCTCCATCTTGGGTATTCCGATTTATTCCGCTGATGATCGGGCAAAGTGGCTGATGGCAAACGACCCAAACTTGAAAAAAGAAATTTCCTCCCAGTTTGGAGAAAAGTCTTTTTTGGAAGACGGCTCGCTCAATCGGGCATTTTTGGCTGAAGAGGTATTCTCAGACCCTGAAAAGGTGAAAAAAATAAATGCCTTAGTACACCCGGCTGTAGGGGAGGATTTCAAAAAATGGACAAAGGAACAATCGGCACCTTACTTGATCAAAGAAGCTGCTTTGCTTTTTGAATCCGGATCTTACAAAGAGCTTGATTACATCATCAACGTAAGCTCTCCACTAAAGATCAGAGTTGCTCGAGTTCTGCTCAGAGACCCACATCGCTCAGAAGATCAAGTAAATCATATCATCGATCAGCAGATGCCCGATGAGCAGAAAAATGAATTGGCTGACTATGTGATCAAAAACAATGACAGCAAACTCATCCTTCCTCAAGTATTGGAGATTCACCAAAAACTTTGCGCGCTACAGAAATAAATTCTGAAAAGGCTTAAGGGAAGAATTGAGATGCATTTTCCAATCTAGTCCAGAGGCTTTTCATCCCAAGACTTATGGACAATTTTCCATTTCCCGTCCATTTTTAGCAAAGTCAAAAAATCATAGTAGTAAATCCCAGGCCAGTAAAGCTCGGTTTCGACCAAGGCCATGTTTCCGACAATCCGAATAGCTTTGATCTCATTTTTATAGAGACTTGGATCACGGGGACTCCCCATGGAGGTACCTGCAGCCCACTCCTCAAATGGTGTGACAAACAGCCGATCTCCCCTATACCCGATCAGGCGAGCTTCTGAGAAAAAAGCTTCCTCCAGTTTGCCCCGGTCTCGCTGAATCATGCCATCAAAGTACAACTGCACCGTGTGCGATACTGCTTCGAGCTCGGCCGACTGAGCAAAACTCCACGAGGGAAGTAACATTAAGAAAAAGAAAAGAAACCGTTTCATTAGAGTCTAGCATAAAAAACCCGCCTCGATCGATCGAGGCGGGTTTGAATCAGATTTTATCAAATCCCAAGTAAGGTTGAAGCACCTTCGGCATCAAAATACCATCCGGTGTCTGATTATTTTCCAAAATAGCAGCTACAATTCTGGGCAAGGCCAAGGCGCTTCCATTTAATGAATGAGCCAATTGCGCCTTTTTATCTTCTCCTTTGAATCTCAACTTCAGGCGGTTGGTCTGATAAGTCTCAAAATTGGAGACAGAACTCACCTCCAGCCAACGCTCCTGAGCAGCAGAGAAGACTTCCATATCATAAGTCAAAGCGGATGTGAAGCCCATATCGCCTCCACAAAGCCTGAGTACACGGTATGGCAATTCGAGCTTTTGAAGCAATCCCTGCACATAGCTACTCATACTCTCCAAAGCCTCATAAGACTGGTCTGGGTGGGTAATCTGGACAATTTCGACTTTGTCAAATTGATGGAGTCTGTTCAACCCCCTCACGTGAGCACCCCAAGAACCTGCTTCTCTTCTAAAACAAGGGGTATAACCCACGTTTTTGACAGGCAAATCTGTCTCATTCAGGATCACATCCCTGTACAAGTTGGTCAGTGGCACCTCAGCTGTAGGAATTAAATACAAATTGTCAGCTGAAGCAAAGTACATCTGTCCCTCTTTGTCAGGCAGCTGTCCTGTACCATAGCCCGAATCTTCATTCACTAAAATCGGCGGCTGAACTTCCAAGTATCCAGCAGCCAAGGCCTGATCGAGGAAAAAGTTAATCAAGGCACGCTGAAGTCTTGCTCCTTTTCCTTTGTAAACCGGAAAGCCTGCCCCCGTAATCTTCACTCCAAGATCAAAATCGATGATATCATACTTTTTGATCAGTTCCCAATGAGGCAATTTCCCTTCGAAAAGCGCAGGAATCTCACCGTGACTGAGAACCACCTCGTTGTCTTCCGCGGATTTTCCTGTGGGCACGGACGTATGAGGCACATTTGGAATGGTATACAGAAGCGCCTTCAGATCTTCTTCAGCTTTGGCATTTTGCTCGTCCAATTCCTTGATTTGAACCTTGATTTCTGCGGTACGCTCACGGATGGCAGACGCTTCATCGGCTTTGCCCTCCTTCATCAAGCTCCCGATTTGCTTGGAAATCGTATTGGCCTCTGCCTGAATCTGATCTCGCTGTGATTGTGTGGATTTTCGAAGATCATCCAAGGCAACGAGTTGCTCAAGGATAGTTTCAACGTTTGGAATATTTCGCTTTTGCAAACCGGCCAGCACTTGGGCGTAGTTTTCCCGGATTTGATTTACTAAGAGCATGATAAAATCGAAGTTTGAAGGGCCAAAGATAATTACTTATCGGACAAAGACAGTTTTTGAGACGGTGGAGAAAGGTCCCTCCAGTTCTTTATTGTCTGATCTCAAGAGTTGGATTTTCAACTGATAATCTCCTTTGGGAAGGTTGGAGACACGGACAGGGGACATTCGGTTTACTTCGTAGGAAAACTCGTTAACAAAAATTTTAACCTTTAATCCATCCAATTTCATGTCACCACCAAGCACCAAAAAATCAATCACCAATTCCTCTCCCAAAGGGACAATCTGGGCATTTTTGGGTTGATGTAGTGCCAAATAGGGTTCTGCTGAATAAGGGAACGGGCGTGAATCACCGACCAAAAAATCCCTATCTATATAATTGCCAAAGCTTTTCAGGGCAAAGCCATCGTCATCCACCAAATAAGCGACTGTCCGATAGGTTCCTACAGTAAGTTCTCTTTGGAAAATAGGAGAAAGATATCCAACGGGATCCCCCCCATTGAGAATCATGAAAAGCCGAGCATTTCCGCCTCCGGTATTCTGCAGATCAAAGTTTTTCACATTAAACTCAAAGGGGACCTTTCCAGGCTTGAACACTTGGTTTCCCAATGGAGTGTATAACTCCAAAATAGCATCTGGATAATTGGAAGAATCTTCGTATTGGTAAAAAGATACACTTGGCAAGGCAGCACCTTGTTCCCCGATTACCTGGTTTTCATCAGCTGCTGATTCATTGATTTTTTTTTTGTCTTCACTGCAAGAAAGCATCAACAGGCCAAAGAGTAGAGGGATAATCAGGAATTTATTCATGCCGCACCAAGATTGAGTCTAAAGATATTTATTTTTGAAGAATTCAAGGAACTCATAACTAAACTACACCCACAATGGAAATCTTATTCGATGAAATTCCAAGTTTGGATTTGGCTGATTTTACCTCAGGAAATCCGGAGCAAAAAGCAGCTTTTGTCAAAAAGCTGGGAGAGGCCTATCAGAATATCGGATTTGTTGCCATCAAAAATCATGGTCTTTCCAAAGACCTCCAAGATAGACTCTATGGATCAATCAAATCCTTTTTTGCTTTGCCTGATGAAGTGAAATCCAAGTACGAAAAACCTGAAATCGGATATCAGCGAGGATATACAGGAAAAGGAAAAGAGCACGCTAAAGGGAGAAATACAGGGGATCTGAAAGAGTTTTATCACGTCGGTCAAGAACTTGCCTTGATCCCTGATTCAGATCCGATTAAGTCAGAGTATCCGGCTAACCTCTGGCCAGAGGAGATCCCGCAGTTTAAGCAGGATGCCATAGAAGCCTACCAGACACTCGAAAATGCGGGTAAACAGATGCTTCGGGCAATTGCTTTGAATCTGGAACTTCCGGAAGATTACTTTGAAGACAAAGTAGCCCATGGCAACTCCATTCTACGCCAAATCCACTATTTCCCAATTGAGAATCCTGATGAAGTCCCTGCGGATGCAGTGAGAGCAGCCGAGCACGGTGACATCAACCTGATCACGCTGCTGATGGGAGCAAGCGCGGATGGCCTTCAGGTTTTGAGAAAAGATGGCAAGTGGATCCCAATCACTGCGCTACCGGATCAGCTGGTGGTAAATGTGGGCGACATGCTGGAGCGCTTGACTAATAAAAAATTGAAATCGACCATTCATCGAGTAGTCAATCCTCCTCGTGAACTGATGCATACCAGCAGGTATTCGATCCCATTTTTTATGCACCCGAGGTCAGAAATGGATCTAACTTGCTTGGAAAGCTGCATCGATGAAAGCAATCCAAAGCAATTTACCGATGCAACTGCAGGAGAATTTTTGGAAGAGAGACTCCGGGAATTAGGACTCAGAAAATAGGATGTCGGTCCGGACTGTCCGATATTATGTCTTTCTGAAGGATATTCTTACCCTTTCAATCACTGCATTTGGCGGCCCTCAAGCTTTTTTGGCAATGCTGCTGGAGCGAATGGTGAAGAAAAGAGGATATATCAAAGAGGAGGAGCTTTGGGAGCTCAATGCCCTGTGCAATATGCTACCTGGCCCCTCCTCTACTCAGTTGGTTTCAGCTATCGGATTCCGGGTGGGTGGTCCAAACCTAGCTTACCTTGCACTTTTTGTTTGGATCTTGCCTGCCACTACCCTGATGGTGAGCGCTGCATTTTTGATTGATTTTCTTCAGGAGAATACTCCAGGAGCTTTAAATTTCGCCAGATTCATTCAGCCAATGGCCATTGGCTTCATCATTTTTGCTGCGCAAAAGACCATCAGCAAAATGGTCAAAACCACAGAAGCCATGATCCTGATGTTGATTTCGGCTTTTGTATCTTTCTTTTACAGCTCACCCTATGTCTTCCCGATTATGCTCATCTTGGGAGGATTGAGCACTTCAATCAAGTATAAAAACCAACCCAAAGCCGAAGAAGAAAAACCTCTCAAAATCAAATGGAGCAATTTTTATCTTTGGATTGGAGTTTTGATAGCTGCTGCACTTTCAGGAGCCATTACCAAATATCAGCCTGTACTATTGTTTGAAAACTTCTATCGAAACGGAAGCTTGATTTTCGGTGGTGGCCAGGTATTGGTCCCTTACTTGTATACTGAATTTGTAGACTTCAAACACTTTTTAAATTCAGAGGAATTTCTTACCGGCTATGCCATTTCTCAGGGAATTCCCGGACCGACATTTTCCATAGCTTCATACATTGGCGCACTTTCTATGCGTGAGTTTGGAATGAGTGGGTTCATTATCGGTGGAATGATCGGTGCGGCCGGAATATTTCTACCGGGGATCTTCCTGATCTTCTTTGTGATCCGGTTTTGGGATCAACTCAAGCTTTACCGACCTGTCAGGGCTGCACTCGAGGGGATCAATGCCGTATCCTGCGGAATGCTCATTGCTGCAGCCTATTTGCTTTTTGAACCGCTGGAAGCGAACGGGTTAAATATTTTTTTCATTCTTGGCACTTATGCTTTGCTCCAATTTTCAAAAATCTCTTCCCCCATCATCATCTCCGGGGGTATTGTATTGGGAATATTAGTCGGTCATTTTTTCGGATAACTCACAAAAAAAGCTCCTGGGAACAAGATTAGCCTAGAAACCGTTTTGTGTTCTAAATTGATTTCCTAACTTTCTCTTATGCAAGCCTACGAATTCATCAACAGTCTCATCCCGCCGCTCAAGTTGACAGACCGAGCAGGCATGGCATTGAGCTGGATGGAAGAGATCAGAACTGATTCCCTACCTGTGACCGATCAAGGGAAATTTCTGGGCTTTATTGAGGATGAAATCATCTTTGAGCAAAATGACTCCGAAGAACTGATCGGTAAAATTCAATTGGAAGGCAACGGATGTTGGGTATACTCTGATAAGCATATCTATGATGTGCTGCGGGTAGCTTCTGAAAATCATTCAAATCTGGTGGCCGTTTTGGACCGGGAAAATACCTACTTAGGTGTCATTACCATGGAAGATGCCATTTCAGCCTTTGCAGACAGTCTTTCCATCAAATCCCAAGGGAGCGTACTGATCCTATCCATGGAGATGAAAGATTACCAACTATCGGAAATTTCAAGATTGGTGGAATCGGAAAACACCAAAATCCTAAGTTGCTTTATTACCTCTGATCCACTGGATGACAGCAAGATCAAACTGACCTTAAAGATGGACAAGCCCGAATTACGTCATGTAAAAGCTACATTAGAACGATTTGGCTACCGGGTGATTGACCATTACCAGGAGGAAACAGGGATTACGAGCGAAGAAGACCGAATCGGTAACTTGCTCAGATTTTTAGATATTTGAGTAAAAATCACCTACCACTAGGCCCATAAATACACTTAATATCCAGGCCAATCCAGCCTGTCCTACTATCAAACCAGGCCAGAGCATTTTAAATCAAACGAAGATCAGATGAAAGTAGCCTTGCATGGCCTCGCGCTGAAGCCTGAATTTTTACCTCAAATTCAAAGCTTATTCAATGTTTTGGAATTGAGCAGAGCTGAAATTTTTGTCACCGAGTCGTTTGACAAGCAATTAAAGAGCCATGGAAAAGCCCCCTTCAACTATCGGATTTTGGAAACTAGGGAAGATTATGAGGGATTGAATTTTTTCCTTTCCATTGGTGGAGATGGGACGCTTCTCGATTCAGTCAGCCTAATAGGCAGTAAAGAGATTCCAATCTTGGGACTAAATACAGGAAGACTTGGATTTCTAGCTACAGTGGCCACCGATAAAATTGAAGAATCCATTGGAAACTTGGTAAGCGGCAACTACCAGATCGAATCCCGTACCCTGCTGTCATTGGAAAGTAATCGAAAGCTGTTTCATGGAGTAAACTTTGCCCTGAATGAATTTACCATTCATAAGCGGGACACCTCATCCATGATTACAGTACATACCTATATAGACGGCAAATACCTTAACTCTTATTGGGCTGATGGACTGATTGTCTCCACTCCCACAGGATCTACCGGTTATTCCCTGAGCTGCGGAGGTCCTTTAATTACCCCAGGGGCCAAAAACTTTGTCCTCACTCCCGTAAGTCCTCACAACCTCAATGTGAGGCCTATCATAGTTTCCGATGAATCAGTAATCAGCTTTGAAATAGAAGGAAGAAGTGACAAGTTTCTCATTTCTTTGGATTCCAGGTCTACAGCCATCTCCTCAGATTTAAAGCTAAGTGTGAAAAAAGAAAAGTTTTCAGCAAAATTAGTGAAATTGCCGACCGATCATTTCTTTGATACCCTCAGACAAAAGCTGAATTGGGGGTTTGACATGAGAAATTAAAGAGCTTTAAAGCTTAACAATTATTAACCCGGGAAATACAAAAGGGCGTTTTTTAAACGTTAGGTACTTCATAACTTGCATCGTCTTGAAAAAAGTCAATTTTAAGATTTTCAATCACTTAGTAATACTTGTCCTTTGGGTGGCTTTGGCTGTACCCGGATTTGGGCAAAAATATGAAATAGGCGGCGGCATTGGAGTCGGGGTTTATTCAGGTGATATCATCAGAAAAATTGACCCGGGCCAATTTGGCCTTCAGGGAACGTTGTTTGGCAAGAGAAATTTTGACAATGTTTGGAGCTTAAGAGTAGCATTGAGTACTTCAGTATTACAGGCTGATGATGAAATCAAACCCATCGACCTTGTATTCCAAAGTAGAGATGCGCGCTTCAAAGGAGGAGTGATCGAAGGATCTGCTGTAATGGAATTCAATTTCTTGGATTATTTAAGAAATGATTCGGAATTCAGGTACTCACCCTATGCCTTTTTCGGTGTGGGATATTCCTTCTTTACCATGAAAGGAAGACCAAGTGCCGAAAGATTTACACCTGCAGAGTATTACCAGCTATTTTCTCCGGTGATCCCTTTTGGAGGAGGAATCAAATATAGGCTAAGCGATCAATGGACACTGGCCGCAGAGCTTGGCATACGAGCCACTTTTACTGACTATTTGGATAAAATAGACTCCAAATTAGGAGTGATTCCTGTTTCTGAAATTGACCCGATTACGGGAGCTCAATTAACCCACATCATTAATTTTGGCAACCCCAACACCAAAGACTGGTACTATTTTCTAGGGGTCACCCTCAGTTATACCATCCCCAATGTAAGGTGCTACGCCTATTAATTAATTGACCTCTAGGGAAGATTATTGAAAAAGAAATAGCATTTTTGTACCTCCAAAAATGTAGGTACCCAAGCCATTGGAATGAAGGAAACACTAGACCTAACCAATATCCCCAAACATATTGCAATCATCATGGACGGCAATGGCCGTTGGGCTAAGAAAAAAGGCGCCATGAGAATTTTCGGACATCGAAATGCCATTCAGGCAGTGAAAGATGCTATCGAAGGAGCTGACAAACTGGGGGTTAAATACCTTACTTTATTTTCCTTTTCAACCGAAAATTGGTCGCGTCCTCAGGATGAAGTAAAAGCTTTGATGGAATTGCTAGTCAAGACCATCATTGACGAAATCTCCCTGATGATGAATAACAATATCCGACTGGATGCTATTGGTGACCTTGAAAGCCTTCCTCCTTCTGCTTACGAAAAATTGATGGAAGCCAAGAAAGTGACCTCTACCAATACAGGACTCACGGTCATATTAGCACTCAGCTACAGTGGCCAATGGGAACTGGCAAAAGCCACCCAACGCATTGCTCAAAAAGTATCCGAAGGAAAATTAAAGCCCGAAGAAATTACCCAACAGGTCATGGCTGACCATTTGGACACCGCCGGAATCCCAGATCCCGAGCTTATGATCCGAACCAGCGGTGAATACCGAATCAGTAATTTCTTATTGTGGCAATTAGCCTATACCGAGTTATATTTTACTCCGGTGCTATGGCCAGATTTCAGACGGGAACATCTCTATGCAGCAGTAGAAGATTACCAAAAAAGAGAACGAAGATTCGGGAAGACCGGTGAGCAAGTTAAATCTTAAGTACTAGATGAAAAGAAGTTTATTAATTCTGTTTTGTTTGATTTGGTCGGTAGGCGCTCATGCCCAAATCCGTTTGGGTCAAAGCCGATATGCATCACCAAGACCGGTCAACATATTGGAATTGAATTACTCCAAACCTCAGAAATTTCGCATTGCAGAAATAAAGGCAGTGGGTCTATCCACCCTCGATGAGATTGCCATCATTTCCCTTTCAGGGCTTAAAGTAGATGATCGAATTGATGTACCCGGCGATGCCATATCCGGAGCACTCAAAAAACTTTGGGGTCAAGGAATCATCGGAGATGTCAAAATCCTGGTCACCAAAATTGAAGGTGAGGATATTTACCTTCTGCTTGATCTGGCGGAGCGACCAAGATTCTCCAGAGTTGAATTTTCAGGGATTAACAAAACACAGGAAGGTGAGCTCCGGGACAAGGTCAATATCAGAGGTCGGGTAGTTCGGGATGATGTGCTCAACACAGCAAAAAGAAACATCGAAAAATATTACCTCGACAAAGGTTTCCTAAATACTGAAGTCAAGATTGTTCAGGAAAGGGACACAACCTTGCCTAACAGTGTCAAGCTCCGATTTGACATCAATACCAACTCCAAGGTAAAAATCAATGAAATCGCCATTTATGGCAATGAAGAAATTTCGGACCGGGCTATCAAAGGCAAGCTGAAGAAGACAAAAGAACATGCCAGAGTGGCTATTTTTAAAGATGTCTATTCAAGAATCACGGATGCAGATCTCTCCAGCATTTCTCAATCTGTATTTCGTACAGACCCCGCCTCCCAGGAAGAGGTCACAAACTATATCAACAAAAACTTAAAGCTCAACTTCTTCAACGGATCCAAGTACATCCCTAAAGAATACCGTGCAGATAAGGAAAAAGCAATTGCATTCTACAACAGCAAAGGTTTCCGCGATGCAAAAATCCTGGACGACTCTGTGTACAAATTCTCAGAAGATAAAATCAATATTGATATCGCTGTAGAAGAGGGTAAAAAATACTATTACCGCAACATCACTTTTACCGGCAATTACATCCATGAAGATGATGTACTTCTAGCCAAATTGGGGATTCAAAAAGGGGATGTCTACGACAAAGAAAAGCTGGACAAACGGCTCAATTATGATCCTCAAAAAGGGGATGATGTGAGCTCCCTCTATCAGGATAATGGCTATCTGTTTTTCAATATTGATCCGGTAGAAATCAACGTGACCGGAGATTCCATAGACTTGGAAATGCGAATTTTCGAGGGCCCTCAGGTGACCGTTAACAGCGTAAGCATCAAAGGCAATGAACGTACCTCTGACCACGTAGTGATGAGGGAAATCCGTATTCTTCCCGGGCAGAAATTCAACCGAAGCCTATTAGTAAGAACGATCCGGGAATTATCTACTTTAGGTTATTTTGACCCTGAAAAGATCAACCCTGATTTGAAACCCAACTTCGAAAGCGCTACGGTGGATATTACTTTTGAACTCGTAGAACGACCAAATGACCAGATCGAATTATCAGGTGGATGGGGTGGATTTTATGGATTTGTAGGTACCGTAGGACTAGTATTTAACAACTTCTCGGTCAAAAATATTGGAGATTTCAGCAAATGGGATCCGCTTCCGGTAGGTGATGGTCAAAAGCTTTCCCTTAGGATACAAGCCAATGGTCAAACCTTCCAAAACTATTCGCTCTCACTTACGGAGCCGTGGTTTGGAGGTAAAAAGCCAAACGCTTTGAGCTTCTCTTTCAACCATTCGGTACAGCGGCAGGTTGACTTTTTCAACCAAGTACCCGATGCAGACATTCTTGGTTTCTTTAAAATTACAGGAGTAACAGTAGGACTTGCCAAACGAGTCACTTGGCCGGATGATTACTTCAGTGTGAGTAATTCACTTCAATTCCAGAATTACGAATTCAACCAGTTTGGTACTTCCTTTGGCCTAAGCTACCCAACCGGAAATTCTAAAAGTGTTACCTTAAATACCACCATCGCCAGAAATAACGTAGACAACACGATCTATCCAAGGCTTGGGTCTAACATCATTCTATCTTCTGAATTTACCCCACCTTATAACTCACTCAACCGTAAACTAACGGATGAGTCGACCGATCAGGAAAAATACAACTGGCTGGAATACCACAAGTGGATGTTTGATGCTTCCTTTTTCACCCCGGTGTTTGGCTCTTCCAAATGGGTAGCAAGCGCCAGAGCTCATATGGGCTTTGTGGGATCATATGGCAATAAGATTGGCATCATTCCTCTAGAGCGTTTTGTCATGGGAGGGGATGGGATGACATTCAACAACTTCGCCCTTGGACAAGAAATCATCGGCCTGAGAGGATACGAAAACCAAACGATTACACCTGGAAGAGCCACTAGAGGGACAGCCAACCCAGATCCGTATGGAGGAGTAGTCTACAACAAATACGTAATGGAGCTTCGATTCTTGGTTTCTCCTAATCCATCAGCAACCATCTTCCTGCTGACATTCGCTGAAGCTGGAAATAACTGGGGATCCTATAAAGACTTTAACCCTTATGATCTGAAAAAATCAGCAGGCGTTGGTGCAAGGATATTTATGCCAGCATTTGGTCTTTTAGGAGTAGATTGGGGCTATGGATTTGATCCGATTCCGGGAAGCCTTCAGCGAAGTGGGCCGCAATTCCACTTTACCATAGGCCAGCAATTCAGATAATCTTCCAAATGCGCCGAACGTTAGTTAATTTATGTAAAAATTAAAGTCGCATATTACTGCTGGCTAAGGCTCGGAAAACTGGACGAAGACATGAATAAATCACTGAAAATTGTACTTTTGCTGCTCTTTCTGCTGAATTCAGGGCACATTTCAGCTCAAAAGTTTGGCTACATCGACTCAGAGTACATCCTCAACAAGCATCCTGACTATAAAACGGTACAGGAGGAGTTGAAGAAGCTGAGTGATCAATGGAAGAAAGAGGCACAAAGTTTGGATCAGGAGATCAAGGAACTCAATTCCCAACTGAAAGCTGAAGAGGTATTACTCACCGAAGAGATGTACCAAAAGCGGATCGAAGAGATCAAAGCAAAGCAAAAGGCTTCGCAGGAATTTAACAGCAGAATCTTTGGAATCGACGGGATGTATTACCAAAAGCAAGCAGAGCTGTTACAGCCCCTACAATCCAAAATCTATGATGCCATCGAACGGGTATCGCGAAGAAATAACCTCGCAGTCCTATTTGATAAAGCAGCTGGACCATCTGCGATTATCTATACAGACCCTAGACACGATTATTCGGAGTTTGTATTGGAAGAATTAGGAATCGAAGACAATAAGTAACCAACCTATCAAGCCAAGGTCTAAGCTTCTGAAAGGACCACTCAGTAATTTATCAGTGAACATTTAAACAAATTATACTCATATGAAAGTAAAAGTTATCCTAGCCGCAGTGGCATTGCTGTTCGTAGGATTCACCGCTCAGGCTCAAACTGTAAAAATCGGTTACACGAGCGTAGAGTTTATCATGGACCTCATGCCAGAGATGGAGCAAATCGGTGCAGATATCCAAGATTACCAAACTCAGCTGCAAACCAACATCCAGACTAAGGCTGCTGATTTCCAAAAGCAGGTGCAAGCCTATCAGCAAGCGGCACAAACCATGACAGAAACTGCAAGAGCTGCAAAAGAACAGGAGCTTACCAAACTTCAGGGAGACCTTCAGAAGTATGAGCAGGATGCGCAAGTTTCTTACCAAAGAAAACTCCAGGAGCTATTGGAGCCGGTACAGACCAAAGTAATCAATGCGATCAATGCAGTAGCCGCAGAAAACAACTACACGCACATTTTCGCTGAAACAGCCGGCCAGTCACCCATCCTTCTCTACACCAAAGAAGAAGACAAGTTCACCGAGCTGGTATTGGCAAAATTGGGAATTCAAATTCCTCAGCAACCCGCTCAGAAATAAACCAAACGAACCGGCCCCAAAGGCCGGTTTTTTTTGAGCCTCTCCAAAAACGAAACCCTATGAGTAGCTAGGCCTGCCAGGTTATGAAAAACCTCCCAGGTCTTTTTACCTTTAGACCAGAGAAGATTAATTTCCCATTTGCTCGTTGTTTAATACCGATGCCCAAGAAGAATCCAAAGGAAATCATCAGCCAAAGCCAAGATGCCATTTTGGTAGATTTTTATGCGGATTGGTGCGGTCCCTGCCAAACGATGAATCCGGTACTGGATGAAACCTTGGAGGAATTGGAAGGGAAAATCAAGCTACTCAAGCTCAACGTGGACAAACACCCTCAGCTAGCCCAGCAATTTGCGGTAAGATCCATCCCACATTACATCCTCTTCAAGCGGGGCAAAATCCTCTGGAGAAAAGGAGGCATTATCACCAAGCGGGACTTGATGCAGCAGTTGAAAGGGTTTATCTAATGGAAAAAGGCCTCGATCGAGGCCTTTTTCCATTAGATGTAATATTTCAATCGAATCACTTCCTGCTCGGTAAGGAATCGGTAATGACCACGTTTGAGATCTTTTTTATCGAGACCGGCATACATGACCCGATCCAAGCCAATCACTTCATAACCCAAGTGGGAGAAAATCCTTCTTACGATCCTGTTTCTACCGATGTGAATCTCCAAGCCAAGAATGGTTCTATCCTTGGAAAGTACCTGCATATCATCGACTTTGGCATCTCCGTCTTCCAAGGTTAATCCTTCAAGGATAGCCTCTTCGTCTTTGTGAGTGAGTGTCTTATCAAGGGTTACCTGATAGATTTTCTTGATTTCATTAGATGGGTGGGAGAGTTTCGCTGCCAATTCACCATCGTTGGTAAAAAGGAGCAACCCAGTGGTATTCCTGTCTAATCGACCTACCGGGAAAATTCGTTCCTCACAGGCATTTTCCACCAATTTCATCACCGTCTTGCGCTCCATCGGATCTTCAGTCGTGGTGATAAAATCCTTAGGCTTATTCAAAAGTACATAGACGGGCTTTTCAGGATTGATTCGCTTTCCCTCAAATACCACACGGTCGGTTTTCTTGACCTTGTAGCCCATTTCTTTGATTACTTCTCCATTGACCATGACCAGCCCTTTGGTGATCAGGTCATCCGCCTCCCTTCTACTGCAAATCCCTGAGTTGGCGATGTACTTGTTTAGCCTAAGCAAATCGTCAGCTTCTTTTTTATTTTTCTTTTGAGGGAGGTTGTCAAAATTATAATCCGGCCGATCGGGATTCAACTCTACCCGCTTGGGATGTTTTTTACCAAACCCGCGTTTTTCACTTCCGCTTTCCGGAGTATATCGCTTCTCTTCTACTCCGAAGATTGGCTTCTGATCCTTACCTCTGCCCTTGTACACGAGCCTTTCACCGGTCTCAGGATTGAATTTTTCGCCGGAGAACTCCTTCTTGAAAGGCTTATCCCCACTGGTTTTTGGTCCTTTTGAAAATTTATCTTTTCCAAAGTCTCCTCGTGATGGTTTTTCCGAACGCTCCGAATAAGGCTTGCCTCCTTCGGTTCTTTTTGGTCCAAACTTCTTCTCAGAGGCACCCTCTTTCCCAAATCGCTCCGGCTTTTCCCCAAAAGATTTCTTAGCAAAAGGCTTGTCCTCGCTCTTTTCCCACTTTTTGGGAGCACCGGAAAACTTATCAAATCGCTTCTCTCCAAATGGCTTTCGCTCACCGGAGTCACTGTCGTTTCGCTTGCCAAATGCCGGCTTCTCAAATTTTTTCCCATCATCCTTAAAAAATCTTCCTTTTGGCTTATCTCCAAAAGTTGGTTGATCCTCAGATTTTTTGTGGAAAGGTTTTTTGTCAAATGAGTCTTCCTTCTTGCCGAAAGACTTTCCTTTGAACTCAGGCTTACTTTCTGATTTGTTGAATTTTGACCCTTTGGAAGAAAAGTCCGGTCTCTTAGGTGAATCGAAGTCCTTTTTGTCTTCGCTGAAAAATGGTTTTCTTGAATTGTTCTTTTTCATGATTTTGCAGCATCACTGCTGTAGTTTGGTGTTAAACTAAGCTTAAGAAAGCAGGATTTGATATAAACTCCCATGCTTTCTCCATCCTTTTGAAATCAATTGATAAACCCATGAATTTCAAACGCTTAATCGGGCATCAAAGATACGCGATATCCATCCAATGTGGCTATCAAATACCGAATTTTATTTAAGCTACTTAGAGATTTTTATAATAATATTCTGTAGCATTTCGAACTGATCCTTGAGAAAGCAGTAATTGATTGGCTACTTCGTAAGTCAAACCAGTGGCTTCCATGATCATTTTGGTTCCTCTATCGACCAATTTGGCATTGGAGAGCTGCATATCAACCATTTTATTTCCTTTTACTCTTCCCATTTTGATCATCACAGCAGTCGAGATCATATTCAGAACCAACTTCTGCGCAGTCCCTGATTTCATTCGGGTACTTCCCGTGACAAACTCAGGGCCCACGACTACCTCGATAGGGAATTCGACTGCTTGAGCTAGAGGAGATCCAGGATTACAGGTGATGCAGCCTGTCAAGAGACCCTTTTCACGGGCCATAGTCACACCTCCGATAACATAGGGAGTCGTCCCCGATGCAGCGATCCCAATCACGGTATCCAACTCAGAAAATCCATACTCCTGAATATCCTTCCAAGCTTGGTTTGGATCATCTTCCGCATTTTCGACGGCTTTGCGGATCGCAGCATCGCCTCCTGCGATCAATCCAATGACCCAATCGTGGGGTACTCCATAGGTAGGTGGGCATTCGGATGCATCCAGAATCCCCAATCTCCCGCTTGTCCCCGCTCCGATGTAAAACAGCCTTCCACCCTCCTGCATCCTCGGCACAATCTGCTCCACCAAAGCCGATATCGCTTCCAACTTTTCCTTTACTGCAGGGGCTACTTTGTGGTCTTCTGAATTGATGTTTTGGAGCAATTCCATGACCTCCATTTGCTCGAGGTTTTGATAGGAAGAGCTGCTTTCGGTTACCTTGTTCATAGTTTTTCCTGGTGATAAAGAGTCAGCCCCGCGATGGGACTTTCGATGATGATATTGACCTGAATGCCTGTATCAAAGGCTGCTTTTCTCAAAATATCACTGTTGTAAAAAGCGATCGAACCTACAAAACTCACGGGTTTGTTTTGATAATCCTGATACTTACAGACATGCTTTGCAAAGAAGTCCTTGAATGCCTGATAAAAAAGTCCATAGCAATAGGGTTCGGCTTTGTGCTCAGTAATAAATCGGCAAAAACTTGCCATGTACCGGCTTGGATAGGGCTGACGGTACACATGGTCCTGAATGATATTCTGGGTAATGTGAAAACGTTCGATCGCAGCTTCTCGGATATTCTCTGGCATTTCCTCATGAATAAAATCCTGAAGAAACTTCCGCCCAACATAGCATCCCCCACCTTCATCACCCAAAATATATCCGGCTGCAGGCCTCGTGGCAAGGATATTTTCCCCATCGTAATCGCAGCTGTTTGATCCCGTCCCCAAAATGCAGGCGATGCCGGGCTTGTGCCCACAGGTGGCATGTGCTGCTGCAGAGAGATCGTGATCGATTTGAATTTCAGCCTCGGGGAAAATAGTGAGCAGGGCATTCTTTACTTCAGCCTGACGCTCCGGTGCTGCACATCCTGCTCCGTAGTAGTAGATCTCGTTGATTTCCCCGGAGAGGTTAATCAAGAAATCCTCTCTCATTTGGATAGCCATCTCCTCAGAGGTCATGTAGTAGGGATTAAATCCTACTCCACGGTACTGACTGATTTGGCCATTTTTGTGAATTACTCTCCAGTCTGTCTTGCTGGAACCGCTGTCTGCGATCAAAATCATGCTATTCGAGTTGGCCGATGGCCGTAAATTTTTCAAATACTTTTTCGGTGTGAGGGGCGTCCGCTAGCTCTTCTGTCAGGTCCTGACCTGCCCAATGCTCGTAATGCTTTCCATTTTTCCATAACCGAGAGCTACCTACATCGTAGATTATCCCACGGAATGCTACCCAAATCTCAGGCCTGTCCTGCCCATTTCTAAGTGCCAACTGCTGTTTGGTATACACTCTCATCAAGACAATTTGATCTGTGCATTAATCCAGCGCTCCGGAATCTCACCTTTTTGGGCCAATTGGTAATCAGCATAACTACAAGGTACCGTGCTCACCCGATCAAATCGGAAGGTCTCATGATGGGGAATTTCCATCCACCACTTTCCACTTCGCTTACTCTTATAAAAAACAAGTGTATTGGGCTTAAAATCAAGCGAGACAGTATACTTGATATAATCTGCACTTTTGAAAGAAAGGCTGTCCTTTCTGCTGTAAAATCCTTCAATAAAGTACCAAATCATCACTGCCGCCACTTTTGCGGTTTTGTTGTTGGCATCATCAAAATAAGGATCGTACCCATATACCCCAAAAGAACTCAACTTTTCATTGGTCCCGGCAAACCAACAGATCTGACAGGCCTCTTCCCCAGTTAAGCCAAAGGGCTGCGCATCGACTGCACCGGGAGCTACTGAGGATTGGATCGCGCAGAGGTCAAAACTCATCAAGTCGCCATCACGGATTAAGGGCTCAATTTCTTTGAAATTATCTCTGATTTGACCAAGCCTGATATGGTCAAAGTACAATTTCTCTAGAACATTGACCAAAGTGGAATCCACCAAAAAACTCTGGTAGGCAAGGTGAGTATTTGAAAATAAAAAGTTGGGTTGGTGTAAAACGATTTCTTGGGTGTGTCTGTCACTTTCTGGACCTGACTCTTCCATATCGATCTTGGCATCTACGGTTACCATGGTGATGAGTTTCTTCATCTTTTGATAGGATAAGTATTGTCCATAATCCAAGTCATGGGAACCTCCAAAAAATATGGGTAATACCTGATGCTTCATCAAATAATCGCCAACCTGACGAATATTTTGATAGGTATCATTCAGGGATTCCCCCGAAATCAGGTCTCCCAAATCCGCGATTTTGTAGGAAGTGGGGCCTTTCTTCAATTCATAAAGCTTTTCTCTAATTTCAGAGCTACCTCGCTCCATACTTTCAGAACGTTTGGCACCTCGGCTTTCCTTCAAACCGATCAAAGCTATGTGGGTATTTTTGAGTTCTGGGAATACATCCTGATAGACTGAAATATGATTAAAGAAGGAGTTTTCCTGATAATTTTTCTCAAGGAGAAAAGAGGCTATAGGCTCAAAAAAGGATTGGAGATTCATAGAGGGTGTTTATGATACTGAAATAAACAAAAATGACACTAAACAAAAAATCCCGCCGAAGCGGGATTCTTGTTTTTCATTAACCACCGAAGTCGTCAAATCTGATATTTTCCTTTGGAATACCCATGTCATCGAGGAGCTTCAATACCGCTGAGTTCATCAATGGAGGACCGCAGAGGTAATATTCCACATCATCTGGCTCAGGGTGATTCTTCAAATAATTGTCATACAACACTTGGTGAATAAACCCTACATAGCCATCCGCCTCTCTGTCATCAAGCGACTTCTTGATTTTCCAGTTGTCTTCAGGGAGCGGCTCTGAAAGTCCAATGTGGAAATTGAAATTCGGGAACTCTTTTTCGATTTCTCTGAAATGAGGAACGTAAAACAATTCTTTCTTAGAGCGTCCTCCGTACCAATAAGACACTTTTCTGTGCGTCTTTTCAGTATGGAAAAGGTGGAAAATTTGCGCTCTAAGAGGGGCCATACCTGCACCACCACCGATGTAGACCATTTCTCTTTCAGTAGGGTTAATGTGGAATTCTCCGTAAGGACCAGAGACTGTTACCTTGTCACCTGGCTTTCTTGAGAACACATAGGAAGAACAAACTCCTGGGTTGACATCCATCCATCTGTTGTTTGCTCGATCCCATGGAGGAGTAGCGATACGGATAGTCAACATGACAATGTTCCCTTCAGCAGGGTGGTTTGCCATTGAGTAGGCACGGAAGAGGGGCTCGTCATTTTTCATGACCAACGACCAAAGTCCGAACTTATCCCAATCACTCTTATATACATCGGCAGGGTGCCCTAATTCAGGATGTGGAGTGATATCCATATCCTTAAAATTCACTGTGATTGCAGGTACGTCAATCTGGATATATCCACCTGCTTCAAAGTGAAGTGTTTCCCCTTCCGGAAGTTTAACTTTAAATTCCTTAATAAAGGTGGATACGTTGTAATTGGAGATTACTTCGCATTCCCACTTTTTGATACCGAAGATTTCATCAGGTACACGGATTTTCATGTCCTGCTTCACTTTTACCTGACAGGCTAATCTTACCTTACCTTGCTGCTCAGCGCGGCTAAGGTGTCCGACTTCAGTAGGGAGTACATCGCCACCCCCATCTTCTACTACGCACTTGCACATCGCACAAGTACCACCTCCACCGCAAGCGGAAGGAAGAAAAATTTTCTGATTACCTAGAGTGGAGAGCAAGCTGGTACCGGCAGAAGCTACGATAGGATTGCTTTCATCCCCATTGATGATAATCTTGACATCCCCTGAATTGACCAATTTGGATTGGGCAAACAAGAGGATAAGAACCAGTAGCAGGATAATTACCGTGAATGCTACAATGGACGTAATAATTACAGAACCCATGAAATTTTGGTTTTACTTTTCGTAGGAATTAACCCTTTTTTGGGAGCACAAATATATTTATTAATCAATAAAACAGGCCAAAAGAGATTTCAAATTTGGCTTGAATTCAAGAGAGAATTTGATGGAATAACTGATTAATTGTTCAAGAGGTTTAGCAAAGTGGTCAATCTTGATTTCAACTGCCTTCGATCGATGATGAAATCAAGGAATCCGTGTTCCAACACAAATTCTGCACTCTGAAACCCTTTTGGTAAATCCTTTCCGATAGTCTCCCGGATTACCCTCGGACCAGCAAATCCGATAAGTGATCCAGGCTCAGCAATATTGAAATCACCCAACATGGCGTAAGATGCCGTCACACCACCAGTAGTAGGATCTGTCAAAAGTGATATGTAAGGGATCCCTGCCTGATCGAGTAGGGCTAGTTTGGCAGAAGTTTTCGCCATTTGCATCAATGAAAAGCCTGCCTCCATCATTCGGGCCCCGCCTGATTTGGAGATCATCAGGAATGGTACTTTATGTTTCAAAGAATGATCGATGGCTCTCGCAATCTTTTCGCCTACCACCGAACCCATAGATCCACCGATAAAATTGAAGTCCATACAAGCGACTACCAGGTCAAGACCGTTCATTTTTCCATGAGCTGTCCTAACAGCGTCATTCAATTCTGCCTTTTTGATGGTAGCCTCGATTCGGGAAGAATAAGGTTTGGTATCTACAAACTTCAATGGATCGCCTGATTTCATTTCAGTATCCATCTCTGTGAATTTATTATTGTCAAATAAGATCTCAAAGTATTCTTTAGAGCCTATTTTGACATGAAAATCATCATTAGGGGACACATAGGCATTGCTTTTAAGCTCTCTTGTGTGAATGATACTACCTGAGGGAGTTTTAAACCAAAGCCCATCAGGTGCATCTTTTTTCTCCGCAGTAGAGGTTTTAATGCCTTTGTCTGTTCTTTTAAACCAAGCCATATCGTTAGTTAGGTTGTTTTTTGACAAGTCAAAGGACACAAATTTAGACCTAATCTCCAGTAATTAAAATTTAATTGCCTTCGAAGCTCCTCCTATCCCCCAAAGTGAACGATGCAATCCTGATTAAAAATCAAGAGTGCATATCTTTATTTTGAAATGCTAGCAAAAACACGGATTTTCAAAGGCTAATTTCACCTTGCCCAAAATAAACATGAGTCTATCGCTATTGCTTCTGATTTCTGGAATTATCCTATTTGCAGCATACAAGATCTACGGAAGTTTTGTTTACAAGCGATTCGGATTGGATGACTCTCGAAAAGCGCCTTCCCACTTACTGAGAGATGGAGTAGATTACGAACCTAGCAAGCCGATCGTAGTCTTGGGTCATCATTTTGCCTCAATCGCAGGAGCAGGCCCGATCGTAGGACCTATCATTGCGGTGACCTTTGGTTGGGTTCCGGCTGTCATCTGGATTTTGGTGGGTGGAATTTTCTTCGGAGCGGTACATGATTTAGGAAGTATGGCCGCTTCGCTGCGAACTGAAGGAAAATCAATCGGAATAATCATTAAAAATCAGATTGGAGCTAAGGGAAAACAATTGTTTGTCATTTTTAGCTTTTCTACATTAATCTTGGTCATTGGTGTTTTCTCGGACATTATTGCAAAAACATTCGTAGCTAATCCCGGTGTTGCTTCAGCCTCCATCCTGTTTATCTTCCTTGCGGTAGCTTTTGGATATGTCAATCGATGGGTGGGAAACAAAACCACTTCTTTTGTCCTATTGACCGTGGTCGGTGTCATCCTGATGTATTTCTTTGTTTACTTAGGCACTCAGCTTCCTTTTGTCTTAGATTACAAAATATGGATCCTGGCACTTTTGGGTTATGCCTTCTTGGCCTCAGTGACTCCCGTTTCGCTTTTGCTTCAACCAAGAGATTACTTGAATAGCTACTTACTCTATGGAATGATGATCGCAGCGGTAGCCGGCGTAGTCGTTGCTAATCCACAGATTGAGATGAGTACCCAAGTGCAGGCTTCAAGCGAAAGTTTAGGCTATGTGTTTCCAGTCCTTTTCGTTACCATAGCCTGCGGAGCCATTTCAGGATTTCATTCTTTGGTTGCTTCCGGGACTACTTCCAAACAATTGGATAAGGAGAGTGACGCCAAGATCGTAGGTTTCGGAGGGATGCTGATTGAATCATTTTTGGCTATTATATCCGTAGGCGCAGTGGTCGTGCTATCTCGAACAGAGTATATGGAGCGACTTTCCGGCGAAGGTCCCGTTGCTTTGTTTTCAACTGGATTGGGAGGTATGATTTCAGCTTTGGGGATTTCAGAAACATTTGCAGTCGGCTTTGTAGCTCTGACGGTTTCGGCTTTTGCCTTGACCACCTTGGATACTTGCACCAGACTTGCTCGATTTACTCTCCAGGAATACTTCGAAGACATGCCTCAACCGGCTGCAAAAGTTTTGGCAACTAATCGATACCTATCAACCACCGTGGTGGTGATTCTATCAGTTTTACTACTCGCCTCGGGAGAATTTTCCACCCTATGGCCGATTTTCGGATCAGCCAATCAGCTTTTGGCTGCTTTGGCTTTGCTAACCATCGCGGTTTGGCTCATTAAGAAAAATATCCCTGCCACGTTTGTTACCATCCCCATGTTCTTCATGTTTACGGTGACTTTAGCTTCTTTGGGTCTTTTTGCCTGGAAAAATTATCAGGAAAAAGGATATGTACTTGCTGTGATTGCAGCATTGCTGTTTGTTCTGGCTATTTCTTTGATTTTTCTAGCTTTCAAGAGCCTCAAAAGTGAAGTCAAAGAGCCCGCGAAGGCCCTTTGACATTCAAGAATGAGAAAATTAAAGCGTCCCAAACGGGGATTCGACTTTCTTTGAGATTCTCCAGGCCACTCCAAAATTGATCAGGTAGTCAGCAAATGCAGCATCGCCATGCCGAAAATTGTCAGGCGTGGAATCTGCAATATCCGTGAGACTTCGTGTACGGTTTCTAACTAAGGCAACCGGCACATTCAAGGTAGCAGTGATATTACCAACCATGTAGCTTATGCCCGGCTCGACTGAGATCACATATCCAGGACGGCGAAATCCCCCGCTTTCCCCAATCAAATCCCGAACCGGAACTCCTTCCAGTCTCCCTCCTAATGAAAATCCCAATCCGTGGATTTTTTTAATCCCGTAAAATACCCCGGCACGCAAAGCAAACTGATCTGGCACACTCATGATGGCCTCACTTTGCCTAGCCCTGAAGGTTTGGGTACCATTGGTATTTCTTGGATTTAGCAGGTAAAATGCATTGTAATAGCCAAACAGGGAGGATTTGAATTCCTTTAGTCCTTGAGAATCAAGCGTGATTCCAAATCCACCGTCCCCCAATTGGATACTTTGATCAACAGGTCGAATCAGAGAAGTTCCATTGGGTCCGACATTGTAAAATGTACTTTTAGCATTATAGTTTCCAGTTGGAAGCTTAAAGCCAATACCTAATGCCAGGTTTCCTCTAACCGCTCTTTGTCCGGATAGAAGCCAATATCCTGCCCCGACCCTCACATCAGCCAGTCCTCCAGAGTAGGACAAGTGGCGGGACTGTCTCCCATGCTCGTAAAGTGAGCTTCTTTCATTGTAGGCAAAAGGGACAGAAGCTACAGCATATAGCCTTTCTGTCAGCGCATAGCTGATGTTGAAGTCCACACCATGAGACCAATTGATCACTTCTGTCCCCTGCTCCACTCGCTCAGGCTCTTCATGAGTACCTCTGAAATGCCTGAAAGATTTGAAATATCGATAGTTGGTACTGAGATTCCAGTCTCCTTTGGACTGTACATTAAGCTGTCCGACTGCATTTCCGATTCCCGAAAATTGACGGATAGCTACACAACCTTGAGAAAAAGACAGCTGATGTCCTGCCAAGGCTAAAATCAAGGTAACTAGTATTTTCTTCATTGTGCTCAAGGTCAAGGATTAATCTACTCCGTCCAGTTTTGCTTTGGTGACGGAATAGGCTCCTACAGCTTTGCCCTGTTGCAACCCAATCTCAGCATCAAAGCGGTAGTGGATGCCTCCATAAATCCTTGACATCGCTGCTTCTTCAGCCCATTTTCTAAACTCGTTGGCATCAGT
>JAGXQZ010000104.1 GCA_018336015.1 Algoriphagus sp. | reverse complement strand
GCAGGCAGGTCTGAAGACTTGAACTATCTAGGGACTTTTATTTCACCGCAGAGGCGCAGAGAACGCGGAGATTTTTAACTTTTCCAAAGTTCCAAACTTTGGAAAAGTTTGAAAGTCTACCTTAAACCTCTAAAAATGGGATTTAATACACTCCTTTTCCTCCGCGTCTTTGCGGTGAATAATTTATTTGAAACACTAGCCGATTTTGACCGAGGTCATCGTCAGGGATCCCGCCAGGGCTTGGTCATTAAACAGGCTCACCGATTCATCCCCTTCTTTTAGCGCCAAGGAATACAGCAAGGGCAGGTAGTGCTCGGGTGTGGGAATTGCCAAGTCCCAAGCTCTTCCCTGAGATCGGAAATTGATCAGGGTCTGATGGTCGCCGTTGAGGATGCTTGCGTTCATCTGTTCACGCGCCTCCAGTGCCCAGTCAAATCCGAAGGTCTCGTGGAGCCGACTCCATTCCACCATGCGCAGGTTGTGGACCATATTGCCGCTGCCGATGATCAGCACGCCTTTTTCCCGCAGGGACTTGATCTCTCTCGCCAGTTCATAGTGGTACTGGGCTGGCTTGCTGTAGTCGATGCTCAGTTGGATCACGGGGATGTTGGCCGCCGGATAGAGGTGTTTGATCACACTCCAGGCGCCATGGTCGAGGCCCCACTTGTCATCCAAGTGTACCTCCGTTTGGGTGATCAGGGCTTGGGTTTCTCGTGCCAGCTCCGGGCTGCCGGGAGCAGGGTATTGCACGTCAAAGAGCGCCTTGGGAAAACCTCCAAAGTCGTGGATTGTAGGCGGATGGGCCATGGCGGTGACGAAGGTGCCCTTGGTCTCCCAATGCGCCGAAATGCAGAGGATCGCCTGAGGGGTAGGGATGTCCTGGGCTACCTTTCTGAATCCTGCCACAAATTCATTTTCCTCGATGGCATTCATCGGGCTGCCATGTCCAAGAAAAAGGACCGGCATCTTTTGGGTTTTTCCCAAAGGAGCAGTCAGGTTGGAGAGCTCTTGAAGTTTCATACCGGCTAAAGTTTAAAAGGGAGAGTGTCCTTGGCTAGAAAGTAAATCAAAACCGAGTGAAAAATGGTTCAAAAACACCGGTTAGGTTTAGGGTGGATTTTTTGATTGCACCGCAAACCTGCCAATCGGAGTGCAGGACTGCATTCAGATCAGTCCAAGCCTGCTTGAAGCAGGCAGGTCTGAAGACTTGAACTACCTGATACGATTGGCCTGCCCTGATTTCCATTCTTCTTTGGATAAGGAAAAGTGATATTCCTTTCCCCATTTTCCCTTAAAGAAAACCTCTTGTTCTACAATTCCTCCCCGTGGAAAACCTACGCGGGTAAGCATTGAAACGGATGCTACGTTTTCAGCGTCAGCCACTGCGATGACCTGCTGAACCCCGTACTCTTCAAAAAGAAAGTTCAAAATCCCAAGAAGGGCTTCTTTAGCGTATCCTTTTCTTTGGTGTAAAGGAGAAATAGTAATACCAAGTTCAGCCAATTTCGAATCTTCCAGATCCAGTTTTAGGGCAAAGTCACCGATCAAGGAATTGGTTTCTCGGACTTCGATTCCGTATTGAACCCATTCTCCGGGCATACCAAAATGGTAATTCGAATTTTCGAGGATAAATGCTTGAGCTTCCTCCTTAGTCATAGCTTCAAAACTCTGATAAAGTGCCACTTCGGGCATCTTTCGATACCTGAAAAAGTCATCGAAATCAGAAGTAGATAGCGAGCGGAGATGCAATCGGTAGGTTTCGATCGAAAGCTGATTCATGGGGTTTTATCGACTGTTGAACTAGCACTCAGTGTTGGATAATCAACCTTCGTCTTTTGGACGGAATTTTTGCTGCAAACCCATCAGGAAATTGCGGAGTACCTGGTCTTTGCATTCCCGGTATTGGGGCTGGGTGGGGTTGCGGAAAAAGGCGCTGAGCTCGTGCTTACTGATCCGGAACCCACGCAGCGCAAAGATGGCAAGCATGTCCTCGTCCTTGTAGTTGAGCGCGATGCGGAGTTTGCGGAGGATCAGGTTGTTGTTGAGGGTCTTTTCGGGGACAGGCACTTCCTCACCTTTCAGTCCGCGATTCAGGATGATGAATCCGTTGAGAAAAGCCGCCAGGTCCTTGTCGTAGAGCTTTTTGAATTCTGGATCGTCTTCCTTTTTGAGCCACAGGGCGACTTCCTCTGCGAAGAGATTCACCCCGCCAAATCCGAAAATCTCGGACATCTTGTGGTCGTGAAAATGAAAAGTATATCTCAGGGTCCGGAGGATGTCGTTATTGCTCATAGGGCAAAGATATCATTCGCCTTTAAACTCACCGCAGAGGCGCAGAGGTCGCAGAGGATATTTAAAGATTATTGGCAATTCGTTTTACCCCATCGATAAGCCTCTTGGAATTAAAATTTATTAGTAAGCCAAGCCGTAATTGTGTTAGTTTTAAATAAGTAAGAAGCTGTGCGGTATGAATGCCTTTATACTACTCAACGCGGTGTAAATTTTGTTCACCGCAGAGGCGCAGGGAACGCAGAGAAATTATTGAGATTCGATTTTTAAAGATTTTTAAGATTTAGAATATTAACTAACTTGAAAACAGTTATTTAAACTCATTTTTATCTAAACCTGTCTTTTATGCTAGAAAATGAAATTTCATCTCAGGTGATTGGGGCAGCCATTGAGGTACACAAACAGTTAGGTCCGGGGTTATTGGAGAGCAGCTATGAAGCATGTCTCCATTATGAATTGAGAGAGCGTGGTCTAGAAGTAAAATCGCAAGTCCTCGTGCCAATCCTATATAAGGGATTTCAACTAGATGCAGGATATCGGCTGGATATTTTGGTGGAAAACAGAGTGGTTCTTGAAATTAAATCTGTAGAAGAATTGGAAGGAATCCATACCGCTCAACTTTTAACTTACCTAAGATTAACCAAATTGAAGCTCGGACTTTTAATCAATTTCAACTCAGTGAAGCTAATCGATGGTGTAAAACGGGTCGCTAACAACCTTTAATTTTCCTCTGCGACCTTTGCGCCTCTGCGGTGAACAAAAATTTCTCTGCGTTCTCTGCGTCTCTGCGGTGAATAATCCGATCTTTGAAGCGCCTAACCTTCGATCCCTTGTCCACCAAAGTTCTTCTCATCACCCCGCCTTTTACCCAACTCAACACGCCCTATCCGGCGACGGCCTACATCAAGGGTTTTTTGAATACCCTCAGCGTACCTTCCCGACAGGCGGACTTGGGCATCGAGGTGATCCTGAAACTTTTTTCCAAAAAGGGACTCACGCAAGTCTTTGACATCGCCTCGCAAAAAGCGGACGAACTATCCGACAATTCTGCCCGCATTCTCCGCATGAAGGCGAGCTACCTACAGACGATCGGTCCGGTGATCGACTTTCTGCAGGATAAAAACCCTACTCTGGCTTACCACATTTCCGAAGGGAATTTCCTTCCTGAGGCCAGCCGTTTTGAGCAGTTGGATGATCTGGAGTGGGCCTTTGGGACCTTGGGTGTGCGGGACAAGGCAAGGTATTTTGCCACGTTGTACCTCGAGGATATCGGAGATCTGATCATGGAGGCGGTGGATCCGCACTTTGGCTTTAGCCGCTATGCCGAGCGATTGGGGATGTCGGCCAAGTCTTTTGACGAGATGGATGAGGCGCTAAAGCAGCCTCTGAGCCTGATCGATGGGTTTCTTTTGGAACTCCTGGAAGAAAAAATCCAAGCCTACCAACCCGAGTCCGTCGCCTTTTCCGTCCCTTTTCCCGGCAACCTCTACAGTGCGCTCAAGTGCGGACAATACCTGAAAAAGCACCATCCCCAGATCCAGGTGTGGATGGGAGGGGGCTTTCCCAATACCGAACTCCGCTCCCTGAAAGAGCCTCGGGTCTTCGACTACGTGGATTTTATTACGCTGGACGACGGGGAGGCTCCGATTCAGTTGTTGCTGGATTACTTGGAGGGAAAAAGGCCTATCACCGAACTGAAACGAACTTTTATCCGCATCGATGGGCAGGTGAAGTTTATGAATAATTCAGCGGTGAAAGACCTGCCGCAACGGGAAGTGGGCACGCCGGACTACAGCGATCTGCCGCTGCGGGATTACCTTTCGGTGATCGAAGTGGCCAATCCCATGCATCGACTCTGGAGTGACGGGCGCTGGAACAAGTTGACCTTGGCACACGGCTGCTATTGGGGGAAGTGTACGTTCTGTGATATTTCCCTGGACTATATCGGTCGCTACGAACCCATCAATGCCTCCATCCTATGCGACCGGATCGAGGAGATCATGGCTCAGACGGGTACCAATGGATTTCACTTTGTGGATGAAGCCGCTCCACCTGCTTTGATGCGGGACTTGGCCATCGAGATCCTGAGAAGAGGCTTGGTGGTCGTGTGGTGGACGAATATCCGCTTCGAAAGCAGCTTTACCGCAGACCTCTGTCGATTGCTTCGGGCTTCGGGTTGCATTGCGGTATCCGGGGGTTTGGAAGTGGCTTCGGATCGGCTGTTGGCCTTGATCAAAAAAGGAGTGACTGTGGCTCAGGTTGCGCAGGTGACCAATCACTTTACTGCGGCAGGCATTATGGTGCATGCCTACCTGATGTATGGCTATCCTACGCAGACGGCACAGGAGACCATCGATTCCATGGAGATGGTGCGGCAATTGTTTGAGATTGGGGTGTTGCAATCGGGTTTTTGGCATCGTTTTGCGATGACTGAGCACAGTCCGGTTGGGCTCGATCCTAAAGCTTTTGGCGTAAAGCGAACCGACCTTACCTTGGGATCTTTTGCCAACAATGAGGTGGATTTTGTCGATCCGGTTGGGGTGGATCACGGACTTTTTTCCGAAGGCTTGCGCAAGTCGCTCTTCAATTACATGCACGGCGTGGGATTTGATATTCCCTTGAAAAACTGGTTTGACTTCAAGGTACCTGCTACCACCATTTCCAAAAAATACATCCAACAGCAGATCGAACATGCGCCTCCCCAAGCCTACAAAGATCAAAACCGCATCCTGTGGATTGGTGCACAGCCGGAATTGATGGAGGCGGAGGAGGGATTTTGTGAGTTGATTTTCTCCGGGAAAAAGGAGGATTTTGCCCTTGAGCTTCCCTTCGAACTCGGCGAGTGGGTGTTTTGGCTGCTGTCAACCGTGAGCTATACTGAGGACCTGAATACCCTCAAACCTATCCGTGAGCATTACGAAGCTGAGTTAGGCGACTTCGAGGAGTTGGTCGAATCAGAGGTATGGGAGATACTCCGGGAACACGGGTTGTTGGTGTTTTGATGAGTGATCAGTATTCTGTGTTCAGTGATCAGTAAAGAGCGAACGTCATGGCGAGGTGAAGATTACTGGCCTTTGGTTTTTTTCGGAATTTACCTTCGACGAAGCGATCTTCTTGAGTAACGCCAAATGATCGCTTCGAAACAGTAGTTTTTCTAATTGAAATTCAGCTTTCATTATGTTTTAATAAATATAAATTTGGTTTATTTTCTAATCATTTAATTTTCGAAACAAAAAATTGGAATCAGATGAGACAACTACTTGCATGATTAGATTCATTGAGACCTGATTTGGAAGCATTTTTTCTATTCGTTCTTTTGGCCCCGAAATAATCGGGGCAGGCTTTGACCCAAAAGAACCAAAAGGTCAAGACACAGCAAAGCTCCCACCGCACATGGCCGGACGCTGGCTCGCTGCTGTGTCAACCCGCCCGCCCATCCTAACTGTGTTTAGTAATCAAAATGTGTCTAAATGAAAATGTAAAAAATCAGGTTTGAGTCCCATAATCCCGTCATGTATCTTTTATAGGTTCCAATTTTTCTAACTCGCGATGACGGTCGCACGGCATCACAAAGAGAAGGAGGGATACACATTGGTTATCCGGGGAATATGCCTTCACCTAAGCGATTTCAACGCTATTCACCCTTTAGTGATTATTTGAAATTTCTAAACACGTCCCTACTTAAAACTCAGCATTCCTTGAATCAACCTGATTGGAAAATTCAGCTTTTGTGTAGATTCATGGAAGACGTGGGATAATTCTGTAATTTCCCATGATAAAACCCCAGCCCATGGAAGAACCTATTTTTGAGAGTAAGAAAGAAAAAGACAAGACCGAACGGGAAAGGCAGACCTTTTACCGCGTTGCTTTTCAAAATTACAGCAACCTGCTACAGATCGCAGACAACAAAGCCAACATCATCATCAGCATCAATGCCTTGGTGATTTCTTCCTTGATTGCTTTGGTCAGCTACGGGTCAATTTCCAATCAGGTGCAGATGAACCAGCCGGTGATCTTTGTGCCGATTTTGATTTTTTTGGGATTGATCCTAACCTCTACCTATTTGGCAGTTCAGGTGGCCAAACCCAAAATCATGGGTAAATCCAAGGATAAAACTGAAAAAAACCAGTTTAGCATGCTCTTTTTCGGCGCAACTGATTTTTATTCCTACGAAGAATACCTTCAAGAAACGCATCGGATGCTTCATTCCAGGCAGGAAATCCAGGATCAAATGACCCTTTCACTTTACTACCAAGGAAGGGTGCTTAGCCACAAGTATAAAGTGCTTCGGGATGCCTACACCGTTTTTACCTTGGCCTTGGCTTTTGGGGTGGTGGTCTTGCTGGCTAATCTGATTTTGGCTTAAAAAAAAGACCTGCAAAGTTTCTGAAACCTGGCAGGTCTTGCTATTTTTTATTCATTTAGGTAGGGATAAACTGAACTTTGCCAGTCGCTTTCTACTAATTTAAATAATCCTGTATAGGGCTATTCCTTTGATTTCTTCGGTCTTCCGTCATCGGTCTTCCATGCTTAAATCAAGAGAATATTCGTCTCCTTTCAGAATAGTGTATAATCTTTTTTAATAGGTATACTTCACAAAAACCCGCTTGGTGATCGTCTCCTCGTCGGTTTGAATCAACATATTCGAAGATTCATCCATAGAAGCTTTGGCGCTCATCAGATACATGGGCTGTGGTCTAAATTGAGGTTCCACCGATACGTGAAACACCCGCAGTCCTTTCAGATTTAAGGTGCTTCCAATCAAGGTTGCTCTTGCTTCGGCATCTTTGAGCGCCTCGGTCAGTAGGGTGGTCTCCAATGATTTGCGGGTGGCCTCGGCTACACCGAATTGCAGGTTGTAGCTCATGTCTCCGGCTTTTTGGATAGCATCCACGATTTTTTGAAGGTCTTCATTGGTAGCAGAAGTGACGATTCGTAGGTTTTGCCGGGCCACATAGCCACTGTCCTTCACGGTTCCATTTTGGTAGATTCGGTTGACATCCACGGAATAGTTATCAGCCACGAGTTTGTAATCCCTGATTTTCTCCTTTTTGAGAAGTTCAGCGAGGGCTTGCGTTTTTTTATTCAGAGTCGAGACAGCATCGTTTACTTTCAACTTTTTTTCTTCCAGAGCAATAGAAAATACAGCCTCATCAGGTGCGACTTTTCGCTCCGCATAGCCCTCTACTTCTATGAGGGGGATTTGCTGTACCTGCTGAGCGGAAAGTGGGAGACTGAGTAAAAGCCCGGCGAGTAATCCAAAAATAGTTTTCATGTTTATATCAGTTGGTTTGAAAATGACTTGTCAAAAGGTGAACCAAAAATCCTTATGGGACTTGGAATGGTCCGGGTTAAGTTTTTTTAACAGGGAAGAAACGACTACGAATCCATTTTTCCACTTCCACCGCATGGAATACCACCAAGGCCATCGCTCCTGAAAACAGCAATTCCTCCAAGTCCAAAGGCTCGGTGCGGAAGATCGGATTCATAAAGGGTAGGTAAATTACGCCCAATTGAAGCATAAAGGTAGCTCCGACTGCCAGGAGTAGGGGTTTGTTGCTGAGGAATCCCTGCTGGAAAAGAAAGGTTCGGTCACTTCTCACGGCTAGTACATGCCCAAGTTGGGAGAAAGCCAACACCGAAAAGACCATGGTCTGCCAGTGCCAACCGTTTTTGATCGCCCAATACTGGGTGAAAAGTGTCACCCCAGCCATCAGTATACCCACCCAGATGATGTGATAGCCCACCCCGTTGGCAAAAAGGCTTTGCTTGGGAGGTCTTGGTGGTCGTTTCATCGCGTCTTTTTCCGCCCGTTCACTGGCCAAGGCAAGGGCTGGAAGTCCGTCCGTCACCAAGTTGATCCAGAGAATGTGGATGGGTAGGAGGGGATTGGGGAAACCCAAAAATGGAGCGAGACCGATCGTCCAAATCTCAGCGCCATTGCAGGTCATGATATACTTGATGAATTTGACGATGTTGTCATAGATGCGTCTTCCCTCCTTGACTGCCCTGACGATGGTGGAGAAATTATCATCCAGCAAAATCAGGTGTGCCGCTTCTTTGCTCACATCGGTACCTGAGATTCCCATGGCTACTCCGATGTTTGCCGCTTTGAGGGAAGGCGCGTCATTGACTCCATCTCCGGTCATCGCTGCAAAATGTCCCCTTTGCTGCAACGCTTGCACGATGCGAAGCTTTTGCTCGGGCGCTACCCGTGCGTATACCGTGACTTGTTCGACCTGCTGCGAAAATGCTTCGTCGGAAAGAATTCCCAATTCTGCTCCGGTGAGCACCAAGTCCCCTTTTTTCCAGATTCCTACCGCTTCGGCGATTGCTCGGGCCGTAGCAGGATGGTCACCTGTGATCATGACAGGATGGATGCCGGCTGTTTTACACTCCGAAATGGCCAATTTGACTTCTTCACGTGGAGGATCGATCATTCCGACTTTTCCATAAAAGTCCAAATCTGACTCCAATCCTAACCAGTCCGCTTCAGGAGGGAGATTGGTTAGGATTTTTCCTGCGAAAGCCAACACCCGCTCGCCTCGATTCGCCCATTCCTCGGCACTTTGGTGAAGCTGTTTGGCTTGGTCTTTATCCTTCAGAATGGAGGAAATGGCTTCAGGTGCCCCTTTGCAAAGCATCAGAATCTGGTTTCCCACTTGGTGAAAGGTGCTCATTCTTTTTCTCGAAGAGTCAAAAGGAACTTCTCCCACTCGTGGGTAGTGTTCTGCCAAACTTTGGTATTGCAACAAGGTAAGTTCTTGTAAGAGGCGTTCCACCAATGCCACCTCGGTGGATTCTCCCTCCGGTCTTCCTTTTTTGTCCAAGTGCACATCGTGACAAAGCCCAAGCCCGAGTTGGAGGTTGGAAAACTCAGTGGAAATCGGAGCGTAATGATAAGCTTCCGTCTCCGTGACGGTCATTTTATTTTGGGTCAGCGTACCGGTCTTATCGGTGCAGATGTAGGTGACCGAACCGAGGCTCTCCACGGCGGGAAGCTTGCGAACCAGTGCTTTCTTTTTGGCCAACCGACCGGCACCTAGTGAAAGGGCAATGGTAATCAAAGCGGGCAAGGCCTCCGGAATGGCTGCCACAGCCAAGCTCACTGATAGCAACAACACAGGCAAAATCTCCTCGCCTCTGGCAATCCCCGAAGCGAAAAGTACCGCACAGATGCCCAGAATGATGACCGAGATCACTTTTCCAAAGCGCTGCATACGCTGCTGCAAGGGAGTCACGGGTGGGTTTTCCTGCAGGAGACTGGCAATTTTTCCGATTTCGGTGCTCATACCTGTGGCTACGACTAGCCCAGTAGCTCGGCCATTGGTGACGAGTGTGCCCTTGAAGGCCATGTTGAGCTGATCTCCTGGATTGAGATTTTCTCCTTCCAAAACACCATTTTGCTTGTCAATGGGAACTGATTCTCCTGTGAGAGAAGACTCGTCAATTTTTAGGGAAAAAGTGTCGATCAACCGCAGATCGGCGGGGACCATGTTTCCGGCTTCCAGGGTCACCACATCTCCGGGAACCAGATCTCTGGAAGGAACTGTGATGAGCTGACCGTCTCGGAAGACCTTGGTTTGCGTTTCGGTGAGTTTTTTGAGCGAGTCCATGGCCTTTTCGGCGCGGTATTCCTGAACGAACCCCAAGACGGCATTGAGTACAAGAATGACCAAAATGATGATCGTATCCGTCAGGTCTCCGACAATTCCTGAAATAACAGCGGCTGCCGCCAAAATCAGGATCATGAAATCCTTGAATTGAGCCAAAAAAAGTACCCAAGCCGGTTTTTTCTTTTTCTCTTGCAGGGCGTTTGGGCCGAATTTTTTCAGTCTTTCTTGGGCTTCAGATTGAGTTAAACCGTTTTTGGAGGTTTCAAATTTCGCAAACAGGTCTTCAGGAAGCTGTTGGTAAAAAGCCATTTGGAGGAAGTGATTTTTTAAAAATACAAGTTATCAGGCAGGAAACCCTGACTTTCCGATGAAAATAAAGTGCAGTAAAAAGATTGATTCCTGAAGAGAATCAACTCGCATTACCTTCAATTCCGCTCCACCAATTCTTGCTGGTAAGCCAGGTTAAGCAAACTCAATACTTCTCCAAAGGCTTCAGCTGCTTTGAGTTGCTCGTCGTTTACTTTTTTGCCGAGCAGTCGGCAGAGGAGCAGGCCATAGATCCCGTTTAGGCAGATTTGGATTTCGTTTCCGGGATTTTCTCCGTTGGCTGTCAAGATCGATTCCAGGATATGCGGTTTGGCTTGGTGATAGGTTTCAAAGTAAGACTTGTCCGTTTTAAGTAATCGGTAGTGGAGTTGAAGCAGGTGTTCTACCAGATCATTGAGTTCCTGCAGATGTCCTTTTTCCAAGATTCCTTCGCTATTCATTTTGCCAAGCAGTCCTTCAAACCATGCTGTAATCTGTTCCTTTTCAGCTTCATTCACAGGGTAATGTGCAATCACATACTGTCGGATTTCCTCCATATTTCCCTGAAAGGATCGAATCAAATCTTCCATTTGATACAGGTAAATGAGGTATTCTCCGATGTTTTGGGATTTTTTCTTTTCGGCAACAGATTGCATGGGAAATGGGTTGATGAGGGAGCAAAGGTAGGAAATCAAAGAAACACGGTGGAAATACAGTTGAAATACACTAGAAATACGCTTTAAAAACAGTAGAAATACACTAGAAAAACAATAGAAATAAACCTCGCTGCGCGAGGTGAAATAAGCTTCGCAAGCTACCATAGATAAGCTTATTGAGTTGCTTTATTTGGCCTTAGGGGTATTTCTCTTTGAGTAGCAAAAGGTATTTCTATTGTATTTCGTTTGTATTCATTTCGCCTTAGGGGTATTTCTCTTTGCGTAGCAAAAGGTATTTCCAGTGTATTTCTGTTAAAATCACTTCGCCTTAGGCTTATCTCATTTTGCGAAGCAAAAAGTATTTCTAGGGTATTTCTACAGTATTTCCATGGTATTTCACAAAGTGTAAACCCGATCCAAGCCTATTTCAAATTCCCTATCAATCAAACCCTCTTTTTTCCTACTTTTGCGCCACGATAGCTTATGAAAAACATTAGAAATTTCTGTATCATCGCCCATATCGATCATGGGAAGAGTACATTGGCGGATAGGTTACTGCAGTTTACCAACACGATCTCAGACCGTGAAATGCAGAACCAAGTGTTGGACGATATGGATTTGGAGCGTGAGCGGGGCATTACCATCAAGTCCCACGCCATCCAGATGAAGTACACTTACAAGGGAGAGGAATACACCCTCAACCTGATCGATACTCCGGGACACGTGGACTTTTCGTATGAAGTTTCCCGTTCCATTGCTGCTTGCGAAGGGGCATTGCTGATCGTGGATGCTTCCCAGGGGATCGAAGCCCAAACCATTTCCAACCTTTATTTGGCATTGGGTCATGACTTGGAAATCATTCCGGTTTTGAACAAAATCGACCTTCCCGGTGCGGATCCTGAAGGACGTGCCGATGAAGTGATTGACCTGATCGGTTGCGACCGGGAGGATATCATTTTGGCTTCTGGCAAGGAAGGAATCGGAATCGAAGACATCCTCAATGCTGTCGTGGAACGTATCCCTGCGCCAAAAGGTGACGAGCAGGCGCCGCTTCAGGCGATGATTTTTGATTCCCAGTTCAACTCCTTCCGTGGAGTGGAAGTAATCTTCCGAATCTTCAACGGAACCATCAACAAAGGCGACAAGATCAAATTTGTCAATACAGGCCGCGAATATTACGCAGACGAAATCGGCATTCTCGGGATCAATCAGATTCCTCAGCAAACCATGAGTGCCGGTAATGTGGGTTACCTCATTTCCGGGATTAAGGTGGCCAAAGAAGTGGCCGTAGGGGATACGATCACTCACGTAAAAAATCCATGCAAGGAAGCCATCAAAGGGTTTGAAAATGTAAAACCGATGGTTTTTGCGGGGATTTATCCGGTAGACACCACCGAATTTGAAGAGCTTCGAGCCTCCATGGAAAAGCTTCAGTTGAATGATGCTTCCTTGGTGTGGGAACCTGAGACTTCTGCCGCTTTGGGCTTCGGATTCCGTTGCGGGTTCTTGGGCATGCTCCACATGGAGATTGTGCAGGAGCGTTTGGAGCGTGAATTTGACATGACCGTCATTACGACGGTGCCTTCCGTGCAGTTTCAGGCATTGATGACCAACGGGACAGTACAAATCATCAATGCGCCTAGTGACATGCCTGATCCTACCAAAATGGATCACATTGAAGAGCCATTTGTGAAAGCCTCTATCATTACAGCCTCCGATTATGTGGGACCTGTGATTCAGCTTTGTATGGAAAAGCGAGGACAGATCAAAAATCAGGTCTACTTGACCGCTGATCGTGTCGAGTTGCAGTTTGATATGCCATTGGCAGAAATCGTGTTTGATTTCTTCGATAAGTTGAAGACCATTTCCAGGGGCTATGCTTCATTGGATTACGAACTGAAAGGATTCCAGCCATCTCACATGGTGCGATTGGACATTATGCTCAACGGCGAACCAGTCGATGCCCTTTCGGCGATTGTGCACCGTGACAAAGCTTACGAGTGGGGCAAGAGACTGTGTGAAAAACTCCGTGAGTTGGTCCCAAGACAGATGTTTGAAATCGCGATTCAGGCTGCCATCGGTCAGAAGATCATTGCCAGAGAAACCATCAAGGCACTTCGTAAGAACGTGTTAGCTAAGTGTTACGGTGGTGATATTTCCCGTAAGCGAAAACTCCTCGAGAAACAGAAGAAAGGCAAGAAGCGCATGAGACAAGTCGGCAACGTCGAGGTTCCTCAGGAGGCGTTTATGGCGGTGTTGAAGTTGGATTAAGGAATTACGATTTACGAGTTACGAATGACGAATTGATTTTGAACCTCAACCCCAATTTTTTGTATGAAACAGGATATGAATTTGAGGACAAAACAGTTTGCTGTAGATGTTTGGTTGCTCTGTACTCGTTTTCCTCATTCAAGAGAATTTACAAATTATGTAAATCAGCTTTTGCGTTGTTCCAGCTCTGTGGGAGCAAATTATAGAGCGGTTGGAAGAGCAAAATCAAAAGCTGATTTTATAAATAAATTAAAAATAGTAGAGGAAGAAGCTGATGAAAGCCAATTCTTCCTTGAACTACTGTTGAAAATAAATGCTGATCCCGGAATTGTAGTAGAAATTGAAAGATTGATACGGGAAGTAAATGAGATAATAGCAATTGTGGTTTCTAGTTTAAAGTCTGCAAGATTCTCTTAAATGCTTGATCTTGATATGGTCTCGTAACTCGTAACTCGTAACTCGTATTTAAAATGATCTTAATCGACGGAAAAAAGACATCCCAAGAAATCAAGAATGAAATCGCTGCCCGAGTAGCGGAAATCAAAGCGGAAGGCGGAAAAACGCCTCACTTGGCTGCGGTCCTGGTTGGAAGCGATGGCGCTAGCCAAACCTACGTGGGTGCCAAAGTAAAGGCCTGCGAGGAAGTGGGTTTTCAGTCTACGCTGGTTCGTTTGGACTCGGATATCTCTGAAGATGAACTTCTTAAAGTGGTAGAAGACATCAACGAAAATCCCGACATCGACGGACTGATTGTGCAACTTCCTTTGCCTAAGCATATCTCAGTGGATAAGGTGACTAATAAGATCAAGCCGGAAAAAGACGTGGATGGGTTTACACCTGCCAACGTGGGTCGTATGACCCTTAACTGGCCTGCTTATGTTGCTGCTACACCTTACGGAATTGTGGAGTTGCTGAAGCGATACAACATTGAAACTTCAGGAAAACACTGTGTGGTCATCGGAAGAAGCCATATCGTAGGAAGCCCAATGAGCATCTTGATGGCAAGAAACGGCTATCCCGGAAATGCCACCGTGACCCTTACACATAGCAAAACTCAAAACTTGGCTGAAATCTGCCGAACTGCCGATATCCTGATCGTTGCGATCGGTAAGCCGGAATTTGTCACTGCAGACATGGTGAAGCCGGGGGCCGTGGTGATCGACGTGGGAATCCACCGAATCGATGATCCAAGCAAAAAGTCCGGATTCCGACTGATTGGAGATGTGAAGTTTGACGAAGTAGCACCATTGGCTTCTGCGATTACCCCTGTTCCGGGTGGAGTTGGACCGATGACGATCGCCGCTTTGCTGTACAACACCCTTCAATCTGCCGAGAAGAAGGTTTTTGGATAAAAGAGAAAAAAAGTCAAGAAATCTCCGAATCGGGTTTGCTTCGATTGGCTTGGATTTCTACTTTTGCAGACCCTAATACGCGCATGTGGTGAAACTGGTAGACACGCCACTTTGAGGGGGTGGTGCCCGTTCGGGTGTGGAAGTTCGAATCTTCTCATGCGCACAAAGCCCAACTGAGACATCGGTTGGGCTTTTTTCTTTAAGTGGGCTTTTTTGTGGAGGAAAAATTTTTACCTTTTCCAACTATTCCCCAACCCTATGAAAAACTTACGAATTACTGCTTTTCTCTTCTTTTTGAGCCTTACTGCTTTTGCACAAACACCCCAATTTCCTATCGTCAAAGGATTTGGAGGGATCTATGAAATTCCCGATGCCACAGAGCGACCTGACGGTACTTTGGAATACAAGATCTTGGTGGATTTGACTTCGCCTTCAGAAGATAATAAGCAGATCTCCCGTTTTGTGGACAATGTGGCCCGAATGATGAATCTACATGGCCTTGCAGGGGTGAGCAAAGACCGGATCAAAGTCAAGGTGATCGTACATGGAGGAGGGGTTTTCACCCTGTTGAATGACGAGAATTACAAGAAGAGATTTGAGGTTGATAATCCCAATTTGAAAGTCTTCGAAGCCCTCGAAGAAGCGGGTGCGGAAATCCTGGTGTGTGGACAGTCCCTGATCGCCAGAAATCTGAAAACGGCTGATCTCTGGCCGGGAGTGACCATCGCACATTCTGCCTTGACCACCATTACCACCTATGTGCCCAAGGGATACATACAGCTGAAATTCTAACGGATTACAAGTTGGATTTTACTAAAAAGCTCATTTCGAAAGGGATGAGCTTTTTTGATGGTTTCAAGTTAAGCATGTCGAATTTGGAAAATTTTTGTAAACAATTGACCCATAGATAATTCTTCCGACTCGAACTTTTTATCCCGAATAAATCTTTTGAAATCACTTACCTTTGAAATCTCAAAAGAACCTTCGTCTTTCTCCATGAGTGATGCTATCAAACACGAGTGCGGTATTGCCTTAATCAGGCTCCGAAAACCCACTCAATATTACATCGATAAGTACGGAACAGCCTCCTTTGCAGCCAATCGACTCTACGTCCTGATGCAAAAGCAGATTAACCGGGGTCAAGATGGAGCCGGAGTCGCCAACATCAAGATCAACACCAAGCCCGGAACCCGATACATCAGCCGATACCGATCCATTGAACCCTCAGCGGTCAATGACATCTTCGACAAAATCAACAAGAAGTACAAAAAGGCCAAAAAAATCGGCGGTCACGATGCCCTTAGCGATGGGGAATGGCTCAAAGAAAATATCGCCTTTTCGGGGGAAGTTTGGCTAGGTCACCTACGCTACGGAACCCACGGAGAAAACAGCATCGAAACGTGCCACCCTTTTCTCAAACAGAATAACTGGAGAAGCCGAAACCTCGTCATGGCCGGCAACTTCAATATGACCAACAACGAAGAACTTTTTGGAAAACTTGTCCAACTCGGACAGCACCCTAAGGAAAAAACCGACACCGTCACCGTGATGGAAAAAGTCGGACACTTTTTGGACGAAGAGAATCAGCGAATTTTCGACAAATATAAACACAACCATACCAACGAGCAGCTCACCCATATCATCGAAAATGAAATGGATGTGGCCCGTATCCTCAGAAGATCCTGCAGGGACTTTGACGGTGGCTATGCCATGGCAGGGATGATCGGCAATGGTTCTGCTTTCGTAGTAAGAGATCCGTCAGGTATCCGTCCGGCATTTTACTATGCCGATGATGAGGTGATTGTGATTGCCTCCGAAAAGCCGGCCATCAAGTCTGCTTTCAATATCGATTTCAACGCGATCAAGGAAATCAAGCCCGGTCATGCGATTGTGATTAACAAGGATGGTTCCTACTCCGAAGATGAGATTTTGCCTGCCCGAGAAAAGAAGTCCTGTTCTTTTGAGCGGATCTATTTCTCCAGAGGTACAGATCCGGGGATCTATCAGGAGCGAAAAAATCTGGGCAAGGCCTTGATCCCACAGATCCTCAAAGCGATTGATTTTGATCTGAAAAACACTGTCTTTTCCTACATCCCCAATACGGCTGAAACAGCCTTTTTGGGCATGATCGAGGGTTTGGATGAATACTTGGTTGCCAAAAGAAAAGAGGTTCTGCTTGACGGGAAACCTCATGTAGGTGACTTGGATGAATTGCTGAGTTTTCGACCACGAGTGGAAAAGTTGGTGAGCAAGGACGTCAAACTGCGAACCTTCATCACCAGCGACGAAGACCGGGACTCGATGGTGGCGAGTGTCTATGATACCACTTATGAGGTAATCCGTCCTGGAATTGATACCGTAGTCGTAATCGACGACAGTATCGTGAGAGGGACGACGTTGGAAAAAAGCATTCTGACCACACTCGATAAACTTAATCCCAAGCGAATTGTGATTGTGTCCTCTGCTCCTCAGATTCGCTATCCGGATTGCTATGGCATTGATATGTCTCGAATGAAGGAATTTATTGCCTTCCGTGCGGCCATTGCTTTGATCAAAGAGCGCAAAATGGATAACCTACTTGATCAAGTCTATGAATCCTGTGTGTCTCAGCCACACAATTCAGAAAACTTTGTGAAGCAAGTCTATGCACCATTTACTGACCAAGAGATTTCTGATAAAGTAGCCGAAATCGTGACTACTCCGGAGATCCATGCTGAGGTGAAAGTGATTTTCCAGACCGTTGATAATTTGCACAAGTGTATTCCGGATCATTTGGGTGACTGGTATTTCACCGGTGACTATCCTACTACCGGAGGCACCCGAGTCGTCAACCGTGCTTTTGCGAACTATATGGAAGGCAAAGCGGTGAGAGCGTATTGATTGGAGATTTCTAAGTTGAAATTTGGAAGGCGTAGGGGTAATCTTTACGCCTTTTTTATGTGGTTGGGGATTAGATTCGACTTCTAAAGTTTATTTTCAGGTTCAGAAAAATGAAAGTAAACTTTATGGAAATAAACGTCCCCCTTCTCAAGCAACTCTGTGAAATAGCCGGTGCTCCGGGTTTTGAAAAACGCATTCGTGATTTGGTTATCGACCTAGTCAAACCACACGCAGACGAGGTTAGTACCGATAACCTGGGCAATGTCGTGGCGATCAAGCGTGGCAAACGTAATCCTGACGGAAAGCGTGTCATGGTCGCGGCACACTTGGATGAAATCGGCTTTATTGTCACCCACATCGACGAGCAGGGATTTTTGAGATTTCATACGTTAGGAGGTTTTGATCCGAAAACTCTTACTGCCCAACGGGTGATCGTTCATGGTAAAAAGGACCTCATCGGTGTGATGGGCAGCAAACCCATCCATGTCATGTCGGTTGAGGAACGAGCCAAACTTCCGAAGACTACCGATTTTTTTATCGATTTGGGGATGACCAAAGAAGAGGTTGAAAAGTACATTTCCATCGGAGATCCGGTCACCCGGGACCGCGAACTCATCGAGATGGGCGACTGTGTCAATTGCAAGTCGATTGACAACCGTGTGGCTGTTTTTATCCTGATTGAAGCTTTGAAAAAGCTGGAAAACCCTGCTTACGATGTCTATGCCACCTTTACTGTGCAGGAAGAAGTGGGTATTCGTGGGGCAAATGTGGCCGCACACAGCATCAATCCGGATTTTGGAATCGCGCTTGATACTACCATAGCTTTTGATGTGCCCGGAGCAGCAGCCTATGAAAAAGTAACCGAATTAGGCAAAGGAACCGCGATTAAGATTATGGATGCCATGACGATCTGTGACTACCGAATGGTGGAATTTATGAAGCAGACAGCAATCAAAGAAGCCATCTCCTGGCAACCTGAAATCCTGACTGCCGGAGGTACAGATACGGCTGGAGTGCAGCGCATGGGCAAGCAGGGTTCGATCGCCGGAGCGATATCCATCCCAACCCGCCACCTGCATCAGGTTATCGAAATGGCGCATAAAAAGGATATTGCTGACTCCATTTCCTTACTCGTCGCCTGCCTGGAGCAGATCGATGGATATGATTGGAAGCATTAATAATCCTAAACTTCGACATTCATCATTCAGTGTTTGGTATTAAACCGTTGTCGGGTTGTCCGCTGAACTTGTTATCACGTTATCCGCTAAAGCTGGTGTCGAGTTATCACGTTGTCCGCTGACGCTTTTGTCGGATTTCTTTGGGATATAAATAAACTTGACAACCCTATAACCCTGATAACCTCGACAACCCGACAACCTTGACAATTAGACAACCAGACAACCTTGACAACCCGACAACCCCTCCCCAAACACTATGAAATCTACCCTCTTTCTTTTCTCCATCCTCCTTTTCTTTTCCTGCCAAAAAGCCGAAAAAGAAGCAGCTGTCCCTGAAACCAAAGAGCCCGAATGGCAAGTCCTTTTCAACGGAAAAGACCTGACCGGCTGGACTCCCAAGATTCACCATCATGAAGTGGGAGATAATTATGCAAACACGTTTCGCGTGGTGGATGGTGCGATTGTCGTAGATTATGACGGGTATGGGAAGTTTGAAGATCGCTTTGGGCACTTGTTTTTCGAAAAGCCATTTTCCAGCTATCACCTCAGTTGGGAGTATCGCTTTACGGACCAGTTTATGGAAGATGCTCCAAGCTACACGTTCCGCAATTCAGGAGTGATGTTTCATTCCCAGGCTCCGGAGACGATATTGAAAGAGCAGGATTGGCCAATCTCGGTGGAATACCAGATGTATGCAGAAGAGAAGGAAGGCGAACCACGGCCAACAGGTAACATGTGCAGTCCGGGTACAGACATTGTTTTTGAAGGAAAAATTGATGAGCGTCATTGCATTAATTCCTCCGGACCTACCTTCAAATGGGATCAATGGGTGAGAGCGGAACTGATCGTTTACGGAGATTCGATCGTCCATCACCTTGTCAATGGCGATACAGTCTTGACTTACTCCAAACCTCAAATCGGCGGGGGAGTAGCCAATCGATTTGACCCGGCAATCAAAGTAGATGGGACTCCGCTCAAGTCAGGTTACATCGGCTTGCAAAGTGAGGGACAGGGTGTGATGTTTCGTGATATTCGAATCAAAACTCTTTGGTAATCCTCTCGTAACCGCTTATAAAAACTACTGACATTTTATTATCAATTTAGGTGGTTTGATTCAAGGGGTTTAAGAAAGGAACAAAATTACTCCTACCTTTTCAGTCCAAGTTGTTAGTTTTCAAGTGCAGGCCATTTGCAAGAAAGGACTACGCAACTGGAGTCGATTTATATTAGCTTACATTACTTTATAATCCATGTGGAAGGTAGCATTAGTGCTTAATTTACTTTTTCAAACTCCCAATCCGGTGGGAGATAGTCTGATTTCAGAGCTGAAAAAGACCGGAGATCCAGCCGCAAAGGCCTCGATCTATTACAACTTGGCCAAGACTTATTATGGGGCTGATCAGGATTTAGCGATCGCCTATGCCGATTCTTCTCTGAGCTTTAGCAGTCAGGTAGAAGTGCCGAAAATGAAAGCTAACGCACTCAATATTAAAGCGGTGGCCTACCTGATCAAATCGGATTTTGAAACCTCGATGAAACTAAATCTCGAGGCTTTAAAAATCCGAGAAACGATCCGGGATACGATCGGGTTGGTAGAGTCACACCTCAATATTGGGAACATTCTTTATCGAACAAACAAAAGCAATGAGGCAGTGGAGCGCTACAAAAAAGCCTTGATTTACGCCAAAATTGCCAATAGTCAGCGGGGGCTGAGTTTACTTTTTAACAATATTGGAAGCTATTACCGAGACCGATGGAAAGTAACCAATGAGTCCTCAGACTTGGATTCCGCCAAAGTCTATTTATCGCAATCTTTAGAGATCAAAAGGGTTTTGAATGACTCCAGAGGCTTGATTCATACTTACAATCAGCTTTCCGAGTTGGCCTTAAGTGAAAAGAAATACATGCTTGCCGAGAACTACCTTAACCGGGCGTTAGAGGTTTCTAATGGGATCGACGATGCAGAACTCCAGATTTCGCTTTTGACTCAGTTGACCGAGTTTAACCTCGAGGTGGGGGATAAAACACAGGCCTTGGCCTATGCAAAGAGAGCTTTGGAAATTGCCGAAAAATTGGAGTCCAACTACATGATTTCCAATACTTCCGGATACGTCGCAGATGCTTATGAAGCATTGGGAGATTACCGGAATGCATTCCTTTTCAATAAGAGAAAAATGGAAGCAGACCGGATTCTCAATGATGAAAACAAACAAAAGGTCCAGGAAGATCTCCTGATTCAATATGAGTCAGAGAAAAAGGAGCTCGAAAATCAGCGCCTGCTGGAAGAACAGCGGTTTTTGGATTTGAGTCTGAGAAGAAAAAATGAGTTGCTGATCGGTTCGGTAATTATCCTCATAGGATTAATAGGATTGGGATTTTTGCAGCGGAAGAAAAATGCTGAATTGGCAGCAGCTGAGCAGGACTTGAAAGGAGCACTTCAGGAACTTACCTTAAAAAACTCAGAGGTAGAAAAGCAGTCAGTTTTATTGAGCGAAGCAAATACTGCGTTAAGGGAATCCAACTCGGTAAGAGAAAGACTTTTGTCGGTAGTTTCTCACGATCTGAAAACTCCTTTGACTTCACTTCAGACCTTACTGGATTATTGGGATAAAAAGCTCCTTTCCGAACAGGAACTGAATGAACTTTTGCCCAGAATTGCCAAACAAACCGAAACGGTAAATCAGCTCCTTGAGAACCTGCTGGAATGGGCACAGACCCAAATTCAATACAGTCAGCTTCAGTTTACAGAAGTAAATCTCAGAGGACTCGTAGAGGAGTCGATCAAACTTGCAGGTATCTCTGCGGAAGGAAAAAGGTTAAGAATCCTCAATGAGATTCCGGAAGATTTGGTCATTTACACGGATAAAGATCGGCTCAATTTTATCGTTCGAAATCTTGTTTCGAATGCCTTGAAGTTTACCAAAGCTGAAGGTTTGATCAAGTTGACTTTTGACCCTGTTGGAAAAGGTAAAATTCAGATTGCTGACAATGGGGTGGGAATGAGTCAAGCTCGCGTAGAATCTCTTTTTTCCAGAAAAATGGGAGCCTCCAAGGGCACCGAAGGTGAAAAAGGATCTGGAGTAGGTCTTTTGCTTTGCAAAGAATTTGCGGAAAGCATTGGTGCATCTCTGGAAGTAACTAGCAAGTTGAATGAAGGGTCTACTTTTACAATCCACCTTGGCTAACTTTCTTCAAAATCAAAATATGAGTAAATAAAAAAATCCAGAGTTGCGAAGCTCTGGATTTTATTTTATCCCCGGAATTTTGCGACTATCTCAGCGATGATCAGCGGGAAACTACTATTCAACAATAAACCTTCGAGGTATCTCAGACCTCAAAGGTTTTCATATTTTAACCCAACTTCGCCAGGCTTTCTTCCAAGGTCTTGATTTTCGCCTCGGCATCTGCCTGCTTTTTGCGCTCCATTTCGAGAACGTTGGCAGGAGCGCCAGCCACAAATCGCTCGTTGCTTAGCTTTTTCATGACTGAAGCCAAGAAGCCTTGAGCGTATTCCAGTTCTTTCTTCAGGTTCGCTTTCTCTTCCTCGATATTGATTGAGGCACCCATCGGAATAAAGCATTCATCAGCCTTCACTACAAAGCTCATCGCGTTATCTACCTTTTCCGCAAAGTTTAAGGAAGATAAGTTTGCCAACTTGGTCAACACTGCCGCAAATCGGCTGTAAAGCTCAGGGTTCTTCGCGTTGATGCTCAGGTCAAGCGCTTCTTTGGGAGACATGCCTTTGGAAGCACGCAGGTTTCTCACTTGAGACACCACTTCAAAAACCTGTGCGGCTTCTTCGATGATTTTGGGATCAAAAGGTTTTGCCTCAGGCCAAGCCGCCAAAATCAGAGATTCTTCCACGGATCTTTCGATGATCTGATGCCAAAGTTCCTCGGTGATGAATGGCATGAATGGATGCAGGATCTTCAAAATACCTTCGAAAATCTCAATCGTCTTGTCGTAGGTCACCTGATCGATCGGATGCTGATAGGCGGGCTTGATCATCTCGAGATACCAAGAGCAGAAGTCATCCCAAACCAATTTATAAGTAGCCATCAAGGCATCTGAGATTCTGAACTTTTCGAAATGCTCGTTGATCTCCGTCAAGGCTTGGTTGAATCGGCTTTCAAACCAAAGGATGCTAGCTGCATTAGAAGAACCGTCCAAGCTAGGATCGATCTCCCAACCTTTTACCAGTCGGAAAGCATTCCAGATTTTATTGGCAAAGTTTCGACCTTGCTCGACCAACTTGTCATCGTAAGGCAGGTCATTTCCTGCAGGAGAGGAGAAAAGCATTCCTGTACGCACGCCATCCGCGCCATACTGAGCAATCAATTCGAGTGGATCAGGTGAGTTCCCGAGGGATTTGGACATTTTTCGGCCCAATTTATCTCTCACGATACCCGTGAGGTACACGTTTTTGAAAGGCTTCTCACCGGTGTATTCATAGCCTGCAATGATCATTCTTGCCACCCAGAAAAATAAGATCTCCGGCGCAGTCACCAAGTCATTGGTCGGGTAGTAGTACTTCAGTTCTTCATTTTGCTTTCCTGTGGAAAAAACTTCCGTGTCAAACACTGAGATTGGCCACAGCCAAGAGCTAAACCAGGTATCCAACACGTCTTCATCCTGCTTGAGGTCAGCAAGTTTGTAGGCGGTGTTGAATTCCGCATTTGCCTGCTCCAACGCTTCTTCAGCTGTTTTGGCTACCACAAATTCCCCGTTAGGAAGGTAGAATGCCGGAATTCGATGGCCCCACCAAAGTTGACGGGAGATGCACCAGTCACGGACATTTTCCATCCACACCCGGTACATATTTTTGAACTTGGGCGGGTGGAGTTGGATCACATCCTCCATCACGGAAGTGAAGGCAGGCTTGGTGATTTCATCCATTTTCAAGAACCACTGCAAGGAAAGCTTGGGTTCGATTACGGCATCCGTACGCTCGGAATGCCCTACGTTGGACTTGTAGTCTTCGATCTTTTCGAGTTGACCCGCTTCATCCAGTAACTTGCCGATTTTCTTTCGAGCGATAAAGCGGTCTTCGCCTACAAGGATTTGCGCTTTTTCATTCAGTGTACCATTGTCATTCAGGATGTCGATGACTTCCAGTTTATGCTTGATGCCGAGTTCGTAGTCATTGATGTCGTGAGCAGGGGTTACTTTGAGGCAACCCGTACCGAATTCCATATCCACATACTCATCTTCGATGATTGGGATAGCCCGATTGATCAATGGGATAATGGCTTTTTTCCCCTTCAAATGTGTGAATCTTGGATCATTCGGATTGATACAGATCGCCACGTCGGCCATGATGGTTTCCGGACGTGTGGTGGCGATGGTCAAGAATTGATCTTCACTTCCCTCAATCTTGTATTTGATGTAGTACAGTTTTGAGGAAATTTCCTTCATGATCACCTCATCATCCGAGAGGGCAGTTTGACCTTTCGGGTCCCAGTTGACCATGCGGATGCCTCGGTAGATTTTTCCTTTTTTATAAAGATCCACAAACACCGAAATCACGGCATCGCTGAGTCCGGGATCCATGGTGAAAGCTGTACGGTCCCAGTCGCAGGAAGCACCGAGCTTTTTGAGTTGTTCCAGGATGATGCCTCCGTATTTTTCTTTCCATTCCCAGGCATGGGTTAGGAATTCTTCACGGGAAATATCCTTTTTGTCGATTCCTCTTTCTTTGAGGAGCTGAACTACTTTGGTCTCCGTAGCGATGGAAGCGTGGTCGGTTCCGGGTACCCAGCAGGCGTTTTTGCCTTGCATTCGGGCACGACGGATGAGTACGTCTTGGATGGTATTGTTCAGCATGTGGCCCATGTGGAGCACGCCAGTGACGTTAGGCGGAGGAATGACGATGGTGTACGGTTCCTTGCTGTGGTCGATTTGGGAGGAAAAGAGCTTGTGCTCCATCCAGTAGGCGTACCATTTGGCCTCGGCGGCTGCCGGTTCGTATTTGCTGGCAATAGACATACTTGGTGTGTTTTTTCGAAGGGGCAAAAATAGGGGAAAAAGCCCAAAAGGCCTTGTATGAATCAAAATGGGAAAATAAAAAGGTTTTTAACCATTAAGGCCTTAAGAAAATTAAGGAAGGCTGCTATGCAGCATTTCCGAAGATCACACTTCCCTTTTCTATATTCATTATTCGGTGTTCGGGGTTTTTTAGCACCGACTATCCACCGACTAGCGCAAGTCTATTGACTTGTGCTTTCCTGTATGCAGTCTTCAGACTGCCTTTTCCCACCCGAAAATGAATTTTAAAAACCACAATAGGCACATAGAAAACATAGAAAAACAGAAAATTGTGAAGATTTGTGGCGAGCAACGTTTTTCGACTACGCTAGGGTAGAGAAAATTTTTTGCTATGCTACTTTTCCGAAAGCAGCACGGATGCTACCTGGAAAGATTCAGCTTCTGGAAGGTGCACGATTACTTGATTTGGTTCTCGCTAAGGCGAATGATACGCAAAGGGGGGTGAAATCTTTGCGACTTACAGTCTTTGTGCGGACCTCATTTGAACTGTAAGCAAAAAAAGACCGACATTGCTGCCGGTCTTTTTCCATAATAAAAATCTGACTCTTACTTTTTGATCATCGGAAGCAAAATTCTGCTTTGGAATTTGCCTCCGTGGTGGATGTTGTTGGTGGCGATTTTTCCTTCGGTTTCGTCGTAGTTATTTCCACCTGTATTCATGTTTCGGTCAAAACGAGGGAAGTTGGAAGAACTGATCTCAATTCGGATTCGGTGCCCTTTTTCGAAGTAATTGGATGTACTCATCGGCGTCATTTTGATCTCGTAGACCTTGCCTTTTTCCATGAAAACCTCTTTGTCGTAGCCTTCGCGATAACGAACCCGCTGGATCGTTTCGTCCAAATTATAGGCTTTTCCATCAGGATAGACATCGATTACCTTGATGGTCACATCGGTGTCCAAGACATCAGATGACAAGTAAAGATAGCTTTCGATGAATCCAGATACTTCCACTCCCTCGGCTAAAGGCTCAGACGTATAGACTAAAATATCGTCTCGAAGTTCCATTTCACTCTGATCCATGGCACCCCCTTGAACCGCATTTCCGGTACAGCAAACATTGCCTCCATAGGAATTGACCGGATTCATGGGGTCGTAGGTGAAGGTGTCTTTGGCTTCTGATTTGGGCGCTTTGGCTACCAGCTTTCCATCACCGTTTCGGGTATTGGCTTTTCCCTGAGAATCGAGGAAAAAAGAAGTCATCACCGCTTCTTTGGGAGGCCACACATCAGAGGATTGCCACTTGTTCATTCCCATGGTGTAATAGGTCACTTTTGGAAGTTTGGCGATGGTGCCGCTTTCGTCTTTGCCCTTCAGCCATAGGTCAAACCAGGCTGTGATTACCTCATCATAGTTCCATCGGGCATCACCCACATTACGCTCACCCACCATCGTATTTTCAGTTGCTCGGGTAAACGAACAGTGAAGTACCGGGGCGATGATCAGGTACTGATTGTCGCGAGACATCTGACTGATGGCGTTTTGGCGGGCGTGATTGTAGAGGGCGATATTGGGTGAAGAAGACACGTCGTACCAAGAGACAAACCACATGGAAGGCTTATCAAAAGGCATGTTGTCATGGAAAAGTCCTCCCTGATACCAGCGCGGGTCATTCGGCTTGCGGGTGATCATTTCTTCGTAGATGCCCATCGGGCCACCCACGTTTTTGATGATGTCCTTCACCGGAAGATGTGCCAGTCCTTCTTTCCAGTCTACTCGAGGATATTCAGGCGCCATGTCATAAAAGCGCTGCAATCTCAACAGGTCCTTTTGCTCGATTCCGGGCTGTAACCTTGGCGCCATTGGATCATGCTGAGTGCTGTAAAGCCAAGCCGTGAAGAGCATCTGCCCGGCACCCCCTCGGTACCAGTTGCCTTGCTCGTAAAACTCGCCGATTCTTCCCACACCAGCTCCATAAGCTTGAGGTACCAAGGCTGCCAATGCAGGATGGTTGAGCGAAGCTGCCGCCATCTGCCACTCTGCTGTGGATGAACAACCGAGCAAGCCGATTTTGCCATTGCTCCAGGCCTGCTTGGACATCCAATCAAAGGCGTCATAGCCATCGGTAAGTGGTGTGCCCAAAATGTCCCAGTTGCCTTCGGAAAAGAATCTCCCACGCTCATTTTGCACCACAAAAGCGTATCCTTTTTTTACCCACTCCAGGGCTGATTGGAGTGTTCGGGTATTCATTTCCCCGTTTCCGTAGGTGTTGAAGTTGTAGGGAGTACGGGAGAAGACGATAGGTACTTTGGCGTCCCCTTTCGGGCGGTAGATGTCGGTCGCGAGTCGGGTGCCGTCGCGCATAGGCATCATCACTTTTTGATCGATGATGGCGATTTCATCCAGCTGGACGAGGATGGGTTTCTCCTGTGCAAAGGCAATTGGAGAATAGCCCAAAAAGATAATGAATGCTAAAATTCGTAGGATTGATCTCATTGACTTGGGGTTTACACCGTCAAATTACAATGCAAAAAAGATATGGGAGCTAAATTTTTATAAAAGGTTGGAGACCAGTGATTCCAGGTTTTGAAGCGCTTAAGCTCACGGGAAAGATTTTTCATTTCATGGGATAAGGCTAACTTTGCCGCCTCAACAATTTTTGAACATGAGCGACAGTTCGACCCCTATTCTGAGTACCTGGGTAGAAATACCAAAAAATTCCGATTTCTCGATTTACAACCTTCCTTTCGGAGTATTTAAAAACAAAAAGCTGAGTCCCAGAATCGGGATTGCTATAGGGGATAAAATCGTCGATCTCAGTGTCCTCGATCAAGAGGGTTTTTTCTCGTCGCTCTTCTTACCTGAAGGGATATTCCTGAAGGAATCATTGAATGATTTGATTTCTCTAGGGAAGGTACAAACCAAGAAAATCCGCGAACGTGTTCAGCAATTGCTGTTGGCGGAAAATGGAGAATTGCGAGATCACTCTGCCCGAGGCAAAATCATGGTCAATCGCAAGGAGGCGGAAATGCTCATGCCGGTGAAAATTGGGGATTACACCGACTTTTACTCCAGCATCGAGCATGCGACCAATGTCGGAAAGATGTTTCGTGATCCTGAAAACGCATTGCTGCCAAACTGGAAACATCTTCCGGTGGGATACCATGGACGAGCCTCCTCGATTGTGGTTTCGGGTACGCCGATCCATCGTCCAAAAGGACAGTTTAAAGATCCAGATATGGAGAAGCCTGCTTTTGGACCCAGCCGAAGATTAGATTTTGAATTGGAACTTGCCTTCATCACAGGTAAGTCAACCAAACTAGGTGATAGTGTAGAAGTAGAGGAGGCTGAGGAATATATTTTTGGTTTTGTCTTGTTTAATGACTGGTCTGCCCGTGATATTCAAGCTTGGGAATATGTGCCTTTGGGCCCCTTTTTGGGGAAAAACTTTGGTTCGTCCATTTCCCCTTGGGTGGTAACACTGGAGGCCTTGGAGCCTTTCCGTGTAGCGGGGCCTGTGCAAGAACCCGAGGTATTGGACTACCTAAAGGTGAAAAAGGATCACAGCTTCGACATTCAATTGGAAGTGTTGATTCAGCCTGAGGGCAAAAAAGCCTCTAAGGTCTGCACCTCCAATTTCAAATACATGTATTGGAACATTGCTCAGCAGTTGGCGCATCACACGGTCAATGGTTGCAATATCAACGTCGGCGATATGATGGCTTCGGGTACTATTTCCGGTTCCACGGAAGATTCCTTTGGATCCATGCTCGAACTTAGTTGGAAAGGCACCCGACCAGTGAAGTTGGAAGATGGGGATGAACGCCGATTTATTGAAGATGGCGATACGGTCATCATGAAAGGATACGCTGAAAAAGAAGGAATCCGAGTGGGATTTGGGGAGGTTGCTTCTCAAATACTTCCGGCCAAATAAGAATCAAAAAGCCCCGATCTACTAGTCGGGGCTTTTTGCTTATTGCGTGTCTTTGATGACGATAAACAGGAGTTCGGGTTCGTCCGTGGTGATGAAGTTTACTTTTTGCTCCAGCAGCCATGCCATGTCTTCCAGCAGATTGACTGTCCAGGCATTGGTAGTCAGGCCCAAAGCATGTGCTTCCTTGATCCATTGGGGTTTGTTTTTGAGTACTCTGATGTTATAGTCAAATCCGAAAAATCCAGCTTCCTTTAGTTCGGCGGGAGACTTGTCTCCGTTGAGATAGGCCACGTTCGCATTTGGGTCAGTAGCGATGGCTTTAAGTCCTCCTTCGTAGCTGAAGGTGATGTAATCTACCCATTTTTCAGCTCCCAGTTTTTGAACAGTCTTTACGGATAGTTCTCCGACTCGCTCGCTTCGAGCTACACTGATTCGGGAGGGTTTGAACTCCAATATGAGTTTGGTTCCTGTCTGCTTCATGCCTTCGGTCAAGTACTCTTCCAAGGTGGGAATCTTTTCCCCGTTGGGAAGTTTCTTGGTTAAAAGCTGCTCATAAGTGGAGGTTTCGATTTCTATTCCCTGAAAATCATGATCGTGATTCACTACCAAAACCTCATCAGCCGTCATCCACACATCAAACTCCGAACCTTCGCATTGAAGTCGGATAGCTTCGCGAAGGGAAGCCAAGGAATTTTGAGGAAGGCCTTGGGCTTTCCAAGCTCCACGGTGTGCAATCACTTTATTCACATGAAAGCTACTTTGGGCAAAAGACAAGGAAGTGACAAGGACCATGGCTAGTAAGAGTAAAGTGTTTTTCATTTTTGAGTAGGATGAAGTGGAGCAAAACTTGTCCAAGTTAAAAAAAGGTGCATAAGGTTTTTTGCAAAAGGAGATAAGTTTACACAAACTTCACGAAGGGGTTGATTCGTCCTGCTGCTCAGCCTTTTCAGGAGATTTTGCTCCCAAGATTTTATAAACAAGTAAGCCCACGCCAATCACAAAGTGAAGTGCGATGATGGTGGTGACGATCCAAAGGGTGGTGTTTTCTTTCATTCGGTAGAGTTGGCAGGAGGTTAATTTGTGCTTACTTGATTTTTCCAAGCTTGGAATAACTTGTCCATTTCAGTCACCAGTTGAGGTAATTTCTCCGCCAAGTTTTTTGTTTCAAAGGGATCAGAGGCTAGGTTATAGAGCTCCCAAGGACTGTTTTTACCATGAGCGACCAGTTTCCAATCCTCTTTCCTGACGGCTCTCCCCACCGACCATTCCCAGAAAATTGGCTGCTGTCGTGCAGTTTTTTCCAATCTCAGTGCGGGTAACAAACTCTCTCCAGCTGCGGGTAAAACAGCTTTGCCCTTTACCATTTTCGGGTAGGTTGCCCCTGCCAGTTCGGCTAGGGTTGGCATGATATCAATGAGGTGAGCTGGGAAAGGATTAATCTCATTTCGATGGCCTAATCCGGAAGGCCAGGAGATAATCAAGGGGGTTTTGATGCCTCCTTCGTAGGAGTAATTTTTAAAAAATCGGAGAGGGGTGTTCCCCACATTGGCCCAATCTTCCCCAAGAGAAGTCCATTGACCTATAGAACCTATTTTTCCATTTCCCGGCAGGGTAACCACTTCTCCCGAGGCACCATTGTCCGCCAAAAAGATGAAAACCGTTTGTTCTAATTTTCCTTGCTCTCGAAGCTTTTGAATAATTTCTCCTATTTTTTGATCCATCCGATCGATCATGGCGGCATAGACTTCCATTTTTTGAGCTTCGATTTTCTTTAGAGAATCCGAAAGAGAGACCCAAGGAACGTGGGTAGGTTTGGTTAGGATAGCATTTTCAGGGATCAACTTTAGCGATTTTTGTTTCTCAAATCGACGCTGTCGGATGACTTCATAGCCTTCCGAATACTTGCCTTTGTATTTGGCGATGTCTTCCGGCCAAGCCATCAAGGGGTCGTGGGGAGCGGTGTAGGCCAGGTATAGGAAAAAGGGATTTTTTTCCTCCTGATACTCGTCTAGCCACTTCAGTGCATACTTGGTAAAATAGTCTGTGGAGTAATAATCTGCGGGTGGACTATAGGGCTGCATTAGAGTTCGGTCATCGTAGAAGGGCCTGTCTGGTCGTTTTTGGGCAGGCTGAGGTTCGTTTTCCCGTTTCGGGCCTGGATTGAAGTGATTGGAAGCTCCTTCCATAAGACCGTAATAATGGTCAAAGCCACGATCCATAGGATGATCGGCGCCGTGGTTCTTTCCTGCCCAAAGGGTGCGATAACCTGCCGATTTCAATACTTCTCCCAGGGTAGCGGCATTTTTCAGAGGTTGCTGATACGTGGCTTCGTAGCCCACCTGCTGGGCATAGAGCCCTGTCATCAGGGCTGCTCGGGAAGGATTGCATTTGGAGGTATTGTACATCTGGGTAAATCGAACCCCGTTGGCAGCCAACCAATCGAGGTTGGGTGTTTCCACTTCACTTCCAAACGAACCGATATCGGACCAGCCTAGGTCATCAGCAAAAATCAGGACAATGTTTGGCCTGGAAGGAGGGTCTTTCTCTTGGGGTGAAAATGAAAAAGCATTCATCAAAAGCGCTAGGAGATACAGAGCCATGGAGCAAGTGGTTTTGTCAAAAGTTAAGAATTTGACTTCAATGCGCTGTCCTTTACTGAATTGAATGTCTTTAAAAAAGGAAGTTAGTCCTTCAGAAAAAAAAAGCGGGAAAAAATCCCGCCTTCAGTCCAAGTGATGTGATTTAGTTAGATATCCTTGTAGTCGTATACTGGATCTTTTCCAGCTTTCTTTTGTGCTTGGTAATCTTTTAGTGCCTTTAAGGCCGGCTTACGGAGCAATAGAATCGCTATCACATTGAGCCAAGCCATCAAGCCAACGCCAATATCACCTAGTGTCCAAGCGAGCTCGGCGGTGCGGCTAGACCCATAAAATGTCGCACCCAAAATCAAAAACCTCAGCAAATACACACTCCATTTTCTTGTTCCTGATTTTTGGAGAAAGCTTAAGTTGGTCTCTGCGATATAGTAGTATGCCATGATCGTAGTAAAGGCAAAAAACATCAAGGCAAAAGCCACAAATCCAGCACCGATCGAAGGGAAATGGGTAGAAATAGCCATTTGGGTGAACTCAGGGCCGATGCTCACACCAGGAATATTTTCCACAATAAATCCACCTTCGGGATTGGCCACGTTGTATTGTCCTGTAAAAAGAATCATAAATGCAGTGGCTGTGCAGACAAATAAGGTGTCGATATAAACGGAAAAAGCTTGTACCAATCCTTGCTTGGCGGGATGACTTACCTCAGCTGCTGCTGCTGCATGCGGTGCGGTACCCTGACCTGCTTCATTGGAGTAGATTCCTCTTTTGATTCCCCAAGAAATAGCCAAACCAAAGACTCCGGAATAAGCAGCTTCCAAATTGAAGGCTGAAGTGACGATCAGAGAAATTACCTCTGGGATTTTTTCATAATTCAAAATCATGATGATCTGTGCCAAGAGAATATAGCCGAGTGCCATGAATGGAACTACAAACTCCGCCACTTTACCGATGCGCTTGACCCCTCCAAAAATGATCATCGCCAGGAATACGATGACCACCCCTCCAGTGACCTCCACTGGCACTTGAAACGCGCTTTTCATACTCAAAGCGATGCTATTGCTCTGTACGCCGGGTAGTAAAACCGCCATACTCAAGATCGTTACTACTGCAAAAAGGGAAGCATACCATTTGATCCCCAGTCCTTTTTCAATGTAAAAAGCAGGCCCACCTCGGTATTGGCCATCTTTTACTTCCTTGTAGATCTGTCCCAAGGTGGCCTCGATGTAAGCTGAGGCAGAACCAAGAAACGCAATCGCCCACATCCAAAAAACTGATCCGGGGCCTCCCATGGCAATAGCTGTAGCTACTCCGGCAATATTTCCCGTGCCAATTCGTCCCGAAAGTGCCAAGGCAAAAGCCTGAAAAGAAGATACGCCTTGCTCGGATGATTTGCCTTTGAAGAGAAGCTTGACCATATCTCCGAAGTATCGGACTTGGACAAATTTGGTAACAAATGAAAAGTAAATTCCTGCTCCTAGGCAGAGCAAAATCAACGCATTGCTCCAAATGAGCCCGTTGAGTGAGTTAATAATTTCTTCCATGAATTAAGGAAAGGATAGCTGATAGTTGTTTCAAAATTAGGTGGCTAAAGATAGGGGCTTCTTTTGAAGTATTTGGACGAATTGCGGTTTTTTAGGGTCCTTGGAAAAGCACTGGATGGAAAAAATGAGTTCAAAGCCTTGAATCGTGTTCCAATTACTTGTTTCCTGCCTGCTTAGTGGTCTTCACGATGGCAAGAATGGGCTTTGGATAAGAATTTAAACAGGGGATTTGTCTCTCAAATATTGTGGGATTTATTTCCTCGGCTGAGACCCCTTTGTTTTTTTAATAAGTTTTTATGCAACATTGTTTCAGTATTAATTTTTTGATATTCTTGCAACAAAATTGCGCAAGTATGTTGCATAAATAAATGAGAAAATGGCGGTTTATTTATTCCATTTCTTAGCCAAGGTCAAAAATCTGTTTTCCAGTAATCCCACCAAACAATCCAACCTCTCTATGAAAACAATCCGATTGTTTTTCAACCTTTCTTATTATAAGAATCTGATTTTCTTGATGTTTATTCTCTGTTTCACAGGAAATGTTTTTGGGCAAAATCAATTTTCAGGTTACCTCAAAGACTCCAAAGGTCTCCCTGTCATCAACATGAATGTTCGGCTGGTTTCAGATGCCGAATCGCGGATCGAAATCACGGATTTAGATGGGAAGTTTACCTTTTCAAATCTTCTTTCAGAAAGGTACAAGCTGGTGATTTCATCTATGAGCTACCAGACGTATGAGCAAGAAGTAAATGTCGGTACATTGGAGAAGCCACTGAATATTCTACTGACTTCTTCTGCGCTCAACCTCCAAGAAGTCGAAGTAGTCGGTCGTGCCAGACAAGATTACACCAGTGAGTACAGTTTTTCAGCAACCAAAATTGCTATTCCAAATAAGGAACTTCCTCAATCAATGGGGACAGTTACCAAGGAATTGATCCGTGACAGGCAGGCATTCCAACTGGCCGATGCGGTAAAAATCGTCAGTGGCGTGACTCCTTCCAGTTTTTACAACCAATATGCCATCCGAGGTATCAGCCAAAATGAAGAAGGACAAATCATCAATGGGTTACGAACTCGTCAGTTTTATTTCCTTCAGCCCTTGACGACTCACATAGAGCGAGTGGAGGTATTAAAAGGCCCGGCATCGGTCACTTTTGCCAGTACAGATCCGGGAGGAAGCATCAATATGGTGACCAAAAAGCCGCTTTCGGAAGATCGCAAAGAAATCAGCCTCAGTGCAGGTAGTTTCCGTACGATGAGAGGTACGCTTGATTTTACAGGTCCGCTTAATTCCTCCAAAACCCTACTTTACCGATTGAATGCCGCATACCAAGAGGCGGGTTCTTTCAGAGATTATGTGAGGAATAATTCGGTGTTGGTCGCCCCTTCGTTTACCTACCTGCCAACAGACAAAACTTCGATCAATACCGAATTGATTTACAGCTCAATGAATGGCAACCTGGATAGAGGACAGCCCATTTTTGGGGCTGTGCCGGGACAAACCAACCTCAACAGCACCCCAATCAGCTTGAATCTTGGAGCGGCCAATGATTTTTTCAAGTCCAATGAACTGATCTGGACTGCCAATCTCAATCATAAATTCTCGCAGAAAGTCAGCTTTAATGCGGTGTACATGAAGCAAACCTGGCAGGAAGATCTGCAGGAGCATCGTACGACCAACGCTTTTGCAAGGGATATTACCGGTCAGCTGGTCAATAGCTTGGTGATGATGCAGTTTGTCCAAAGACAGCAGCTTTGGAACATTGATAACCTAAATGCGTACTTCAACTTCAATTTTGACTTGGGAGAGACTTCTCACAAACTGGTGGTCGGCTATGACTTGCACTCTTGGAATAAGCTGAAGGGTGGAGGACAAAATGCAGCCAGAGGATTTCTCCTGCGGGATGGAAGCGTGTCCAATACCTTCAATCCAGCCAACGCGGCTAATTTTCAGACCATCACCATTGATGGTAAAGTACTCCCTCGGCCAAATGTCAATTACTTCAATCTGACGAATCCAAGCACTACTTTGCCTACCATCCAGGATTACCGATTCAACTCCAGAGTTGCTGTTCCCTCGGCTTTGACCACTTCTTCCGCGATTTACCTTCAGGAGCAGCTTAAGTGGGGAAAGTTTTCTGCCTTGGTCAGCTTAAGAAATGAATGGTTTGAGGATATCACCAACTATGATACGCCAAATGAGAAATCATTTACCAATGTGGTCCTTCTGCCGAGACTGGGTCTGACCTATGAGGTGAGTAAATCAGTCAATGTGTATGCTACTTACCTTGAAGGAATGCAGCCACAGTCCAATACGGTGACCTTGATGCCAAGCACGGGAGCCTTCTTCTGGGCAGCTGAATCAGCCGCCCGATTCAAGCCGTTGATCAGCGATCTGAAGGAGGTCGGGATGAAAGCTGAATTGTTTGAAGGTAAAATTTTGATCAACTCCGCTATCTATGAAATCAATCAGGAAAACATTCTGATGAATGCCAACCTACCTGCTTTCCCGGATTCATTGGTTCAGCGAGGTGCTGACCGAAGTCGCGGATTTGAGGTGGATGCAACGGGTTATTTACTACCAAACTGGCAGATTACAGCATCCTATAGCTTCATAGACGCGAAGATCGTCTCTGATTTTAACGAAGACCTGATAGGTCAGCGAAAAGAAAACACACCAAGAAACAGCGGGAATGTTTGGACGAGATACAATTTTGGGGAAGTGTCCAAGCTGAGAAATCTGGGTGTCGGACTTGGTGTTCAGGCACAAAGCAGCCGGATTCCATGGTTTACCCGTGATTTTGAAGTTCCTGGTTTCGTGTTAGTAGATGCGGCAGTGTATTATGCCCCAACTAAAAGCAATCTGCAATTGGCGCTTAACGTGAATAACCTGGCCAATAAAACCTACTGGCTTGGAGCTCAAAACTTCACTCGTTTGTTCCCTGGTGCGCCGCGAAACTTCATGTTAACTGCGACTTATAAATTCTGAGGTAGGCATGAGCAGAAGAGAGAAAATAGTCCTACTTGCCGCACAGGTCTTGAAAAATACTTTGGCACAGCCCAGTGCCAAGGTATTGATCTTGGCAACCAATGTTTTGTTGATTACGGTTCTTTTGGTGGGATTTTTTAATCTCACGGAGCATTTCGATCAAACCCATGCATTGGGAAGTGAGGTACGTGAACAATGGGAAAACAGTCCCGATAAGCATCCCCACCGGATGGCTCATTATGGGTACCTAGTGTTTCGTGAAAAATTTCCCCTTGCCTTCTTCGATTATGGGCTGGATAGTTATTTGGGCAATGTCATCTTTCTGGAGGCCCACAAGCAGAATACGGTAAATTTTTCAGAAGCCAACCTTTCCAATGGGCTGTTGAGGTTTGGAGAGCTTTCTGCAGGGATGGTATTGCAGGTGCTTGTCCCTTTGTTGATCTTTTTTTGGGGATATGATCTGATTTCTAGAGATCGCGAACAGGGTACCTTGAAAATCCTATTTACCCAGGGCGTTACGGGTTTGGAACTGGTTTGGGGAAGGGTATTGGGGCTGTTTCTAGTCAGTCTTTCTCTGATTGGAATTCCGGTACTTGTGGGTTTTGCTTTGCTTTTTTTTCATCCTGAGACCGAACTGATCGGGCAGTCTTTTCTGCAGTATTTTGTGCTGATTTTTGGGTATCTGATCTATTTTCTGATCCTCTGCCTAATCGCGGCAGGGGTATCTTCCAAGAGCCAATCTTCAAAAGCTTCCCTGATTTCACTCATTGGATGTTGGCTCATGTTCACCTTAATCATCCCCAAGGTTGCCCAGGTAGTAGGTCAGGCCGTATATCCGACACCTTCCAAAATCGAGTTTGATACAGCAGTGGAAGAAGAGTTGATCCGACAAGGAGACAGTCATAATCCCAATGATCCGCATTATGCCGCTCTGAAAGATTCCCTCCTGAGAGCCTATGGGGTCGATTCTACCAAGCAATTGCCTTTCAATTACAGTGGGTACGTGATGAGAGAGGGAGAAAGGCTAAGTACCCAGACCTTTTTAAATCATCAAAAAAATCTGGTTGCTCAGTATAAAAGCCAACACCATGTCATAGGGCTTGCTTCTTGGTTAGATCCTTTTTTGGCGATCAAAAAGCTATCCATGGGGTTTTCAGGCACCGATTACGAAATGTATTTGAGTTTTCAGGATCAAGCAGAGGCGTACAGGTATCAGTTGGCTCAAACCATGAATGAACTACAGATCGAGCTCATCAGCAACCGGGTTAAAAATTCCTCAGATCCGGCGGCCAGGTTGAGCAGTGACTATTGGGAGCAGTTTCCTGATTTTCATCCCCGGTTTCTTTCAGCCGATGAAGTCAGTGCCAATCAATTTGACTCATTGCTAGTGCTGGTGCTTTGGATGGCTTTGCTGGCCGTCTTTATTTCCTATTTATCCAATCGAATCAACGTTTTTTGATATGATCAGGTACCTTTTGAAAAATTTCATCAGATCAAAAATCCATCCTATTGGCTTGATCCTACTGCTGATCTCAGGGTTAATCAGTCTGGAGATCGGAGCTAGATTTTTGAATCGAACAGCCCAAGTTTCTGAAAAAACCGCCATTCATCAGCAGGAAAACATCCAGAGAAATGTCTCTTATTTCTCCAGTGGAATGGGTGATTTGATGTATTACCTCAAGTTTGGATTGGAAAATGAAGCTCCGAGACTTGCAGGTCTTTCTATCGGACAGCGGGATGTCTATCCTTCGTTACAAAGCCTGACAGTTCGAAATTTGGAAGAGCAGCGTTATGCGACGGATTTGATGAATCCTTTGTTTCAGCTATTGGGAAATATGGATTTTAGCTTCGTGTTGATTTACCTCTTTCCACTGGTGATCATTGCCTTTGGGTTTAATCTCATTTCTGAGGAAAAAGAAGGAGGAACCTGGAGCCTAATCCGAAGCCAAGCCTCTTCACCTATCCACTTTTTAAGGCAAAAATTAGGCATCCGACTGGGAAGTATCCTGCTGGTTTTGTTTATTCTTTTGGGGGTAGGGAAGATTTATCTGGATATACCCGTAGACCTGCCTTTCTTGGTCTTTGGGGTGGTCTCGGTGCTGTATGTTCTGTTTTGGTTTGCACTTACTTGGTTGGTTGTAAGTTTTCAGTTGAATTCAAGCCAAAATGCACAAGTGCTACTCAGCCTTTGGGTGTTGCTTAACTTATTGCTGCCGGCCGGAATCAATATCCTCCAGCGTTGGCTTTTTCCCGTACCCGAGGCCATGACTACGGTGATTCAAAACCGTGAAGGTTACCATACACAATGGGACAAGCCAAAAGAACCTACGCTGGAAAAATTCTATGCCAAGTACCCCGAGTACCAGACATTTGTGCATCCCAAAGAGGCGGATTTTAGTTGGCTCTGGTACTTTGCCATGCAGCAGGCGGGAGATGAGGAAGCGAAAAGTGAGGTGGAGAACCTCAAAAGTAAACTTTCCAAAAGACAAGAGCTTGCTAAACAGCTCGGTTGGATGATCCCATCTGTGCATACCCAGCTTTCCATGAATTCCCTTAGCCTTTCAGACTTGGGTAATTACTTGCATTACCTCGCAGCATTGGAAGGATTTCATGAGAAATTGAAAGGCTATTTCTTTCCTAAGATTTTCTCCAATTCTCCTGTGCTGGAAGAAAATTGGGGCAGGTTTGAATTGGAAAAATTCAGGGATGCTCCAAGTATCAATTGGATTCAAATCCTAGCCCCTTTTGCATGTACTTATTTGGTTTTACTACTTTGGGCGACCTCCAATTTTAGGAAATCAGGCCTCCTTTCATATAAAAAAAATCATCATGATAGAAGCAAAAAAACTCACCAAGTCTTACGGAGATCATTTAGCCCTGAATAACCTGAATATCCATATTGGAAAAGGGGAGGTGTTTGCCCTGTTGGGACAAAATGGAGCTGGAAAAACAACTACAATCAACTGTTTTTTGGGATTTGTGTCACCTACTTCCGGAGATGCTTTGATCGATGGGATCTCTGTCAACAGCCATCCTCATGAATCAAAAAAAGCACTTGCTTACATTCCAGAGACGGTCATGTTGTATCCCCATCTCACAGGCGTTGAAAACCTGGCCTTTTTCTCGTCTTTGGCAGGATGGAAATACCCTGAGGATGAACTGAGGACACTTCTCTTGAAATCCGGACTGCAAGAGGCAGCACATGCTCAGCGAGTTGGGAGTTATTCAAAAGGAATGAGACAAAAAGTTGGGATAGCCATTGCGCTGGCTAAACAAGCCAAAGCACTTTTCTTGGATGAACCCACGAGCGGACTCGATCCCAAAGCTTCCAATGAGTTTTCGGAGCTCTTAAAAGAGCTTTCCACAGAAGGAACTGCTATTCTGATGGCCACACATGATATTTTTAGAGCCAGAGAAGTAGCTCACCGAGTTGGGATTATGAAGGAAGGTCAATTGGTCAGTCAATTGTCTGCAACCGACCTTTCGGCCAACGAACTGGAAAAACTGTACCTGAAAACGATATGATCCGAGTCCTGAGTTTCCTTTTGATTTTACTTTCATCAGGAAAAGCATTCGCTCAAACTTCCAATCCGTATGGATTGCCCTTGCAGCAATCCATAGAAGATTATCGGAAGTCCGTAGCCCTCGATAGCAACAAAAGGATGGTCCTGATAGCTGATTTTGTTCCAGATGTCCTATTGGACATCAAGTATGCGGGCAAAGAAAATGTGTTCTATACTCAGCTGTATCCCAGGCCTATTGCGTTGACAAGATTGCCGGCTGCTAAAGCACTTGCCAATGCGCAAAAGGAATTCAATGAAAATGGAGTCGGATTGAAGATTTATGACGGATACCGACCCTATTCGATTACGGTTCAGATGTATGAAATGCTGCCCGATACGGTGTACATGGGACTTCCTTGGCAGGGAAGCAAGCACAATCGTGGAGTCGCTCTGGATCTTACCTTGGTGGATTTGAAGACGGGTGAGGAACTCAGAATGCCCACCCCATTTGATGCCTTGGTGTATGCCGCTCATCCCGAGTTTAAAAAACTGCCTGAGGAGGTGATCAGAAATAGGGAACTTCTCAAATCAGTGATGAAAAAGCATGGGTTTTCTGTGGATCCTGTAGAGTGGTGGCATTACAATTATGTTGACACCAGCCGAACGTTTGAACTGATGGATATTCCTATAGATTTGATGGAACGGGAGGTGTTGAATAGCAAGTCTCAAAAAAAGGAATGATAATCGATTTGCGAGCCCTATCACTTTCAAATTGAAGAGCGTAGTAATAAGGAAAGCCGGCAATTTGGGTTGCCGGCTTTCGTGTTTATAGTCTTTCTGATTATCCGCTTTTCTACTATTGACCAACTAAGACAAGGTTTGAAGTCTTGTTAGATGTGCGGTGGACTGTCGTCCTTGGTCAGTCGACGAATATCCGCGATCTTTAGAACCGATGACTTGGCTAGTGGTAAGATAGCGGATATTCAAAATAGTCTTTTAGATTTTACTCAAATCCAAACTTCTTCAAACCTTCGTGGCTGATTTTGATAGCTTCCATTGGATCAAGTCCAAAGGTGTTGTCCTGCTCAACGAGGTAGAATTCCATACCCGATTGTGTTTTGGCGGCTAGGATTTTAGCAAAATCGATCTTGCCTGTTCCTACCGGAGCAAAGTTGCCCACGGAGTCCATGTCTTTCACGTGCCAAGCTTTGAATCGACCCGGGTATTTTTCAAAGTAAGCAAGTGGACTTGCTTCCGCTTTGGTCACCCAGTAGAGATCCATTTGAAAGTTGACCCATTCCGGATTGCACTTTTCAAGAAGGATTTCTTCGATCACTGTACCATCGGCCATCGGCTTAAATTCAAAGTCATGGTTGTGGTAAAGGAGCTTGATGCCCGCATTGAAGCATTTTTCTCCCAATGTATTCATGATAGTTACAAGTTCGTCAGCGGTGCCTTTCATCCCCAAAGTGCGTGTAGCCGGATCAAAGGTAAACATGCCCATTGGAGGTACTGGGATCACAAAGTAAGAGATGCCTGCAGCCTTCACATCAGCGATGAGTTGATCTGCATTTTCCATTGTCACCATGCCCATATGCGCACTGATGGCAGTCAGTCCGAGAGAATCCAAATAGGCTTTAAATTCAGTAGGAGCCATGCCGTAAAACTTGCCGTCTTCGTAGTTCGCAGCTTCCACATAGGCATAGCCTGCGTCAGCAACTTTTTGAAGGGTAGCTTTCGGATTGACTGCCATGGAATCTCGCACGGTGTATAAGGCAAGGCCACCCAATCGGGCGGGAGCGACTTCCGTTTCGGTTACTTCCTCTGATTTTGGGCCGCATGACGTGAAGCCAAGGATCAAAGCCAACAATAGGGTAAGGCTGAGATTGATTTTTTTCATAAGTGGGTAAGATTTTGATCTTGAAAGATACCGATTTCCTCAAAAAGAAGGATGCTTCTATTAATTATTGTCTCAATTAGGAGAAAATAGGTTGGGTTGACCATTTTAAGCAAATCCAAAGATCAAAGGAAAAAGAAACACCACGATCAAGCTCCAAATCAGGTAGATCGGTAAATAGCGTACCACTACCAAAGCGACATCCGCAAAAGATTTTTGGCTGTAAATGGTTTTGAATAACCTAAAGGCAACCATCACCAGATGAACCAGCATCAAAAGATTTACACCAAGTACTGCCAGTCGGTTTGGGGTAATTCCCCATTCTGAAATCCGAAATCCGATGGCAGATAAAGCAACCAGATTCACCAGAATGGTGGCTCCTGAAAGTAAAGTCAATATCCATTTGGTGGCTTTAGAAGTTTGTTCCTTGGAAGCCTCTGTCACAGAAAAGAAAATCAAGGCCATCACACCGATGAGGAGAAGGTTGAAAATCAATAAAAATTCACGGTCGTTATAAGGGTCTTTGCCCCCTAGTAGGATGGCTCCCAAATACACGATAAGCATGATCAAGACCAAAGGGCTAAAGATTTTGGCAATGATGGGAGGAATTTTATTGACCAACTGGGGATTGGTCTGGGTCAGTTGTGTGGCAATCAATGGAGCGGCCACCAAGCCAAACACGCCGATATTTTGAAAGTAAAACTCCTCGATCTTCAAACCGATCAAGCCAAAAAGACCTACTGTCAATCCGGAAAGCAGCAACCCTGATAATCCCAAAATGCCTCCCATGAGGATAGCCTCAGCATTGAATTCGAGATAGGCTAATCTTTTGGATAGATTTTTCAAGCTTGCATCAGAGAAAATAAATCCCAGCATTCCCCAAAGCAAGAGCGGTAAATGGATGCAAGCCAGAACCAAAGTGTCGCTTGTATTGGCATTGGGCAGGAGATTAATATAAAGCAAAGAGATCAGTGCGATTCCAATCGGAAGCCCAAGGTCTTTGAGGGCAAGGTTTTTACTTCGGACAAAATAGGCTCCCACAAAAGGGAAAACCAGAAACCCCAGGTTTCGGGGATAAAAGAATTCCTCGTCCAAGCCAAAAAAGGACGGGATTTTGGCTAAAAACCAAGCCAAGACCGCGGAGATTACAATAAACTTCCAATCGGAGGCCTTCCCCCATTGGACGGATTCAGATTCGTAATTCAGTCGAGCATACCAAAAATCAGCACTTCCTTTTCCTTGGATTTGGGCATACACCGCATGGAAGCTTGCTTTGAATTCGGACTTGTTTTTCCGGTAAAGTTTTTCCAACTCGACCGGCTGCTCGAGATGGGATAGGATTTGATCTTTCATAGAAAATGGGATTTGAAGTGAGTTTCAGATTTAGTTCCAGTGACCGGTTATTGCAAATGCCATCACCGAACTCATCCACAAGGCAACGAAGTAGAGCAAGGTGCTGAAGATGACGGCGATCAGTTTTTGATTTCCTGTAGGAAACCAATGGAATCCCATCAGGTAAAAGAATGCTCCCCCTGCAGCTCCTCCTGATGGAATGATCAGAAGAGGGAAATACATCCAAGATTCGAAGACATCTTCTTTGGTAAGAATGATAAAGGAAAGTAAGGCAAACGGAATGCTCGCGCCGAGAATAGCCGGAAGTAGGAGGTCTTTCAGCTGAAATTTTGAGGATTTCTCAGAGTGATTCATGATTTTGTTTATTTGAAAGTACTTTGTAATTCAAAGTAAATGAGTAAATTTTTTTAGGGTTTGTTTTGCTTGATCAAATTTTCGAGAAAGTTCAAGTGATCTTGAAAGGCTTTTTTGCCTGCTATGGTGGAGGAATAGTTGGTCAAAGGCTTTCGTCCTGTGAAAGATTTCTCCACCTGAATGTATTCGGCGTTTTCCAAGTAGCGCAGGTGCGAGGCAAGGTTGCCGTCAGTGACATCCAAGAGTTCTTTGAAGGAATTGAAGTCATACCGATCATTGACCATGAGGATGGACATGATGCGGAGCCTGACCACATTTTCAAAAGCCTTATCGTAGATTCCCTCCACCTTATCGATCGTATCGGTAATACATCATGGATCCGTAGATCACATGCAAAATCCCAAAGCCTAAAGCCCAGCAAAGAATCCCAAATTGAGGAAAGAACGCGGCAATGACTCCCAAAACCAACTGCCCGATCCCCAGATTTTTGATCTCCCCCAAGGTAAAATGAGATGCATTGATCAATCCCAATCCATAGAAAATCAAAGTAGCTGGAGCGATTAGCTGATAGGCATTTTCATGGATTAAGGCGAAGGAAAACAAGCCTCCTGACACCACAGGGATAAACAACGCGAAGAGGAATCGTTTGCTTGCGGGCGTCCAAAATTGCTCCGATTTCTTTTGGCTTTTGCTTTGACTTAGTAGGTAGGCCGATCCAATTGCCAACACCAAAACGGTCATTGCTACACCAAGAAGGCTGATTCGAAGATCCTGGGTACTCATCGGTTCAGTACCTGTACCGTATGAAGTGCTTGGAAAATAGACCCAGTACCACGCGATACCCGCACCGATGAAGGCATAGATCCCTGCCAATACACCTGCCAGTCCACTAAGTGACAGGAAGCGTGTGCTTCGCTCCATCATGGACTTAATTTCGGCTAACTCTTGCTCAGGTTTTTTCATTTCAAAAGTACTTTGTGTTGCAAAGTAAATGAAGATTTTAAATTCTATGCACAAAGAGATAGAAAATTTTAAGAATTTTTAGAATATCGAATTCCAATCCCTATTCGCTTAATCTCTCCTCTTCAATTTTATGCAAACCACCTTCGATGCCATCGTGATCGGTTCAGGAATCTCCGGAGGCTGGGCCGCCAAGGAACTTTGTGAAAAAGGCCTTAAAACGCTGGTTTTGGAGCGGGGCAGATCCGTGGTCCACAGCCAAGACTATCCTACAGCCCATTTGAAACCATGGGAAGTGCCGCACCGGGGAAGGGTGACTCAGAAATATTTAAAGGAAAATCCGTTGATCAGTAAGGCCGCGGGGTTTGGAGAGGAGACCAAGCATTTTTTTATTCAGGACAAAGATCATCCTTATGTGCAGGAAAAGCCTTTTGACTGGATCAGAGGCTATCAAGTTGGTGGGAAATCGTTGACTTGGGGACGGGCTACACAGCGCTGGAGTGCGCATGAATTCAAAGCTCCGGAAGTGCAGGGCTACGGGATGAACTGGCCGATTGGGTATGAAGAAGTAGCTCCTTGGTATTCTCATGTAGAAAAATTTATCGGTGTCTGCGGTTCCAAAGATGGAATTGAAGCCATGCCCGATGGGGAATTCATGAAGCCTTTTCCGTTCAATTGTGCGGAGGAATATATCAGTCAAAAAATCCGGGAAAACTATCCCGATCGGCATTTGGTTCATGCCCGATGGGCTCACTTGACTGATCCTCAGGAAATTCACCTACAACAAGGCCGAGGACAATGTCAGGCCAGAAATATGTGCATGCGTGGCTGTCCGTTTGGAGGATATTTCAGTTCGGTTTCCTCCACCTTGCCCTGGGCAGAGCGAACGGGTAATTTGACTATCAGACCGCATTCGGTGGTTCATTCGGTGATATATGATGAAGAAAGCGGCAAAGCTTCCGGGGTGAAAATCATCGATGCAGAAACGAAGGAAATCCATGAATTCAAAGCCCGGATTATTTTTCTGAATGCCTCCGCACTCAATTCTGTGTCGGTTTTGCTCAATTCCAAATCCAACCGCTTTCCCAATGGACTAGGAAATGACCACGGTCTTTTGGGTCGCTATGTAGCTTTTCACAATTACCGAGGATGGGTTTCCGGTGAGTTGGATCAGTTTCAGGACAAGTATTATTTCGGGCGAAATCCTACTGAACCCATCCTGGCCAATTTCCGGAATCTGGGAGGAAAAGATCCCAATCTGGATTTTGTCGGAGGCTACACCGTTTTCTCGGGCGCTTGGAGAGGTAGGGGAAAGGAAATGTCCAATCCGTCATTTGGCGCTGCGTTTAAAGAAGCACAATCAGAGCTAGGCAACTGGCACGTGTACATGTACATGCAGGGGGAAACCATTCCCAAGTTTGAAAATCATGTCCGTTTGAGCGAAACCGAAACTGATCCTTTTGGGATTCCCCAGTTGGTGGTATCGGTTGGTTACGATCAGAATGATGAAAACATGCTGAAGGATTTCCTCACTCAAGCTCAGGAAATGTTGCTAAAGGCTGGGGTAAAAAATATTGTAGCCAGAGATTCTGGGCAGGCCCCGGGATTGGATATTCATGAAATGGGAGGGGCCCGAATGGGTAGCTCGCCGGAAAACTCCATGCTAAACTAATGGAATCAGCTTCATGCCTGCAACAATGTCTTTGTCACTGATGGAGCGTGTATGACCAGTACAGGAAATCAAAGTCCATCTTTGCTTTATATGGCATTGACTGCACGGGCGGCGAATTTTGCAGTGGAGGAGTTTAAAAAAGGAAACCTGTAGCTTGGTTAGGAAGTAGAATTCCGGGGCTTTTGGCCAATCTCTCCCAAATGGGTGAATTTAAATCCCTTTTCATATTTCAATCCATAGCCTACCAGCCGGTCCATGGCGATATGGGCAAAAAGAATAATTCCTGCGATTTCAAGAAAAGATTGATTGAGCAACACCCCAAGTCCCGCACAACCCAACGCTACCGCCCTGTGGTGAAAAAAATTGTACATCCATGCTCCTGGCTTGTCTCCAAAAAGGTATCCTATCATCCCGATATCAGGCGCCAACAATAAGCCCCAAAACCACCACCATGAAGCTCCTGTCAGGTGAAAAGCTCCCAATCCAAGGACAAACAAGGCCAATTCCTCTAATTTTAAAAGTCTTTCCATTTCGAAATTTTTCTAAAAAATAGGCATTTGGATGAAACTAAAAAAAGCGCAATCCAACATGGACTGCGCTTTCGCACTACTTGGTTATAGGTATTTGGTTAAATTCATTTAGAACAGCATGGGAGCAAACATGGAAAGGTAGGTTCTCCAGTTGGCCCAAGTGTGGCCTCCTTCATTTTCGAAATAGTCGTGTTTGAAACCTGTTTTGTCCAAGACACTTAAGAGCCTCTTGTTGGAATCCATCACAAAATCCTCTTTGCCGCAGGCAACCCAGTATTTGTGAACTCCACTGGCTTTCAAAGCAGTGAATTTTTTCTCCATCTCTGCCATATCCGCATTGGCATCAAAAATCCCGCTGCTGAAAACTCCGATATAGCCAAAGGTACCCGGATAAGTAATGGAAGCGGTAATTGTGTGACCTCCACCCATAGAAAGTCCGGCTAGGGCGCGGTGGTCTTTGTCGGCTTTTACCCTAAAATTTTTCTCGATGTATGGCACGACGTCTTCCACCAAACTCTTTTCGAACTTTCCCTGAAACTGAGCGAAAGTCTCTCGGGTTGGGGTAGGGAGTCCGGGGATTTGACGAAGGGTGGATGTTTGCCAGGCGTTGCCATTGGTCATGACCACAATCATGGGTTTGGCCTTTCCGGATGCAATCAGGTTGTCCAAAATCAAGTTTGCTCGACCCAAAGAAGACCAGGCATCCTCGTCTCCTCCTGCTCCATGAAGAAGGTAAAGGACCGGATAGGATTCTTTGCCTGAATCATATCCCGGAGGAGTGTAGACGTACATTCTGCGGTTGGTTCCCAAAGTTGGGGAAGGATACCAAACTTGAGCAATGTTGCCATGCGGAGTGTCGTTGAGTTGGAAAACAGAAGAACCCTCTCCAGGCACCATCAACAAACTGGCATATCGGGTACCGTCCCGCAAGGCATTTGGATTGGTGACATCGATCGCTGCCACTCCGTCGATGAAGAAATTGTAATGATACATGGAAGAAGGAAGAGCCTTGGTGGTCACCGACCAAACGCCATTTTCTGCTTTGGTTAATGGCAAAGTCTCCCGGAAACCCATCCAGCTGCCATTGAGTGCGACCTCGTTGGCTTTTGGGGAAAAAACCCGGAACGTGACACTTCCGTCGGCTCCCACCTCAGGTGATACCACCTGTGGGGCCTGCATGGCACTGATTTCCTGTGCCTGGATTTTGGCTGAAATCCCCAACAGGAGAAATAGCACAAGACTTTTTGTTAAAAAGGTAAACTTCATAGGGTTCAAGGTTTATAGATTATTGAAAAAGACGCGGGGTAAATTGGGTCAGGTACACTCTCCAGTTTCTCCAGATGTGTCCGCCTTCACTCTCCACATATTCGTGCGGCATGTTCATGCCTTTCAGTTTTTCCAAGTATTCCTGATTGGCTTTGTATAGGAAATCCGTTTTACCAATTGCTATCCAATACAGTTTATAGCCATTGTCCATCTGTGCCTTCAGCGTTTGGTCAAAGTTGCTATACACTTTTCCGGTGGCGTCTTCTCTTGGCATAATGGCCGCAGAGAATAGACCCATGTAGTCAAAGGTATTGGGATGATATCTGGAAATGTGCAACGTATGAAACCCTCCCATCGAAAGGCCCGCAATGGCTCGGTTTGCTTTGTTGGCCTTTACCCGATAGTTGCTCTCGATAAATTTGATGATATCACCGAAAGCACCCTCATAGGTGCCATCCATGGTTTTTGGGATCATGAATTGGGGTTTGTAGAAGTTTTGATTTCCTTCTCCAGGGGCTGCATCCTGGATAACGTTTCCGTTTGGCATCACCACGATCATGGGCTTGGCTTTACCTTGAGCGATCAGATTGTCCATGATTTGAGCAGTACGCCCAAGATTGATCCACGCCTCCTCGTCGCCACCTGCACCATGGAGGAGGTATAGTACTGGATAGGATTCGGAGGATTTTTCATATCCCGGAGGAGTGTAGATCGTGATTCTGCGATCCATGCCCAAACCCGGAGATTCGTACCATCTGCGGGTGACCGATCCGTGAGGAATGTCATTGGTTTTGAACAGGTCTGCATGTCCACCTCCGATGATGAAAATGTTGGTAGCTGAGGCCACATCACGAATCAGAAATGGATTGCTCGGATCGGTAGTTGAAAATCCATCGATGATGAAGGAGTAGTTGTAAAGCTCAGGATTCAGTGACTGAGTCTTCAATGACCAAACTCCCTTGTCATCTTTGGTCAGGGTAGCTTTGCCGGGTCCATCCATTTGGCCCATGGGGGTATCCATTTTTACAGATGGAAGAAAATCCCCAGTCACCTGCACCTCTTTGGCATTGGGTGCAAAGAGTCGGAAGGTGACCGAATTGTCAGCGTGGATTTCCGGCGAAATGATGTTTTGCGGCCTGAAAAGGGCTTCTTGCGCTTGTACTGAGAAGCTCAGCAAAAAAGCAAAGAGGATAATTTGAAAATGTTTGTTCATAGGTTTTGGTTCTATTGTCTCAAAGTGTGAAAATAGAAAAAGGGTTTGGAAAAGCAAAGGCAATTGCCACAAAGGGATACAATAGGATGCTGATTTCAAATTTGAATTTTCATCGCAGAGCCGCAGAAAAACTTTATGAGTTCAAATCCAAGAATGGTTCAAGTCTTTTGACATGCCTTCCGGTAGGCAGGCTTGGACCTTCTTGTATGCAGTTTTTAGACTGGTCAGGTCAAAAAACTTCAATCAAAACCCAAAGTCTCAATCTTTGGTAGGAATAAGGAAGATTTTAGGGGAAGGGTTTTGAACCACATAGACGCATAGGTAACATAGTGATTGATTTACCTGCTATGCACCTCTAGGTGACTATGTGGTTTTTAATGAGTTCGAATAAACAACCCTCTAAGGGTTGCATGGCCGATTGGTTTAAGTCTTTTGACCTGCCTTCCGGTAGGCAGGCTTGGACCTTCTTGTATGCAGTCTTCAGACTGCTTCAAAAAGAAAAAAACAGCAGATTAATATCCAAAGGCTCTATTGGACTGATGGATAAAAAGGAATGAAACTCCAAATACAAATATTAACCAAGGCACACTAAAAATGATGGCTAAGAACAACCCGAAAAACATTCCCGCTGCCAAATTCGGGAAGCTTGAGCTTTCCTTTTTTCTATAAACCAACAATTGCAAGGAGGAAATAAATACTAAAAGTAAAATTGCCAACACCAAGTATTCTGGGTTTGCCGATGGAATTCCTTTCCAACCTAAGAAAAACATTTCCGGGATAATCAACAGGATCAAGCTACCCATTTGGTAGGCCAGTTTGTTCTTCCAGGATAGTGGCAAGGCCAACGTCCAACTTTGTTGTGTGAGTTCTTTTTCCGATTTCTCAAAAATCAAGGGGAGTTGGACGTAGGCTACGCACAAAACGCCAAACTGAAGCCACCGCCAGTCATAACCTCCAGATTGGAAAGAATAGAAAAAACCATTGAGCAACAGGAGCCCGCCAGCCTTGGTCAGCAAAACCAAAATCGGCCGATGTTGTCTCAGGGAAAGCAAGATCCAGGTAAATCTCGGAAAAGCCCATCGGACTGCGGGCCTTGTGACGAGGGCCTCATTCAAGGGAAGGTGAAGTGTTTGTCTGATTTTCCAATAGGTAAACCCCAGTAAAATCAAGGTGCTTATCCATAAATAAAGGCCAAGATCGAAGGCCTTTTGCTCCCAGGCAAAATAACTTAAGAATAGAAAATAGGTCAGGATGGGACTGTAGTTTGAAAGAATGATTTGGCTCCAAAACAGCCTGAGTTCCTTTTTGGGAAAGAGGCCAAGTTGATGAAAAACCAGGTAATCCATTCTTCTGAGAAGGTCCTGCAGAATTCGTAGATGAATCAAACTGAAGAAAAGAAGCAAAACAGGAACGATCCCAAAGGCAACAGGATTTTTAAACAGAAATCGACCCAAAAGCACGTGTTGCTTCGCTTCCATGAATACACCTCCCACAAGCAAGATCACCGCCCAAAAGCCTAGCGTCTTTTGATAAAAGGGGCGAACAAATGTGAGGATGGCCACTTTATTCATGAGTGGCTAGTTTTCCCGAACGCATGTGCAGCACGCTCGTCACAGGTAATAATTCGATGGGACCGGTTTGGTGGGAGGTGGTCAGAAATCCAGTTCCTTCCTTGGCTCGTTGGCAGATCAGCCTGACGAGTTGCGCTTGGGTTTGGGCATCGATGGTGGTAAATGGCTCATCCAAAATGATCAATTCGGGCTGTCCCATAAACGCTAACAACAGGGCGGATTTTTTCAACATGCCCGAAGAGTAGCCGCCGATGGGAAAAGACAAGAAATCTTCCACCTCAAATACTGCCTTCAGTTCGGAGATTTCCGCTACCGAAGCCTGTTTAGCTCTCGCCACAAAAGCAATTAAGTCATGGAGGTTTAAAAACTCTGGGAAAGTCGGTTCTGCAGGCGCAAATCCGATTTTCCTTCGGTAATCCAACGGCTGATCAAAAAGGGAAACACCATTCAATTCTACCCTTCCATTTGCAGGATGAATACCCGCCAAGGCTTTGAGCAAAGTGGATTTTCCCGACCCATTTCCCCCCAAAATCAGGTGAATTCCTTGCGGTAGATCTAGCTGCGGGATGACTACTTCGAAACCTGAAGGGTATTTTTTTTCAAAACCGGAAAGGGAAAGCATCAGAGGATTTGGGTTCTTTGACTTGAAAATTAACAGGTTTCTGGTTTTGGCCTTCCATAGTAGCATAGGCTTTATCTTTTTTTAACCAAATCAAGTTTTTAACTCATTTAGAAGGATGGGTTCGCCTTCTGAAATGATGAAAAAAAATACCTGTCAGGTTTTCGAAACCTGACAGGTCTAACTCAAGGCTTTATTTTTCAGTCCTAGAGAAGGCCTGAAAAAAGACTCAATCCATGTTTTTCTTTTCTACTACCCAACCCTCTGATTTTGCCAAACCGGGAGTTTTTCCAGAAAAGAGCTTCCCGGCTTCCTGATCGCCTTTCAAATGCCACTTGTACCATGCAGTCGCCACCCGGGCAAATTCTCCCCCATAAGGTTGCCCATAGGTGCCACCATGTCCCACTTCGAGATTGCCGACAAAAACCGGGACATGGTTAATTCTGGCGAAATCATCCATTCCGTTTCCATAAGCGATGTCAGACTTACCGCCCAAAAGGTAGAGTGTAGGAACTTTGATTTCATTGAGCTTAGCCTTGGTGACTTGAGGCATGCCGGGCATTCCTCCACCATTTCCCAAAACGCCACTGTTGAACACACCAACAGTGGTAATTCTTGGATCACCGGCTACTTCCAGCGTTTGCAGTCCTCCGCAGGACATTCCGCTGACGGCTATCTTTTGGGTGTCTAGTTTTTGGAAATAAGGGCTATTAGGATCTGCATTTTGGGCGATGGCCCAGTCGATGGCATCGAGGAGTTTGTGAGACTTAGATCGGACATCTGTTTGCTTGGGCATCGTGCCGATGGCGATCACCAAAAAACCATGGGAGGCCACTTCATTTAGAAAGTTGACATGCTCCCAAGGGGAATCAAAGCAGGCCCCATTGCCCCAGGCGATGATGGGGAGTTTGTTTTTGTTTCCAAACTTGGACAGATCTTGGGGTTGGAAAATCGTGTGAGTGGGTAAAGATGTGGCAGAAGTCATTACAGCCGGAAAGCTTCCTTTTCCTCCGTTTTCGATGATTTCAGATTTGGTAGGAGCTTGGAAGACGAGATTTTCGGAGAAAAAAGGAAGTGCTTTTATGCGAATCCGCTCGGCGATCCTGTTAAGGTGATCGCCTTCATAGCTTTCGTAGAAGTGGGAGATTTGGTAGGAATCCAACACTTCGTGGAGGTTTTTGGTCGCCTCGCTGATTCCTTTGTCCTGCAATCCTGCATCGATGGCGATGGCTTTCAGTTTTTTGAGGTTCAGGATGTATTGATCGACAAAGTTGAGGGTACGGTTGGCGATGATCTTGTTGATCACATCTTGGCGAGCTTCTCCATTTTTGGCAGGAAGATCCAGGTAAAGCGGAGGGTTTTTGGGATTGGGAGCAAAAGCTGCCGAGGTGGCCAAGGCTGCAATTTCAAAAAATGAGGTAGCCTGAAGCTGATCTGGAGTCAAGGTCTCCAACTTTTTCATCAATTCCGGATTAGTTGACGCACCACCATCCATGCAGCAGGGGCTTAGGGCGTAGATGGCTGAATAAACTTCGGGATTTTTCATGCCCAAGCGGAGGGTGCCATAGCCACCCATGGAATGCCCGGCAAGTCCACGACTTTCTTTGGTTGGGATGGTGCGGTAGTTAGCATCGACGTAGCGGACGAGTTCTTGCGTGACAAAAGTTTCCCAGTCGCCGATCGTGACCGAATTCGCATACATGCTGCCTTTGAAGCGGTTGTAGGCATTGGGCATGACTACGATCATTTCTTTGGAAAGTCCCTCGGCCAGAGATTGCTCGATGACGTCCTGCAGGTTGATCCAGTGCTTTTCCCAGCCGAACCATTGGGAATCCGTGTCGGTAAACCCATGCAGCATGTACAGCACTGGGAACCGCTTGTCAGGATTGGAAGCATAGGAAGGAGGAAGATAAACGGTCACATCCCGGTCTGCCGGATCTCCGATCAAATTGCCTTCGAGGGCTTTGCTGTGGACTTTGATACGCTCTTTGGTGCCCTTTTGTGCAAAGGTGGAAAATGCTCCCAAGCTAAATAAGAGCATGAATAGAAAGAATCTTTTCATAGGTCAATGGGTTTAGGTTGGGATAAAAATAGAGGTTATGGGGAGTTTGGCAAATATTGGTCACTGATACAGAGATAGGATTCTGTTTTTTCCAACCTGAGAAAATAAGAGCTAAATAAAATTTTGGAGGATCTTAAACGTCCTTATCTTAAGAAAAATTAATATTTAGAGATTATAATCCCTTAAAATACGTATTTTTGGGGATTACGATCTCCAAAAATGCATATTCAAAGAGAGTTGTTCGGGGTTTTGGCTCGGAAAATCGATTTTAAAAAGGCGATTTTGCTCCTAGGACCGAGGCAAGTAGGAAAAACTACTTTAGTTAGAAGGCTGGCTGAAAGCTTGGGGAAGCCTTTTTTGTACCTCAATGGGGATGATTTGACCACGCAGCAAGCTCTTCAAAATGCTAATCTATCTTTTTTGAAAGCTTATCTTGGTTCGTATCAAGTGATGGTAGTGGATGAAGCCCAAAGGATTCCTCAGATCGGACTGACGCTCAAACTCATTGTTGATAATATTGAGGGAATTCAGTGCCTTGTCACGGGTTCCTCTGCTTTGGAGTTGGCTAGCTCAGTTCATGAACCACTCACTGGAAGAAAATGGGAATACCGTTTATTTCCGCTCTCATGGTCCGAATTGGTGCATGGTATGGGGATGCCTTACTGCCTTACTGCCTTGGGAAAGTTCATGATTTTTGGCACCTACCCGGAGGTGGTTACTCAAGAGGGAGCCGAAATTCCAATACTGAATAATCTGGCTTCGAGTTATTTGTATAAGGACTTACTCAACTTTCAAGGGATCCGAAGACCTGAGCTTTTGGCCAAAATCCTTCAGGCCTTAGCCTGGCAAGTAGGTTCGGAGGTTAGTTTCAACGAACTCTCCCAGGCTGTACAAGCAGACAAAGCAACTGTCCAAAACTACATCGATTTATTGGAAAAAGCCTTTATCATCCAACGACTCAATCCCTTTTCCAGAAATCTCCGCGGGGAAATTAGCACAAGCAGGAAAGTGTATTTTGTGGACAATGGGATTATGAATAGCATAAGTGGAAATTTTGCCACGCTTGCTTCCCGCCCGGATGTAGGAGCTCTTTGGGAGAATTTCCTGATTGCCGAGCGAACCAAATTGCTCAACTATAATGGTTTTTATGGCAGGGTATACTTTTGGAGAAATGTGCGAGGACAGGAGATTGACTACATCGAGGAAATCGACGGAAAAATCTACCCATTTGAGTTTAAGTGGAATCCAAAGGCCAAGGTGAAGTATCCCAAAATTTTTGAGGAGACTTACAGTCCCCAACCGCTGCAAGTTATCCACAAGGACAACTTTTGGGAGTGGTTGGGTAAGTATCCGTATTAAGTACGGGTAGTTTTCTGGTTTTAATAGCCTGTTTGTCAAAGGTAATTCGTCAAAATCCGAACTTTCTTTTTTTGGGAAAAGGTATATGCCTTTGGTGATACTTTCTAGAAAAATGAAATCGAGCATGAATCATAGCTTTTCAACCAATTGTGGTGTCAATACATGCGTGATTCTCCCGATCCCGATAGCTTTCGGAACGGGACTGGCTATCTGACCTTTAAAAAACAATTATAAACGCATGAAAACACTTTATTTAAAACTCAATGAATCTGTTTTCGAGGAAACGGAGGGTATTCTCAAGGAAAAGGGAATTTCGAGAAATAGATATATCAATGAAGCCTTGGATTTTTATAACCGCTATCACAAGCGGAAGAAGTTGGCCAAGGCATTCGCAAAAGCTTCTCAACTGGTAAGAGATTCTTCCATGGAAGTGAATGCGGAATTTGATCAGCTGATCGATGAAGGGGCAATATGAAATCAAGCATGATCCCCTGTCGGTGTCACACAGAGGAAAGATTATCTGTCATGTGAAGATTCCATATGACCTTTAAAAATCAAATTATAATCATATGAAATTTGGTTGGTTAATCTGAATCCTGCCCGGGGTACCGAACCCGGAAAAATTCGTCCTGCTGTGGTGATTCAGACCAATTTACTCAATCAGTTGGATCATCCTTCCACCTTGATTTGCGCGATTACAACTCAACTTTCAGCTGAGGAAAATATTCTAAGAGTACGTTTAGACTCGGTAGGCACAGGATTGGAAAAAGGCTCCGAGATTTTGGTTGATCAAATCCGTGCTTTGGATAACCCCCGATTTTTGGAAAAGCTTGGGTAGCTGAGTTTGGAAAAAGCGTTGGAGCTTAGGGGGAAATTGGGAACGGTGATGGATTTTTAACGGAATTAACCAATATTGCATTAATCGTATGAATATTGGTGAAAATAAAAAGACTATGGCGGTAATTAGAAAAACAGTGACCTTCACGGAGCAGCAAGACCGTTGGATAAAGGCTCAAATTGAAGAAGGAGACTTTACCAATGAATCTGAATATCTGCGCCACCTGATTAGACAGGATCAAGAGCAAAAAGGAAAGTTGCAAAAACTTAAAGTTGCTATTCAGGAAGGAATCGACTCTGGTATTTCCTCCAAAACCTTCTCTGAAATCCTACGGGAGGTAGAGGTCAAGATGAAAGCGGATGGAAAGCTTTAGATTATCCGTTAAGGCTGAAGAAGATCTTGTTGAAATCTATTCCTATGGGATCTTGCAATTTGGGTATACCCAAGCAAATAACTATGTCTTTGGCCTAGAAGAGACCTTATTGAAATTGGCTCAATCCCCATTTATGGGAAAACAGTCTGATTTTGTTTCAAAAGGTTTAAGATCATTTATTTACAAATCCCACATAATTTTTTATCAGCTTGAGGATGGAGGGGGGTTGATTGTAAGGAAATTGAACCAAAGTAGAGATTATAATTCCTTCCTGTGATTCAGTTTTAACCTAGAATTTTTGAAAACTCCCATTGAATTTGATCATTGATCATTTCACCACTTACCATCCACTTTTTACAACTTATCAACCAAACCTCCCAACTCCCCCCAAACTTCATTTGCCATTCACCCCCTGCCAAGGTATCTTTGCGGCCTAAACATAAACCGTACACCGTGGCAAACAAAACCGTCAAAGTAGGTCTGGTCCAGCTCAGTTGCTCTGGGAATGTGGCCGAAAACATGGAGAAAACCATCGCAGGCGTTCGCACCGCTGCCCAAAAAGGCGCTCAGGTCGTGGTCTTGCAGGAACTTTTTAGATCGCTTTATTTCTGTGACGTAGAGGATTACGAAAACTTCAAACTCGCCGAAGCCATTCCTGGCCCATCAACTGACACGCTCGGTGCCTTGGCCAAAGAATTGGGGGTGGTGATCGTGGCTTCTTTGTTTGAAAAACGTGCCGAAGGACTTTACCATAACACCACGGCGGTCTTGGATGCGGATGGAACCTACCTCGGCAAATACCGAAAAATGCATATTCCTGACGATCCGGGTTATTTCGAGAAGTTCTATTTCACTCCGGGCGACTTGGGCTATAAAGTGTTTCCAACCAAATTCGGCAAAATCGGCGTGCTGATTTGTTGGGATCAGTGGTATCCTGAAGCAGCTAGAATCACCGCTTTGAAAGGTGCGGACTTTTTGGTGTATCCAACCGCCATCGGCTGGGCTTTGCATCAGGATGAGCAAACCAACGAGGATCAATACAATGCTTGGCAGACCATTCAGCGTTCGCACTCGGTAGCCAATGGACTTCCAGTTGTTTCCGTCAACCGAACCGGAATCGAAGGTCCGATGCAATTTTGGGGAGGTTCGTTTGTTTCCAACGCCTTTGGTCGGGTGACTTATAAAGCCCCTCATTTGGAAGAAGAAATCCACGTGGAGGAGCTGGATTTGACGGCTTCGGATCGGTACAGAACGCACTGGCCTTTCCTGAGAGACCGTCGAATCGACTCTTACGCTCCGATCACCAAGCGCTACCTTGACGAAGAATAAGCCATGAAAAACTTGTTTGAATTGGCTCAAACCGGTGCAGCGACCCCGGCTGAGTTAGGCTACTATTTTCCTGCTGAATTTGCCCCTCAGGAATCCATGTGGCTGAGTTGGCCGCACAAGGAAGCGAGCTGGCCGGGTAAGATCGAGACGGTTTTTGCACCCTATTCCCAGTTTATCACCGAAGTGGCCAAAGGCCAAAAGGTGAATATCAATGTGGCTGATGAAGCGATGAAAGCCTTTGCTTTGGCACATCTGGAAAAAGCTGGAGCGGATTTGAGCAAGATCTTCTTCCACTTTTTCCCAACCAACGATGCTTGGTGCCGGGATCACGGTCCTGCTTTCCTGATCAATCCCAATGCGGAAATTAAAAAGGTTTTGGTGAAGTGGAATTACAATGCATGGGGGGAAAAATACCCGCCTCACGATCTGGACAATCAAATTCCGATTCATATTGCGGAGCACTTGGGCATCCCTTATTTCAAACCCGGAATCGTCATGGAAGGTGGTTCGGTTGAGTTCAATGGAAAAGGAACACTCTTGACCTCAACGGCTTGTTTGCTGAATGAAAACCGAAACCCACACCTTACCCAAGCCCAAATCGAAACGTACCTCTGTGATTACTACGGAGTGAAGCATATCCTTTGGGTTGGTGATGGGATCATCGGAGACGACACCGATGGGCATATCGACGACATCACACGATTTGTGAATGAGGATACCGTGGTGACTGTGGTGGAGGAAAACAAAGCCGATGAAAACCACGGGATTCTGGCCGAAAACCTTGAAATGCTCAAGAAAATGCGCCTGGAAAACGGCAAGCAGTTGAACATCGTGGAGCTTCCCATGCCAAGTCCGGTGATTTGGGAAGATCAACGACTTCCGGCTTCATATGCCAATTTCTACATCGCCAATGAAGTGGTGGTGGTGCCGACTTTCCGGGATAAAAATGACCAAAAGGCGCTAGATATACTTACGGATTGCTTTCCAAGAAGACGGGTGATCGGAATTGACAGCACCGATATCATCTGGGGCTTGGGTAGTTTCCATTGTTTGAGTCAGCAGGAACCTTCTGTCAAGTAGGCAGTCTCAGTGATCAGTTTGCAGGTGCCAAATAAAAAATTAGAAAGGCAATCCGAAAGGGTTGTCTTTTTTATTGGAAGGCAAACTTCTTGGTGTAGACCAATTCAAATGCCTCTTTAATAAACAAAATCCAGCCAAATGCGCTTTCTCCAAAAATACCCGCCTTTATGAAACAGTTTCTTCTTACCTTGACCTTTATCACCTTGTTGTCAAGCTGTGCCTTTAAGTCTATTACCCGTTCCAAAGAAATCAATTATTTACAGCAAAGCGCTTCGCTACCGGAAAAAAACTTAAATGTTTTTGCTCCCAAAAAAGCTGAAAAAGCACCTGTTTTGATTTTTATCCATGGAGGAAGCTGGAATAGCGGTAGAAAAGAAATTTACGATTTCATGGGAAGCAGACTCGCGAGAAGGGGAGTGGTGACGGTCATTATTGATTATCCATTAGCGCCCGCCTACCAACTCCCTGCAATGGAAAAAGCCAGTGTAACGGCCATCAAATGGGTGCAAGAAAATATTTCCAACTATGGAGGTGATCCTGAGCAGATCTATGTTTCCGGTCATTCAGCAGGTGGACATTTGGCAGCGCTGGTTGCTATTAAGAAAGAACCTTGGAAAGAACTCGGGATGACCAACCCGCTGAAAGGAGCCATTCTCAATGATCCCGCCGGCTTGGATTGGTATTGGTTTTTGAACGAGCGAAAGGAAAAATACAATGCCGAGGATAATTACGATGCTTTCACCTCCAATCCTGAAACCTGGAAAACCTACTCACCCATCTTTGAATTGGATGGCACGGAGATTCCGCTTCTGATCCTAGAGGGTGAACGAACGTACCCCGGAATTCGCCTGACCATTGATCGGTTTCGAAAAGTAGCAGAAGCCAAAGGAACGAACTTGGCCTATTCCTTTTATCCCAAAACCAAACATATTCCCATGATCACCCAGTTTTTCTTCACTTGGAGCAAAGGGTATGAGGATGTGTTGGGATTTATGGGGGTGACCAATTAGGCATTGACAACCAACCTGCGACTGACTACTGAAAACTGATAACCCGTCCATCCTCCATCTCGATCGTGCGGTCGGTGCCGGCAGCGAATTCAGGGTCGTGGGTCACGATCAGCATCGTTTGTCCAAATTCTTTCGCAAGCTCTTTAAACTTGGCATAGACGATGTCTGAATTTTTCTTGTCCAAGTTTCCTGTAGGCTCGTCTCCCATGATCAGTAAAGGGTCATTAATCAGGGCGCGGGCAATGGCTACCCGTTGTTTTTGCCCTCCTGAAAGTTGGTTTGCCTTTTTCAGGGCATGATCCTGCATGTCAAAAATCCGAAGCTTTTCCATCGCGCGATGCTCGATCTCCTCCCGGGAATACTTGCCAAGCTTTAAGGCCGGAATCATTACATTTTCCAAGGTGGAAAACTCGTGGAGCAGGTAGTGAAACTGGAATACAAAGCCAATTTTCTCATTTCGAAGCCGGGAGAGATACTCCGCAGATTTGCCGGTGATCAGCTCTCCGTCGAGCAAGAGCTCTCCGTTGTAGTCCGTATCCATGGTGGACAGAATGTAGAGCAAGGTGGATTTGCCACAGCCTGATTTGCCTACGATGGAAACAAACTCGCCTCGCTTGATCTGAAAACTCACCTGATTCAAAACCTGGGTGGTGGTGGCATTCACAAAAAACTTGTCAATATGTTTGGCTTCGAGTACCGACATGATGTGGGGTTATTTTCCTCGGATGATTTCTACAGGGTCTACACTGGAGGCCTTTCGGGCAGGAAAATACCCCGCAAAGTAGGTGGTAATGAGGCTAAAGGTGCCGCCGATGAGGTAGTATTTGGGATTGTAGTCCACTGGAAAGGTTTTGATCGTAGGTAGTGCCTCGGTCTCAAAAGGAATCTGATCGATCGTGAGTCCGGCCAAATAGCCAAAAAACAATCCCGCTACTCCTCCTATGACCCCAATGCTCAATGCAATGGTGATAAACACCCGGTTGACATCCTGGGGACTGAATCCAATTGCTTTGAGAATAGCGATGGTGTCCAGCTTTTCGTAAATCATCATATTCAGGATATTGTAAATCCCAAACCCGGAGACTACCAAAAGGGTGATTCCTACCGCATAGCTGATCAGATTTCGGATTTGTGTGCCTGTTTCAAACTGGGCATTAACGGTCTGAATATCGTCGGCATCGATCTCAAATACTCCTTCCAATTCCTTGGCCATGGCCGGAGCAAGGTTGAAATCATGGAGCTTCACCTGGATATCTGTAATGTAGGAAGGCGACGCCCCAAGCATTTTTTGCACAGTGGAGAGGGAAGCGTAGCTATTGACATTGTCAAAATCGCCCAGGCCACTTTGAAAGTAGCCGACTACTTTCAGCTGCATCCGGTTGCCCTGAGCCGTAGTCACCTGGATCACATCTCCGATCGATGCCATCATCCGATCTGCTGCGCCCTTACCCAAGATGATGGTGTTGATTTGGTTGAGGTCTTCATAATTTCCCTCTGTCACGTAATCGGTAAAGGCGAAAAGTTGGGCTTCTTTTTCTGCATCGATGCCATTGACGATCCCAGTGAGGTCGATGGTTCCGATATTGAAAAAAACCTGTGACGAAATTTTGGGGCTGACGCCAAGGACCCGTGGATCTGCCTCCAGTGTTTGGACGATGGATTCACTGTTGAAGATCGCGAGTCGGCTGGTACTGGGCTTGATGGAGCGGATGACATTTACTCCACCGGAGAAGTCCTCGCTTTGGTCGATGGGCTGATTGGGATTGGGCTTGATCTCGTTGTAAAACCGGATGTGCGGCGTGCGATTCAGGATAAGTCCGTCCAACAGAGTATTCAGCCCGTTCATAAAGCCCAATAAAGCCACAAACATGGTGATGCTAAACATCACCCCAACTGCTGCAACCAAGGTTTGCTTCACCCTCGCCAGCATCAGTGCGCGTGCGATTTCAAAAATCAGCGACCACTTCATCGAATGGGTTGGATTAGACCTGTTTTTTCATCAATACCTTCCAAGATTTCGGCGTATTGGTAGGTTTTGAGTCCTACTTTCACCGTCAAGGTGTCGCCGTCGGCGGTGATGACTTTGTTTTCCAGAAAAAGCAGCTGACGGGGAATGACCAGGCTATTTTCCCGCACCTGCGTGACGATGTTGGCTTCCAGACTCAGGTTGGGGTAGAGCCTAGGTGGTGCCTTGGTGAAAGTGGCTTCCACGGTGAATGTCTTTGATTTGACATCCATGATGGGGTGGATTTTGGTTACCGAAGCCTCAAATACCTCTCCTTTGAAACTGTCCAAGGTAACCAATACATGCTGTCCTTTTTCGATTTTTGCAATGTCGTATTCATCCACTTGCAGTTCCAAGACAAACTCGCCCGCACTACCGATGATGGCAAGCGGTGTCTGTGGCGTGACCATTTCTCCCTTTTCTTTCATCAGGGAGTAGACGATTCCGTTGATTTTGCTCCGCAGGACATATTCCCCTTCGAGGGCTTCGGAGATGGCTAGGTTTTTTCCCGCATTTTTGGCGTTAAACTCAATTTCCCGCTTTAGCTCCAGGTAGCGGAGTTGGGTGGACAAGTAGGTGGTTTTGGAAGATTCAAATTTGAGCTGCCGCTGCTCTAACTCTACGGTGGTTCCTATGCCTTGGGCTTTGAGGTTTTTTTGTCGGTGGAAAAGCAGGGAGTCGTTGAGGTAAGTGCTCTTGGCGAGGTTCAGGGTGAGTTGGAGTTCGCGCAGCCTGTTTTGATTGGCTCGCTGATCGGCAAAAGCCCGGGCGATCTCTGCATTTTCCTTTCGCAGCTTTTCTGCTTCGTTGTATATCCGAATCAAGGGAGTACCTACCGTCACTGTGTCTCCTTCGCCGACAAAAACCTCCTGAACCGGACCGGTAGCCAAGGTTAGGGCTTCGTATTGATCCTTGGCTTTGATTGTGCCCGAGGCATATACCGACTCCGAGAGATTCTGACGGGAAGGATAGGTCACCTCCGAATCTGAACTACCACAGGCTATCAGGACGGCGAGTGGTAGCAGACCGTAGGTAAGCCTAAAGGTGAAAGAAAAGAAGCTGCGCATGGCGGGGAAAGTTAGAAGTCCAAGATAAGCCAATCCGAATTGGTTTTACCTGAGGAAAGTCATCAGTTTCGACCAGGTTTAATGGGACTATTCCAGTGTCTGATAGATCATTTGCCTAAACTTATTTTCATAATAGGAGCTAAACGGATTAACCTGGGTCATGAAGATGGCTACCATCTTTTCCTTGGGATCTATGAAAAAGTAGGTGCAAAATGCCCCACTCCAATAAAATGCGCCCTCCGATCCTGTAGCCTTGGTCGCAGCCAGGTCATCCACCACAGCAAATCCCAACCCGAATCCTTTGCCGGGATCTTGAAACAGGTCTCCGGACTGATTGATCCGCATGATCTCGATGGTCTTGGGGCTAAGGTAGCGGCGACCATTCCATTCGCCTCCATTTAGGAGCATTCTCGCAAAAAGCGAATAATCCTGCACCGTGGAAAACAGACCGTGGGTGCCTCCAAATACTGTATTACCTGTGGTCGGGGTCTGTCGGGCAGATTTGACCAGGACGCCTTCGTCGTTGAAATTATGAAGCTGAACCATTCGGGATTTTTGGGCATCGCTGAGGTTGTAGCCGGTGTCTTTCATTCCCAAGGGCTCAAAAAGTCTGGTTCTTAGAAATTCTTCAGCGGTCCTTCCTGTAAATACCTCAATCAGGCGAGCGAGGATGTCGGGAGAGGCGGAGTAGTTCCACTTTTCCCCCGGATGACTGGCTAAGGGTTGGGTAGCAAGTGCTTTGACTCGCTCCTCGATGGTCTTGGGCTGGGACATGTAGATCGCTTGGGCTACTTCACGGTCCAGTTTGGTGCCGCCTATGCCATGGAGAAATCCTGCTGTGTGGCTCAAGACCTGGGCAATAGTGATGGGAGATTTTGCTGGTTCGGTGCCACCGGCTGAGCCTTTTTCCGGATCGAGCAGCACCCGCATCTCTTTAAACTCGGGCAGGTAGTTGGCAATCGGGTCGCTCAGGAAAAAGTGTCCCTCCTCATACAGCATCATAAAAGCCGTGCTGATGATGGGTTTGGTCATGGATTGGATAAAAAAGATCTGATCTGTTCGCATGGGCGTCTTGGCAGAGAGGTCACTGAAGCCCAAAGCCGATTCGTGGGCTTTTTCTCCATTTCGGTAGAGTAGGGTCACCACTCCGGGAAGGCGTCCCGCGTCGATTTCTTTTTGGAAATAGGCATCGTAGCGCTGCAGACGCTCAGCGGAGATCTTTGCCTGGCCAAATGTGGACGCGATGACCAAAAGGGTAAGCAGACTGCTAAGTAGGAATTTGGGGTTGAGCATAGGTACAGGTTGATTTTGCTTCAAGATAGTTTTTATCCAAATCAAATTTCTATTTTCAACAGATCAATCGGTATCCATGAAACATCTCGAAACCTCCTACTTGACCCACGACGGACTACAACTCTATCTTCAAGCTTGGTTACCCGAATCGCCTAAGGCCGGACTCTTGCTGATTCATGGCTTGGGAGAGCATAGCGGGCGATATGCCCCCTTGGTGGATAGGCTCGTAGCCGAAGGGGTCGCCGTTTTTACCTTTGACGGACGTGGTCATGGTAGGTCAGTGGCAGGGAAGCCTGATGCCTACTTTGCTTCTTTCCGCGATTATTTGGAGGACATCGATGCCCTATTTGGAAAAGTGCTTGCCTACCTGCCCGGTCTGCCGGCTTTTCTCTATGGGCACAGCATGGGTGGGGGAATGGCTGCCGGCTATGTGATCAGGTATCAGCCCCAGGCCGCAGGTGTCATACTCAGCTCTCCGGCGATCAAGGAGGCCGAAAATACCTCCAAGCTGCTGATTGCAGTGTCGGGAATGATCAGCAAGTGGCTACCTAGGCTGAAAGCGCTCAAGCTTGACGCTACACAGATCTCGAGAATCCCTGAGGAAGTACAAGCCTACCTCTCCGACCCCCTCAACTATACCCAAGCTATCCCAGCCCGCACAGCTCATGAGGTATATCAGCTGATGCAGGTAATCCAAGCCGATGCGGCTTCCTTTGAACTGCAGGTTTTGGTGGTGCATGGCACGGAAGATGGCCTTACCAATCCCAAAGGTTCGGAGCTCTTTATCCAAAAAGCACAGAGCGAAGACAAGACTTTGAGGCTATTTCCGGGTGGGTATCATGAACTGATACATGACCATGATCGAGAGGAACTGATCCAAACGGTGGTGGATTGGGTGAAGGAGAGATTGGGGGATAAGTAAGAAAGTTGATAGAATTTAAAGGGGATTTTTTGAAAGAATGTAAGCAAATAAAAAAGGAGTCACGATTTTTTATCTCGTAACTCCTTGATATTCAAGTCGGGGTGACAGGATTTGAACCTGCGACCACACGCCCCCCAGACGTGTACGCTACCGGACTGCGCCACACCCCGATTAGGATGTGCGAAAATAGGATTTTCCTGATTTTTTTCCAGATTTCGCTTTAGTTTTTCGAGGGTAGTTTGCCAGACTCTTTTTTTATTGATAAGGATATAAAAGATAATCAGGGGTTTTTGGGCTTGAAGAAAATGGACTGAAAAGTCTGGGAGCAACAGGCCTTACAAAGTGTCACAGAAGGTTGGAGTTTTTCGGCCTTTCGAAGTGCTTCAGTTCCGTTATTAAATGGGCCTAGGTAGTCTCTGTCCAAAGAATCGGGAATATGTTCACATTCTTGATTATGAACTTCATATTCCCCGTTGGAATTAGGTTTGGAAGAGAGGTAAAAGAATTTCATTGGTTTGTTGTTTGTTTCGTAGATGCTCAATCGCTCATTTATCCTCGCCCACAGTTTGAGAAGCTCTCCTCTAAAAGCTAGGTTCGCCAAAAATAACACCCTGAAAAATCCGAAAACATACCCTATATAGGGTATTTTTAGTACTTTTTTGGAGAAAAACCTTCCACTTTTTCGCTTTTCCTCTGTTGATTCCAAATAGAATTCTGAAAGGATTTCGTTCGCTGGCCTCGATTTAAGTGCTTGATTTATACTAGTTGTACTATTACTTCTAACAAGTTATTTGAATTGATATATAGAGATAAACTGTCATCATATAAAATTTCTATAGTGATCTCAATTAAGTCATGAATTTTTTATGATTTCCTCAATTTGTCAGGCTTAGCAAGATTCATTATTGTTTAAGATTTTATCCATTTTTTCATGATTGGATATGCACTTAAGTCATGTGTATTTTATGGAACATGGTTTTTATTTCAGAGGCTTAAAAATATTTCAATGACTAGATCTTCAATTTTGAATAACTATCTAATTAAATGTTTTTCAGTGATTACCGATCAGTGACTTTTTATTTGGATTATTTGAAAAAAAATTAATGAAAAACGGTGGATGGTGTTGTAAATGTCAAATGGTTTACATTTTTTTACACTTAATTGCATTAAAAAGATCCTCACTCTTGATCTTTTTGAAGCCGAAATAACACTCGTTCTTCTTTATAAAAATGAATTATATACCTGATTTGGATAATAATATATACAAAAAAAGGTATTAAAACACACTCTTTATTCACCCTAAAGAGGATGGCGATTCATACATAAAGGAAGAAATGAACTGCATACAAGCCTGATTAAATGATTAAAATTTTACCTCAAAGTACACTTTGTTTAACACCGTCTCGCAGCGTTTTGGTCTGTGTGATGGTGTTATTTTTTGGGGTAAGTTGGGGACAGACTACGAATGATTACCGATCCAGACAAACAGGTAATTGGAATTCTACAGCCACTTGGGAACGCTTCAACGGTACGTCCTGGGTTACGGCTACTGTCACCCCAACGAATACTAATGCAAATGTCATTACTATTCAAAATGCGCATACCGTTTCAATAACAGCTTCTGTATCCGTAGATCAGGTAGTAGTTGCTGCGGGTGGCCAAGTGAATTTGAACAACAATGTAACTCTCTCAATTACGAATGGGACTGGGAATGATTTTGAAGTTGCTGGCACTTTTTCTAGATCCACAGGTACAATAACCATCGCATCAGGTGCCTCATTTGTTTTTGGAGATAATGGAACTTACATACATGCACAAAATGGAGGAATTATTCCAACAGCTACTTGGGCAGCTAGTTCAACAGTCCGAATCGAAGGAACAACATCTACAGATCCAACTGGATTAAATCAAAGCTTCGGAAATTTTATATGGAATGCCATAGGTTTAGGCAGCAATAGTGTCAATTTTAATCCTACAGGTATTGCCGGGAATCTTGAAATCAACAATGGATCCGCAACTGGCCAGATTATTCAAACTGTTGCTTCACTTTCCATTGGAGGCGATTTGATTATTGGAGGAGGTGTTTTTGCAATTGCATCAGGTAATTCTAATACTAGAGTTCTAACGGTCTCCGGGAATGTGACTATTTCAGAAGGAAGTTTACTTGTTAAGCAAAATAATAATGGTGGGGGGACACTTAATATAAATGGAAATCTAATCCATACGGGAGGAACAATTTCCAGAAGTGGTTCAGGTGGAGCATCTATTAATTTTTCTGGCTCTGGCTCCCCTCAACTTTTTACTTCAGGCGGTTCGGTCACCAATGCCATAAACTGGACAGTTAATTCAGGTGCTTTCCTTCAAATGGCTGATGCTGAAACAATGGTAACAGGAGGTGGAACCTTCAATCTTTCCTCCGGAGCTTCCCTAGGGATCACTTCTGCCGATGGAATCACCATTTCCGGCGCTACAGGAAATATTCAGGTTACCGGAACGAGAACATTCAACACAGGGGCAAATTACATCTATAATGGAGAGGCTAACCAAGCGGTAGGAAATGGGCTTCCTGGTACTGTAAATTCTTTGATCATTGCCAATACAGGAGGTATTGGGAATAATCTGGTGACTTTGGATGCGGATAAAATCATCTCCTCTGAACTGGGAGTGGAGTTAGGGGTACTGGATTTGGTCACATTCACCGCAAATAGAGCGACTTCCGGAGGCAGCTTTTACTTGGAGGCTAATACAGGGCTCAGGCTAAGTGGTGTCTCCAATTTTCCTTCCGTTTTTTCTAATCGCACCCTTGATTGTAGCAGTACGGTGGAATATTATGCTAATGGCCCGCAAACTGTGGCTGGGGTTAATTATGGGAATTTGATCCTTAGTGGTTCAGGAGTGAAAACCTTACAGACTGGTACCACCCAACTCTGCTCGAATTTCACCCTCTCCGGTACAGTCACCGCCACTGCCGTGGTCGGAATGACGGTCGGAGGCAATTTTGCAATCGGTTCGGGTACTTCTTTTTCAGCTGGTTCGTTCACACACCAGGTCAATAGCAATTGGACGAATCAGGGAACCTTTTCAGCAGGGACTTCTACTTTTATTTTCGGAGGAACAACCTCCGGTTCATTAACCAACAGCGGCACTGGGCAATTCTTCAACTTGTCTTTTGTGGGTTCGGGCACCAAAACAATCAACTCGCCTCTTTCACCAACAGGGGATATTTTACAAATCTCAACTTCAGTAATACTTAGCGGAGCCAGCACCATCACCCTAGCAACCGGAAGATCCTTAGAAATCAATGCATCTGGATCTGTCAACGCTGGTTCAGGGAGATTGATCATCGAACCAGGAGCATTTTATGTAAATAGAAGTACCTCCAATCCTACATTGGAAGTAAGGCAACGGTTCCTTGGTAGCAAGGGATGGCGATTGGTGGGAACTCCGATCAATTCTACCTATGCAGCACTAACTTCCGGATTTGAAACCCAAGGATTTCCTGGGTCTACCTATCCCACGCTTCAACCTAATTTGCTATGGTGGGACGAGACGGATAAAGGAACCACCTTACAAGGTTGGAGGCAGCCTGTCTCACTTTCTGCCTCAGTTCCTGCCGGGAGGGGTCATTATTTCTATGTTTTCAATGGGGAAAGTAAGCCGGGAGGAGGAAACTATTCGGATGCTCTACCGCTTACCATGGCTGTGAGTGGGACAGAGGTGAATTTGGCATCAGGAAATTTTGACTTTGGCGTCACTTTTACCCCTCGAAACACCAGCTCGGTCGCTCAGGGTGATTCACTCATAGAGGTTAACCAAGCAGATGAAGGGTTTAATCTGGTGGCCAATCCTACCGCCAGTGTCATCGATTTTCATTCGCCAACAGGTTGGACCAAAACAAATATTGATCAATCCATCTACGTTTGGGATCCGGCGACTTCCAGTTTTCTCACTTGGAATGGTACCTCAGGTTCTTTAGGAAGTGGAAGAATAACTCCTTTTCAAGCTTTTTGGGTCAAGGCCAATGCCCCTTCTCCAGTTTTGATGCTCAATGGAAATGCTCCTAAATCTCTGTTATCCACTGATTTTTTTGGTAGAAAGCAAACCGAACCTATTTCTATTCTAGAACTCCATGTGATGGGCGAAGGGATGAATGCGCAGTCATTTATCAGTTTTGGGGAGGGAGGAGAAACGGATGCGGATCCAAAGGACGCATACCAACTGGAATCATTGGCTGAAGACTGGCTGTTGCTTTACTCCTTTGGTTCGCTCAAGACAAGAAGTCCTTTAGTCATTAACCATCAGCCATCTCTAGTGAGTCAGGAAAATAGAGTGATACCTCTCCATTTGGCTTCTGCCAAGAAAGGGGAGCCATTTAAAGGTGCCTATTTGATGGATTGGAAACTGCCAGTGAATTGGGAGCCTTCCTTGGATTTGGTATTGATGGATCACATCAATCAAAAGGCGGTCGATATGAAGAAGGAAAGTGCCTATGCCTTTGAATTCGAGGCTCCTAAGGCGACCACCTCGAATGGGCGAAAAGGACTTGATACTTTACTTTCACCGCGTGCAGTGGTCTTTCAGACCCCTTATTCTCTGGATGAAGAGAAAAATCCTGCCAATGCAAGGATTTCAGCTGGTTCCAAGCCCAAAAGACCTTTTACTCTATTTATCGGAAAATTTCCTGAAGGGAGGATTGAGTACTTACCTGAATTTCCCAAGCTGTTTTCTCCAGCTCCCAACCCATTTGTGGATCATACTAAAATCCGGTTTTTCCTCCCTGTATCGGAGGATGCCGAAGTCAAAATTTACTCCCTCCTCGGTCAGGAAGTGGGAGGTTTTCCAAAGCAATCCTACTCTACTGGAATTCATGAACTGGAATGGGCACCTCAGTCCATTGCTCTTCCAAAAGGAATATACCTCATCCGACTTGTCACTCCGACCGGACAATTCACCCAAAAGCTGATTAAAAACTAATGCGTACCCTGATTTTAATACTTACACTGATCTGTTGCCTGGCATACCAAGCCGCTCAAGCCCAAGTGGATGATACCCGCAAAGCCAACTTGAGCGTGCGTGCCAGTGCCACGGTTACCGACAACTTGCAAATGCTGACGATCCGGAATCTGGATTTGATCAGTCCGGTGGTAGAAAACGATCGAATCATCGTTTCGCCTACCACCAGCAGCTATGCAGGGATGTTTAAAATTCTCGGTAATCCCAGAAGCCGTGTTAGAATCACTTTTCTGCAAACCGAAATTCTCAAAGAGCAACGCGAAGGGCTAGGTGAAGTAGCTGCCCAGTATTTCGTCAGTGAGGCTTTTGAGGATACGCAGATCCAAAGTACACCGTTGCAGCTGGGAGAGGGCAATGTGAGACTTAGTGAAAAAGGAGTTCTTTTCCTCTGGTTGGGAGCCAATCTGGATTTAAGCCGTGCCAGACCGGGATTGTATTTGTCTGAATTTATCCTTGAACTCGAATACATCTGATGAAGGGTAAATCTACATATCACTTTATCTTTTTAGTTCTCGGGATCAGTGCGAGTTTGTGGTCTTTGGCTCCTTCTGCCATGGCTCAGCGCATCAATTTCAGTACTTGGACAGGTAGTGAGGAAATCACGATTAATCCCGTTCTGGCTAATCCAAACCTGAATTTTAATCTGAAGAAAGCGGCCATTTCCGCGAATAGCCCTGCAGTCACGATCAATCTGGTCGACAATCAGTCGGTGGGTTTTCAGATTCAGGCACCGGATGGCTATGATCTCACGGTGGAGGTAGATGCGCCGACCTTCTTGAGTTTGGATGGGGTTGGTTCTGCTCCTGAAGAAATGGTTCCATTCCGGTTGGGGATTGCTTACAACAATCAGGCAGCACCCGACGAGATGGCTGCAAAGGCTACCGCGGTGGAGCTTCCAACTGGATTTTACAATGTGACCTTCCCGGTTAATCGGAGATTAACGGGAGCTCCTGGACCGCCTCCGACCCCGAGTTCAGGAACTTATGTGCGACCCAAATCCACGGCTTGGCTTTTTCTCTATGGAGAGCTTGGCCCAATAGGCCCTGTAAATGCAGGCGATTACCTGGCAGATATTACCATCAATGTCTACTTCACAAGCAATGACTAAGCAACTCCTCCATATCGCCTCTGTGATGCTCTTGGTCTTGGTAAGCACTATGGCAAAGGCTCAGTTTGTCGCCATCAGACTGGAGATTCCTGCAGGAGTGCAATTCAGTTCTCAGGTGATGGAACCGCTGGAGGGAGGCACTTGGGAAAAAACGAAGGCAAAACGTTGGGTTGGTCTCGAAGCAGATGAGAATCTCTCCATACTGGTTCAGATGGATTTGCCTCAGCGGGAGATTCAACCTGCACCCGAGGCTTATTTTCTGAATGATGGAAGCTCTGATTTTGAAGAGGCTTTTACGCTAAGTATCAACTCTTCGGAGGTGATTCTTTCCGATACATACCAGCTGATCCGATACATGAAGCCGATGCCAACTAAAGTCAAGGCCTGGCTTGGGATACCGGTGGTAGATGGATTGACTGTAAAAATCGAATACCCTTAAAATACCTATAAAACTTTCACAACGAGGACACTAAGATGATGGAAAAGACCTGAAAACCTATCGCCGAGGATATGGGAAATATCCGGAGCACTTTGAAAAATGAATACACAAGTACCTAAAAATCAAAAAGAAACAAACAAACAAGTAATTCAAACAAACAAACAAAACAAACAAACACATGAAAACTATCTTTAAATCAGTACTCACACTTGGCCTAGTAGCCGGAATGACCTTCGCAGCAAACGCTCAGAAAACCACCACAGCACCTGCTTCAGCTACAATTTTGGCAGATTTGACCATTGTATTGGACGCGAATCAAAATGAAATCGCCTTCGGTAATGTTTCAGCTAATACACCTGCGGCTGTAGTGTTGGATGCAAATGGAGTTAATAACGACAATACTGGTACTGTAACCAACGTGGCAAGATTTAACCTAGGTGGTGCAAGCACTGCTATTTCTGTTTATTATGATGCTACTGTTGACTTAACCGATGCAGTATCCAGCGAAGTGATTGTAATGACTCCAGAAGTAGTAGGTGCTGCAACAGTAGCGGCGCAAGGTACAGCAGCAGCGATTGCTAACGCAGGCACTGTGTCATTGGTGTCCGGAGCATTTCATATTTGGGTTGGTGGCACGTTGCCAACAATGGTAAATCAGACTCCTGGTTCCTACACGGGTACATTCAACATCTCAGTAGAATACAATTAATCCAAATCAAGCCGGTGGCAGTAGCTGCCGGCTTCTTTCTTTTAGTCTGATGAAAAGGGTTCTTCTATTTTTCCTGCTTGGTGCTTTCTTGATTCCAAGCACGCATGCTCAGATTTCGATCGCACCGACTTCGGTGTTTATCGATCAAAATGGGATCGGGTCGGTATTCATCACCAATCCGGGAGATACTCCTCAGGAAGTGGCAGTGAGTTTCGTCTTTGGATATCCGGGAAATGACTCTTTAGGCAATTTGCTGATGGTTTATGGAGATTCGACTCGAGAAAATCAGCATGGCTTGGGAGATCGACTCCGTGCTTTTCCTCGGACCTTTATTCTCGGACCCAGGCAACAGCAGACGGTAAGACTTCAGGTCAGACCGGATCGAAGCCTCGCTGCAGGTACCTATTTCACCCGAATCAAAATCACTTCCAATCCCCAAACCACTGACGTGGAGCAAGTTGCCGCAGAGGGAGTTTCGACTCAGGTCAACTTTAAGTTTGATCAGGTCATCGCGACCTTCCATAAGGTAGGAGAGGTGCAGACAGGTCTGGAGTTTGGAGAAGTCACGACCGAAATCAAGGAAAACGCTCTGAGAGTCCTGACAGATTTTACAGTGACGGGCAATTCCCCCTTTCTCGGAAGTGTGACAGCTACGCTGAAAAATACCAAAGGTGAGCTTTTGGCTACTCAACAACAGACGACTGCGCTTTATTTCTCCGGAAAAAGAGCCATTGAGCTTGGTTTGGAAAAGCAACTTTCCGCAGGTACCTATGAGATCGAGCTTCTCTTTGAAACCAAGAGGTCAGACATTCCATCTGCCGACCTAGTCCAATCACCTCCAATCAGTAAAAAAATCACCCTGACCGTCAACTAATCCTGACAGGTTAACCAATTCCTTTTCACCCAAAAACCACCGGCAACTTTACCGTTGAAATCCTCTTCCTGTTTTCTTTTTGGATTCCTCTTTTGCCTGATTTTGGGAATCCCTCAGACCGGCTATGCCCAGCGCGAGCCGGATGGAGAGGTACTGCTTAATTTTAATTACCCCGCAGTTGGCAATGTCTACCTGAATGGGGTCTTTTTTGGAGATGTCGCCTACTTGCCTGTAAGCGAAGTGCTCAGTCTCCTGTATATCCCTGCCGACCGAACGGACACCGGAAAAGGTCTGAAAGGTGCCTATCCTACCAAAAACGACACTTGGCTGATCGATCCGGTGACCAACCAACTGGTGGTCAGAGGGAAGTCAGCCACACTCGAAGCAGACAAGTTTTACCTCGGGGAATTGGACCTTTTTTTACATCCTGATTACTTCAAAGAGATTTTTGGAATCAATTTTACTATTAACGTTTATGCCCTCAGCGTCAGCCTGAAATCTGATTTTGTACTTCCCATCGAGGAGCGAAGAAAACGCGAAGCCATCCGGAAGCAACTCCAACAACGAACAATTCAAGCTGGCGGATCTACACCGCTGCTTTACGACCGGGAGCGAAAGGCCTTGAGCTTGGGCGTACTGGACTATAACACGATATTGACCCGATCTAATCAAGGCACCAATCTTGGGCTGAATCTAAATGCAGGGTTGGAGTTTCTCGGAGGAGATCTACAGGGAACCTACATCGGTAACCTTTCTCAGGGAAATGTTTTGCATAATTTTTCCGGTCTACGATGGCGTTATGTGCTGCCGGGTGGAATGAGCCCCGAGCGAAATGTGGGAATTGCCAGCATCTCGGCAGGACAGATCAATACTTCGAGCTTTACCAATTCCACCAACTTACTCGGGGTGGCCGTGACCAACAATCCGGTGATTCCACGGATGGATTTGGATGTATTTGTGATTGATGGGACCACTGTGCCTGATTCTGAAGTGGAGCTTTTGATCGGGGGGCAGTTGGTGGATTTCACCCGTGCAGATGAGGTAGGTTTCTACCGATTCAATGCGCCTGTCAATTACGGTACTGTGAGGTTGAGTCTTCGGATTTATACGCCTCAGGGGGAGGTTATTATTCAGGATCGACAGATTCAGGTGCCATTTAGCTTTTTGCCTAAAGGATTTGTGGGCTATAACATTCAGGCGGGATTGCCCCAGTTTGCCTTTGACAGTTTAGGCACTAGTCTCGCTACGCATGCAGATATTTCCTACGGTGTGACCAATGCCCTGACCGTGAGAGCGGGTGCAGACCATGGGGAGGTTTTTGGAGAAAAAACCATTTACCCGGTTTTTGGGCTTTCTGCCCGGCTTTTTCAGCAATACTTGCTCAATGTGGACGCACTCCCTGATCGCTACTACCGCGCCAATGCCAGTGTGTTTTACTCCGACAACACCAGTATCAATGCCCAATACACGGAATACAACCTGTCTTCCATTTTCAATGTCCGCGGTCAGGTTCGTGATGCCAATTTCAACGTGTTCTACCCCTTCAAATTGGGAGAGCGGTTTTCCGGACTGCGACTAACAGGGGAGCGGATTTGGTTTAATACGGGTGTTGGGGTGAATAATTACCAAGTCGATTTCAATACCCAAATCAGTCGAGTGGTCCTGCGAATGAACTTCCGCGGAGGAGCAAGGAGTGTTATCGATGATCCTGAAAATCCTGCCCAAAACCAGTTTGGACTCTTTACTTCAGCCTTGACCTATACCTTGCCAAGAACCCAAAGTATCCCGGTGTATGTCAGGGGGATTTTCCTGCGCGGGCAGTTTCGATATTCCACCTTATTGCAGCGTCCGGAGACTATCAGTGTGCTCCTTTCGCAGACCTTATTCAGAAATGGCCGATTTACCTTGGGTTTTGACCGGGAGTTGGCTTTCAAGCAATCTCAGTTCCAGGTTGGTTTTTTGTATGACTTCAATTCCATCCGATCCTCGTCTCAGTTTACCAAGAGAAGTCAAGGATATACAGTTCAGCAGGGCTTGAGTGGTTCTTTGGCGTATGACCCTGCGGGAAAAGGAGTAGTGCCAAGCAACAGAGATCAGATTACCCGTTCAGGTGTAGCAGTGCGGCTTTTTGTAGATGGAAATGAAAACGGTGCTTTTGATGAAGGGGAAGAAATCGTCCCTGCAAAAGCAGTTCGTCTCGATCGCTCGGCCAATATACTGATCGGTTCGGACGGGATTTTGCGGATTACGCAGCTGCAAAGCTATTGGAAGTATCGCCTCGATATCGATATCACCGCTTTGCCAAATCCCAATCTTGCGCCTAAGTTGAAAAGCTTCTCTTTTGTGGCTGAGCCCAACCGCTTCCGTCAACTAGATATTCCACTCTATCAGACTGGAATCATCGAAGGAACCGTCTTTTTACTCAGAAATGGCCAGAAAGTAGGGCAGGGAGGATTGCGATTGGAGTTGATGCGTGAAGGAGAGACCGAGCCTGTGGAGGTTATCCGAACGTTCTCCGATGGTACGTTTTATTCCTATGGGCTCTTGCCAGGCAAATACAAGCTTCGGGTAGATGCCAAGCAGTTGGAGTTTATGGAGGTAAATCCAGAGCCCTCCAGCCTGGAGTTTGAAGTCAAAGCCCTTGCCGATGGGGATTACCTCGAGGGCTTGGATTTGGTGTTGGTGAAGAAGGAGTAATGACTAACTCAGCTTTTGGCTAGACCTGTCAGGTTTTCAAAACCTGACAGGTCATTGTCACCTTCGCTGTTCTTCCATCATTATTCGGCGTTCGATGTTAAGGAGACATTTCTTCGCAATACTTCCTTTAATTCAACTAATTTCTCTGCTTGCCTATTTCGGACTGCCGCATAGGCATGGCATCGATAAGCCTGAAAATTTGGGAAGGAGTTGGATTTTCAAGACCTGTGTTTTTTACGCCTCCATCCAATCCAATCAAGGCCCATTTCACTTTGGATTTACTTTTAGGATTGAGAAGCTCAAGAAATTTCGGGATGTCAATTTCTCCCTTGAACGTTGATTTTGCCAGTTTGGAACCATCCAATAGAAAAATATGGAGCTTTCGCTCCTGCAAGCCAGCTTGAAGATCCGAGTCAAACCAGATGGAATCCCCGGGATAGGACTCCAAGATTAAAATTCTGTTTTGCCATGCAAAGTCACGGGGTGATTTGGGAGTAGAATTCATACCAAAAGAGAATAGCAAGGCGAAGAAGATCAGGTGCATGTGCAATAAACTCTAAGGGCTCTTCGAAGTTTACAGGAGAAAAAATTCAATCCACTTTACACCAAATACCGCTTCACCAGCTCTTCCCATTCCTGATCTAGGGTGACGCTAGGCCGAGTTTCTCCTGCGCGTCGGTACCAATAATCTGCATTCCATTGATCGCCTTCTTTGCGGTGTAGGTAGGCATGTACTCTTGCTGCCGATTTTCCTGGAAGCTGATCGACCTGATCATGTGCCTTTTCCCAGAGACCTTTACCATCCAGCCAAAGGGCGTGAAGCTCGGGACTGAAATTTTCCGATGCTGGGTTTCTGGAGAGAAAATGTTCTTTTGAAAATGCATTCATAGTGTGAGGGATTGAGAAGTGAAATTAATAAGGCTAAACACACCGCAGAAAGGGGGTTGGGTTTTTTATTTCAAGACCTTGAAAATCAAAAAGCTAGACTGGTCTGAAATCTGATAGAAAGTTTCACCTTTAATCCTCTTTTTTTATCAGGTTGGCAGGTATTGTATTAATTCTATCTTTGCCGAATTAATTAACAGTAAAATTTAATCGAACCCGAATATTTTATGGAACAAGCGTTGATTTACGTAGTCCCGGCGCTGGGACTGGTAGGCCTGCTCGCCATGGCAGTCAAATCCGCCTGGGTCACCAAACAGGCCACAGGGGATAAAAACATGGTCGAACTTTCCGGTTATATCGCAGATGGTGCGATGGCCTTCTTGAAAGCAGAATGGAAAATTCTTTTCTATTTCGCCGTGATTGCAGGTCTTTTGTTGGCATGGTCAGGTACAATGGTCGAGACCTCCAGTCCGGTAATCGCCATTTCCTTTGTGATCGGAGCCTTTTTCTCTGCGTTGGCAGGTTATATCGGAATGAAGATCGCTACCAAAGCCAACGTGAGAACTACCCAGGCTGCCCGTACGAGCTTAAAGCAGGCATTGAAAGTATCTTTCACAGGTGGTTCTGTGATGGGACTAGGAGTGGCTGGTCTTGCGGTGTTGGGACTTGGAGCTTTGTTTATTGTTTTCTATCAGCTTTATGTCGTTTCTGTTGGTGCAGGAGTGAATGGAGTGGAAATGGAGAAAGCCTTGGAAGTTCTTGCAGGATTTTCATTGGGAGCTGAATCCATCGCCCTTTTCGCCCGCGTGGGTGGAGGTATATATACCAAAGCTGCTGACGTAGGAGCTGACCTAGTAGGTAAAGTAGAAGCAGGCATCCCCGAGGATGACGTGCGTAACCCAGCCACCATCGCGGACAACGTGGGTGACAACGTGGGTGACGTAGCCGGTATGGGTGCCGACTTGTTCGGTTCGTATGTAGCAACGATTTTGGCTACCATGGTTTTGGGTCGTGAAATCGTTTCTCTAGATAATTTTGGAGGTATCGCTCCGATCTTGTTGCCGATGGTTTTGGCAGGTTTGGGCATTGTGTTCTCCATTATGGGGATGGCTTTTGTGACCATTAAGGATGACAAAGGTGATGTTCAGAAAGCCCTCAACATGGGCAACTGGTCTTCCATTATTTTCACAGGGATTGCTTCGTTCTTCATCGTGAAGCACATGCTTCCTGAGACTTTGTCTATCAGAGGCTACGAGTTTACCAACATGGATGTATTCTATGCCATTATCCTTGGCTTGGTTGTAGGTACCTTGATGTCTATCATTACAGAGTACTACACCGCCATGGGTAAGAGACCTGTGCTTTCTATCATCAAACAGTCAGCTACAGGTCACGCAACCAACATCATCGGTGGTCTTTCTGTAGGGATGGAATCTACCGTGCTACCAATCCTCGTTTTGGCAGGCGGTATCTATGGAGCGTATGAGTTTGCAGGTTTGTACGGTGTGGCGATTGCTGCTGCTGGGATGATGGCAACGACTGCGATGCAGTTAGCGATCGATGCCTTTGGACCGATTGCGGATAACGCTGGTGGTATCGCTGAGATGAGCCAGCTTCCAGAGGAGGTTCGTGGCCGTACCGATATCTTGGATGCTGTGGGTAACACTACTGCGGCTACCGGAAAAGGCTTTGCAATCGCTTCTGCAGCATTGACTTCCTTGGCGCTTTTCGCAGCTTTCGTAGGTATTGCCGGCATCGATGCCATTGATATCTACAAAGCAGACGTACTTGCCGGTTTGTTTGTCGGAGGTATGATTCCGTTTATTTTCTCCTCTTTGGCGATTGCAGCGGTAGGCCGTGCAGCCATGGACATGGTCAATGAAGTAAGACGTCAGTTCCGCGAAATTCCAGGTATCATGGAGTATAAGGCTAAGCCTGAGTACGAAAAGTGCGTGGAGATTTCTACCAAAGCTTCTATCCGTGAGATGATCGCTCCGGGGGCAATTGCCTTGATTTCACCTTTGATCGTTGGTTTTGCCTTTGGTCCTGAGGTGCTTGGAGGTATGCTTGCCGGTGTGACCGTGTCAGGTGTATTGATGGGAATGTTCCAGTCCAATGCCGGTGGAGCATGGGATAATGCCAAGAAATCTTTCGAAAAAGGTGTGGTGATCAATGGAGAGACCTACTACAAAAAGTCTGAGCCGCACAAAGCTTCTGTAACAGGTGACACGGTAGGTGATCCATTCAAAGATACTTCCGGTCCATCCATGAATATCTTGATCAAATTGATGTCTATCGTGGCCTTGGTTATCGCTCCTCATATTTCAGAAAAAGACCATTCTGCCGTAGCTGATGCGGAGATGATCAAGAAGGAAGTGAAGAAAGCGATCCAAATTGTAGATGGCAAAAAGGTAGAAACCGAAACCATCACCATTACCAAATAATCAACCCCACCAATCTTTACCGAGAGCCATCCAGATTTCTGGATGGCTTTTTTTGTTTAAATGACCGATCAATAATAGCAGCAAATTAAGTGTTTGGTTATGGTGTGTAATTAGGCTTGTAAGTAGAATTCGTTATCAGATTTTATCTGATTGCTGCCTGGAAATGGATATCACTTAATGTTATTTTTAGAAAAACAGATTAGATTGAATTACAAAATCATTCACTTTTTCACACTACTACTATGAATGGCTTAAGAGATAATTTTGACTACATAGGTTTAAAAAACCAAATCATTTCGGCTCTGGATTTTGGCAGGTCAAAGGTTAGTGCGGCGATTAACCAAGTTTTGGTGAAAACTTATTGGGAGGTAGGAAGGCATATTGTTGAATACGAACAAAATGGCAAGGATAGAGCGGTTTATGGCGATCAACTCTTGGATCGTCTTTCCCGTGATCTTAGTCTGGAATTTGGAAAAGGCTTTAGCAGGTCAAACTTATTTCAGATTAGAGCATTTTATCAAAAATTTCAAAAAATCCAGACACCGTCTGGACAATTATCTTGGAGTCACTATGTAGAAATTATTAAAGCTGATTCTGAGTTAGAAATCAGTTTTTACACCAAACAATGCGAGAAAGAAAACTGGAGTGTCAGAGAGCTAAAGCGACAGATGAAAAGTATGCTTTTCCATCGATTGGCAATTTCAAAAGATAAGGAATCGATTCTCGATTTGGCTCAAAAAGGCGCTGAAATCCAAACACCTAAAGACTTGCTAAAAGATCCTTATGTTTTTGAGTTTTTAGGAATCCCCCAAGGAAGTCTGGTTACTGAAGGAGAGTTGGAACAGAGCCTCATTGATAATTTGCAGCAATTTCTGTTGGAGCTGGGAAAAGGATTTGCCTTTATAGGAAGACAGTATAAAATCTCTTTAGGAAACCGCCATTTTTTTGTGGACTTGGTTTTTTATCACCGGATTTTGAAATGCTTTGTTTTGATTGACCTAAAGCGTGGAGAAATCGATCATCAAGATATTGGTCAGATGAATCTTTATTTGAATTACTTCAGAAAAGAAGAAAACGTTGAAGGTGATAATGAACCTGTGGGAATCATCTTGGGAGCGTATAAAGATCAGATTCTGGTAGAGTACGCCACCGAAAATATTGCAAACCAGCTTTTGGTGAGTAAATACCAAGTTTACCTACCCGATAAAAAGGAATTAGCCCATGAACTGGAGCGACTGATAAACCGATGATCCTTCTGTGAAGACCTTGGTATAGAAAAATTCATAAATCCGCGTATGCTCCAACTCTCTGCACTCCACCACATCGCCATCATCTGCTCGGACTATCACTGTTCCAAGAAGTTTTACACTGAAATCCTAGGATTTCAGATTTTACAAGAAGTGTATCGGGCCGAAAGGCAATCCTACAAATTAGACTTGGCGCTGAATGGCACCTACCTGATCGAACTCTTTTCTTTCCCCAATCCACCCAAAAGAGTATCCCGACCGGAGGCATTGGGATTAAGACATTTGGCTTTTGCGGTGGAGGATATCCATAAGGAAGTCCAAACTTTGGCTAACTTGGGAATTCAGGCCGAACCTATCCGGGTGGATGAGTATACAGGAAAGAAATTCACCTTTTTCTCAGATCCGGATGATTTGCCTATTGAACTTTACCAATTGTAACCATGGCTGAAAACAAAACCCAACCCACAGACGCTTCAGTAGATGCTTTTCTTGAAGCCACTCCCTCCCCAAAAATGAGAGAAGATGCCTTCAAGCTGAAAAGAATCATGGAAGAGGTGACAGGACAAAAAGCAGTGATGTGGGGAGATTCAATTGTGGGTTTTGGGAAATATAAGTACCACTACGAGAGCGGGAGAAAGGGTGAATTTCTGATTGCCGGATTTTCTCCGCGTAAGGCGGCGCTTTCCCTTTACCTTTTAGGGTGCATGGAAAATAAGTTTGAGGACCTTTTTGCCCAACTTGGCAAACACAAAACAGGGGCCTCCTGCGTCTACATCAACAAGCTTTCAGACGTGAATGAAACAGTCCTTCGTGAACTTATTAAACAATCCTACGACTTCATGAAGGAAAAATATCCTGGCTGAGAAAAGTGTAATGAAACTGTGAGTTTGATTTTTAAATAAATAAAACAGTTTCACTTCTGTCTCCTGTCTTCCGTCTTCTGTCCTCCATCTCACTACCTGAGTAGAAATTCCTTTTTGTAGCAACCGCATATTGACAGATATTTTAACTTCACCCCATGCGCTGGTCCATCGATTTTCCTATTTCTGATTCTCCTTTTCCCATCTCTCATCAGAGCAAGATCCTTAGCATGGGCTCCTGCTTTGCTCAGACGATCGGGCAAAAGATGAAAAATGCCAAGTTTGATATCTTGGTCAATCCCTTCGGCACACTCTTTCATCCCCTCAATTTGGCTGACTTGCTGGACCATGCCTTATTTCAGGATCCTTTAGAGCAAGAGGGTGTGCTAGCGCGTGATGGGCTTTTTCTTCACTATGCTACCCATTCAGATGTTGTAGGGAAGTCCCCCGAAGAACTCACCGAACTTTATTCCCAAAAGCTAAGCCTGACCCGATCTTACCTCGAGCAGGGTTCTCACCTCATTCTGACCTTGGGCACGGCCTGGATTTATGAGCATGAGACGTTCGGTCGAGTAGCCAATTGCCATAAGCAACCACAGAAGTTGTTTGAGAAAAAGCTGTCGAGCTTGGAAGAAATGGAAATGGGACTTTGGTCTGTCCTCGATAATTTTTCCAGAGCTTTTCCTAATTTGAAAATCATCCTTACCCTCAGTCCGGTGCGCCATATCAAGGACGGTGTGTCCGAAAACCAGCTCAGCAAAAGCCTCCTACGCGTGCTTTGTGCTAATCTGGAGCGAAGAATGAGTTCTGTTAGGTACTTTCCAGCCTATGAGATCATCATGGACGAGCTCCGGGATTACCGATTCTACAAGTCCGACCTGATTCATCCTTCCGAAGAAGCGGAGGACTATATCTGGCAAAAATGGCAGCAGGCTATTTTTCCGGAAGCCACCCGTGAAAAAGTTTCAGAAATCCAAAAAGTCCAACATGAACTCGCGCACCGCCCCTTCAATCCCGAAACCGAGGCCCATCGAAAATTTCTCCAAAACTTACTTGCCAAGCTGGAACGATTGAATAACGAATTTGATTTTTCAGAGGAAATAAGAGAAGTGAATTCTCGGATGAATCGTTAGCTATGAAGTGCGCAAGACGATTCATTTAACTGTATTTTGTATTTAATCTTCTAGACACCTCGACAAGCTCGGTGTCCTAAATTCAGGATTGTTGGTAAAGAGGGGAAAATGCGGCGGAGCCGCATTTTCCCCTCTTTACCACTCCTAACTCCAAATCCGGTGACCGAGCTTGTCGAGGTCACCTCTACGGAAGTTCATTCTGACATCATTTTAAATAGCCGAATTTCAAAAAAATTAAATTGTCCAATCTTTCAATTTTCCAATGTCCACCAACCGCCTCATCCATTCCCAAAGTCCCTACCTTCTCCAGCATGCGCACAATCCCGTGGATTGGTATCCTTGGGGTCCGGAGGCGCTGCGCAAAGCGGAAGTGGAAAACAAGCCGATTATCGTTTCCATCGGGTATTCGGCTTGCCATTGGTGTCATGTGATGGAGCGGGAGAGTTTTGAAGATCAGGTGACAGCGGACCTGATGAATGAGCACTTTGTCTGCATCAAGATTGATCGGGAAGAGCGCCCCGATATCGACAACATCTACATGGATGCGGTTCAGGCGATGGGGATTCACGGCGGTTGGCCGCTGAATGTTTTCCTGATGCCCAACCAAAAGCCATTTTACGGCGGCACTTATTTCCCCAATCTGAAATGGAAACAACTCCTCACCAACATTGCCGATGCCTTTGCCAAGCATGAAGTTCAATTGGCGGAAAGTGCGGAGGGATTTGGTCGAAGTCTTAGCCGAAAAGAAACCGAGAAATACGGTATAGAAGCAGGAGAATCCGAGCTCGATCCAGACGAACTGGTGGAGATCATTACCAAGCTTTCTGCGCAGTTTGATCCGGAATGGGGTGGGATGAACCGAATTCCGAAATTTCCCATGCCGGCGATTTGGCATTTTGTATTGGATTATGCTGTCCTTTCACGAAATGAATCCTTGAAGGAAAAGGTCTTTTTTACCTTGAAAAAAATCGGAATGGGAGGCATCTATGACCACCTCCGTGGAGGGTTTGCTCGCTACTCGGTAGATGGGGAGTGGTTTGCTCCTCACTTTGAAAAAATGGGCTATGACAACGGGCAGCTGCTCGAGCTTTATGCTAAAGCTTATCAAGCCAGCGGAGATGCCTTTTTTCTTGAAAAAGTCACCGAAACCACCGAGTGGCTACGCGCCGAAATGCTTCAGGAAGAAGGCGGTTTTCACTCCGCCCAAGATGCCGACAGTGAAGGGGTGGAGGGGAAATTTTACACCTGGACCTATACCGAATTGCAATCCTTGGTCGCTGAAGAGCTTCCTTGGTTGAGCAAACTCTATAACCTCAAGCCCAACGGCAACTGGGAAGAAGGGGTGAATATTCTGTTTCAAATTCGAACTTATGAGGAGATTGCAGGGGAGTTTGGGATGGAAGAAACCGTATTGCAGGAAAAGCTACAATCGGTAAAAACTAAGCTGCTGGAAGTACGGAATCAGCGGATTTTCCCCGGTAAAGACGATAAAATCCTGGCAGGTTGGAACGGTCTTTTGGATGCCGGATTGATTCAGGCTTTCTATGCCACAGGGGATCAAGATCTCTTGAACTTGGCTTTGACCAACCTGCGTTTTATTCAGGAAAAAATGGTGGTGAATGGCATTCTGCACCGCTCCTACAAAAACGGTCAGGCTTATACCCCGGCATTTTTGGAAGATTATGCGGCCTTGATCAAAGCCAATCTGATGGCTTTTGAAGCCAGTGGTCAGCTAGAGTTTTTGAATGTAGCTCGACGATTTGCAGACTTTTGCTTGGATCAATTTTACGATGAGAGCGATGGCTTTTTCTTTTTCAATAATCCCAAGGCCGAGAAGTTGATTGCCAACAAAAAGGAACTCTTTGATAACGTGATTCCGGCTTCCAATTCGATTTTGGCAAGGGCATTTCATCGACTTTCCCTTTTGACCTACGAGGAAAAGTATGGCCAAATCGCCAAAAAAATGCTGGGAGGCATGAAGGAACTGGTACTCAAAGAGCCCGGATTCCTCTGCAATTGGGCTAATTTCTATTTGGAGAGCCTCGTGCCTACAGCAGAAATTGGTATTGTTGGGAAGGGGGCAAGAGAAAAAGCCATGGAACTTCAGCATCAATATTCACCCAATCTGGTCTTGGCGTGGTCCGAAACTCCGACAGAAAACGTCCCGATTCTTCTGGGAAAAACCGCCGATCCGACAGGAAATGCCTTAATTTACGTCTGCTTCGATCGTGCTTGCCGCAGGCCGGTAGGTACGGTGGAAGAAGCCTTGACTCAACTCCCTCATTTATCCTGATTTAGTGGAATCTCTGTTTGCGGATCATGATTTTTTGGACAAATCCAGCGGAAACAACTTCGCGGATATCATCCTGCCCGTGCCGATTCCGCGGATGTTTACCTACAAGATTCCCAAAAATCTTCAGTCCCAAATTCAGATCGGACTGAGGGTAATCGTTCAGTTTGGGAAGAAAAAGGTCCTTACGGGTATCATCGGAAAGGTGCACAACAAGCCCCCACAGGCCTATGAAGCCAAGCCGATCTTGGATATTTTGGATCATCAGCCCAGTGTGAATCCACTGCAAATTCGCTTTTGGGTCTGGATGGCAGAGTACTATTTCTGCCACATCGGGGAGGTGATGCATGCCGCTTTGCCTTCGGGTTTGATGCTTTCCTCCGAAAGCAAAATCCAGCTCAATCCGAACTTTGATGTGGAGTCCAGCAAATATCCTCTCGATGTACGAGAGGAAAAAATCCTTGAAGCACTGGAAAAAAAAGACGAACTGAGCTACGAAGAGTGCGAGGAGATTTTGGGAGTGAAGACCATTCACCCGATTCTGAAAAGTTTGGTGGCCAAAGAAGCCATCCTGATTTTCGAACGAGTCAAGGAAAAATATACTCCGAAAGTAGAAACCCGAGTTCGGTTGAATCCGGACATTGTAGCCAGCAAATCTGCTTTGGAATCTGTATTCGAAGCAGTCCAAGGAAAACCCAAACAGGAATCCATTCTGCTGAAATTTCTCCGGGATGTCCCCGTTTTTCAGCGCCCCCAACTCAATGAAAAAGGAGTGGACAAAGCCACACTTCTTGAGGAAGGTGACTCCGAAAGCTCCCTTAAGACCCTGATCAAAAACGGGGTGTTCGAGACCTTCAAACACGTAGTCAACCGCATCGAGGAAGAAGCCCCCGAGCGGGAAGCTTCGGAGCTTTCCTCTACACAGCAGGCGGCTTTCGATGAAATCAAAAACCATTTTGAAAGCAAACAAACTGTGCTTTTGCACGGCGTGACCGGCTCAGGGAAAACTGAAATCTACATCAAGCTGATTCAGGAAGTCTTGGAAAGCGGCTCGCAGGTGCTTCTGCTTTTGCCTGAAATCGCCTTGACTACACAGATCGTGGGCAGGCTTAAGCAGGTTTTTGGCTCACAGATGGGGGTCTACCATTCCAAGTACTCAGACAATGAGCGGGTGGAGGTATGGAATGGCGTGCTTAGCGGTAGATTCTCTTTTGTGGTGGGTGTACGTTCCTCGATTTTCCTGCCTTTCGACAGTTTGGGTTTGGTGATCGTGGACGAGGAGCATGAGCCGAGCTATAAGCAGTTTGATCCAGCGCCTCGGTTTCATGCTCGGGATGCAGCTACCATGCTGGCTTATTTTCATCAGGCACGGACACTTTTGGGTTCGGCGACACCTTCCTTTGAATCCTATGCCAACGCCACCCAAGGCAAATATGGCTATGTGCAAATCATCCATCGCTTTGGAGATGCCCGTCTGCCGGAGTTTCACTTGGCAAATATTCCCTCAGACCGAAAAAAGAACTTACTCAAGCTGGACTCTACCCGCTTGCTCAGGGAAAAGATCCAAAACGCGCTGGAAAACCAGCAGCAGGTGATCATTTTTCAAAACCGTCGTGGTTATTCGCCTTATGTGCAGTGCGAGGATTGCAGCTGGACCGGGCAGTGTGTCCAGTGTGATGTGAGTTTGACTTACCATCAGTTTGCTGAAGAGCTGCGCTGCCATTACTGTGGCTATAAGGAAAAGATTCCCCAAGCCTGTCCCGCCTGTGGAAGTTCGCAGCTTACCACTCAAGGCATGGGAACCGAGCGGATTGAGGAATCTTTGAGTATGCTTTTTCCCGAAGCACGAATGGGAAGGATGGATTTGGATACTACTCGTAACAAGTATGGCTATCAGCGGTTGTTGGACGAGTTTGCAGCGGGTCAGATTGATATTTTGGTAGGTACGCAGATGATCACCAAAGGCTTAGACTTTGGGAAAGTCACCGTGGTGGGGATTTGGGATGGTGATCGGATTTTGAATTTTCCGGATTTCAGAGCAGGTGAAAGAGCTTATCAGCAAATCACCCAAGTAGCAGGACGAGCTGGGAGAAGGGATATTCAGGGCCAAGTCGTAATCCAAACCCGTGACCCGGAAAAGGATATCTATGAGAAAGTGATCAAGGGGGATTATTTCGAGTTTTTCCGTCAGGAAATGATCGACCGCAAAAAGTACTACTATCCTCCTTTTGTCAAGCTGGTCAAAATCATCACCCGACATGCAGATGCCAAGGTCGCTCACAAAGCTGCCCATGCTTTGCACCTTCAAATGGCAAATATCGCCGTGAAAAAGATTGTCTTGGGACCCGAAAAAGGAATCATTGCTCGAATAAAAAATCAATACCAGTTTGAGTCCCTGATCAAACTCGACAAGCAGGGAAATACCCAGGCGGTCTTTAAAGAAAGTCTGGCTAAAATCATCGAAGAGCTGCAGGCTGTTCCTGAGTTTCGGTCTGTTAGATGGATGGTGGATGTGGATCCGAGTTAATTTTTTTTCTCTAGGTGTAGCGTATCTTTAGAATCATCCGTTTTACCCTAGGCTTGGAAAAAGTAAATGAAATCGCGAAATGATCTTTTCTCCAAGTTTCAAGTAACCATTCAGTTCTGAATAATATCCTTTAGCGTTGACCCTATCTGACGAAGAGTTGATCGACGGTTGCAAACGCCGATCAAGGAAGCACGAAGAGTTTTTTTTCAAAAAATACTATGGCTACGTCATGGGGATCAGTCTGTCCTATGCCAAAAGCAGGGATTTGGCGCAGGAAATTGCCCATGATTCGTTTTTGAAATTTTTTGACTCAGTCAAAAAGCTGGAAGATACCCCTTCCATCAAGCCTTGGCTGCGCCGAATCACGGTCAATACGGCCATCGACTATTACCGGAGGAATAAAAAATTTCAAAATCATGAGGAAGCCGACGGAGAGACCCCGGTCTTTGATGCGGAGTACGCCCCCGATCAGCTCGCCTATGAGGAGATTTTGAAATTGCTTAATCAGCTGCCCGACGATCATCAGCTGGTTTTTAACCTCTACGAAGTGGAGGGCTACAGTCACAAGGAGGTTGCCGAACGGTTGGAAATCACCGAAAGCTCCTCGAGAGTTTACCTGACCCGAGCCAAAAGCAAGCTCAGGCAGTTGATACACATTCATTTCAAAGAATATGCAGGAAGATAACTGGAGCAAACGTCTGGCTGAGTCGCTGCGAAAGCAGCAGGAGGACAGCCCTCTTCCTTACGAACCGGGAGCCTGGGAGGCTTTCGAGAAAAGAAGAAAAACAGGAGTCATCTCACCGATTTACTATTGGATGAGCGGTGTGGCGGCTTCTATCGCCCTGGTCTTTATGATCGGGTATGGATTGCTTTCCCCTGAAGAAAAAGCAGATCAAGTAGCCTCATCCCAAGAACCTATCGAACAATTGCCTTCTGAAATCCCTTCATTGGAAACAGAAAAGGTTCAGCCTGAGAAAGTGGATGCCTCATCCTCAGAGCTTTTGGCAGATGTTTCAAAGCCTTTACCTTCTTTCAAGGCAAAAGCTGGGAATGCAACTTCTGAAAAAGTCACTTCGAAAGAAAAGGTACAGATCGCCAGTTCAAAACCTTCAAGTTCTGCAAGTACGACCGAGCAAATGGAGACCATAGCATCAGAACGTGTCAACCCACCGTTTTTAGTCTTGGAGGAAAAAGTCGTCTCAGAGCAACAATCAGGCTCTCAGCCTGAGACCAAATCCCCATTGGTTTCGATGACCGAGGAGGAAGCCAAAGCCAAGTTGATGGCCCAAATCGGAGAGGAGCTTAGAGAAGAAACTGGAAAAGAGAGGCGAGTGTCCTCGGTTATTTTGGGCTTTGGACCGGGCTTTGGCAGCAGTACCCAAAATAACGTGGCTACTTCCGGTTCCAACCTTGGACTTGGGGTAGCTTATGATATGAATTTGGGAAAAAAGCTGGCCCTAGGTTCCGGTCTTGGACTCAACTACCTCAATCAATCCAGCCAAAGTCAGGACTATGCGCAAGTGGCAGGATTTGCTTCAGCGGTCCAAGAAACCCAGCAAGTGCAACAGGTGCAGGTGGATATTCCACTCTATGTGCGCTATCCTGTGACCCGGGACAATTCCATCTCGCTGCAGGCTGGTTTTTCCAACCTGATCACCTTCAATCAGGAAGCCGAACAGGTGGTTTCTTTCACCCGTCAGGTTTACGTAGCAGATGCGATGAATGTCTCTGCCAATGCATCCACCTTGAAGACGGAGCAGCTTTCACTTGCTTCCGACTTGATTGTACCTTCTCAGCGATTTTTTCCTTTGGCTACAGCCAACCTTGGAGTGAATATTCGCGTGTATGAGTCTCCAAAGACGAGCTATTTGGTCATGCCATTTTACAACTACCCGATTCAGGATATTTCAGGCACAGGTCAAAATCCCGGGGTGTTGGGTGCCGCGGTCAAGGTGCGCTTTGGAGCCAATAAAAAATAAGTACCCTTTTGAAAACCAAACCAACGAAGCCACCCCGGAGTGATCTGGGGTGGTTTTTTTTGTTTGACCTGTAAGGTGGGGTGGTTTTTTGTGACAAACTTTTCCAAAGTTCGAAACTTTGAAAAAGTTGAAGTTTGTGAAAATCTGTTTTTCTGTAGCTTGAATCAGCTTTTGTGATAATTTTTACTTTGCTCCTATGGAGGCTGGCCAGACCTACCACATTTTTAATCAGGCAAACGGAAATGAGAATATATTTATGGAGGAAGAGAATTATAGGTTTTTCATGCAACAATATCCTAGATAGCTGAAGGATATTGTTGACACCCATGCATTTTGCCATTTACCCAATCATTTTCATTTATTAGTAACTGTCAGATCTGAAAGTCACCTGCGAGAAACTTTTCCAAAATTCGAAACTTTGGAAAAGTTGGGGCAAAAAAACTCCCGAAGCCCACCCATGGCCTCGGGAATTAGAGAGTTCAAAAAATAGAATAGAGGTTTAGTAGATGTAGTTGGTGATCAGCTGAATATCCAGTTTTTTGTCTCCGCTGGCTTCGCTTTTCTTTCCGCGTACTATCAGCGTATAGACTCGTTTGCTTCGTAGTTCCAGTGTACCGGAGGTAATTAGTGTGGCGCCAGTCGAGGACTTGATTCGAAGGGTAGTGTTACCGCTAGGCAGGTCTTTAAATTCTGTTACTTCCTTGAAATCTACCCCTGAGACTAGGTCTGAAGCAGCCTCTCCAGCCTGTAGACTGAGTTCTCCAGCATCTGGTGAAAGATTGACGAGGCGAAGCCGAATGCGGTTCGTTGCGGGTTCGGTCCACACATCTTCAGCCAATATCGCATTGACTGCTTCACCTTCCTGCACGACAAAGAAGGAATACACCGAGTCTGCTACAAGGGGAAACTGCTTCTCAACCAAAGAGGTAGCAGAGTTGAACGGTGCAATCCGGAAGGTTCGATTGCCTGGGTAGAAGGCGCTGTAGGCCAAAACCTCGGAATAGTTCAGTGGCATGTTGGTCACCCGATTGGCATTGGCAAAGATGTCTAGTGCAGGGGCATCCGGCGAACCCTGATAGATGGATACATACGCGGCCGGTGGCAATTGTGGGGCTTCCAGATCTGAGAGGCATCCTGTCAACATCAGTCCACTCAAAAGAGTCATTGCGGCAAAAAGCCCTGATTTTAGCATCGGATTTTTTGAAAAATTCATAGTAAATCGAGTTGGTTTTAAATTCAATTCTAGAACGCCCTCAAATTCAAAAACGCTTCACACGATTTTTTAAAAAAAATCAAATACCTGAATTAGAATGGGAAGAATGCAGGGATGACTTTGAAAATTGAAAAACGGAATCGGTCTCAACCCGTTTTGTTTACATATTGAAAAAGAAGTCGCAACTTCCCCCAATAACACATTATCGCATGGAATCTCTCAGGTCAGCCATCAAAAGGCAGTTACTTTTTCTGGATGCAGAAATGATTCAGGTTGAGCCCCAATTTGAACCTTTACTAGCTGGCCTTTCTCCACAAAACAGGGATTCCGCAATTAATTTCCTTCAATACTTAGTGCTGCGCAAGCACGATATTCAGGAGCTTCAGCATCAATTGCACATCTATGGCTTGTCTTCTTTGGCAAGTTGCGAGAGTCATACGCACCGGCAGATTCAGGTTACCTTGGAGCGCTTGGGAGTGAAGCCTCTCCATCCCGCTGCATGCACCATGGAAGTTGGCTTGGAAAAAATGGAAAGTCGTAGTCATAGACTATTTGGATTGCCAAGGGAATCATGGCCTTCTTCGGTGATGGTCACGATGGATGCATCTTTTCTTCAGGAAAAAACACAAATTGAATCCTTGCTCATTCACGGTATGGGTGTGGCGAGAATCAATTGTGCCCATGATTCGGAAAGTGTCTGGCTAAAAATGATCGAAAAAATCAAAGAAGCCAGTAAGAAAACAGGCTTACCTTGCCAGATTCACCTGGATTTGGCCGGACCTAAAATCCGTACTGTCCTACTTAAGAAAGGCAAAGAGGAAGGAAAAGCAGCCATCAAAAACGGAGGGAAGATCTGGCTTAGCGATCGCGTCAAGGGCTTTTCTGCCAAGGATGTGGTGGTCAGTCCCAACGAGCCCGGTGTAGTCCAAGCCTTGAAAGTAGGGGAGCGGGTGTTTTTTGATGACGGGCTGATTTTGGCCCGCGTAGACAAAGTTACTGATCGGGGAGTGGCGCTGATCATTGAGCGGATATCTTCTAAAAAGCCGCTTTTGAAAGCGGAAAAGGGGATCAATTTTCCGGATTCCGATCTTGCAGTGCCCTCGCTTACTGCTTTTGATTTACAATGCCTCCCATTCGCAAGCGCCTATGCAGATACAATCGGCTTTTCATTTGTGAGAAAGCCCGAAGATCTCGCTCATTTACGGTCCGAACTGAGCAAAATCGCTTCGGTGATTCCTCCCATTATTCTCAAAATCGAAACGCAAGAGGCTGTGGTTCGGCTCCCAGAGCTTTTGCTGGAAGGGATGAAAGAGCCAGACTTTGGGGTGATGATCGCTCGGGGTGATTTAGCAGTAGAAATTGGTTTTGAACGATTAGTGGAGATTCAGGAGGAGATTTCCTGGCTGTGCGAGGCAGCCCATGTGCCTGTGATCTGGGCCACGCAGGTGTTGGAAAATCTCCACAAATCAGGTGTTGCTTCCCGTGCTGAGATCACCGATGCCGGCCGTGCAGCGATGGCAGAATGTATTATGATCAACAAAGGGGATCATACGTTACAAGTGCTCAAGACCCTTCAAGATATAGCCAAAAGAAGCCGTGCGCTCAAAGTTAAAAACCGCTTGACGTTCCGTCCACTTCGAATTGCCGAGCAGTATTTTGAGCGACAGGAATAATTGAAGGAGTTTTACTGATAAGCTGATTTGAACAAGGGGATTGGTTTCGTTTTCAAAACACCTTTTACACCTGATTTTTCCCTTTGATTTTTTTACTGGTTAGCTGAGGTTACACTTGCTTTACAATTACTTTCATAAGGTTTGGCACGCATATGGATAGGAGATAAAAGTTCACCCAAAGTCCTTAATATCACCCCCGTAATCTCCTATGGTATCAGCAATGATCGAGTCATCCGCCATTTCCTTATCTGAAAAGAAATTCCAACACCTCATGGAAGGAGACTTTGAGTCCTTCTCTGATTTGTTTGATGAAAAAGGTCTGATGTTTTATCCAACCGGCAAGGTGGAAACCAAACCAGAACTTCTACAACGCTTGGCATCAAAGCGAACTGTATTTGAAAAAATCGATCTGTCCAAAACCATCGCCCGACTCTATCAGGAGACCGCTGTGGTACATGGTGAAGGTATGTTCACGATCATTTTACAAGGCGAAGAGCTGATAGAAAAACTCAATTTCATCGACGTTTGGGTGAAGAAAGAAGAAGAGTGGAAATTGGTTTCCTCACACTTCATCAAGATGGTGTGATTTTCTATCACGAAAATTGATAATTCATAAAAAGCCTTCCGAATTCAATTTGGGAGGCTTTTGGATTTTAAAGGAAAACAGCCCGAAGATTGCTCCTCGGGCTGTTTGGTTTGGGATACTTTCTAAAACCTTCGAGGTTTTTGAAAACCTCAAAGGTTTACTCTTCCGCCTTGGTTTGTGTCTTTACAAACCACTTTTAACCATGTATCACATCTTCAGATTCTGCATCTCCAACTGCGGTGCAAAAGGCTGCTCGTAGTAGCGCTTGCCGGTGGCTTTGTAGAGTGAGTTGGCCAAGGCTGCGAAAACGGGAGGGAAGAAGGGTTCGCCCAATCCTGTTGGGTCTTCTTTGCTGTCCACAAAGTGCACTTCGATCGCTCTTGGTGCTTCTTTTTGCCGAATCATGCGGTACTTGTCAAAATTGGTTTTGGTCGGAACCCCATTTTCGAAGGCCAATTCACCGAAAAAGGCATTTCCTATCCCATCGATAATGGCTCCTTCGCCCATGTTGATTGCTGAGTCTGGATTGACCACTATGCCACAGTCCACAGCTGCATATACTTTTTCGACCACGGGTTTGGAATCCACAATCTTGGTATCTACCACCTCAGCCACATAAGAGTTGTGGCAGAAGTATGCCGAAACGCCACGACTTACGCCAGGTGCTGGGGTTTTCCAGTTGGACTTGTCTCGTACGAGTTCGAGTACTCCTGCATAGCGCTTGGCATCGTAATCGTTGTTTTCTCCCACCGGATTGGTTTCGGCACGCTTGAGCAGTTCTAAACGGAATTCGATCGGATCTTTTCCCATCGCTTCAGCCAATTCATCCAAGAAGCTTTGTTCGGCTGCTGCCATGAAGTTGGATCGAGGGGCACGGAAAGCTCCGATGGTGATGTTGGATTCAATCTGCCAGCTTTCGGCCAGGTAGTTATCAATCGCACCGGCAGGAAATCGATTGGCATGAAGGGGAGTTTCAGGAATTCCACCTGCCTTCACATGCAGTGCAAGGAGGTTATTGTTTTCGTCCAAAGCTGCTCGGTAGGTTGCAGAATAAGTTGGTCGGTAGACTCCGGCACTCATGTCATCTTCGCGGGTGTAGACCATTTTGACAGGTGCTTGGATTTTTTGGGAAATCAATGCTGCCTCAATCAAGTGGTGACTGTAAGCCCGTCGTCCAAAGCCTCCGCCCATTCGGGCCAAGTTGATCTGAATGTTCTCTTTAGGGATTCCGAGACTGTTGGTTAGCGTGGTAATGATGAATTCAGGAGCTTGAGTAGGACCATAGATCACTGCCTTGTCGCCTTTTACATCTGCAAAGCAGTTCATCGGCTCCATGGTGTTGTGGGCCAAAAATGGCGCAGAATAGGTTTTTTCAAGGATTCTTGCAGCCTTTTTGAAGGCTGTTTCAGGATCTCCGTCTCTTCTAACCACATTTCCAGGCTTTTGAATGTATTCGGCCATCCGCTCTTTGTGGCGGTTACTGTTTTCCAATCCTGCAGGTACTGTCATTTTGGTGTTTGGTCTTCCACCAAATCCTGCCACTTCAAAATTAGACGCAGGAGCATTTTCCCATTCCACAGCCAAAGTTTTCTTGGCTTGCATCACTTCCCAAGTGGAATTGCCTACAATAGCGACAATCTCCGGGAAGGTGGTGGTGTCAAAGAAGTTTCTCCCGTAATCATCTTTGAATAAGTTGATAGAAAAGACGTCCAAGATTCCGGGCATACTGCTGACCGAGCTTTTGTCAAATGACTTCAGCTTCATCCCAAACGCAGGAGGATGTACGATGGCCGCGTACTTCATTCCTTCTACTTTGTGATCGATACCGAATAGTGGTTTTCCTGTTACAATTTTTTCGACATCCACATTCTTTTTGGAGGAGCCGACGATTTTGAAGGCATTAATCTCTTTCAATTTCACCTCTTCGGGGACAGGCATAGAAGCTGCCAAGGAGGCCATTTCACCATAGTGGGCTTTCTTTCCACTGCCTTTGTGTTCCAAAAGTCCTGCGGAAGTGGTGATTTCGGAAGCGGGTACTTTCCAGGTTTGGGCTGCAGCTGCGATCAACATGGCCCGGGCCGTAGCACCAGCGGTTCGAAGGGGAGTCCAACCTTGCCGGATGCTTTGACTGCCTCCGGTAAACTGTCGTTCAAATCTTGTAGGGAAATAATCTGCTTGCTCTACCATCACCATTTTCCAATCCGTATCCAGTTCCTCCGCCAAAATCATCGGCATGGAAGTTTTGATATTGGAGCCAAACTCAGGATTTGGGGAGAAGAGGGTTACGGCGCCGTTTTCACCGATTTTGATGTAGCTGTTGAGTTCAAACCACTCTTTCGGTAGTTCCAAAACCTGCTCCGGAGTTGGCTTACAGCCTGCTAGCCAACTAAAGCTCAGTACCATGCCTCCACCTGCCAAGGCTGAGACTTTCAAAAATGACCTGCGGTCCAATTTTTTATCTAAAGTTGCCATAGGTAATTCAATTAGAGGTTTTGGGCGGCGGTTTTCACAGCAGCCTTGATTCTCAGGTAAGTTCCACAGCGACAGATGTTGCCGTTCATTGCATTTTCGATTTCTTCATCGCTGGGGTTTGGATTTTGCTGAAGCAAAGCAGCCGCAGTCATGATTTGACCGGCTTGGCAATACCCGCATTGAGGCACATCGTGTTCCATCCAGGCTTTTTGAACCGGGTGATCTGCATTTTCGGATAGACCCTCGATGGTGGTGATTGCTGAGTTTCCGATGCTCGAGACAGGAAGCGAACAAGACCGTACCGCATTGCCGTCCAGGTGGACCGTACACGCACCACATTGCGCTATGCCGCAGCCAAACTTGGTGCCTACCAAATCCAAGTGGTCACGCAAAACCCAAAGCACAGGGGTGCTAGGGTCCACGTCGACTTGCTTGGACGTTCCGTTGATGTTGAGATTGAAAATGGCCATTATGTTGAAATTAAGATTTAAAGTTAGGGAATTCCGATGGGGGTCGCCTTACGGAAATCAAACAGAAGTTTTTATAAATCAATCTGTAACGATAAGGATTCAGATCCAAAAGTGATTTTATGGGTCTAGTTAACCTCTTGAACTTCTCTCCAGATGAAATTAGAAGTTCGATGTTTAATAAGCCATTGACCGTTTTGCTTGACAAATTCATCCTTGTAGATGGTATAAAGTGTAGTCTTGGTTGTTTTTCCATTTTGCTCACCCACCAAAATCACATGGCAATAGGAAGTAGCCTTTGCAGTATTTTCTGTCAACTCTTCGATGGTTTGCTGACCGTTTTGATGATACACCGTGTGAAAACCGGACAAAAACTGTGAAAATGTATCTTTTAATTGCTGACGGCCTACCAGTTTTATCGGTGGCGTTCCTTTGAAAATAGATTCCACCGTCCCGTCTTCGGTAAAGAGTAACACTTGCTGCTCAATATCTTTGGTGTCTGCCAGGTTGGAAAAACGATCTACCACATTTTTTATGGCCATTTTTTCCTCGATTTCGGAAATGCGTTGGTCGAGTGATTTTTCCATGGTCTGTGCATTTGAGTTGAAAACAACTAAGAGGAAAATGAATGATTGTACTAAGGCTTTCATTTTGAAAATTTTGTTTTGAAGTAATTTCTTGGGATCTGAAAATGCTTCCTTTCAGTGTGATTTTCAGTTTTGCACCCTACTTTGCTCCACAGGAGTATAGCGATCACCAAAGACTTTCATTCCTGCAATCGTTTCGGTTAACTCTTTCAGCTCTGCTTCTGAGAAAGAAATTTCGGCAGCTGCCAGATTCTCCATCAAGTGTGCTTCTTTGGTCGTGCCTGGAATCGGTACGATAAAGGGCTTTTGGTGCAACAGCCAAGCCAAGGCAACTTGAGTAGGAGTCAGTCCACGCTGATGTCCAAAGTCGATCAAAGCTTCCACAATCGGCCGGTTGGCGGCCATCGCATCGGGCTGAAAGCGAGGCAAGCCGGCACGGTTATCGTTTTCAGCAAAGAACTTGGTTTGGCTATTGAGCATACCGGTGAGAAATCCACGGTTCATCGGGCTATAAGGCACAAATCCGATTCCCAATTCTTCCAGGGTAGGAATGATTTCTTCTTCAGGTTCTCTCCACCAGAGGGAATATTCACTTTGCAATGCGGCCACAGGCTGTACTGCATGAGCCCTTCGGATGGTTTTTACTCCGGCTTCCGAAAGCCCGAAATGCTTGACTTTTCCGGCTTGAATCAATTCTTTGACTGCTCCTGCTACCTCTTCGATTGGTACATTCGGATCCACACGATGTTGATAAAGCAGATCGATGGATTCGACCTTGAGCCGCTTAAGTGATCCTTCCACGGCAGCTTTGATAAGTTCCGGCCGGCTGTTCAATTGAGTCCAACGTCCTTCCTGATCCGGCGCAAAACCGAATTTGGTAGCGATGACCATTTTGTTTTTGAAAGGAGCCAAAGCTTCACCGACCAATTCTTAATTGGTGAACGGTCCATAGACTTCGGCAGTGTCAAAAAAGTTGACTCCCAGTTCCACTGCCTTTCGGATTAGGGAAATCATTTCCTTTTTATCAGCAGCCTGACCATAGCCAAAGCTCATCCCCATGCAACCTAGTCCCAATGCTGAGACTTCTAGACCGCTTTTTCCCAATGCACGTCGTTCCATAGCTGATTTGTAAGAGATTATTTCTAAACTCCTTACAAAATTCAACAACCCGGATTTCAAAAAATTACTTCATTCAAACCAAAGCTTGCGGAAATCAAACAATGTGGATTGTGTTTATTAAAAATTGGGGTAATCCGACTTTTTATAGATTACCCCCATTTTCAATGTATTTGCTTGAGAAAAGCATTTGAGAAAGTTTTAAAAAAATGGAATAACCTAAATATCACCCACCTTTTCGCTTGCTTTTCTCACTTGCAAAGCCCGTTTGGTCACTTTTAAATCTCTGAAATAACCGATGGTTCCAATGTCCACATAGAGACCGACGAAGCCTTTTTTGGAAGTTCCGAGCATTTTGTCCACGATAAAGGAGGAATGCTTCAAGTCATTGATGAACAACTCGGCTGATTCTCCATTCACCTCAATCCGCATCGTAAACCACTCATTCAAGGCCACAGGGGCCGATCCTTCGTAGCGGTGGGGAGCGATTTTTCGAAGTGTGTCAAACTTGTAATTGGGATAGGAGAAATATTGAACGGTATGATTTCTAAACAACTGATTATCTGATCGGCCTACTTTGGGACGGACATAAATGCTCTCAAAGGCTGAATCATCCTCTTGAACTCGGAAAAACAGCCCGATAAATCCCGCAATGCCCGAATAGGGTGCAGGGACTTTCAGTTGGCTGTACATTTTGACCTCGATGGTTCCGTTTTCGAAATCTTCCAAACCGAGCAAGCGGGCATAATGTGGCTCATCTACAGTAGCTTCTACCCGAGTGGAATCAAAGGGGATGGCAGTTAGATCGCGCTCAATCTTTAGGGCTTTTTTACCTTGAAAGGTGACGATCTCTCCGGTGACATTGTGAAGTTCAAACTCTTGGTTTTTGAGTTTGAGGGTTTGGGCGTATGTGCTCAAGGAGGCCAGCGTCAAAGCCAGGATAATGAAGTGTTTTTTCATTGTTAAAGAATATAGGAATTCCACCCAAGTGAATATCCATTCACTTGATAGTGGGTTTAGGAAGATGGAAATGGGGAAGATTTTAAGTTCCGGTTAGTGGGGATCTACCTGTCGGCAGACAGGCACCAACCGAGGCCAAGAGTTGACCAAACTTTTCCAAAGTTTTGAACTTTGGAAAAGTTGATTCTGTGGCCCAAGTGAGTGTCTCCACTCACTTGATCAATTTTTCATTCCGGTTAGTGAGACACTAACCGGGGCAACTTTTGGAAAAGTTGTCTCGGAAGGAGTTTACCTCAGAAGATCAAAACAACTTCTCCTGAGGAGGAGTCGCACCGGCCAAGCGGATGTAAACTGTCGTCTGACCTCTGTGGTGAGTTTGATGTTCAAAGCATTTTTCCAGGGCTTTTCCTTTGGTCATTTCAAAGCGGCCAAACAGTTTGGTGGCTTCATTCAGTTGGGCAGGAGTTATTGTTTTGATGCTGTTGATGACAAAATCGTAGCCTGCCATTACCAGTTTGGTCACATTTTCCTTGGACTGATCTGCAGCTTTTTCGGATTCGCCCATTCCCACCGGACTTGCTACACCGGTAGCTGTGGATGCAAATCCGTAATTTCCGTCTGTCAAGTGAAGCATTTGTTGGGCAAAGGATCGCATTTCAGCCGTGGGCTTCAAGGCATAGCCTTCGGCAGGCATGGCATCGAGGTACTCTTTGGTGTAGGCTTTGGCGCGCTCCCAGTCTTTGACCATTTCGTCGATGGGAGATTGAGCTTGTGCAAAATTGCTCATGGCGAATAGTGTGATAAGGGTTGCTAAAATTTTCATAATGAATGGGAGTTTAGGTTATTGGAAATAAATAAGTGCTGATTTATGGAATTCTTAAAGAATATAAAAGTGTTTAAAACCCTTCCCGTTCCCCAGAAGCTGGCATTCCGGAATAATGGATATGTACGATCTTCCATTCGGTTCCGAACCGCTTCATAACTTGAGTTTCTCTTCCTTTTGTTTGCATGGGAGTAGGATTTTCTCCTGAGAAAATGGCATCAAACACCCAGTAAAATTCCACTACCGCCATGTCACCATAAATTGTAATGGTTTCATTGTAACTTTTGAGATCCCGTTTGGAAAATCTGGTTCCAAACATTTCATAAATCCCTGTTTTGATCGAATTCCACCCCTTCTCGTGGCCTCTTGGATGGATAAAGCTAACTTCCTCGGAGGTCAGCCAAAATGTTTTGGCCAGTGTCGTGTCAAACTGATTGATGGAATTCTTGTAGTCTGCTATGATTTGTTGGATAGCCTTCTTGTCTGATTCAGGATCAGTTTTACTTGGATTAGCAACAAGGTCTACGCTTGGCCATACTGAAAGTAAAACCCATGTCAGAAATAAGATTTTTTTCATAAAGATGATTTAAGGTGATTGCTTTACAAAAGTCAGCGTTAATACTAATCCACACCCTTAATCTAGGTTAAGAATTTCAATCAATTGTCTCGAAGTTCTTTTCTGATTTTGCTAAGAAACTCAGGAGTAATTCCCAAATAAGAGGCGATTTGGGTGTTCGGTAGCCGGTTTTTCAGGTTGGGATATTGTTCCAAAAAAGCCAAATAGCGCTGTTCTGCGGTAGAACTGAAATTCTGAAGCACTCGGTTTTGCAGCTCAATGTACTTGTGTTCGATCATCACTTTGAAAATCCGGTTGAGTTTGGGAATGGTTGTAAAAAGCTCAAACAAATCCTGCTGGTGGATCCGAAGCACGGATGAAATTTCTAGCGACTCAATATTCAGCTGACTGATTTTTTGACTGTAAAAACTCCCGATATCGGCGATCCAATCGTTTTCAGCAGCAAACTGAATGTTGTGCTCAAAGCCTTTATCGTCCACGCCAAACATCCGGAAGCAGCCCGTAACCACAAAAAAGTAATCCTTGCAGACCTCTCCAGCGGTTAGTAGTTTTTCCCTCCGTTTTATAGAGAACTGTTCGAATTTGAGTTCAATTCTTACTTTTTCTTCAGGATCCAGTGGGATAAAACTTTCTAAATGACTTAGGAGAGTTTGTAGGGACATGGAATATTACAAAGGTTATAAACTGATCTAAGAAATCTAATAATTTCCTTCCCCCCAAATCTTTTCTAATACTTTACAACTTGAATTGGACATGTTGACGTTGAGTTTTATAAAAGCAATTTCGGAGATTTAGGAGATTAGGAATTGGGTTTTTCCTATTTCTACGCATAGCGTTTGTGCTTGACTTTAGGATAATCCAAAGTACGGTTAATTTCACATCTCAATACACCACATCCATGCGAATCATCATCACAGGCGCTACAGGAATGGTTGGAGAAGGAGTCCTAATGGCTTGCCTTCAAGAACCTGAAATCACAGAAATACTCAGTGTCAGTCGAAAGCCACTCCAGCAAAGTCACCCCAAACTCAAAGAATACCTTGTTTCCGACTTCCTTGATTTGGATCTCGGTGATCCTCATCTCAAGGGGTATGATGCATGTTTCTATTGCGCCGGTGTCAGTAGCTTGGGAATGAGTGAGGTAGATTATTCCCGAATCACTTACGATACCACCCTTCATTTTGCAAAAGCTTTGGGCCCTAATCCAGGGATGTCTTTTATGTATATCAGTGGAAAAGGAACAGATAGTACAGAAAAAGGCAGCTCCATGTGGGCTAGAGTAAAGGGCAAAACCGAAAACGACCTGGTGAAATTACCCTTCAAGCAAGCGTTTGGGTATCGTGTGGGAGTGCTGACTCCAATGCCCGGACAGAAGCATGTTTTGAAGTACTATTCTTACCTATCGTGGTTGATACCCTTGTTCAATTTCCTTTCATCATCCCTGGTTTGCAGTCTGAAAGAAGTTGCACAGTCCATGATTTACCTAGCAAAACACGGGCACCCGGAGCATGTAATTCATGTCAACGAAATAAAACTATTGGCAAAAACTCACCAAGGGGGTGCCTGATAGGTTTTATTTATCAGTGCTGACTAATCAGTTACGGATTGAAAAACCCTGATTTACAGGGGGCAAATTCTACCTGAAGTTTCAATGGGATTCATTATTTCCCCAAATACTTCTTCAATTCCTTTTTGTCCAATTCTTTGGCAATCAATTCTTCAGGATGGGTGGATTGGAGGTTTTCCGAAGCTTTGTCACTGAGCAGTTCTTCTTTTTCCGAACGAATCAGTACCGGGAAATTCACCCAAGTCACCCCATTGACCTCCATTTCCCACCGGCTTTGGATCATCTTGACATGGTGTAGGGAAGTGCTGCCTTGGTTAGAGGACTCGGCAAGGGCTTGACCGGGGATGACGGTATCTCCAACGACTACTTTGGCAGAGTTGGCTTTTAAGCCAGAAAGTCGGGTGAATGAACCGTCTTGATGGTAGATCTCCACGTAGTTTTCGGAGGAGAAGTCAGCCAATCCATCGGCGACTTTTTCTACATCCATCTTGATTTCGGAAATGATTCCTTTTCTGGGGGCACAGACAGTGGCTGACTCCTCAAAGTAAAATCCCACACCTGTATATCTTCGGTCTTCAGGGACTTTTTGATTGGCCAAAAGCGGTCTCATGCTGACAGAGATGCCCTTTTCTACAGGGATCAGGTAAGGAGATTCAAAGGGAATACTAGGTTGGATATCACCTTTGTAGAGCTTGGTATTGTATCGGAATCCGGTTTGGACATTTCCGTAGATCGATTGGAGTTTGACCAAGGTACTTTTGCCCGGCTTGGCCAATTTGTAGAGGAGATCGCCTTGCAAGGATTCCAGGTTTTCCAATTTCACAAAATGGATTTGTACCGTGTAGGGGATTTTTGAGTCATTGAAAGAAAATAGAGTCAGGTTTCGCTCTTGGTCTTGTTCAGCGACTATTTGGACTTGAGCTCGCAACATGCCAGTCAAAAAGATTCCCAAAAGTGTCAGTATCGTGGTTAGCTTATTTTTCATTTGGGTAAAATAATCACTGAAATAGAAATGGAGGTGTTTTAGTTGATAAATTTTTCTGATTATCCGCTTTTCTACCAGTAACCAAATAAGATAAGGATTGAAGTCCGATTAGTAGTGCTGTGGACTTTCGTCTGTGGTCAGTTGACGAATATCCGCGCTCTTAGAGCCAAGGATCTACTTGGTGGTAAGATTGCGGATATTCAAATAAATTTTTCTTTTGGTTTTACATGAACCTATTTTCCCAAAGTGCCTCGTTTATTTAGGGCATTAGCTCAAGTCGCCGAATTAAAGAGGCCCGCTTATTTACATTTGTTTGAAAAGCATAAGTTTTGATTTGAAATTCATCAAGATTTAGCCGGATTCTTTTGCGACTTTTGCAGCTGTTTATCTCCCACCCACCTATGAAATCTATTTTCACCACTTCTTGTAAGATCCTTTTGGAAGGACTTTCCATTCCAACCTTTCAAAAAAGCAGCTATTTGATCCTGATAAGTTTGGTTCTCTCTACAAATGTCCTAGCTCAGGATGCCAAACCCAGTCATCATTTTAACGGAACTATCACTGCGACCAATAATGGTATTTCTTTGATTCCCTCGTTTACACTCGGCCGTCCTGCGGTATTCTTTGATTTAAGTATCGGAGGAGAGCGTTTGTCCTTTGATCCCATGATTCGATTTGGCATGGATGGCAAGCCTTGGGCTTTTGTGTTTTGGGGTAGGTATAAAGTCATCAAGGACAAGAGATTTACGCTAAATGTGGGACTTCACCCGGCCTTTATTTTCGGAGACATGAAGATCATGGTCAACGGAAAAGAAGAATCGGTCATGCGCGCGAGCCGGTTTTTTGCCGGAGAATTCATGCCAACCTATAAAGTCTCCAATCGCTTTAGCGTAGGATTATATTACCTCCAAGGTCATGGTTTCAATCCCGTGCCACCTAAGAATTCCAATTTCATCGCCTTGAATACCATTTTTTCCAATCTTCCATTGGGGAAAGAAATCAAGTTGAAAATGAATCCTCAACTCTATTTCCTGCGGGTGGATGAAAATACCGGAACCTATGTTACTTCAAGTTTTACCGTGACCAAGGATAATTTCCCGATAGCTTTCCAAACGCTTTTCAATCAAAAAATCAAATCGGATGTTCCAAGCGACAACTTTGTTTGGAACCTGAGTTTGCTTTACAATTTCTCCAATAACTACAAAAGAGACTGATCAAAACCGCTATGGAAAAGCCGGAATCTTTGGAGGAGTTTTACCAGCGCAAGTTCAATTGGCTGCCTGAAGACCTGAAAAAGGACATGGGGCATTTCAATATCTTTAGATTGGAACCTTTTTGGGAGGGAAAGGTCAAGGCCATCCCTTATCGGCGACGTGATTTTTACAAAGTGATGCTGGTGCAGGGTCAGAGTCAAGTTCATTATGCAGACCGGGTCTATGAGGTCAAAAAGCAGGCTTTGTCTTTCTCCAATCCCATGGTTCCCTACAAGTGGGACAGCAATCATTCTACCCTAAAGGGTGTTTATTGTATTTTCAATCCTCAGTTTTTTGTTGATTTTCCTGACATTCAGAAGTATGAGATTTTCCAGCCTCAGGGCACTCATGTTTTTGAGTTGAAGGATGAGGAAGTATTTGCAGTTCAGCAGATTTTTGAGAGGATAGAGGCTGAATTCAAATCAGATTACAAGTATAAATATGACTTGATTCGCAACTTGATTCTGGAATTGGTGCACATCGGAATGAAACTGCAGCCTGCAGAGATTCATACAGCCCAACATGGAAATGCCGCACTGCGAATCGCTTCCATTTTCCTCGAGCTACTCGAAAGGCAGTTTCCTATCGATGAGACGCACACGCTAATTCAGTTAAGGTCTGCTTCTGATTATGCGGATCAGCTCAACATTCACGTCAATCACCTCAATCGGGCAGTGAAGGAAATGACCGGAAAAACTACTACCCAACTCATTTCCGAGCGGTTGATCCAAGAGGCTAAAATCCTGCTCAGACAAAGTCGATGGAATGTCTCTGAAATCGCCTTTGCTTTGGGCTTTACTGAGGTCACCCACTTCAATAATTTCTTCAAAAAACAACTGGGCATGAGTCCGACCCAGTTTAGGAAGGGGAGTTGAGGGATTAGAGAATAGGAGAGTAAGAGATTTAGAGATTGGAGAATAAGAGATGGGAGATTTAGAGATTGGGATTTTTTGGGTTCATCCTTAATTTGGATCTCTGACAAAATAACCTACGTTTATACGGGACAATTCCCTAAACTAGTACCATGCTTCAAGACAGTTTCGGACGCGTACACGATTACCTGCGGATTTCCCTGACGGACAACTGCAATTTCCGCTGCGCGTACTGCATGCCGGTGGAGGAGATGGAGTGGATGCCTCAGTCCAAGCTCATGAGCAAGGAGGAAATCCTGAGCTTGGCAGAAACATTTGTCGGACTGGGGGTAAAAAAAATCCGGTTGACCGGTGGTGAGCCTTTGGTCAGAAAGGAATTCCCTGAGATTTTGGAGCGGCTTTCTACTTTCCCGGTCGAACTCACCCTTACTACCAATGGTGTCCTGATTCATAAGCACATCGAGGTGCTCAAAAAATCGGGAGTTCGCTCCGTCAATGTCAGCCTAGATACCCTCAATCGAGAGAAATTCCTCAAGCTGACCCGCCGAGATCAATTGGATCAGGTGTGGGAAAATATTCTACTCCTTTTACAAGAAGGTTTTCGGGTCAAGGTCAATGCAGTGGCCCTTCACGGGCTGATCGAAGACGAAATCTGTGATTTTGTACAGCAGACGGAAAAGCTGCCGCTTCATGTTCGCTTCATTGAGTTTATGCCTTTTGCAGGCAATCATTGGCAAAGCAACAAAGTGGTGACGGCTGCACAGATGCTTGACTTGGTCAAAGGCAAGTTTGAAGTGATCAAGCTGGAAGACAAAAAGCACGATACCGCAAAAAAATATCAGGTGCCTGGTTTTCAAGGGACTTTTGCCTTCATCACCACCATGAGCGAGCACTTTTGTGGGGACTGTAACAGACTCCGCCTTACAGCTGATGGGAAAATCAAAAATTGCCTTTTCGGAAAAGAGGAGTTGGATTTACTGGGTGCACTACGAAGGGGGGAGGAAGTTGAATCCTTGATCCGTCTTTCAGTTTCACGAAAGCATGCGGCCTTGGGAGGACAGTTTTCCCCGGATTACTCAAAGGCCAATCCTGACGCTATTGAAAACCGCAGTATGATCAAAATCGGAGGATGATGCACGAGTTTGTTGACGTATCCAAAGCCAAAGAGCTGCTAAAAGGGTTGGCAATTTCTCCCAAAAGCCACATTATTCCTCTTTCCCAAGCCGTTGGAAAATTTACCTCAAATCCTGTCTTTGCCCCCATGAATGTGCCTTCCTTCGACAATTCGGGAATGGATGGCTATGCTTTTGCCTGGGATGATTTGGGTGAAAGCCGAAAGTTAGCCCAAGTGGTACAGGCGGGAGTCAATCCTGACTTTACGTTGGAAAAGGGAACAGCTGTTCGCATTTTTACCGGTGCACCCGTACCTCGAGGTGCCGATACAGTGGTGCAGCAGGAGTGGGTCACAGTAATTGGAGATACTATCTTTTTTGAATTGGAAAAGCTCGTCAAAGGCATGCATGTCCGAAAGGCTGGTTCCCAATGTCAGACAGGAGAATTGATCCTTAATTCCGGGACTCAAGTCACTCCAGGTACGATTGGGCTTTTGGCTTCGCTGGGGATTGAGCAGGTGGAGGTCATTAGTTCACCTAGCCTGTCCATCATTCTTACAGGAGATGAAATCATCGAAATCGGTCAAGCCCTTCAGCCCGGACAGATCTACAATGCCAATGGGCCCGCTTTGATTGCCTACCTGAGCCAAATGGGAATCACGGAGGTAAAAGTGCTGAAGGTGAAAGATGAAAAATCAGAAGTTACTCGGGTAATTGGAGAAGCCTTGGAAGCCTCGGATGTAGTGCTGTTGACGGGTGGAATTTCAGTCGGAGATTATGATTTCGTCAAAGGAAGTTTGGCTGAAAATGGGGTCTTGCAGCTGTTTTACAAGGTGAAGCAAAAGCCCGGCAAACCCATCTTTGCGGGAGTAAAGGGTGAGAAAATGATCTTTGCCCTACCCGGTAATCCTGCTTCTGTACTTACCTGTTTTATCCAATACGTGAAGCCTTTCCTGCTTCGGCTTCTCGGTAATCCTGATGCTTGGAATGCTGCTGTTTACTTTCCAATCGCTTCGGATTTTAATAAAAAAGCACCGTTGACCTTTTTCCTTAAGGCCAAATTAGACAATGGTTGCGTGATCATCCTACCCGCTCAGGAATCCTTTAATCTACTTTCTTTCGGAATTGCGGATGGTGTCGTGGAGATTCCTCAAGAGCTGGAACATGTCGAAGCTGGAAGTTTGGTGGCATTTTATCCTTGGTAATCTGATGGAGCTTTGGGATGTGTTTCTTTACTTTTTGATGCCATTTGCGGCATTTATGTATGCCTCGGTGGGGCATGGAGGAGCGAGTAGCTACCTGATGATCTTAGCGCTGATGGGTTTTGCTCCGGAGGAGATTCGCCCTTCGGCCTTGATTTTAAACATGTTTGTATCCATGATTTCCTTTTTGAACTATCGGAAATCCGGAGTCTTTCCGACCAAGCTCTTTTTGTCTCTCATCCTGTTTTCCATTCCTGCAGCCTATTTGGGCGGGAGGATTTTATTGGATACCGGGATTTACAAGCAAGTGTTGGGTGTGTTGTTGCTGTTTCCTGTGTTGAGATTTGCAGGAGTTTTTCCGATTTCGGAGACTTCTCGGGTAGAGCAAAAATGGTGGATGGCCCCGGTCTTGGGTTTTGCGATTGGCTTACTTTCCGGTATGATCGGGATCGGAGGAGGGATTATCCTTTCACCGATCATTTTGATGCTGGGATGGGCGGGAGTAAAAGAGACCGCGGCATTGAGCGCACTTTTTATCTTTCTCAATTCATTGGCGGGCTTTCTCGGGGCTTCGGTTTTCCATATTGAGTTTTCGACCCAACTCTGGATTTTGCTTCCGTTGACGATTGCCGGAGGAGCTTTGGGGGCGTATTTGGGGGCTAAAAAGTTTAGTCCCAAAGCCTTGAAATACCTGTTGGCGTTTGTGTTGGCCTTTGCTGCGGTGAAGTTGATTTTAGGATAAAAATTCACCGCGGTGGCGCAGAGGACGCAGGGACAGGAATAGAGCCACAGATTCACAGATGAATAGTGCCACGCCAAAGTCAGTGTCCTAACGCACTTCAACGTTTTATTCACCGCGGTGGCGCAGAGGAAGCAGAGGAAGCAGAGATAGGAATAGAGCCACAGATTCACAGATGAATAGTGCCTCGCCAAAGTGAGTGTCCTCACTCACTTCAATGTTTTATTCACCGCGGTGGCGCAGAGGAAGCAGAGAAAGGAATAGAACCACAGATTCACAGATGAATAGTGCCTCGCCGAAGTGAGTGTCCTCACTCACTTCAAAGGATGATAAATGAGGTCAAACTTTAGGCAGGAGATCATTTTATCAGTGATGATCTCAGAAATCTATGGGAGAAAAAGCAGACGAACCCGTAACTTGCTATCTGAATAAAACTAACCCATGTCTAACCTTATTCACATCAAAGCTTTTGGAATGGTCGCCGAGAAAATGGGCCAAGTGTCTTTGGATCTTGAAAATCCGGGTACCACAGAGGCGTTGAAAAACCAGCTTTTTGACCAATTTCCGGTATTGAAATCCATGAAATTTTCCCTTGCGGTAAACAAAAAGATGGTGCTGGAAGATAGTGAGTTAGTATCGGGGGCAGAGGTCGCACTTTTGCCACCCTTTTCAGGAGGATAAGCTATGAATCGATTTGATCGTCAATACATTTTAAATGGCTTCGGCATCGATGGCCAAAAGAAACTCAGAAATGCCTCTGTGCTGATGGTAGGAGCGGGAGGCTTGGGCTGTCCCGCTTTGCTGTACCTGGCCGCAGCCGGCGTAGGAAGAATCGGTGTCATCGACGGAGACATCGTCAATGTCACCAACCTCAACCGGCAGGTGCTCTTCGGTGAAAAGGATCTAGGGAAAAATAAGGCAGAACAGGCTGTTCGTCATTTTCAAGAAAAGTATTCCGACATCACTTGGGAGATTTTCCCGGAGTTTCTCACCGTACAAAATGCCCAGGAATTGATTGCTGATTACGATTTGGTGATCGATGGCACAGATAATTTTCCCACTCGCTACCTTGTCAATGATGCCTGTTTGCTTCATGGTAAGCCTTTTGTCTTCGGGGCGATCTATCAGCACGAGGGACAGGTGTCGGTGTTCAATTTGGGAGAAGAAGGCTGCAACTACCGGGATGTCCACCCTGAGATGCCCGGGCCAAATGAAATTCCCAATTGTGCGGAAACGGGAGTCTTGGGCGTTTTGCCGGGAATCATTGGCAACCTGATGGCCTTGGAAGCGATCAAAGTGCTCAGTGGCTTTGGTGAACCTCTGAAAAATCGCATGCTGTATTTTAACAGTCTGACTTCTCAAACCTACGAGGTAGAATTGATGCCGAAGAAATCTTCCTCAGCCCCTGAATCTTGGGCCGTTTTAGAAAATACCGATTACCAACAGGCCTGCGGTGCGGTGAAGGAGATGACCTGGAAGGATGCCATGGGTAAAATGAACCAGAATGTGGCCTTCGTGGATGTTCGCGAGTTGGATGAATTACCACCTTTGGTGTGTACAGGGCTGATGAAAATCCCTATGTCTGTTCTGGATTCCCAACTCGACAAACTTGAAGATGCGGAGCAGATTTTGATTTTCTGCCAAAGCGGAATGAGAAGTCAGAAGGCTGCTCAGGTACTTTCCGAAACCTATCCTGATAAAGCCATTTTCTCCATCAAGGGTGGTATCAATGCCCTGAAATCCTAATTGACCCATGGAAAAGGAACGTAAACCCAAAAACATCTTTGTGCAGGGCCCGATTGCTCCTGAGAAAATCGCCCAATCCATTGCCAACCATGCTACTAAAACTGACATCGGTGGACATTCCATTTTTCTCGGTCAGATCCGTGCCGATGAGAAGCCTGAAGGAAAAGTCATCGCCATCGATTACACAGCCTACGAGGAAATGGCTTTGGAAAAGGCTTTCGAAATCCGGGAGGCCATCTTTGCCAAGTATCCTCTGACTTGCATGCACATCTACCACAGTTTGGGTGAGATCAAAGTGGGAGAGATTTGCCTCTTTGTCTTTACCTCGTCCAAGCACCGCAAAGCCGCGATGCAAGCCTGTGATGAATTGGTGGAGCGAATCAAAGCAGAATTGCCGATTTGGGGCAAAGAGATTTTGGATACAGAGGGACATGTTTGGAAGGTAAACACCTAGTATCCAAGGATTTTATTTTTTACCTTATTTCCAAAATTTTTAAACTATGTTTGACAAGTTTAACCTCGGATTGTTGGATTTATTGACCCTCATTTTGCCGGGTGGTCTTCTGATAGGATTGGCGTGGAAATCCGGATTGATTTCAGATTGGCAATTTTTTGATCATCCCAACTTGCCCGATTGGGTGATTGGGGCTGCTTTTGCCGCTGCTGCCTATGTGATGGGACACTTTGTCTATCTCATTTCCAGTTACCTCGATGATCTGGTTTTTGCAAAAATCAAAGAAATCTGGTGGCCCAAAAACACGCTGTTCACCCAAGCCAACGGGATCCGAACTCAAAAAATCAAAGAAGTCAGCACCAAGGATTTTAACAATTTCAAATATGCCCTAGGGTACCTGCTTCAGCACAGCGGAGCTTTGTATTTTGTGGTGGAGCGCTTGATGGCAGAGTCTAAGTTTTTCAGGAGTTTCTGTGTGGTGTTGTTTCTAGCTGCAGGGTCAGCCTTTTATTTGGGAAACTGGCAAGAGGGGATAGTAGAGTTGGTGTTTATGGTTTTTTCCATGGTTCGCTACCTCTCCCAACGTGCCAAATCCATTGAGGTGGCCTACCAATATTTGATCCTGCTTCATGAAGATGAACTTGAAAAATACCTGCCCTTGGCAGAGGATGCTTCTCCCTCAAAAAAGTCCAAACTGAAGGATTTTTTCACGAAACTTCAAAAAAGCCTCCATCATTTGATCAACTCCAAGTCCTGATCAACTGGACATACTCGTTTAGACAAGAGTTCGAAAAGGCCTGAAAAACTTCCAAATCAGCCTTTTTTTCAATCAGTTCTTGATCTTTTTCCAACCAGTTTTTCTGGATTTCATCAAGCTGGATTCTAAGCTTTGGTTGGTGGTTGTGGTAATCTAAGAGTAGGCGTTCATGCATCTTTTTGGCCTGCCACCAAAGACTTTGATCGGCTTGAGAACCCGGATTTAGCAAGTTTGATTCAAGCGTAGTTCCAAAATAAAAAGGGACATACAAGCTCATGCAGGGATGGGAAGTTCCCGTCAGCCAAATCGTGGATTGCCCATCTTTTCGGATCTCAGCCACCATACTTCCTGTCGTATCGGATGGATTGGTAAAACCTGTTGCATGCATGCAGATGCATCCTGTGGTCGCTTTCTTGGGATTAAAATCTTCTCGATCATGCTGCCTTAAGGCTTGGAAGAAATCTTCCATATTGGGTTTCTTTTTTCTTTCCAAAAAAACCAAAGTACAAGCCTGCCGCTGCTTGGCACGTCCGGCTGTGGTATAGAGCAAATCAGAATAGGTTGATCGGAAGTTTTTCGCGTTTCCTGAGAAGAGTGCCTGGATGTTCCTGGGTTCTTTTTCGAAGTGGGCCTCAAGGTAATTCTCCTCAATCGTCAGTCCGTTGGAGATGCTGCCAAAGTCAGCTACTGCCCGATAAGCCCATGATTTTCCAGCTGTTTCCAAAATGAAAGCCTCCTCAGTATCGGCTATCAAGTAGCTATTGTGGTAGTAGAAATTGGTGTTTTGGTAGCCTCCGCAGGCATTTTGACCATATTCATGGAGCAAACTAATGATGATCTGAAGTGCTTCTTTGGCGGTTTTTCCTCGTTCCAACCCCAATCTCAGCAGATCCATTCCCGTCAGGCCAAGCTGCTTTTTATCAAACTTTACATTCGTGAAAACCGCCTCGTTTCCGATTACTACGCCATGTTCATTGGCGCCCATCTCGGCCCCCCACATCTGGAAAGGCTTGGATAGGATCACTTGGTAGGTCAATTCTACCTGTGGAATGCTAATAAATGTGCATTGGAGATGCGATTCTTGGTGAATGGTTTGTGGGATGTGGACGATTGCCTGTGCTTCCAATGGCTCTCTATCGGAGTTTTTACCTAGAATCAGATTACCCGATTTGGTCACATGAGGAAGGGCCACTAGCGTGTCACACATGAGATCAGAATTTTAACGCCCAGATTCCAGCTTTTTCAGCCGGCTTTACCGATACTAATTCTCCTTTGGCAATGATCAATGGCTGTCCATCGGTACCCAAATCCCACAAATCCCCTCTCAAAAAGACATTCATGCCGTAACTGGCACCGCTTTTTTTGATTTGTCCGGGAAGTGCATATTTTTCCCAAGCGGCTTGCTCAGTGATTTTTCCAATATCGGAGAGGTCTGTTCCCGAAGGTTCCTTTTGCCCACTGTATCCTTGCCAAAGTTTATCCATCGTACTTTCTCCGGTGCAGTAGGAAGGAACAAGGATAAGTTCAGCTTTATTTTTTTTGGCATTTTCATAGGCACTGGGAAACCAGCTGTCGGCACAGATCAATACAGATGTTTTGCCAATGGGAAGTTCAAACACCGGCAGCTCTCCAGTGCTGGCAGAGGTTAGAAAATCCTGTTCTGATTCAATTGGGAAGGCTTTAAGAATGGGCTTGCCAATGATTTTTCCATCAGGACCAAAGACAAAACTGGCATTGTATAGTTTGCCTGTAGGCTCAATTTCCAATTCACCGTTGATCACTCGGGGTTCTGGTAGAATGATAGAACCAGGTATTAAAGTGGTATTGAATTCTTTTGCCAACTCGCTGAAAGTAAGGTAAAAGCTCTTGGCCATTTTTCGGGATTTCATCCGGAAGAGTGCCGCTGCAGCCTTGTCCTTTTCTTCCTGATCTTGAAAATAGAAGATTCCAAATTCGAAAAAGTTGCTTAGGACCATTAAGGTCATGGCATCAGTAAGGGTTTTCTCTTTGGCAATAGCATGTTTTTCTCCTTCCAAAACCAACCAAGTTCCCAGATATTCAGGAAGAAGGACTGCTGAATTTTTCCCAAGAAATCCTTGTCTTCTTGCTTCGTGTAGGTAGTAAGTGATTTTTTCTTTGAAAGTTTCCTGATAGAAGTAGTCCTGAACTTCCATGTAGGGTTGGATTCCTACCAGAGTTCTTTCTAAACTGTCCGCTGCAGGAATCTTCTCCACTAGGGAGAGATAAGGTTTTGGTACTGGGTAAGGAAGATTACGGCCATAGTTTGACCAGATGAGCCAACAGAACAGCAACAATATAAGAAGACTGATCAATCGCTTAATCATGGTGTATAGCTGCTAAAATCTCCATGGCCGCCGATTCTCCGGCTAAAACCGCCCCTTCGATGTAGCCATGCCATTTGGTGGCTGCTTCTGTTCCTGCGAAGTAAAGTGGAGGCAAAGGACTTCGATAAGCGTCTTGAAAATCCGTCCAAGCGTGCGGCTGCATCAAGGCCGCATAGCATCCCTTGGACCAAGCTTCGTCGATCATAGAAAACTCCTGGTACTCGATGGCTTCCTTGGCTTTTTCTCCAAAATACCTGGTGAGTATTGCTTCCATTTTCACTTTTCTGTCGTTTTTTTCGAGGGAGAAAAACTGCTCCGCTCGACTTCCTACCACAAAACCCATTAAAATTCCTTTGCTGGCATCTGCAGGGGAGCAGTCGTACAGCGTTTGAAAAGGTGTTTTGTCATCGGATACCGATTGGCCTGAAAATCCCAACTCCCTCCAAAAGGGCATTTCGTAGATCATGAAGCACTTTGCCACCCTGCCCATGGGGTAATTGTGAAGCAACTGCAATTTTTGGGAAGGTAATGCCGGGGAAAAGGAGATTTGAGCCAATAAGGGTGGAGGTACAGCCAATATGACTTTGTCAGCATAAACAGAAAACCCTTTCCCAAGGATAGTGACTCCTGAATGGGTATATGAAATTGTGGTTACAGGGGATTCCAATCGGATTTGGTTTAGAAAAGGCTTAGCCATGGCCTCGACGAGTGTCTGCATTCCCCCTTTGATTCGATGCTCTTGGGCACCCCCTTTGACATTGATGAGGCAGTCTAGCGATGTGCCTGAGCGGATGTAAAACAAGCCATGAAGCAAGGAAACCTGATCAGGATCGCAGGCGAAAATGGTTTCGCAACCTACTCGGATCACCTTGTAGCAAGCCGATGTTTTGGAGTGTTTGCGTAGGAATTCATCCAGATGCTGGCTGTCCCATTCCTTGGCTTTGGGGTGATTCCATGGGGCTTTGGGATCGATCTGTCGGGCTAGTTTTTCCAGTTTACGGATCAGCCAATCGAGATTGAGTAGGGAGAAAAGGTCGAGCTTTGGGATGGTACCTCGGTAAGTTTTGAGCTTTTCGCCAAGGTCAAGGATGTTTTTGCCTTGGTTGTAGGTTTCGAAGTAATTCACGTCGAGTTCGTGACATAACTCGTACATCCGATCCTGAGTGGGACCTATCCATTGCCCACCAAAGTCCAGGTAATAGCCTTGGTCAAATTGCTTGGTGAAAACCCTGCCCCCCAGTCGCTCTCTTGCCTCCAAAACGAGGAAGGAAGTACCTGCTTCATGAAGTTTTTTTGCTGCTGCAATTCCCGAAAAGCCTCCGCCAATGATGGCTACAGATACCGAATGCTCACTCATGAATGGAAGGTAATTATTTTTTCAACTTGGTAGGATTGGCATTTGATAAATGCTGTTCAAAACTCCATTTCCATGCTTTCTCCTTTTTTAAGGAAAAGCTCGATCTCCGAACCATCTGCGAGGATGACTGCTTTTTTACCGAGGTTGGAGAGGATTTTCATTGTTTTGATCTGCCCATTTTCCCAGGTAAAATCCAAGGTGAATCCGCCTCTGGACTTCAATCCGGCTACTTTTCCCGAAGTCCAAGCTTTGGGCAAAGCCGGTAAAATGCGGATGATTCCTTCTTCGTGGGATTGAAGGAGCATCTCCGCTACCCCTGCCGTGTAGCCAAAATTCCCGTCGATCTGAAAGGGAGGATGGGCATCGAATAGGTTGGGGTAAAGGGATTGAGCAATGAGTTTTTGGATGTGATCATGGGTCATTTGTCCATCCATCAGTCTTGCTGAGAAATTGATCAGCCAAGCTCGTGACCAGCCTGTGCCAGCGCCTCCATGATCGAGGCGGTAGTGAAGGGTCTTTTTTACTGCTTCAAAAAAGTCAGGTGTTTGACTAAGGGTGATGGCATTTCCCGGATGAAATGCATACAAATGAGACATGTGGCGGTGACCTTTCTCAGGCTCCTCGTAAGGTCTGTCCCACTCCAAAATCCTTCCATCCGGTCCAAGCTGGACTCCTGGGCGAAGACCTTCGAGCTGGGTCTCGATGGTAGAGACCAAGGCTGTTTTGACCTTGAGAATTTCGGCAGATTGACGATAAATGGTAAAAATATCCTCGATCAATTGCTGGTCCATGGCGGCACCAAGGGTCGATGCGGCTTTAATTCCTTTTTCGTTGATGAATTGATTTTCGGGGGAGGTCGAGGGTGCGGATACGAGCTTTCTGTCTCTCTGATCGGTCATCAACCAGTCGGAATAAAACTGTGCGATCTGCTCAAAGGCTGGAAAAGCCCTTTCCCTGAGGAATTTTTCATCCCCCGTGTATAAATAGTGCTCCCAATAGTGTCTCCCAAGCCAGGCACCCGCTCCGACCCAACTCCCCCAATAGGCTGTGGCAGCTTGAAGAAACGGGATTTTCCAAATGTCAGTGGTGTGAGGCAGCATGGCTCCTCGCATGCCGAAATTGGTTGTAGCGGCTTTTTTTCCATTCTCGATCAGTCTATCGACAAAGTCAAAAAGTGGCAAGTGAAGTTCGCTGAGTCCTGTGACTTCCGCAGGCCAATAATTCATTTGCAAGTTGATGTTCAGGTGGTAATCGGCATTCCAGGGTGCGGCGATGTGCTGATTCCAAAGGCCTTGGAGATTGGCAGGATTGGTGCCTGGGCGGGAGGAAGAGATGAGTAAGTACCTTCCAAAGTCGAAAAGCAACTTCTCCAGATGCAGGTCAACTTGGCCATTTTTTACCTTTGCGATTCGCTGATCAGTTGGGAGGAGATCCTCAGTCTCTGTTCCTAAGGTCAGACTCATTCGGTTAAACCAAGTTTGGTACTCCCGCTCGTGAGCCGAGAGAAGCTCTCCCCAACTTTTGAAAGAAATTTTCTCCAGCTGTTCTTCTGCTACTTTTTCGAAATCCTCGTGATAAAAGGAGGTCGCGGTAACCAATTTTAGATAGAGGATTTTTGCACCGGTTATTTCCAGTCCATTTTCAGAGGGTGTAATTTTTCCGTCAGGACTTTGGGCCAAGAGTAGGGTGCGAAATTTCACTCCTTCTGTGATAGGATAGGGCTTGGAATCAATTTGTCCACCTCGCTGGGTGACCATTCCACTCATTTCTAGAAGTTGAGGATGGAGCACTTGGGTCACTGCAGTAGGGATATTCTGGTCGGCAGGGCGATTGAGACGGATTTTACCGTTGAATCCGTTAGGATGATCGGTGCTGAGTTGGATTAAAATCGCCTGATCTGGTGCGGAGGCAAATACTTGTTTCCTGACTTGATGCCCTTCACTGAGAAAGGAAACTTCTGTCAGGGCTTTTTCCAAATCCAGCGATCTTCGGTAATCGGTGATTTCCTTCCAGTCAAAATCCAGCCACAAGTCACCCAGCGTCTGATGCGAGCGGGTGAGGCCTTTTCTGGAAAATTTCAGAACCATCAGGGAATCCGCCTTGTGGTGGTCTCCATCGATCAGGTACTTTCTGATTTGGGCGAGGTCTTCCGGTCTGCCTTCAGCCAGTTCCCAATCGTCAGGGCCTCCCGGCCAAAGTGAATCTTCATTGAGCTGGATGCGGTCATTCGTAGTTTTGCCAAAAATCATTGCCCCCAGACGCCCATTTCCGATCGGTAATGCTTCTTCCCATTTCTCAGCTGGAGAAGTGTACCAGAGCACAGATTTTTGAGCTTGGGTCGAAAAAATACAGGCAATCACCCAGCAGCATGTCAGGGCAAGATTTTTCATGGGTTACTTGGGTTGAGGGTACAGATTACTCTTTTTTCTCAATCCCGACAATCAAAAAGTGGATAAATCACCTGAAAAAGCTTTTAATCAAATCCAGTTTTGGGTTTTACCATTGAGGAATTGAGAAAATTAAGAAGTCAATTCAACCATTTTTTTTCTCTGGTTTTGATCAGGGGAATCTTAGGTAAGTATCCTTAATTCTCTTAACTTCTTAATGTTGAAAAATCCATTTCATTTATTGACTTACCAAGAATTTTCGAAACTCGTCCGTGTTGAAGTTGCTCATGCCCTGCTGGTAGAATACAATTTTGCCTTCTTTATTGACCACCAAAGTAGTGGGAATAGATTCGCTTTGAAGGCTTTGGTTGAGTCCATAGCTGGCGTGAACCACCGGAAAACTCCAGGTTTTTCCTTCCATAAAGCCCTGACTTTTTCGAATATCCTTGTCCAGTCCGATCAAGAGGAATTCCAGGTTTGGAGTGTCTTTGACGGATTTGTAGAGTTCTGAGATGTGTGGCATCTCAGCTCGGCAGGGTCCGCACCAAGAGGCCCATAGGTTGATGAACACGGTTTTTCCTCGGTAATCCTGAAGGTCCACCACATTCCCTTCAAAGTCTTTGAACTGACCGCGGTAGTCAAAATTTTGATCCGTCAGATCGGGGATTTCCAGTTTGGGTTTAATCAGTCCTGTGGAAAGCAAGACCGATTGAATCCCTCCCTGAATCACCGGAAGTAATCCCGTGAAATAGAGAAATGCGAAAAATGCGAGTATTAGACCCCAAGACTTAACTTCCTTTTTCCAATCCATGAGACGAATTATGATGCTTCGACTACGCTCAGCACAAGTTTTAGATTTACGACACGTTGAGGATCTTTATTTATCATTCAGATACCTCCAGCTTATTTCGATTTTAACGATGCTTCGATTTTTAACTGCAAATGTTTTACGGCATTGAGTGGACCTTTTAAGATTACCTAAGTTTAATTTTGAAACTCGCGAAATCCGAAATCCCATATCCGAAATCCAATCAATTTTTGAATCTTCAATTTTACAATCTTTAAATCAGTCCCTTAGTGACCAACCGCACATTTCAGGTTTTTGGGATCAAAAGCCGGCTTATCTTGCAGGCTAGTTTTTGCTTTAGATTTCTCTTTGACTATGACTTACGAAAGTAAAATTGCATCCGAACTCGGGGTCAAACCCCATCAGGTCCAGGCGACTATCGAACTCTTGGATGGAGGTGCTACTGTCCCATTCATTTCCCGGTATCGAAAAGAGGCAACCGGTACCCTAGATGAGGTACAAGTGGCCACCATACGTGACCGAATCGAGCAGCTTCGCGAATTGGACAAGCGCAGGGAAGCGATCCTCAAGTCCATCGAAGAGCAGGGTAAACTGACTCCCGAACTCAAAAAGGCCATTGATGCAGCGGAGACCATGGCGAAGCTAGAGGATATTTACCTTCCCTACAAGCCCAAACGACGAACTAAGGCTACCATTGCTCGGGAGAAAGGCTTGGAGCCTTTGGCGGAGCGAATCTTTGCGCAGACTTCTTTTGATCTGGAAGCTGAGGCTGAAAAGTACCTGAGTGAAGAAAAAGAGGTCAAAACGGTAGAGGAAGCCCTACAAGGTGCCCGTGTTATCATTGCGGAGTGGGTAAATGAAAATGCACAGGTTCGAGAGAAGATGCGCAAGCTTTTTCTTGAAGAAGGCGTCTTTACTTCCCGTGTCATTCCCGGCAAAGAAGCCGAAGCGATCAAATACAAAGATTATTTCGATTGGTCTGAGCCAATCAAGACTGCGCCATCCCATCGGGTATTGGCAATGCGACGAGGGGAAAAGGAGCTTTTCCTAATGCTGGATTCCTGTCCTGAGGAAGGTTCGGCAGTGGCTTTGATCGAGCGAGAGATTCTCGAACATGCGGCGAATTCTGCTGTGGATCAGGTGAGGTTAGCTATAAAGGATTGTTACAAGCGACTGCTAAAACCCAGTATGGAGACGGAAGTCCGCCTGCTGACCAAGAAAAAGGCAGACGAAGAAGCCATCAAGGTATTCGCGGAGAATCTCCGGCAGTTGCTGCTTGGTGCACCTTTGGGTGAGAAGTCGGTGATGGCCATTGACCCGGGGTTCCGTACCGGCTGTAAATTGGTATGTCTCGGTCCACAAGGGCAGTTGCTGCATTATGAGGCGATTTTCCCTCACGAACCGCAGCGTCAGACGGCCGCTGCAGGTATGACGGTGCGAAGTTTGGTGGAGAAGTTCAGCGTGCAGGCGATTGCCATAGGTAACGGTACCGCAGGTAGAGAGACCGAGTCATTTGTAAAGTCTCTCGGACTTTCCAAATCAGTGATCGTCACCATGGTCAATGAAGCCGGGGCTTCCATTTATTCGGCTTCTGAAGTGGCGAGAAATGAATTTCCTGATCTGGATTTGACGGTGCGGGGTGCTGTTTCTATTGGTCGTAGATTGATGGATCCTTTGGCAGAGCTTGTCAAAATCGACCCCAAATCCATCGGAGTGGGTCAGTATCAGCACGACGTGGATCAAAATGCGCTCAAAAACTCGCTCGATGACACCGTCATGTCCGCAGTAAACGGCGTAGGGGTAGAAGTCAATACGGCTTCCAAAGAACTTTTGACTTATGTCTCCGGATTGGGGCCCGTGCTGGCCCAAAACATTGTCGATTTCCGAAAGGAAAATGGTCCTTTTTCCAGTCGGGCTCAGCTGAAAAAAGTGCCAAGATTAGGAGAGAAAGCCTTTGAACAAGCCGCGGGTTTCCTGAGAATCCGCAATGCAAAGCATCCCCTAGACCGATCGGCTGTTCACCCTGAGCGCTATGAATTGGTGGAGAAAATGGCGCAAGATCTGAAGGCTTCCGTGCAGGAATTGATGACTTCGGAGGAGCTTCGGAACCGGATCGTGTTGAAAAACTACATTTCTGAGACCGTGGGTTTGCCCACACTTCAAGACATCGTGGAGGAATTGGCTAAGCCGGGCAGAGATCCGAGAGAGAGCTTTGAAGTGTTTCAGTTTCAGGAGGGCGTCAACTCCATGGCGGACCTAAGAGTCGGGATGAAGCTACCGGGTATCGTGACTAACATTACTGCCTTCGGAGCATTTGTGGATATCGGAGTACATCAGGACGGATTGGTTCACCTCAGCCATCTCGCGGATCGATTTGTCAAGGATCCCAATGAAGTAGTAAGTGTAGCGCAAAAGGTACAGGTGACGGTGATGGAAGTGGATGTGGCCAGAAAAAGAATCGGGTTAAGTATGAAAGCTGATCCTTTTGCTGAACGGGGGAAAAAGTCAGAAAAGCCTCAGCCAAGAACAGAATCAAAGCAGGAGGAAGGTTCCATGTCCGACAAACTTGCCATGCTCAAAGCTCAATTCGGAAAACGGTAATCTGAGTAGAATTAGAGTACCTCATGAAGCCACTTTCAACAGGTGAGCTTGGTTCCATTTGATGTAATAGGTGACAGCCCACGGATACGCACTTTGTTTCTATATTCCTGCGCTACATATACAAAATTTCTGTTACGCTTCATGACTATTCTGATTTTGATTAACTATGATCAGAATTAGTTAAGCCAACAAGAAATTATATAGTAGAGTAAAAAGAGTAATAGAAAAGTTGTGTCACCCACTTGTTTTCGATTTGTTTGTTTGTAACAAAAAAGCCTGCTTTTAAAGCAGGCTTTTTTTATTCTACATCACGTGAAGAGGTTACTGTTTTTTATTCTGTAGGATAGTAAGGAAGTCCTTATAAAAACCTCTTCGGATAGGAATGATTTGGTTGTTGATATTGCATTCTTTGGAATTGAGATCCTTTACCCTACTGAGGTTGACCACATAGGATTTGTGAATTCTCAAGAATTTTTCAGGATTAAGTTTTGGAAGGAAAGTCTTCAGGAGCTCACGAATCAGGAATACTTTATTGTCTGTAAAGATCCTCAGATACAAACCTTCTGCCTTGACATACTGAATGTCATTTTCGTCAAGGAGAATGATTTTTCCTTTGTCACGGATAGGTAAAAGATTCCTTTTTTGTCCGGCTTTTCCAGTTTCTTCCGGCTTTTCCAGTTTTTTGGAGATCAAATAAAGTGTTGATTCCAAGGATTTTAAGCTGAAAGGTTTGAGGAGATATCCATCGTACAGGGTGTCGGAGATTTTATCCAAGACACTTTTTCCTGACAAAGCAGTAGTGAATAGAATACCGCATTTAGGGAATTTTTCTCTGATCACGGCAGCGATATCGATCCCTTTGACATTGCCCTTGAGCATGATGTCTACCAAGAAAAGGTCGATATCATTTTTGGCTATAAAATCGGGCACATCTTCCGCCGTTGGGATGATCCCAACCACATCATATCCATGCTGTATCAGATACTCCGAAATGTTCTCTGCGAGATCAATTTCGTCTTCAATTATCAAGACTTTTAGGCTCATGGCTAAATTTGGATCTTTTTATTAGTATGATCACTAATCAATGAAATGATCTGAATAAAAATATATACAATCTGTTATTTTACCATTTTTCAGCCATATATATTTACATTTTTTACAATTCATAAAAAATGAGCGATAAAACGCATTTAAGTGTAAAAATTTTATCAGCAATTGGTGAGTCTTATGCCCTGATGGAGGGGTCAAAGAACCTCAAAAAAGCAATCAATCGAATATTACCAAAACTTGGTGAGGCTTCTTCTGTAGATAGGGTCTATGTATTCCGAAATTACTACAATGCTGACCGTGAATTTTGTCTTACCTACCTGGACGAATGGTGTAGGGAAGGTATCAGCGTGCAGATGGACAATGAAAACCTGTTTGAAGCACCTTGGAGTCTTTTTCCAGAACTTGAAGTCGACCTGAGAGCGAATAAGGTGAAAAATGAATTGGTGATGGACTCTCCCAATGAGGTGTTCAGAGAGGTCATGACCCAACAGGAAATAGTCGCTTACCTATTCATTCCCATCCTGGTAAACAATGAGTTTTGGGGTTTTATGGGTTTTGATAATTGTACCCGGGAAGAGTTGTTTGCCCCTGAGCAAGTGAGCGCATTACATGCTTTTGCTACTACTCTTGGCAACTTGATTTTTGCGAAGCGGAGCTATAAAAGAGCCTTGAAAAATGAGCGAAAGTATAAGCAGATCATTTCCAATATTCAGGATATCGTATTCAAGCTCAATGAAAAGCTAGAAATAACCTATCTGAATGGGGCTTGGTCAAAAATGACCGACCGCGACATTCACGAGTGCATTGGGCTTCCGATAGCCCAGTTTCTGGAATCAGAAGGTGCTCAAAAGCTAAAAAGTAGAATCGAATCCCTGGAATCTACCGGGGAAAAAAGCTGCTCCGTCAGGACAGCATTTATCAAGCCTGACGGTTCGCTTTATTACATCAGAATCAATGTAAAGCGAATTCTGAAAGATGTTAGGTCGGAATATTTTGGCACCATCAATGACATCCATCAGGGCCAGCTTAATTTCAACTTGCTCAAAGAAAGTGAATCTAAGTTTAAGTCTCTTTTCGAAACTGTTGAGGATGTCCTTTATTCCTTAGATGCGGATACGGGCCGTCTGTTGATTATTTCGGATAAGATTGAGCGTTTTGGGTTCAAGAAAGAACAGTTTTTGGAGGACTCTGAATTTTGGACCAGGCAAATTGTGGAAGAGGATCGAGCTGCAGTCCAAAAAGCCTATGGCGAATTTGTAGCCCAAAGACTCCCTTATTTTGAAATGGAGTATCGGGTACAGACTCCTTCAGGCAGAA
>JAGXQZ010000103.1 GCA_018336015.1 Algoriphagus sp. | reverse complement strand
CCAACCAAATCAGCTTTCTCATTTTTCAAAAGATTTTAATTTGGCTGTATTACCGTCAAATTCGAGGTAGGTATTTTGGCTCACCCATTCCCCGAGATTGAAGTAAGTTGCATTTTTCCCAACCTCCAGTTCAAGTGGCAAGTGGCGGTGTCCAAATATGTAGTAGTCGTGATGTACTCTTTTTTGCACCTCTTTGCAGTATTGCCAAAGCCACTCATCTTCGCCTAAAAAATGATTCTCATTTTTCGAACTATTCGTGATCCGGCTATGTCCGGACCAAGCTTTTGCAAGACGGATGCCTAAGTCAGGGTGAAGCCATTTGAAAAGCCATTTCGCAAAGGGATTTGTAAATACCTTTTTCAGGATTTTATAGGTTTGATCTCCCGGTCCTAATCCATCTCCATGGCCTACCAGGATTTTTTTACCTTCGACCGTGATCTCAATGGGATGGGTATAGACAGGAATTCCTAATTCCACCGTAAAGTAATCTTTCATCCATAGGTCGTGATTTCCTGTAAAAAAAAGCACAGGAATGCCTCGGTCACGAAGTTGGGAGATCTTGGAAATAAATGGGATGAATCCTTTGGGGATCACTTCCGCATATTCAAACCAAAAGTCGAAAATATCACCAACCAAGAAAACGGCAGCGGCCTCTTCGGAAATTTGATCCAGCCAGCGGATGATTCGTTTTTCTCTGGCTTTACTTGCTTGATGGCTGGGTGCTCCCAAATGAAAATCAGATGCGAAAAATAGTTTTTTACCGTGAAGGGGAAAGTCCAAAATGGGGGATAGCATAGACTAAAGATAGGGTCGGAGAACAAAAATAAAAAAGCCCCAAGTGGTTTGGGGCTCTTTGTATTAATTTTCTGTTTTTTCGTCTGTTACAGGAGGGGCAATTTCAGGAGTTTTCTCCTCTGCTGTTGAAGTTGCTGCCTCCGGTTCTGGTTTTGCTTCAGATTCCACTACTGCCTCCTCAACGACTTTATCTTTTTTATTGGTAAAGGCTTGATAGGTAGTTTCCTTTTCGAAAGGACGCTTGCCAATGAGTTTTTCCAAATCTGATTGGAAAAGGATCTCTTTCTCAAGAAGCTCTTTTGCTAAGGTTTCTAACTCTACTTTATGGTGTTTTAGCAAGTCTAACGTTCGGGTGTAGGCAAACTGGATCAACTTGCTAACTTCCTGATCGATCATCTCCGCGGTAGCTTCAGAATAAGGCTTGGTCATTTTGTATCCATCCGCTTTGCTGTCGTAGAAGGAGATATTTCCAAGTTTCTCATTCATGCCATACACGGATACAATCGAATAAGCCATTTTGGTAATGCGCTCTAAGTCACTAAGTGCTCCCGTGGATATTTTTCCAAAGATGATTTCTTCCGCAGCTCTACCACCAAGTGTCATACACATCTCATCGATGAGTTGCTCGGTTTGATAGAGGAATTGCTCTTTTGGAAGGTATTGCGCATAGCCTAAGGCTGCCACTCCCCGTGGTACGATTGATACTTTAACCAATGGATCTGCATGCTCCAAAAACCAGCCAGCCACTGCATGACCAGCCTCGTGGTAGGCCACGATTTTCTTTTCTTCCGGAGAGATGATTTTGTTTTTCTTTTCCAATCCACCAATCACACGGTCTACTGCATCTTGAAAATCCTGCATATCGACTGCTGCTTTGTTTCTTCTTGCAGCGATCAATGCCGCTTCATTACACACGTTGGCGATTTCGGCGCCTGCAAATCCCGGAGTTTGTGCTGCCAATTTTTTAGCGTCTACATCTTCAGAGATTTTGATTGGCTTCAAGTGAACTTTGAAGATTGCCTCTCGGCCTACAATATCTGGCTTGTCAATGGATATCTGACGGTCAAATCGTCCTGGTCTCAATAAGGCACTATCCAGTACATCTGGACGGTTGGTAGCTGCCAGTACGATGACGCCTGAGTCGGTTCCAAAGCCGTCCATTTCTACCAGTAGCGAGTTAAGCGTATTTTCACGCTCGTCATTTGATCCTGGCATTTGACCTTTGCCTCTTGAACGACCGATCGCATCGATTTCGTCGATGAAGATGATACAAGGTGCTTTTTCCTTTGCTTGCTTGAACAGGTCACGTACTCGTGCTGCACCCACACCCACAAACATTTCCACAAAATCAGAACCTGAAAGTGTAAAGAAAGGCACACCTGCTTCCCCAGCCACCGCTTTTGCAAGCAAAGTTTTACCGGTACCTGGAGGGCCTACGAGGAGTGCTCCTTTTGGAATTTTTCCTCCCAGCTTGGTGAATTTGGATGGGTTCTTTAGAAATTCTACAATTTCCTGAATTTCTTCCTTGGCTTCATCAAGGCCTGCTACGTTGTCAAATGTGATTTTTACTTTGTTTTCTGCATCAAAAAGCTGTGCTTTTGATTTGCCGACATTGAAAATTTGTCCACCTGGGCCAGAAGGACCTGCCATTCGGCGCATCATAAACCAGAAGAACACGAAAAGAAGGATCAGAAAGCCAAAGCTTCCGAAATAGTTGCTCCAGTTCTCTTCATTAGTGACAGAAGCTCCTATTCGCTCTCCTTCCGGTTTCTCACTTTCCAAGGCTTGGAAATCTGTCTGGAACTTGTCAGAGGTGGTGACTTGTAAGGAATAATGAGGTCCAGCTGGGTTGAAGAAAGAAGAATTTGCCTCTAGTTCGGTTTTGTATTTGCTGTTTTGGAGTGCAGCTGGTTTCAGCGTAATATCGACACGATTCATGTTGCGGACGATGACCACTTTGGCCACATCTCCTGCGCGATACATGTCTTCGAATCTTTTTTGGGTGATGTCTATAACGGCGCCTCGCTGTTGGATCCAAGTAAGTCCCAAAAGAACCATCACAGCAGCAATAATCAACCAAAGTTGAAAATTGGGCTTTTGTGGGGCTTTAGGGGTGAAATTTTTATTCTTATTTTTTTCGCTCATCGCTTTTTTGATAATTCTTTAAACTTATGCTAAAACGGATTAAACACCCGAAAGTTCATGGTTATATTTATCGGATCCGGGTGGTTTTGGCATCTCCCCATAGCTCTTCCAATCCATAAAATTCTCGCTTTTCTTTAAGGAAAATATGGGCTACCACATTGACATAATCCATGAGAACCCACTGTCCGTTTGATTTTCCTTCTACTTTCCAAGCGGAACTTTCACCCGCTTTGTAAACTTCTTCTTCGATTGATTTGGAAATGGCGTCAATTTGAGTGTCCGAATTTCCAGAACAAATCACAAAAAAATCAGCTACTGTATTTTTGATTGTTCTCAGGTCCATCACCAAGATGTCAGAAGCTTTTTTTTCTTCCATTCCTTTGACGATTACCTTGCTCAGCGCTTCTGCTGTCATAGTATTGAGTTAATTTTACGCCTCGGCTGATTTCTATTTAACTAACCGAACTGAAAATTAATGTATAAAATTCTTGCCAACACGATTTTTTTGGGGAAAGATGTTCTTTTCCTGCCAGAGTGTCACTCGACCAATGACATCGCTCTACAACAGATCAGGCAAGGTAAGGCAAGAGAGGGTAGTATTGTCATTTGTGAGCATCAGACTCAGGGTAGGGGACAGAGGGGAAATTCATGGGAGACCACAGGAGGAATGAACCTTACGTTCTCCCTGGTACTTCAACCTGCTTTTCTGGACCTGAGTGAGCAGTTTTATCTCAATATGATGGTTTCCAATGGTATCAGAAATTTGCTTCAACAATATATTCCCGATTTAAAAGTAAAATGGCCTAATGATCTGGTGGTTCCAGGAGTGGGTAAATTGGGAGGAGTCCTGATCGAAAATGTGGTGAGTTCAGGTGGATGGGAGCATGCTGTGGTAGGAATAGGACTGAATGTAAATCAAAATTCTTTTTCTGTTTCTTCTGCCTGTTCTTTGGCGAGTGTGACAGGGAGTCAGTTCGATCTACAGGAGATTTTTAGACTTTTAATTGTCTATTTAGAACAATCCTATTTGGCGCTAAAAAAGAATAAGTTGATGGAGATCAAAATGGAATATTTGCAGCATTTATACCTGATGGGGCAATGGGTGCAATTTAGTGCTTCCGGTGATCCATTTAAGGGAAAAATTATAGGGATTGATCCTTCGGGAAGCTTAATGATCGAATTGGAGGGTGGTAAATTCAAGGCCTTTGGATTGAAGGAGATCACATTCCCTAAATTTTAATCACATTTCCGAATCACGATTTTATCTGATAACTTTGCGGCCAATTCAAGATTTTAATTCTTTAACAATCAATCACATGTCAGAAATCAAATCTGAAAAATTTATCCAGTACAAAGTAAAAGACATCTCCCTAGCTGAGTGGGGAAGAAAAGAAATCAGATTGGCAGAAGCCGAAATGCCGGGTCTGATGGCCCTGAGAGCTGAATTTGGTCCTTCGCAGCCTTTGAAAGGTGCAAGAGTAGCAGGCTGTTTGCACATGACTATTCAGACTGCCGTGTTGATTGAGACCTTGGTCGCTTTGGGTGCTGAGGTGACTTGGTCTTCTTGCAATATTTTTTCTACTCAAGATCACGCTGCGGCAGCTATTGCAGCGGCAGGTATTCAAGTGTATGCCTGGAAAGGCCAAACTGCTGAAGAATTTGACTGGTGTATTGAGCAGACGCTATTTTTTGGAGAAGAAAGACAGCCATTGAACATGATTTTGGACGATGGAGGTGACTTGACCAATATGGTGCTTGATCAATATCCTGAGTTGGTCGCTGGGATCAGAGGACTTTCTGAAGAGACTACCACTGGGGTACACAGATTGTATGAGCGCATGAAAAACGGAACGCTTCCTATGCCTGCGATCAACGTAAACGACTCTGTGACCAAATCCAAATTTGACAATAAATATGGCTGTAAGGAATCATTGGTGGATGCGATTCGTCGTGCTACCGATGTGATGATGGCTGGAAAAGTAGCTGTAGTGGCCGGTTATGGTGACGTTGGAAAAGGTTCTGCTGCTTCTTTGAGAGGTGCTGGTGCCCGTGTAATTGTTACAGAGATCGATCCGATCTGTGCGCTTCAGGCTGCAATGGATGGATTTGCTGTCAAGAAAATGGCTGATGCGGTGAAAGAAGCTGATATTGTGGTGACTGCTACAGGCAACAAGGATATCATCACAGGTGAGCATTTCAAGTCAATGAAGGACAAGGCGATTGTTTGTAACATCGGCCACTTTGACAATGAGATTGATATGGCTTGGTTGAACAAGAACTATGGCCATACCAAAAACGTGATCAAGCCTCAGGTGGACCTTTACGAGATCGATGGTAAAGAAATTATCGTATTGGCTGAAGGTCGTCTGGTAAATCTTGGCTGTGCAACAGGTCACCCATCATTTGTAATGTCAAATTCCTTCACCAATCAGACCTTGGCTCAATTGGAGCTATGGGCAAATTACAAGAGCTATCAGCCTGGTGTCTATGTACTGCCCAAACATCTTGACGAAAAAGTGGCAGCGCTTCATTTGGCAAAGTTGGGCGTGGAATTAGATACCCTTTCTTCGGATCAAGCTCAATACATTGGTGTAGAGGTATCAGGTCCATTCAAGCCTGAGTACTACAGATACTAATATCAAAAGGATTTATACTTGAAAACCCGGATGAAAGTCCGGGTTTTTTTATGGATTGAGTAGGAAAATTCGGCCATCAGGCAGAATAGCGGTTACGTTTGGATTACATCCAGTGGGGGTTTGGTAAGTCGTAGTGTAGACCACATCTCGTTCGATGCCTCTAGCTATTTTTATGGATTCTTTACCTGTCTGTGTCAAAAACCAACCTTGCCTGTAGCAGGCAAAGAGTTGTTCTTTTGGCTCAGTAATTACTAGATTAAAATTACGTCCAGCGGGATTTATACCTTCTAAATTTCCACGTGTGCTGAGCGCAAAAGGTCTAAAATTAGCCCTGGAAACAGAATGATTTGTTTTTCCTTTAATCAGGAAAGCGAGGTTTTTGGGTAATTCGATTTCTAAATTTTCAAAGCTAGCCTCTGTTTCATTGGATGTGATAGCCCTGAATTGCCTTGTTCCCGAAATCTTAATTCCTTCCACACTATATTCTTCATAGGTCATGATCCAAGTCGGTGAACTGGTATTTGAAAGAGTGAAGTCAAGAATGATTTTGCCTGTTCTTGTTTTGTTGTTTTCTTGTGTGCATTCGAGAGGCTTGGAATAATCTAAGGTGATGATTCTCGATTGCAAGCTTCGATCGATGGTCGGACATCCGGGGAGTTCGGCAGAACTGATTCGGAAATAATCCTGATAGGAAATGTTTCCAAGGTAAATACTTTCCGAAAATGCTTTCGAAAGCTTGAAATGCTGGAGGGCCTCTACACTTAAGTCAGTGGAAATGGTCCTGCTTTCTTCTTCGGTGCAGGAGGAGGCCAAAAGGACGAAAAAAAGGAAAATATACAACCGTGCCATAAGATTTGTCTGCTTATTGTTTCCTTTCAATTTCCGCGCCTGAATACTAACTTGGGGAAAATCCAAATAAGCTAAAGACATGAATTTTACAGACGGTATGTTGAAAGAAGGCTCACTTAAGGGTAAAAATATACTCATTACAGGAGGGGGCACGGGTCTTGGGAGATCTATGGGGGAGTACTTTTTAGAGTTAGGAGCAAATTTGGTGATCACTTCAAGAAAGCTGGACGTACTTCAGGAAACAGCTAAAGAGATGATGGCAAAAAAAGGAGGAGAAGTGTTAGCTCTCTCCTGTGACGTAAGGGATATCGCTCAAGTAGAGTCAATGTGGTCAGAGTCTGTAGCAAGGTTTGGAGAAATTCATGTGGTGTTAAATAACGCTGCAGGTAATTTTATTAGCCCTACCGAGCGATTGTCAGTGAATGCATTTAATACTGTTTTGGATATTGTCCTAAAAGGTACTTCCCAAGTTACTTTGACTGCAGGCAAGCACTGGATTGCCAATAAGCAACCGGGTGTGTTTTTAAATATTGTCACAACCTATGCATGGACAGGTTCGGGCTATGTGGTTCCTTCGGCGGCTGCCAAAGCAGGTGTACTGGCGTTGACAAGGTCCTTGGCAGTGGAATGGGCGAAGTATAGTATCCGATCTAATGCGATCGCTCCGGGTCCATTTCCTACAGAAGGGGCATGGAGCAGGTTGTTGCCAGGAGATTTGGTAAAAAAGTTTGACCCCGCCAAAAAAGTACCAGTAGGAAGAGTAGGAGAGCATCAGGAGCTAGCCAACCTTGCGGCATATTTGGTTTCTGACTTTTCTGCTTATGTCAACGGTGAAGTGATGACCATAGATGGAGGAGAATGGCTAAAAGGTGCCGGAGAGTTCAATAATCTAGATATGATACCTCAAGAGATGTGGGATATGATGGAGGCAACCCGAGGAAAAAAGCAATGAGCCCCAAAGTGATTTGGGGCTATCTGAAGTCAAAATGGCAAATCAGGAATTTATGACTCTTGGTTTTTGATACCTCGTTCCCAGGTTTCATTTTGCTGGACAGATTCTTTAATACTCTTTTTCAAAGAAGTGTCCAGCATTTGGGTTTCTTTTTTAAGGATTGACAAGAGTTTTTTAGTCTCAAGGGAATTGTCCTCCAGGTCTAGGATTTCTAAAATGCCAAGGATATTTGCCACTCGGGCTCGAAGGGAATGAGACTGATGAAAGGCAAGGTCTCTTAAAAAATAATGATGCTCTTTTAGCCAGATTTCCTGTTTCTTTTTTTCGGTAATATCGATCAGTAAGCCTTGAATTTTTATGGGCATACCTGCTTCATTCCATTGGGTAGTCCTGCCAAAACCAATTACCCAAACGGTTTGCTTTCCCTTGGAAATAAGCCTAAACTCTTTTTTGAATGGTAAGTCTCCTGAAGAATGAGTATGGGCATCCAGACTTTTGACCAGACTTAAGTAGTCATCTGGATGGATGTGTTTTCTCCATGAGATTTTACCAGTAGCCTCTATTTCTTTTTGATTGTAGCCCAAAATATGGGCTAATCCATTGCTGATCGATTCTTCTTTTTTTGTCGGATCAAAATCCCAAAATCCTAAAAGTTTGTTTTCCAATAAGGTATTGAGTAGTTCATTGGATTGATTGGTTCCTTCGATAAACTCTCCAATTCCTAAAGAATAAGGTTTAAGTGGCTCCAGTGGATGTCCAATACCCAAACATGTCCCGTGTTCATGAGAGATGAAAAAAAATTCCCATTTAGTAAGTGAGGTAGTGTCTTCAGGGTGATTGATTTTTTGAAGCTCAACTGTAAATGAAAGGTGATTATTCTTCCATGCCTTTTGCCTTTGACTTTCGTATTTTGACCAATCTGAAGACAGAAAGCAATCTGGGAAGAAAATTTGCTTTTCTTTAGAATCAAAAAGTGACGGAACAGGGCCTATTCCGGAATGGGAAGAAAGCACTCTTCCGGACTTATCCAAGGTGACCTGCAGATAATAATCTGAGGACAATACCAGATTCTCTAGAAGCTTTATGGATTTTAAATCCTGCATTCTGCCTGTTTCCTTTAGTTGAGATAGATAACAAAAATATAAAAATATATTTCGAAATACATAAATATATATTTAAAATGCAAGAAAGTGTTTTGTATTTAAATCGATAGGATTTTGGAAAGTCCGAAAATTCGGGTAAAATACTTTCTCCTGAGGAAGCAAAAGGGATTTTGGATGATTGGGTCAAGAATGACCGACTCAAAGTGCACATGAAACAAGTCGCACACTTGATGGGGGCTTATGCAAAAGAGTTGGGATTGTCCGATTTGGAAGTAGCGATGTGGTACCAGTCTGGCCTGCTTCATGACGCAGATTGGGACCAGTGGCCAGATCAGCATTGCCGAAAAATCATCGAAGAACTTGAATGCAGGAATGTGGATCCGGCTATGATCCGTGCCATAGCCTCTCATGGCCCCCGATATTTTGGGGTGGAGCCTGTGTCACTCATGGATAAGATGCTTTATGCGTTTGATGAATTGAGTGGATTTGTACATGCGTACTCCCTAATGCGCCCGGAAGGATATGTGGGAATGGAGGTAAAAGGTGTCAAAAAGCGGCTCAAGGACAAGACTTTTGCTGCTCAAGTGAGCCGCGAAGATATTCAGGATGCGGCTGAGCGGGCAGCGATGACAGTGGAGGACTTGATCTCCTTTGTCATTTCGCACCAGGCCAATGCAGATTTGAGCTAAAAAAATGACCGCAGGCTGATGTCCTGCGGTCTGAGATTTAGATTTCTTCCTCCTGATTTACAGGCCGAAAATTCCCCGGAGGCAATTGATCTTTGACTTCATCTTTTTCAAAAGGAAAAACTTCAATTATTGAGCTTTCGGTGATGTCAGGCACACGAAAACTAACTAGCATATTGCTCAAACTTTCTTGGATCCGATCATAAGCTTGCTTTACATCTTCTGCTGTGACGATCATGTATTGAGTCACTTTCTTTTCTTTTCCACTGTCCCCGTCAGCAATTAAGTATGTGACTTTGCACTTGTGCCAGATGTCGGCATCCTCGTAGTAAAACACGTCCACAATGTTGCTTTTACTGATGCCAGTTACTTGAAAATCACCTCTTATCTGAGATCCTAGTCGATCATATAAGATGGCTTCTGCCTCAGTAAAGGAGACAGCATCAACCAAATATTGCTCTGAAATGCTTTTCAAAAGACCATCTTCGGTCTCTTTCGCATATTTTACTTTACACAAAAACCAAATTCTCATGCTTACATTTTTTAACCTTCGAATCTACCTTATCTGCGCCTATCCCTCCATAAAAATGACAGATTAATTTTCTTTTCCTATAGGAAAATTCAGGCAGTCCTTGATAGTCAGTTATCTAGCTTTAAATGTTCATTTGATAGCCCCTCTTCATTTGGAATGCGAGTCCAAAATGAAGTAACTTATTTCGACAATAAACCCCTATGAAAGATCGGATTCTTTACAGCTTTCCTGTTCAGTTATTATTACTGCACTTAAGAAAAAATCTAGCCTTACTTCTGATTTGGGGACTTCTTATTTTGATTGTAAGCGAAAATTTTGGAGTGGTATTGGGTATTCCTTTTCTGTTTTTGGATCCGGAATATCTCCATGAGGTTTCTTGGTTAAGTTTTTTCTTGATGGGAATAGGCTTGGCCATGTTTACCATGGCGTTTCACATGACTACTTATATCCTGGAAGGCCGTCGTTTTAAGTTTTTAGCTGTTCTCAGACGTCCATTTATTCATTTTTGTGTCAATAATTCTATCGTTCCTTTTGCATTTTATCTTTTCTACACCATCAGATTTGTAGCTTTTCAACTCAATAATGACCTTCCATCGGATTGGGATGTTGTGTCCCTTTATCTTGGATTTGCTATAGGGAGTATCCTCGCGTATGCTTTGATATTCTCGTATTTTGGACTTACCAACAAGGATTTCTTTTTGATTTTTTCAGAAAGCGTGGATCAGCGTTTCAGAAAAGCCAGATCCGGAAAAAAAGGTTTGCTCAGCAAATTCAAAACATCCGAAAAAGAGGTCAAAACAGTGAAGTATTACCTTAATCTCAAGCTTAACCTTTTAGAGGTCAGTCCTGATATTTCAAAGTTTGAAACGGCCCACCTCTTAAGGGTATTTAATCAAAATCACCTACATCTGTTCTTTATCCAGGTGTTTTTGGTTTCGCTAGTTTGGTTTTTGGGAATTTTCAAAGAGCAGGAGATTTTGCAATTTCCTGCTGCAATGAGTGCAATGCTTTTGCTGTCTATCCTGGTGATGGCAGTTGGTGCTATTAGCTTCTGGTTAAGAAAATGGGCTACGTTTGTGGTTTTTTCTTTGATCCTCCTTGCGAATTATTTTTCTAATTTTTCCTTTTTAAACAGGCCACATGAAGCGTTTGGATTAGACTATTCAGCCCCTGCGGCCTCATATTCCTTGGGTAGATTGGATTTATTGACTCATCAGGATACTGTCGAGAAAGACAAAGAGAATGTGATTCGGATTTTGGAAAACTGGAAAGCTAAATTTCCCAATGATTCTTTACCTAAGTTGGTGATCGTTTCGGCCAGTGGTGGCGGACAACGTGCCGCCCTTTGGACTTTACGCGTTTTACAGGAAATTCATAAAGTTACCCATGGGACTGTGACCAGTCGGTCGGCACTTTATACCGGTGCTTCGGGCGGGGTGTTGGGAGAAGCTTTCTTTCGGGAGCTCTATCTCCGCTCCCAGACTGATCAGTCATTTGATCCTTCGGACTCCATTTTTCTGGACCAAATTGCCTCTGATAATCTAAATCCGATCATTTTTACCCTATTGGTAAATGATCTTTTGATCCGAAATCAAAAATTTGACTACCGGGGGCGTGGATATCTTAAGGATAGAGGTTTCGCTTTTGAAGATCAGCTCAATAAAAACACCAAGGGCATTTTAGATAAGCCTTTAAAGGACTATCGAGAACCTGAAGCCAAGGCTAAAATTCCCATGATGCCGGTGACTGCCTTGATTACCAATGATGGCAGAAAGTTGGTCATTTCTCCTCATTCGATGTCTTTTTTGGGAGTATCTGCGGAAGGGATTTCCGGAAAAGCTGAGAAAAAACAATCCATTGATTTCCGAAGGTTTTTTGAAAATCATGATCCGGATAATCTACGTTTTTTGAGTGCTCTGAGAATGAGCGCTACATTTCCATTTGTCACTCCCAATGTGGAGCTTCCCTCCAATCCGGTCATGAAGACAATGGATACAGGCCTTTCTGATAATTTTGGAATTCAGGATGCGCTACGATTTGTCTATGTGTTCAAAGATTGGATTGCTCAGAATACAAGCGGTGTAGTGATGATCACAATTCGGGATTCGGAAAAAAACACAGAGATCCCTGCCAAGGAATTGCCGCGAATTCTAGAAAAAGTCTTTACTCCCTTGAAAAATATTTATGTGAATTGGGATAATGTGCAGACAATTCAAAATGAGGTACTATTCAATTATTTGTCGGAATCGATGCCTTTTGGGGTGGAGCGGATAGAGTTTGAATATGCTCCTTCAAAAATCCTTACTGATTCGTCGAATGGTTACTCGGATAGTAGTCCTCGTGCTTCGCTTAACTGGAGACTGACGGCAAGTGAGAAAAAGTCGATTGTGTCAAGTTTGAATACTAGAGATAACATGCAATCCTTAAAAAGATTAGTGGAATTATTTGGTGACCAAAAAAAATAAGGGCCAGTCAACTGGCCCTTATTTTTTTCAATATGCGATTCCTATCCGCTTGTAGATGAAGTGCATCAGCCAAGCAGGTCCAACCATAAGAAATTGCAAATCCTTAAAGAAGGAAGGTTTTTTTCCTTCGATTTTGTGTCCATAAAACTGGAAAATCCAAGCGATGACAAATATTCCAAGGCTGATAAAGGGGAGTTTGCCGGGGAATGTAAGTGCCAGGAAATTGGCAAGAGCTAGGCAAAATGCAGAGAACAAAAACATCCCCAAAGTCAAAGGCACAGAAAGAGATAGGTAGTAAAACAAAACCAATATGATGGCAAAAGTTGCCCAGTTTGCAAAATATCCCATAAATGGGAGCAGTTCGGCTAAAAACCCTGATGGGATACTAAATATCAAACCAACTATGCTGAAAAAAATGGCAGGAACACAGATCCAATGGATCAGTTTATTCGTGTTATTTTGGTGGCTTTCTCCATATTCAGAAAGCAATTCGTCAATTTTTCTCATGGTTTTTTGGGTTTAATTAAGCTAGATTCGGCACAAATTAACCAACTCGCGTCAAATATTAAATCTTCTCAAATCATGTTGAGTTATTGGGAGCTAAAAAACTTTTTAACCTATGACCTGATAGTGGTTGGCGCCGGATTTACTGGGTTGTCAGCTGGCATTCATTTCAAAAAGGAATATCCTAAAGCAAAAGTCCTTATCCTAGAAAGAGGAAATTTTCCAACTGGTGCTAGCACCAAAAATGCAGGATTTGCCTGCTTTGGGAGCTTGACAGAGATTTTGGATGATTTTTGGTCGATGTCGCCGGATGAGGTCGTTGAACTTGTAGAAAGAAGGAACCATGGACTGAAGCAGATCAAAAAGCACTTTGGTGAGAAAGCACTGCGCTATCAGCATCGAAATGGATATGAGATCTTAGATCAAGATTCCCTTAAAGCTGTCGAACAAATCGAGGAAATCAATCACTTACTGAAGAAAGTATTCAAAAAAGAAGTTTTTTCATTGGTCAAAAACCCACTCAAATTTGGCTTTTCTGACCAAGTTAAAGCGGTCATCAAAAATAGATTTGAAGGTGAGCTGGATCCCGCTGCTTATTTAAATTCACTTTGGGAAAAAGCGGGAAGTCTTGGAATTAAGATTCTCACGGGCATTTCTGTCGAAGAGATTGATCAAGAGTCAGGAAGTCTAAAAGCTATTGGATCCAATGGTCAAGAACACCTTGAATTCAGAGCAAGAAAAATTGCCGTCTGTACCAATGCATTTACCAAAAAACTGTGGAAGGATTGCCCGATGGAACCGGGGAGAGGATTGATTTTATTGAGCAAACCTCTTGGTTTTGATTTACCCTGGAAAGGGGCATTTCACATGGATAAAGGCTATGTTTACTTCCGGGAGGTCGATGGACGTCTTTTGTTGGGAGGCGCGAGGAATAAGGACATCAAAGGAGAAAACACAACTGAGTTTGGTGTCAATCAGGCAATCAGATCCCATTTAGATCGATTGGCCAAGGAAGTAATTTTACCCTATCGTGAGTTGGAATGGGACATGGAATGGACTGGAATCATGGCCTTTGGCCCAAAGAAATCTCCTATCATCCAGCAAATTGGTCCAACTACTGCAGTTGCCGTCCGATTGGGAGGAATGGGAGTAGCTATTGGCTGGCAGGTCGGAAAAGAGTTGTCTGAACTACTTTCAGAAATGTAATTGGTTTTTTTTCTTTAGATTCAAGCCTATTTCACATACCTATATTGACTGAATGAAAGGAATGCCCAAAGCTCCCAAAGTGTATGACGCACTGATTCCCTTAGTTTTTTTGATTGTTTTGTTGATCATCAATATCCGAATTTTTGGGACAGACGGTTTAGCTGGTTCTAATCAAATTGTATTGATTCTTTCTGCGACTGTTGCAGGCATTGTTGCGGTATTTAAACTGGGATATTCTTGGGAGACACTCCAAGAAGGTATTGTAAAGAGCATCAGCTCTGCCATGAGTAGTATTCTGATTTTGTTTTTGATTGGAGCACTTGCGGGTACTTGGTTGCTTAGTGGGATTGTACCTGCGATGATTTACTATGGACTTATGGTTTTGAGTCCTGTGATTTTTTTGTTTGCGGCATGCTTTATAAGTGCGATCGTCTCAGTCGCCACGGGTAGCAGTTGGACCACTGTGGCCACGGTAGGTGTGGCACTATTAGGGATTGGAAAGGCTTTGGGATTTGAGGAGGGGATTATTGCAGGGACAATTATCTCGGGTGCTTATTTTGGAGATAAGATGTCGCCACTTTCTGATACGACCAATCTTGCGCCTGCAATGGCAGGGACGGATCTCTTTACTCATATTCGGCATATGGCAAAAACAACCATTCCGACCATGCTTATTACCCTGATTCTATTTATTGTCATCGGACTAAACTACGAGACATCAGGAAGTGTGGAGGATGTGAAGACAATTTCTGAGGTGATTTCTTCCAAATTCAACATTAACCCAATGTTGTTTATCGTTCCAGCAGTGGTCTTGGTAATGATTATCAAACGAGTACCAGCATTGCCTGCGCTGTTGACAGGAGCTCTTTTGGGAGGTGTTTTTGCACTGATTTTCCAACCGGAAATTATCAAAGAAGTAGCATCAGAAGAGGGGGCATACTCATACCTGGGTTTCAAATCTGTCATGATGGCTCTTTTTGGAGAAATCGGAGTGGTTACATCCAATGATATCGTTAATGAATTGCTGGTCACCAGAGGAATGGGAGGGATGCTTAATACGATTTGGCTGATTATCTGCGCGATGGTATTTGGCGGAATTATGGAGGAAAGCGGGATGCTGAAAGTCATGGCAGAAGCTGTGATCCGAAAGGTACACCGAGTCGGTTCATTGATCGCATCCACTGCCGCCACCTGTGTCTTTTTCAATATCACTACCTCGGATCAATACTTGGCGATTTTGGTTCCCGGTAGAATGTATGCCGACGTCTATCGAAAAAGAGGATTAAAACCTGAAAATCTCAGTAGGACTCTGGAAGATTCTGCTACAGTTACCTCGGTGTTGGTGCCATGGAACACCTGTGGAGCTACTCAAGCCTCGGTGTTGGGAGTAGCCACATTGACTTATGCTCCCTATTGCTTTTTTAATATCATCAGCCCGTTGATGACCATCTTGTATGGTTATTTTAATTTGGGAATTTCCTATTACGAGCCGGAAGAAGAGTTGGTATGATCCCATTTAGCATTTCCAAAGAAGAGATAAACGAATTGCCATTAGGTCAATTTGAGGGAAAAATCTATGTGATTGATCGTCCTGACCAAGTGGAGGAAGCCGTAGATTTTCTGGAGGACCAACGAATTATAGGTTTTGACACTGAAACCAAACCTTCCTTTCGCAAAGGACAGTTTAATCATGTTTCGCTGCTTCAGTTGTCTTCTTCTGAGCAAGCCTTTCTATTCCGCCTTCATCTGGTTGGATTTCCTCCGCCTTTGAGAAATCTCCTGGAAAAAGAGAATCTGGTAAAAGTGGGAGCAGCTGTCCATGATGACCTCAAAGCACTCCGTAAACTCACCGATTCCTTCTACCCACAATCATTTTTTGATTTGAATGATGAATTGAAAAAAGTGGGTTTCCACAATGTGGGGGTTAGAAATCTCTGCGGCATGGTCTTGAAAATGAGGATTTCCAAGACAGAGCAAGTCTCCAATTGGGAGGCCGAAAAACTTACGGAAAAGCAGCTTCGATATGCAGCTACAGATGCTTGGGCTTGTTTGGAGGTGTTTCAGGTACTTCGGCAAGAAGGATACTTGGATGAGCTTTTCAATCGGATTTAACCACCAAACTCTCAATTTCCTCAAGCTTTTCTTTCACCAAAACTAGAATACCTTTCCTCATCCTAAGTGTTATTTGACAGTCTAAGCCAAGGATCTGATTTTTGATTTCAAGGCTTTCTGATTTCACGATTTTCATGACTTCATTCATTTGAGGATAGCCAAATTGGATTACTAAGTCCTCCATGACCCTTTTTTCGATGATATCGCTGTCTTCAATAGCCATGGAAGCGGAGATTTTGTAGGCTTGGATTAATCCACTCACACCCAGTTTGGTTCCGCCAAAATACCGGACTACTACGATAAGAACATTCGTAAGTTGATGGGATCGAATCTGTCCCAAAATGGGATCGCCTGCAGAATGATTAGGTTCGCCATCGTCATTGGCCCTGAATTGAGTCCCTTTAGGCCCTAAAACCCACGCATAACAGTGATGACTAGCGTCAAAATAGATTTTTCTCAGGAGTGCCAATTCGGTTTTGATCTCTTCTTCATTTTCCACCGGGAAAGAAAAATATAGAAACTTACTCCCCTTATCCTTGTAAAGTCCTGTACTCTTTCTCGAAATTGTTAAAAATGCGTCTTGGTCTAATGGTTTACTCATTTGGACTTTGATAAGGAGTCATGAAAATAGAAAATTAACTTTTGGCTAACCGCTTCTTAGTTTGATTTCACTTAATTTTAGGCATGGAGTATCCTGATTTTACCCAAAAAATTAGCGTAGACTATCCATTCCGATTGGATATACCGGGCGTGATTAGTCAACATGGTTCTGTTCATTTTTGGGAGGATCGGTCGCTTTTTCGAAATGGGATCCATCGTTGTTTTTGGATCACTGGGGTGGCGGATGGTGATGTCAGAGGCAGTCATGCTCATTGGCGGGAATGCCAAGTCTTGGTGGCGATTGCTGGAAAGGTGATCGTCAACGTATTGAGTGTCGATGGTAAAACACATTTGTTTAGCCTCGATAAGCCCTCGGAAGGGATTTATATTCCTCCACTTAATTGGGTAGAGGTGGTTTGTACAGATGGCTCGGTAGTTCTAGGGCTTTCCGACAGGGAATTTTCAGAAGAGGATTACATCAGAGATAAGGATTATTTTGAAAGACTTCGAGAAAATGTCCGTTAAAATTCAGATATCAGAATCTCTTCCCTTGGATCACCCTTATTTTTTGTCGCATTCTGATTCGTCGGCGGATGTGCAGAAGTTGACCTTTCGTTTATTTAAAAAGGAAAAATTAAAAGCCATCTTACATGTGGTGATTCAACAAAATGGAGAGGCAGTTTCTCTTCCAAATTTGCCTTTCGGTGGAGTTTGGATTCCGGGTCAGATTCATTCCGACGAACTCCAATTTTTCATCAAAGAGATTCTAATTGAACTTCAGCGTCTGAAATGCTCTACAGTTAAAGTTATTCAGCCTCCCAAACCTTATGAAAAATACAGTGAATTCATCGGGAACGTGCTTTTCAAGGAGGGATTTAAACCTGAAGCAATACAAAGTCATCAGTTTTTTCTGGGTAAGAAAAAACTTAAAAGTGAAGTGAAGGCTTTTTCTGATAAGAACAAAAAAACTCTTCAGTCATTAGGTTTAAGCGTGAAAAAGGGGGCAGTCCAGAATTTTAATTTTTTGTATGACATACGAAATTGGAATTCTGAAAGAGGTTACCTGACGTTGTTTGATGAGAATAGGCTAATTCATCAAGTTTCTGAGTTCCCTGAACGATATTTTCAAATCAGTCTCATTCAGGGAACTGAACCAATTGCACATTCCTTGGCTGTCAAATTGCTTCCCGAATCCATGTATTATTACCAATCGGCCATCCGTCCAAATTCCAATATTTCCAACGGAGGCGACTTGCTGCTTCAAAGTTTATTTCAGCTTGCGGCAGAGCAAAAAACTGAGTTTATTGACCTCGGAAGTTCAGAGGTCGATTCCGGGATTAATTCAGGTCTGATGTTCTTTAAAGCTCGGTTTTCCAATGATGTAAGTAATAAAGTCACCTGGACTAGGAGATTTTTCTATGAATGATGCAGAAAAAGTAACCGTCATCTGTATAGCCTACAACCATGAGAAGTGGATCTCGGAGACATTGGAAAGTGTCAAGCAGCAGGACTATTACTCCAAGGAGCTGATTGTCATCGATAATGGAAGTACGGATCAGACTTCTGAGCGAATCAAAGAATGGATAGATCAGCGGTCGGGCCATTTGGTAGTCGAGTTCCATTCCTTCAAAGAGCCTCAGCCCTACTGTCGGCTTTTCAATCAGTTTTTGAATCAAACCACCAGTCAATATTTGATCGATCTCTCTGGAGATGATTTATTGTATCCAGAGCATTTGTCTACCTCGATCAAAGAGCTTAGAGGGGCACCGTTTGCGGCGTTTGTATTTTCTGATGCCTATTTGTTGGATGAAAAATCACAAATCCGAACCTTTTACCCTAGAAACTCAGCAGGGGAATTAAAGGAAGAGATCGAACTATCCAATATTTATGAGACGCTGATCAAGCGTAATTTCATCTGCTCCCCCACGATGGTTTTTAATGCTCCTATTCTCCGGAAGGAAGGAGGATACGATGAGACCTTGTTTTATGAAGACTTTGATATCCAACTCCGACTAGCGAGAAAATATCCGGTGGTATTTTCAGACCACATGGGTGTTTTGAAGCGACTCCATGGGGAGTCCATGTCATCGCAGCAATATAAAAGATACCAATCCCAAATGCTTCCAAGTACGGTAAGGGTTTGCTCAAAGATCAAGTTGATGAACTTGTATCCGGAGGAAAACAAAGCGTTGGCTGATCGAATCCAATATGAACTTAAGCATGCCCTATGGTCTGCAAATTTTGACTCAGCCCGTGAACTGGTCCAAATGGGAGAGGAGCTTGGAATGAAGGGTTTTTCCTTTTCTCTTTATCGATTATGGGCAAAGAAAGCCTGGGATATTTCTTGGCTTTACCTAAGAATCACCTGATTATCCAACTGAAACTTCTATAAACGGAGGGTTTGAAAAGTAGGTCTGCCCGATCCTGAGTAAATCTTGCGGAGTGACTTTTTTTAAATAATCCAATTTTTGACGGTAATAGGATAAATCAAGCCCTGAGTGATGTGCCGATTTGAACCTATCCATCAGATCAAAAGAAGAGCTGAATTTGCTGAGCATTTGACCGACTAGGTAGTTTCTTAAAATTTCAAGCTCATCTTCCGAGACAAGTTCTGTACTTAGCCTGTTGATTTCGATATAGACTTCTTGGATCACTTCGTTGAGATGGGCTTTTTGGACATCTGCACCAATCACCCAATAGTTATAATCTCCAAGTTCGACCAACGAAGAGCTGATTCCATACGTGTGTCCTTTGTCTTCCCGGATATTTTTGACCAGTCTAGAACCGAAATACCCTCCCAAAATGGTATTGAAAACAGAGAGGGCATGGAAGTCTGGATGCGATTTTGAAATTGACCAATCTCCGATTCTTAGACTACTCTGAAGGGCATCCTTTCGTGCCTCATGGATTTTTAGAGTGGTTTGTACAGGTCGATCCAGTCCTTCATCTGTCACTTCTCGCGAGGGGATTTTTTCTAGCCATTTACTTAGATGGTTAAGTTGGCTTTGATCTAAATCACCGGAGAGGAATATTTCGCAATTCTGCCAAAGGTGATTTAGGTAATAATCTTTCAGCAGGTCGGAGGTAATGAGATCAATATGTTCTTCATTTACCTCCTGGCCATAGAGGTGTTCTGCCCCGAAAAGAGCGGTCCTAAATAATTGACTTGATCTCGAAGAAGATTTTTCTTTTTCCAGTTTCAAACTTAATCTTCGTTGAGATTTTCGTTTTTCAAGATTTTCTAATGGAAAAGTAGCCTGAGTAAAAAGTGAGATGAATCTGGGAAGAACTGCCTCCATGTGCTTTTTGGTACTCAATAGGCTAAAGCCCTCATGGGTATAGGAGAGAACAGGCTGGGCTTCGGTAGCATGAAAGTCGAAAAACTCAGACAATTCCTCTTCTGAAAAATCTCTTGTCCCTTCTAAAATCATTTGAAGTGTGAAAGAGGGGATCAGCACATGTTCTTGGGGGATGCGACCCCGTGCACTTTTCCCAATTACCTCCAGCTTCACGGCTTCTATTCCGGGAGTTTTGAAAAAATAAACACTGATTCCTGTGTTAAGACTAAACTTAACCGGAGAGATTAATTCGAAATCTGATGGAATTTTAAATTCAGGTGCCTTAGATCTGTCTAATGCCATTAATTGGAGGTAATCGAATAGCGAAGCGAAAATCTTAACGTCTCAGCAAGGGGATGATTTTGTACCTGAGGAACCAAGTATGAGAAATCTAAACCTAGACGTTTCATATTAAAACCTAATCCCATGGTGAAATAGCGTCTTCCACCTTTGGTTTTATCTTCATAAAAATAACCTGTTCTTAAGGCAAATTTCTCGGTGTAGAGGTATTCCATTCCAAATGATACAGTGAATTCACTCATCTCCTCTTGAAATCCTCCCGGAGCATCTGAGAACGAACCAAACATTCCTGAAATGAGTGCTCGATTAGGATCTTGACCAGCAGCAATGATTAGATTTCCGTTTTCGTCGGTTGCCAAGGTACCATCCTGATTGGTTCTATAAATTGGTGGTGTCGGAACCATCAGTTTATTTGCGTCTAGGATGAAAGTCAATGAATTGAGCTCATTGAAGTTGATTTTATAAGCTGTACCGATTCTAAGGTTGGTGGGTATGTAATCGAGGTCTTCTGCGCTATTGTAAGTGATTTTGGGACCTAAATTGGTCAAAGTTACACCCCAGGACCAAGTTCCCTCTTTTGAACCAATGAAGGTTGGTTTTTGATAGTATAGTCCAATATCTGCACCCACGCCAGTGCCCGGTCTTGCTTCTGCTCCACCAACTGATGAAATAGAGCCTGACAAATTAGAATGAATGAATCTTGCTGAAATACCTAAACCCAAGTTTTGGGATAATTTTCTGGAATATGTCCCACCGATGGCAATATCTCTCGGATTAAACTCTCCTATGGGATTGCCTCTTCCGTCGGTCAATTCGATGTCACCCATATTGAAATACCTGACATCGAATCCCCAAGCGGAATTTTCATCGATTTTTTTGAAGCCAGACAAATAATTAAGGGACATGTCATTCACCAACTTGCCGAGCCAAGGTGAATAAGAAAGAGAAAACCCCAAGTCATCTTTGATGAAAGCTAACTTACCTGCATTCCAATGAGCTGAATTCGCATCAGGCGAGGTAGCTACCCCTACATCACCCATGGCAGAATGTCTGGAATCAGGAGCAAAATTAAGGAAAGGGACAGCTGTGGTGATTACCCTTCGGTTAGGATCCTGACCCGAAATGATCACACTATTCTGTGCAAAAGAAGAAAATCCAGCCAAGGCAAAAACTATCGAGAGTATGCTTTTCCTTCCTAAAATGGCCTTTTTATTCATTGAATCACCAGTTTTCCGCTTACAGAATCTGAGGTGAAATCCGATTCTGAGTAGAGCGATAAGTTGTAAATATAAGTTCCTTTCCCTGGATATTTTGATTTGCTCTGGAAAAAAATCCAGTTCCAATCGTTGATCATTTCCTGAGCTTTGACTAAACGTCTGGACTCCGAAAAAAGTATCTGACCAGAAAGTGAATATACTTCTAAAGTAGCCATTAAGTTTTCTCCCGGCCGGTTATGAATAAAATAAAAGTTGCTTTGATCTGAGCTGGGGTTTGGATAAACCAAGTGTTCAAGAATTTTTATTTGCTCACTTCCTCGTACTTCGATCCTAAACTCCAGCTTACTGCTGTTTCCTACATTATCCCACGCCAAAATCTCCACTTCATTGGATCCTTCTTCTAAGCCTGAAATAGTGAATGCTGCCTCACCGTGTTTGAAATCACCACCTTTCGCACGGTAAAATTCATTAATCAAGATGGTTTTAATTCCATTGACCCGCACCCGAAGAATCTTTTCAGGATTTAAAGCTGAGAGATGTATCCCGCTGAGGTCTTCAAATTTGGCAGTGACTAGAATCTGTTTTGAAGAAATAGTGAACGATGTCTTGGATTCTCCCTTTACCTCTACGAGAATGATGGGACCCGCCTGATCTGATGATGGTGCATCGATCGTTCCGTCAATTTTTGCTTGAAGTAGACCTCCTGCATAACTTTTGGTTTTCTCGTCTATAGCTGATATACGAAGGTTTAGGCTAGTCTTTTCTTTTGAGACTTCTTTGGGGATGATCATACGTGTGGTGAATTTCCCGTTATTGATTTCTCCTTCGCCTTTAAACAGAAGGTTGTTTTCCTCTTGAAATTCAAATTCAGGATTTTCGTCGCCTAAGGTTTTTTGGTTTTCCGGGCTGCCCCAAAGTTCTACTTGTAAGTGACCGTTGAAATTGGAGATGGAAGAACCCACCAAGGGTTCAATAATTTCCCCTGTCACTTCTACTTGATCCAATGAACGTAGCGTATCAATTGGATTTTTAGTATTTACCTCTAGGATGGAGGAGATTTTTATTCCTAAATCTGGAACCTTGAGCCTCAGACTTGGATCTCCCAAAAGTGAAAAATTCCGATTTAATGGTCCGTTTTGGCTCTTGTTTTTGGTGTTGAGATAGATGCTTCCGAGGTCTTGATAGATTCCGTTTTCAGTTTTAAAAATCTCCTGGATAAAGGCCTGATTCAGTTTGAAATTAATGCTGCTAAAGACAGGCCTTCCAGTGGTCAATAAGCCCATAGCCCCTTTTCCTTGCGCGAAAAGCAGTTCTTCTGCGGCGGACCTCAAGAATGGACTGTCGTGTCTGCCAAACTCGCAGGTCGCTGTCACCCAAAGTGCGAGCTGGTTTTGGGTAGTCCAATTTTCCAAATCAGGCACTTTGAAAATTTCCTCCGCAGTGAGCGTAGTTTCGTTGCCGTGCCCGATGTAGTTGACAAAAAGTGATCCTCTGTCGAGCGATTTTTCAAGTGCTTGACTTATAGCTGTCGAACGCTGTCTTGTTCCATTTTTCACCTGTTCGAATCGATCGAGGTAAAGTTTTTCACTACGGAAAAATGGATGATTTTGAGTTAAATAATTTGCGTGAACCTCTGCATCACGCATGTGAATGGCATTGTCGCCATCGTCTGCTAGGAAAGTCAGGACACTGGATGGGAGGAATTTTTGGTCTAGATTTTCGTAGGAGATAATTTTATCTACCCAGGTATTGACTTCCCTGAAATTGATCGCAGGTATTCTGCCGATTCCTATTTGTAATCCTTCATCACCAGCTGTCGACTCTTCCCATTCGCCTTGTCCCCAATGAATCAGAGCTAAATAGTCATCCGAACTGTAGGTGGTCAAAGGATCCAAGCTACTATTGCTGGTGTAGATGGGGATGAGATTTGGCCTTCCCTTGAGTTTGTTTTTGTAATCGAAAGTCCCTTTGCCCAGAATCAGGACATTTTTGAGCTTTTTTCCAGCGTGAAAATTTGCTGCTATAAAATTCCGAATGGCGGTCACGTCCCGATTGCCGTAACCATACCAGTTAAAAATTTCTTCGACAAAGACCACCTCAGTCGAAATACCTGACGCTACTTTGTGTGCTTTTAGGCGCTCCGCAGCTTGCCTAAACTGAGCAACGGTGATAATGACCAATTCGGGTTTGGAACCTTCGAGTGGCTTGATGCCTATTTGTTGAAAGTTTTGGATAGCAGGGGCCGTAGGTTCTGTAAATACAACCCAGCTTTTTCCTAAGCCTGAATTTCCAATCCCAAAAGCTTTTGGATTATAAAAATCACTGATCTCCCAGATTTTCTTGTTGGGAATTAGTTTCACCAAACCATCCTTTTTTCCATGAAAAATCCCCTCAGGAAGTTGGTCTCCTGAATAAGGAATGCCTACTGTCACATAGTCCAAATACCCTGCGCCTGAACCCTGAAAGGTAAATCGGAGCTGATTTAGCCTTCCATTTGGAGGAGAAAATTCAAGGTTAACGGTTTCTTCACGACCCTTGAGTCCATAAGTAGTCGATGGGATTGGATTAAAGCTTGTCTCTCTGATCAGCTCATCTCCGGTGAGGATTCTCAGTTGAGAGGTGCCGGAGGATTGGGCCATCAGGTTAGATTTCAAAAGCCAAGGGGCATTTGTGGAGGAGTTGATTCCAAAATTGACAGCCAATCCTTGCCCTTGTCTAATGGGGTCGGAATACCAAGATCGACCCGAGTTTAGGACATTTGTTTTTTCCTCTTTTAGCCATTGAAATGAATACCAGACATCATTGGAAGGATTTGATGAATTTCCTGGGATTTCACTAATCCGCCTTGGATTCAAATTCCTTCCAATCAGATAGTAAAGCGTATCCGTGTAGAAATGATGAGTAAACTCAATCTCTGTTTGCTCATCAAATCTTGATTGGATTGGTCCTTCGAGGTAAAAAAATAGAGCATTTCCGGATTGCCAAGCTGGAATTTCTTGATGGGAAAGCTGAGCGGAATCCAGTTTTTGAGGCAACATACCAGGATAGCCATAAAGTGAAATCTCAGAAAGATTCTGGAAGCCTAGTTGTCGAGCTTTAGTTTCTGTGATTTTGTACACACCACTCTTGATGACTCCAAACTTTAACAAGGAAGATTGTGCAAATGAAATCGGGCTAATTGCCCCAAAGAAAAATAGTAGAAAATACAGATGGACCTTCTTCCTCATTCACTTCCGATGGCTTGCTCTATAATCGATAAAGCAATATACGCCAAAATCAAAAGTGGGATACCTGCCAGCTGCATCCAAGCAAAACAAACCAAGCTGATGCCAACCAGAGCAAACCGCATCTTATTATTCCCAAGCTTAAAATCCTTGAATTTGAGAGCGATTAAAGGAAGTTCTGAAATAAGCAAAATCGCGAAAATCCAAGCAAGCCCGACGATTACCCAAGGAGATGTCAGAAAATCGCCAATTGACTCCATTTCCAATCCCAAATGTGGCAAAGCCGAAATAAACAATGCATTAGCCGGAGTGGGTAATCCAATAAAACGATCAGTTTGTCGGGTGTCCAAATTAAACTTTGCCAATCGGTATGCGGAAAGCATGGGGACGATCAGTGTAAGATAGGGAAGCCATGGCAGTTCAGCCTGATCTCTGACCACAGTAAACAACATGATACCAGGCAGCACTCCAAAAGAAACCACATCTGCCAGTGAATCCAGTTCTTTCCCTATTTCGCTTTGGACTTTCAGTAATCTGGCTACAAAACCATCCAAAAAATCAAAACCCGCTGCAATTAAAACGAAATAAGCACCGTAGAGTAGTTGTCCGTCAAGCACCCAGATGATTCCCATCACACCTGAAAATAAATTCAGGAGTGTAATAGTATTGGGTATGTGAGATTTGATTTTCAATGGAATGCTCTTTCTCCTACGAAAGGATTGTAAATTTTTTCAAATCCAATGGTGGTTTCCGGGCCATGTCCTGGGTAGACTACGGTCTCATCAGGTAAAGCAAAAAGTTGGCTTTTGATTTTATTCAAAAGTAGGTTATGGTTTCCTCCTGGTAAGTCAGTTCGTCCAATGCTTCCTTTAAAAAGCGTATCGCCTGCAATGCACTGTTTGCTTTCGGCGTGGTAAAAAACGACATGACCCGGGGAATGTCCCGGAACAAAAATGACAGAGAGTTTTTCTTTACCAACCCAAATTTCCTGGCCTTCTTCAAGATACTTTTCTGCTTCTGTCGATTCATATCCTTGAAAACCATAATTCGGGGCATAAACTTCCACCGATTTCAACACGGATGTTTCATTGGGGTGGATTTGAAGGGGGATTCCAAATTTTTTTACAGCCCATGCATTTCCCAGCACATGGTCAATGTGACAGTGCGTGTTGAGAAGTTGGGTTACTTTCAGGTTTTCCGATAGGATAAAATCTTCTAATTCCCTTTTTTCAGCATGCGTGAAACACCCCGGATCGATCAAGGTTGCTTCTTTTGATTCGTCGTAGATCAAATAGGTGTTTTCCTGAAAAGGATTGAAGGTGAATAACTTAATGTGAAGCATTGGAAAAGTCTTCGTGACCTCAGCAAAGTAAGGAATTATGAGTTTAATTTGGGACATGGAAATTGATTTTTTAATCATTGGACAAGGTCTTGCTGGCACAGCAATGGGGTATCTTCTTCAAAAAGAAGGTTATCGGATATTGGTTTTTGACACACCAGATCAAAATCAAAGCAGTAGAATTGCTGCTGGACTTTATAATCCGGTCACGGGAAGAAAAATGGTCAAAACCTGGATGGGAGAGGTGTTGTTTCCACATATTGAGCCCTTTTATAAAGAGTTGGAAGCTCAGACAGGGAAGAAGTTTCTCAATTCGGAAAAAATCTACCGTCCGTTTCTTTCTGTTGAAGAGCAAAATGAATGGATGGGACATTCGAGTGATCCTGAAATCCAACGATTTGTAGAGGCAATTTTTACAGAAAGCCAATACAAGGAGTTGAAAGATCCCTTCGGTGGAGTTTTGCTGAAGATGGCAGGTTGGTTGAATATCAATGAACTGCTTGAAAGCATGTCTTCCTATTTTGGAGAAAGAGTAGTATTCGAAAACTTTGAAGAAGATAAGCTGAAAAAGACCTCCGCAGGTTGGGAATACAAAGGGATTCATTCCAAAAATCTGGTTTACTGTAGTGGTCTTGGAGCCATGAAGTCACGTTTCTTCTCTTTTTTGCCCTTTGCACCAGTTAAGGGGGAAATCCTCGAAGTGAAGCAGGACTTTTTTCCTGATTACATAGTCAATCGGGGAGTTTTTAGGGTCCCATTGGAAAATGGAACATTTCGAGTTGGGTCCACCTACACATGGCACGACTTGGATCAAGGACCAACCGATTCCGCCAAAAAGGAGCTGTTGGAAAAATTGGAGGAACTAGTAAAGGTGGGAGTTTCAGAGGTAACCTCGCATAAGTATGGGATTCGGCCCGCTACCAAAGATCGAAAACCATTTTTGGGTAAACATCCGACGGATCAAAGCGTTTACATCTTCAATGGTTTTGGGGCCAAAGGTGTTTCCTTGGTTCCTTACTTTAGTCTGATGATGAGAGACTTTATTCTACACTCAAAGCCTTTGCTTAAAGAAGTGGACATCTCTAGGTATTTTAAGTATATTTAAAACTTATCAATTCTGTCTCGAATGCGAATTCTGGTCTTTCGATTCCTGTTTTTAGTTACGTTTTTTCTTGGGATATCTGGTGCTGAGGCTCAGTTTGACCAAGAGCGATTTGGAAAAAACAGGGTACAGCACAAAGAAATCAACTGGTATTTCTACTCTTCCAATAATTTTGAAGTCTACTACTACGATAGAGGTGGACCCAATGCCAAAATGGCTATTGATTTTTTGGAGGCAGAGTTTGATAAAATCACCCAAAACATCGGATATGTCGCTTATACAAAGCCAAAAATTTACATTTACAATTCTCCGGAGGAAAGGCTCCAGAGCAATTTAGATCTGAATGCTCAGCAATACACCGAAGAGGGTCAGACCAAATTTACCCGACTGATTGCCGAAGTAGCCTATCGTGGCCGTATGGATCAGTTTAAGGAGGACGTGATTTTTGCTACAGCCAAGGTCATTATTCGAGAGATGCTGTATGGTGCTTCAGTGGCTGATGCTTTTCAGGCTAATTTGATCAATGATTTTCCGGATTGGTATGTGGATGGGGTTGCGCTTTACCTGGCCAAAGGTTGGAGTAGAGAAATGGATGATTTTACCCGCCAGTTTTTAAAAGATAATACAAGTCCTAAAATCCATAACCTGACAGGAATAGAAGCAGGATTGGTTGGTCAGTCTATATGGAATTACATTTCTGAAAAATACGGTCGAAGATATGTCTCCAGTATTCTCAATCTTTCCAGAATCAATAGAAATGAGGAAAATAGTATCGCCAATACCATTGGGCTGAACATCAAGACTTTTTTCAATGACTGGCAGCAGTTTTACTTGAAAGTCAACGAGCCGGTTTACAATTCCTTCAAAAATGTAAATTCCAAAAATGCCATTGCTTCTACTTCTTCCAGAGTAGATGGAGCGATATCTGACGTCAAGTTCAGCCCTGATGGTCTGAAGCTGGCTTATGTGCTCAACAATGCCGGTAAATTCAAAGTGATTGTTAGAGATCTCTCTTCAGGCTCTGAACAAACTGTCTATCAAGGCGGGGCAAAGTATGAAGAACTTCCTCCTAATTTGAGTTCACCAATTATTGCTTGGAGAGATTCAGCCAATATTGCCATTGCATCTTTCAAAAGAGGGTTTACTACGCTGCGTCAGCGCTCCATTGACGGCACATCTCAGGATAAAATTTTTCTGAGAAACATCACTCAGATTTTGAGTCTGGATTTCAATGATTCAGGTCGAAATATGGTATTGTCCGCGATTTCTAACGGGAGAACGGATATTTACACGTTAAACGTAAGAGGTCAGGGTAAGCGATTGACCAATGATATTTTTGATGACCTTACCCCAGTATTTTTAAATGATTCAACGATCATTTATTCCACAAATTTTACAGAGTTACCCGATTCAGTGCTCACCACCACACCGGATATCAAAGTATTGCCAACCCAGTTCAATTTGTACATGGCTCAAGTCTTAAAGGACACCACCACATTTTCCAAGTTGACCAATGCGAACAGTAAAAACTTGATGCCCCGAAAGCTGAATAGTAATTCCATTCTTTATTTGAGTGATTTGAGTGGGATCACCAACATCATGCGGCATAGCATAGGAAATCAAATTTCCAGTCAAATCTCAGCTTATGACAAGAGCGTGGAAGTATTTGATGTGACGAATAGGATGAACAAAATTGCCTACGCTGTCCGTAATGGAAAAGAGTCCTATCTGTTTGTGGAAGGTTTCAGTGGCGTGGATCAGTTTACACCCAGCACCCCTCGTGTGCAGCTGGCTCAGGCGAAGGATCTGAACGAAAGACTTGCGGCGAGAAGATTACTTGAAGCAAAAAATTCTCCTTCACCAGTTCCTACCCCTCCAGTTTCGCAGCCCGAATTTGCATCACCTCCAGTCCAGGTGGATACGTTGGCCAAAAAGACTTCTGCTATCAGCTTGGATAGATTAAGATTTGAATCCAAAAAAGGGGTCAATACGGAGAATTACACTTTTGATTCTCTTCCTTCCACAAATCCAACTCAACAAACAGAGGGAGCAAATAGGACAGATGGAAGATCTAATCTCTTGGAAGCATTCAGAAAGCAGAGCCTTTTGAAGAAAGTTTCTGGTCCCAGACAGATGGAACCTCAGTTTTTCACCAATAACATCAATACCCGAGCAGTGGTTGATCCTTTAAGAGGATTCGGTATTAGCCTCAATGGGAAAATGACCGATATTCTCGACAACCATGTATTTATGGGTGGAATCATGACGTCTTTAGACTTTAATTCAGGAGGTGATGTGTATTTTGAATATGAATACTTAAAGTCAAGACTTGATTTTAGAGGCAGATATGACCGTAAAACGGTAAGGCTTACAGAAGATGATATCACTTTTCAGAAGTATGTCTTGACAAAAGTTGAAGCTGGAGTTTCTTATCCTTTCAATATCCATTCTAGAGTTTATGCTGCTCCTTTTCTGGCAAAAACCCAGTATTTTAACCTCAACTCAGATTCAATTACTTACGGAAACGTGCCTGAGCAAAACCGGTTTGATGTAAATTATTTGGGGGGAAAGGCTGAATTCGTTTATGACAGAACTGAGCCTATGGGACTTTACACTTTCACAGGCACCAAAGGAAAGATTGGCTTTACGCATTATCAAGGTTTGAATCACGGAGATCGATCCTTCAGCAATTTTTACCTGGATTTCCGTAATTATCAGAAAATCCATAAAAACATCGTGTTGGCTTCAAAGCTCTATTATGGATCATTTATGGGAGCAAATCCTCAGAATTACCTGGTAGGAGGAATGGATAACTGGCTTTTCAATGAGTTTTATAATCCGCCGATCAATAGACCTGAGCCATCTCCTGTAAGGAATCCATCAGGGGTAGAAAACTCAAATGTCCTTTTTGCAGACTTCGTTGATCTTCGTGGATATGATTATGATGAAATTAGAGGTAGAAACGTGTTTACATTTACTACTGAACTCAGAATTCCGGTATTCTCTTACCTGACTCGGGGAAGCATTACATCCAATTTTGTGAGAAATTTCCAATTGGTAGGATTCTATGACTTAGGTTCTGCTTGGAATGATGCAGCACCTTGGGAAAGGGTAAATGATCAAAATACAGAAGTGATCAACACTACAGGTTCCCCCTTTGTCATAGTTTTAAATAATTTCAATAATCCATGGCTTCAAAGTTATGGTGCTGGTCTAAGAACAGTTCTACTGAACTACTATGTCAAATTTGATGTAGCACGCCCCGTTCGAAATTATCAGACAGAGGATCTCAAGTTTTATTTTACCTTGGGATATAATTTCTAATCCACCCACTCATGATTAAATCCATGACTGGCTACGGCGTAGCCGGCTTTGAAAATGATCGGATGACTATTCACGTAGAAGTTCGATCATTGAATTCCAAATTTTTGGATCTGTCACTTCGTAGTCCGAGACAGTTTTCTGACAAAGAGCCTGAAATCAGGGCAATGGTCCAGCAAGTATTGGATCGAGGTAAAGTCAGCCTTTCTATTGAGTTTGTATCCAAAGAGGGGCAAGATCTGCCTGTCTCGATTAACGAAGAGCTTTTCCAGACTTACTATCAGCAATTCAATAAATTGTCTGCCTTGGTAGGAGAAAAACCTGCAGACTTATTCAAGCTTGCTCTTCAAGCCCCTAATGTCATTACTTCGGTTTCGGGTGATAAGGAGGATGTGGATGCTTGGGATCAGGTCAAAAAAGTCATATCCTCAGCCTTAGAGAAGTGTGAAAAATTTAGAAATGATGAAGGAGAAGTATTGGGCCAAAAGTTGAATGAAAATATTCAAATCATCATTGAAGGTCTTGAGGCCATAAAAGTACTTGATCCCATTAGAAAAGATCGAATCAAGAATAGGATTAAGGGGCACTTTCAGCAATGGCTAGAAGAAAACTCTTTTGATGCCAATCGCTTTGAGCAGGAGATGATTTATTACTTCGAAAAGATTGACATCACCGAAGAATTGGTTCGTTTGGAAACACACCTTAATTACTTCCTAAAGACAATCGATATTGAATCTGCTCAGGGTAAAAAGCTTGGATTTATATCTCAGGAAATCGGAAGGGAAATTAATACAATTGGATCCAAGGCGAATGACGCTGAGATTCAGAAGTATGTCATACGCATGAAAGATGAGCTGGAGAAAATCAAGGAACAATCATTGAATGTACTATAAAAGCAAAAGGGCCTTAAATTGGCCCTTTTGCTTTTATTAGGTTAATTCAACTTGAATTTGATAGGAATGGTCATTCTTGATCTAACTGCCCGGCCACCATTTTTTCCAGGATTCCAATTCGGTGAGTTTTTAATGACATTTAGGGCCGCTTGGTCTAAACCCTCACTTGCTGATCGCACGATTTCCACGTCTTGGATTGATCCATCAGTATTTATCACAAATCTTAGGATCACGGTGCCTTCTATCCCAAGCTTTTGTTCCTGACGGGGATATTTAAGGTTGGTTTTGAGGTAATTGTACCATGCTTCCATTCCACCTTTGAATGAAGCCATTACTTCAGTGAAATCGACAATCTCAGGAGCTATTTCCTTGGGAGGCTCTTCAAGTTCAATTGCTGTAATCGGTTCATTACTGGGAAGGTCGATGTCGATATTAGGAAATTCTAATTGATCAATTTTTACTGCATTATCGATGACCTGAATCTGAGGAGGTACTACTGGAGGAGGAGGGGGAGTTACAAATGTGATAGGTGGAATGAAATCCTCTTCCCAGTTGCTATTCTGATCTGTGATCGTGAGTAAAGGGGATTCATCGTAAGCTTTCCATTCGAAAGCCACCAGCACTGCGCCGATTGACATAGCCAATCCTAGATGGGTCAAGGCACCTTTCCATTTTGAAAGATCCTTGGAGGGATTTTTTTTGTATTCCATGGCAGTAAGGGTTTTTAGTGTAAAGGAATTTACTCTTTGTAATTGAGTATACCTACTGCCAAAACATTTTTTAACTAATCAAAAAAGTGAATTGCGGATGATTGTCTGAATGAAATTGAAGAGAATAAAAGTCTGGTTTTGAAAAGGGTAAAAAAAAGAGGCTGTTTTTCAACAGCCTCTTAATTATTAGCTAAGCTTAAATCGGATCGGAAGTCTCATACGAGTACGTACTGCACGTCCTCTTTGCTTTCCTGGTTCCCATTTAGGAGCATTTTGTACAACTTTTACAGCTTCTTCGTCACAACCGCCACCGATTCCTCTCAAAACTTCTACGTCCTGAATTGTACCATCGGTGTTGATGACGAATACTACGATTACGGTACCTTCAATACCCATTCTTCTCGCTTGAGTTGGATATTTAAGGTTTTTGGAAAGGTACTCATTCCAACCTGACATTCCACCCGGAGGATTAGGCTGTGTTTCCACCACGTCAAAGATTTCGTCTGCCTTTTCTACAACAGGAGCTTCAGCAATTACTACTTCCTTGATAACCGTAGTTTCTTTCACGTCCACGTCAAAGTTAACTTCGATCTTTTCTTCGATTTTTACCTCATCAGGAATCTCCTCAATGATAGGCTGTTCCATCGGTGGTGGTGGCGGTGGTGGTGGTGGCTGTTCGGTGATAGGCACATCGAGCAATTCTTCGAAGTTGTCATTCACGTTACCCAGGTCTTTAAGAGCTGAGTCATCGTAAGACTTGTATTCGAAGGCAGCAAGTGTGAGACCTACAGCTACTGCCAAACCAAGGTTGGTGAACATACCCACCTTCTTGGTTAAGTCAGCACTAGGAGTCTTTTTTACTTCCATGGCGAATTTGGTTTATACAGGTTAATTCTTTCTTATTTAAGTAACAAGTGTAATAATAATCGTAGATTATTCCAAAATGAATTTAATGGACGGCCATCTTAAATATGCCAAAAACCCAATAAATCCTCCAAAAATATTGACTATCAAATCCATCCATTCAAATGCTCGATTGGGGATTAATAGCTGTGCAGTCTCTAGGAAGATCCCTATTAAAATTCCAAACATGGCAAAGTTGAACCAGAGCCGCTTATTTGTTGGAATTTTCCCTGACTTGTCTACCCCAATTCCACACCATAGGTAGGACTGAGTGATGAAACAAAGCAGATGGATGAGTTTATCCTGGAAATCAAACAGATTCACATCCGGTAAGCTTTTTCCTGGAGTCAGCATTGCCAGGGAAAGGAAGATTAACCAAGAAACCGCTAGGAATAATCTCACGAGTAAAAATTACTCTCCAATTAATTCTTTGTAAGAATCGGCATCCATTAAGTCGGAAGGAAGATCTCCACTAATTTTCACCTTTACCATCCAGCCGCTTTCATATGGAGATTCATTTACCATTTCAGGTGATGATTCCAATTCTGAATTGAACTCAAGAATTTCTCCAGTCAGAGGCATGAAGAGGTCAGAAACTGTCTTAACAGCTTCCACTGTTCCAAATACTTCGCCGGCTTCAATGGTCTCACCGACCGTCTCTACTTCTACATAGACAATGTCACCCAATTCTTTTTGAGCAAAGTCTGTAATGCCGACTGTAGCAATGTCTCCTTCAATTTTGACCCATTCGTGGTCTTTGGTGTACTTAAGTTCTTGTGGGAAATTCATATGGGTATTTATTCAGTTCGTCAAAATTAAAAGGAATCAAATGAGATTGAAATCTATTGGGATAAATTAAATCTGAGCTGGCCTCCAAACGCCGTGGAGGATCTACGGAATGCAGTAGTAACTCTTGGATCATTGATAGTTCGCTCAAAATAGATCGTCAGGTTAAGATTTCTGTTGATGACATAGCTCACCGTAGGTCTAAACTGCAAGTTGAAGTTGCCATTGGTTACAGTCGCTTTCTCTTCAATTTTGCGTTGGATTTGTTGCGTATCTACTACTTTGGCATCCAGTCTCATTTGGAGGTCATTTTTTAATACTTTCTGCGCTCCATCTATTTTGAAAGGTATTTTCATGCCTGCTTTGGTATAGGATAAGGTCAATCCAAAGTCATTGCTTCGCTGCTCAGTTACCTGTGAGTTTGAAAAGTTCATCCCAAGATTTCTTTCCCTGTTGTAATTCACAACGATATTCATGCGCTGTTTTGTCAATAAATCGATGCCAATCAAAGGAGCAAAACGTTCTGAAAGTACCACCTGATTCAGTACATAAATCGGAATAAACTGACCCTCTAAATTGGTCAGATTTGGACGCTGAATGCGCTGTAGGGAATTGAATAGCTCGAGACCTCTTTGGTATTGAAGTGAATTTGAGAAATTGCTTACATCATAGGTTGAAGTATAAGCGTGTGTAATATTAATACTGCTAAATATTTCACTGAGACCCTTTAATCGCGATAATCCTCTGTAGTCAAATCTCCAATTAGGCAATGGAGTTTTGGGGAAAGGATTAAGGCTTGATGTGGAGGGATCTTTTCCTAAATATGCTGCTAGGAAAGACGGGATTAACACATCCTGTCCATTGATTCCAAACTCACCAGGCGCCACTGACTGGCCTTCCAATCGCTGCTGTATGATCGACCTGTAACGTTCAAAATTTGAAAATAGCTCTGATTCATTCCTAGAGTTGTTTTTGGCAAAGGTGGTTCCGATCATCATGGTAGTGATGCTATAGGATCCCATTCTACTTGGACTCAAAGATTGGAAGTCTCCAGGTGTGTCTAGGCTGTTTCTGAAGATTTCACTGTAATCACCCATCTCTCTTTTTCTTGCTTCAAGTGTGATTCGGAAATCTCGTATGGGTTCAGCAAGCCCGGTAAAGCGCATATTCATAGCTCGATTTTGCCTGAAGCTTTGAGTCAATTCAGGGCTTGGAGCCATGTTCCCGTCCAAGGCAAGCTGGTTTCTGATTGCCGGATTTTGACTACCAAATACAAAAGCCCATCCTGGATTTTCCCAGGCTCTATCCATTCCAAGTAGCCCTGTATTTGGCATAAATCCAGGTAGGAAGGTGCCTTCTACCACTCCATAATTGAAAGTGACCTCCTTCAGCATCATTAGGAACTTAACCAGCCCATTGGTAAATGGTGTGCCAATAGTATCTGTAGCATTTGTACTAGGTCTTCCTGGAATACTAGGACGTTTTGGAGCGTTTAGTGCAGCCAGTTTTTTGTTCTTATTGTAAAGTTTGATGAGATCCAATTTGCCAGTGATGTTTTGATCTCTGGTGTTTTGGATCACATTTCCCAAGGAATCTCTTTGTCCGATTGCCCCAGTCTGCCAAGTGTAATTGGTTACATATCGGTAATCTGCCTGAATCCAATCCGTGAGTGGCAATTTGTTGAAAGGAATCGTGTAGTTTACTGTTGCGGAGTGATTGTAATTGGTGGTCCTGCCAAATCTCCAAAAGTTAGCCTTCACGGAATCGATTTTTGCTTGGGTATCTAAATCACCCTCTGGCTCATCCACTACAGCCGCTGCTCGAGATACAAAATCCATTCTCAGGTTATTGGTCAAGTCCCAGTTTACCGTGACAGAGCGGTTTAAGAAAAATGATTTCTGGAAAAGCGGGTCTACTCCTGAGGTACCTAGTTGATCATTTCGGTATTGAGACCGCATAAATCGTCGATCCACATCCATTCTAGCCAAAAACTGAGTAGGAGCAAGGTTAAGGTTAAAATCCTTGATCAATTTCAGGTAAGGGCTGTTCATGCCTTCTGATTTTTGGAATGGGGCAATTTTAAGCTCCTTCGGGGAGAAGCTGTAGGTGACGTTTCCTCTGTTGGTTTTGAAGTTATAATCTTGGAGCTGTGCATTAGTCTGTGTTACCGTTCCCACTGCATAAGAGAAAAACACATTGGACAAGTCATAGAATCGACTAGGAGCTTCCGGGTTTTTTTTGATCTTTCTTACATTGTTAAAGCTTAGATTACGCCTATTCAATTGATCCAAAGCAATATCTCGGTAGGCTTCTTTTTCAATATCGGATTCAAATTTTCCTAGAGCTACATCAAAAGGTACATCTGGATTCAGCGGATCATATTCAGGTCTTGTGCTGGCATTTTCTACGGAGAAATACATAGGAATGCTAATACCAAGTGCTTTTGGTAGAAGTTTGTCCACTTCTACATTGGTAGAGATATCGTATTGGGTGGTAGCTTGTCGAGACCGTTGTGAAAGTTTGGTTTCTAGTCCTCCAAATCCAATAGAGTTATGTCTGATGGAAGCAGATACGACTGCGAGATCAGCAATTTTGGTATTCAAATAGGCATTTGCCGCCCATCCATTGTTTTTGGTGAATCCAGTGACGCGCAGTTCATTTGCCCAAATGCAGATGTTCTTTGCTGAACCTCCGCCCGTTCCGGGATTACGAACCCCAATCATCATACCCTGCACCATACTCAGTTCGGGACGACCGACCACAGTGACTTTGTATTGACGGATGGATTTTGAAAATGGCAATGTCAGAGGAGACTGAGTGTTATCCCTATCTACTTTTACACCTACAATTTCCTGAATAGCAATGTCCAACTCATTTTCTTCCGGCCATACAATTCGGGGATCATTAGATCCTAAAGAGGAGATTTTGAGCGGGATTTCGATCTCGTAATAGTTGTCCGTATAGTCTGTGCCCAATCTCAAAAAGGCCGATACTTCCCCATCCTGTGCATCATCGCTGTTGGCATGGAAAAACATCTTGATTCGCTCGTACTGTACCAGATCAATTGTCAGGTTTTTGAATACAGCACGGGCATCTTTTGGAGCAAGGTCCTCTACACAGATTCGAAGTGATTGCTCATTCAATCTTCGCTCTACGGTAGAGGTATTGTCCCGATCTCGTTGGATGCCTGGAGGAAGTACATACGGGCTAGATTTATCACTCCCCTGTGCGTTTTGCTCAATGTTGACTACATCCACGGTGACGTTGGAATTGTCCGGTTCAGGAATTTCAAAAAATCCTCGCTCAAAAAGTGATTCTTGGAATACCCTCCATTGGCTTCCTACCATTCTGAATTCTGCCATTCTCAATACTACCGGTTGGGCGAAATCAGTCAGGTAGGTTCGAATCCATCTGATTGACTTGAATCCTGTGATATCACCCTGCACTCGGTCAGGCTGTCTCACGGGTATCCTGAATAAATACCAATTGACTTGCTCGCCGGCTTCAGTGTGGGTTACTTTGTCTACGATGTAGTTTTCACCTACGTTAAGCTGCCCGGGTCTGAGGTCAATTTCATACTCGTAATAATTCTCCAGCTCATTGATGGTGTTGTCAGCATTAAGATCCTCATTGTCTGGATTGTTGGTTCCTGAGGGAGTATAAGGCAAGCTAGGATCTGCCGAAACTGGAGTGTTCCCTTCAGTACCGTTAAATTTCTTGTATCTCTCTAGAATTTTGGTGTTTGACTCATCAAATTTCGAGTCAAGGTAATATTGAAATGCATCGGCAGAGACGTCTTGTTCAATTGCGTTCTTGACTGCCGGAGACACAGTCAATCTGTCCAAAAAGCGTGATTTGAAATAGGTTGGTTCGTCTTCGTTTTTTAACCCATCCAACCCTACATCCTGATTGACTCGGGATGACGTAGAGTTGTCAAATGCAGGAATTAGAAACTGCTGTCTTGTAATCCTTCCCCATTCATTTTGGTTCGTTCCTGCGGGATCACCATCTGCCGGTAGTCCGTTTTCAAAAGCATGACTTCCGTCCTTCAGGACATCTTCCGAAATATCTCCAAGGTTGAGAAAAAGCTTTCCGCCCGTAGTGTTGTTCTGGTTGAAAATTCCGTCCAATACTTTACCGTTTTCCCCAGGCAGAAAAGGATCCATCATCCAAAATTCAATGTATTCGATGTTGGTTCGGTCAAAATCCACCTCGGTTGTAATGGCTCGCGTGACTCCTCCATAGTTTGACCTTGGATTGGGAAGCAAACCCTCGGCAGTGAGATTTGGATTGTAGTTGTACATTCCTCGCTCATGAGGAAAATAAGCCATCTCAAATAATGGCTGAGGAACTACAATTACGTCCCGATCTTGGTTTTTGAAAATTTCCTGAGGAATTACTCTGCGGACGTAATGATTGCGTCGGTCTTGAGAATTGATGTTTGAAGGTACACCTGGTCCACTTTCTCGGTAGAAAATATTATCAATGTTGTACCAGGCTAATCTCGCTCTTCGATAGGCTTGACCTAGATTGTCCTCGGTCTGATTGCTGAGGTCAAATCGATTATCCGGAGTTTTTGGAGTGGAGCCAAGTTTCCAAGTTTGGTTTGCTTGAGCTCCTAGGAAAAATGGAGTAACTGCCGCTTCGAAGTCATCGATGTAGGAGGCAGCATCTCCATTGACCGTGTTTGAGGTTCCTGGGATCAAATGGGCAAATTCTGCATTAAACTGAACCAGTGATTTTTCTTTGGTGTCGGTAAATGGAAGTGCATCGGCCAATTTGGTCAATAGGCGTGATTCGTCGTTGAAGTTGACATCCAGCCCCCACAGGCTATTTCGAAGGGTCTCATTTCCGGTGGCAATTCGGGTGACATTGGGTCGCTCATTTAGATAAAGGAATGTACCTCCGACATTTAACTTTTTGCTCGCAAGGTAATCGAGTCTGGTTCCAATGAGGCTTCGGGTCTGAAACGATACCAAATCTGCCTTTTCAAAGCTTACATTGATTTGCTTACCTGACTGAAGGATCGCATCATTGATAATGACCAATCGACCGACATTGTAATCCACCGTGTAGTCTACGCCTTCTGTCAAAGGGATGTTACCTGCTTGCACAATCACACTTCCAGGTGAAATGTTCAAACCTGGAAGTTGAATTTCACTGGCTGAACCTGCTGTCAACCTACCCTTGATGAAAAATTTATTCAGCCTTGTGACTAACTCAGCATCGGCCTGTGTGGTCCGGTAAAGGGTGTCATAGACGTACTTGTCTTTGAGTACCAGTTCTTCGGGATTGAATCTTCTCGATAGGTTTGAGCCAAAAGGTTCCAGAACCGGGAAAATCAAAAGACCTCTATCGGAAAGCATGGTAATTCCCTCAACGAAGTCGAAGTTGCCGTCGGGAGATGGGTCATTTTGAGGGTTGAGATTGTCCAATCCCGTGAGTCGGATCAAAGGGATATCCTTGACATTGGCACCTTCAAGGAGAGACGGGTTATCGAGACCTGTACGGTCATCTCGGTAGATTACCTGCAATTGGAACCCGTCCCTCATGATCTGACTGGCATTGAGGCTGTAGACGTTTTTCATCATCAGATCCCAAGTCGGTACTCGTGTGTTGATCCGTGCGGGTCTGAGAAGCTTTAAGAAAATCAGCTCATCCTCTTTTCTGGTCTGATAATCTTCCGTCAATTCCCCGACTTTGAACACCTGCCCATTATAGGTGTATTCATAGGAAACTGCCAATACCTCATCGTTTTGAAGCCTGCGGAAAAGGGAAACAAAACCTAGTTGGGCATTAAAAAAGTATTCCTTCGGATCAAGTTTTCTAGCTCCATTTATTTGTTCAAAATCTACTCCTTTTCTGAGGCCCAATGAGGATTCCAATGCTCTGGAACCCGTGTCAAAAGGTCTGAAGCTAGGATTGGAACTGATATTGGAATAGAGCTGATTGGCAGCATTTCCTGCAGGGCTTCCCGGATTACCTGGTCCGATAGATGGGTTGGTGGGGTTCAGCAACACGCGTCCTTCTCCCAAGTCCATGAAGGCTGCAAAATTTCGGAGCGTTTCCGTGTTGGTCGCCCTGTTCATGATGTAAACTTCCACCCGGGTAATATTGACGCCGGAGAGAACCTGAGGAAGGCCTCTTAGCCAGCGTTCATAATTTTCCCTGAAAAAGTGACTCAGGAAAAAGTGTCTGTTTTCATCATATCGAGAACCCTGAATGTCAAAAGACCTTCCCTGGCCATTGGCATCGATCACCAAGTTGTCCCTTCGGCCTCGCTGGGTGGAAGCAACCGCGGTCACGTTGAGTTTACCGAATTTCATTTGGGTTTTGACCCCAAAGAGGTTTTGCGCGCCTTGGATCAGTCGGTTTTGAACAGGCATGCTAACATTACCCAACTCTACTGATTGGAGAATGTCTTCGTCAAATCCATCATACTCGAGTTTGAGCTGATTCTGGAAGTCAAAGGAGTTATTGGAGTCAAAGTTTGCACCCAATTTCATTTTTTGCCCCAAGTTTCCATTGACTGCCATCTGGATCTGCTGCTGGAAGTTAAATCCTCCGTTTTGCTGCTGTCTAATGGGGAGGGTAGGATTGTCTACTCTTCTAAAAATTGCCCCAAAATCCAGGTTCACATAACCAGTAGGAGTAATATTGACATCACTACCGCCGAATATTCTATCAAAAGTCGGGCTTACGGTCATCGGCGGAATCAGGTTTCTACCTTCCACGGCACTTTCGCCGTCCATGCCTCTTGCTCTGGTTCTCCAGTATTCTTGTCTTACGCGATATTCCTGAAGTTGGGAAAATTTGTCAAACTCGTATTCCTGCTCATTTCCCATTCGGGTACTGTCAAGCTGGTCTACGATGTTGTATCTCAACGTAGAATCTACTTTCACCTCCACCTGTTGATTGACCGGAGGGCTTGGGATAAAAGGCGATCGTTGTCCTAGAAATGGGTTACGATAAGGATAAAGAGGATTTGTCCTCATATTTTGCCAAAGCAAAAATGAGGGAGAAAGTCTCCTTAAGTTAAGAGAATCGGTTCGGGATCTAGTATCCGATGTTTGTTGGGCTTTGGCAGGTGATAAGGCCAATCCTATTGCCAAACATAACAAATAGATTTTTAGAACATTCCGAGATTTCCCCCAGCAAAAAGTCAATAACTCCTGAAAGTTCAATCCAGCTTCTGATTAAGGTGTCTTTAAAGATGCTTTAATTAAATCTTCTAAGGAAATTTCTCCTGTGGTTTTTTTCAACACTTGGGCTATATTTTTTTCTGCTACAGCCTTGGGGAAACCCAAAGTAATTAAAGCTTGCAACGCCTCTTCGCGGATTTTATTGCTTGATTTGAGGAATCCAAGCGGTGTGGTCAGATCACCCAATGATGATTTTCCGACTTTATCTTTCAGTTCCAAAATAATTCGCTGAGCTGTTTTTGCTCCAATACCTTTGACAGCCTGAATTGTGCCCACATCACCGGAAAGTATGGCATGTTCGATTTCTTCCGATGACAAAGAGGAAAGTATCATCAAGCCGGTGTTTGGTCCTACACCATTGATGGAGATCAGAAGCAGGAAAAGTCGCTTTTCTACTTCCTCTTTAAATCCATAAAGGGTATGGGCGTCCTCTTTGATATGCAAAAAGGTGAGGAGTCTAATTTGCTCCTCATCTTTAATCTTTGCATACGTCTGTAGCGAGATTTTTACCTGATAGCCCATTCCTCCGACATCTATGATGACGTAGGTTGGGTCTTTGAATACCAATCGGCCACTCAGGTACGCAATCATAGGTTCATTTTACTGGTTTGAGCATCCACGACGGCAATGGCTACCATGTTTACAATTTCGCGGATCGAGCTACCCAATTGAAGGATGTGAACAGGCTTATTCATTCCCAACAGGATGGGTCCGATAGCTTCAGCATTTCCAAGCTCTGCGAGGAGTTTGTATGCAATATTTGAGGATGCCAAATCCGGGAAAATGAGTGTATTCACAGCTTTATCCTTATGGGCAAGGGCCGAAAACGGATAAATTTCTCGTTGGATTTCCTGGTTCAGTGCCACATTGGCCTGCATTTCACCTTCGATGATGACGTCGGGATATTTTTCTTTAGCTAGTGCGGTCGCTTTTGCCATTTTTGCAGGAATGTCGCCTTGGGCCGAGCCAAAATTAGAGTAGGAGAGCAAGGCAATGCGAGGTTCCATGTTGAAGAATTTCACGGCATTGGCTGTAAGGCCGATGATGTCGACCAATTCTTCGGCGGTCGGATTGAGATTCACTGTAGCGTCTGCAAAGAAATAAGGTCCACGTGGGGTGTTCATGATATACATCCCTGCTACTCGATTTACTCCTTTATTGACGCCGATAGTCTGTAAAGAAGGAAGGATCGTTTTTGGATAATCTCTCGTCAAGCCTGAAATAAACGCATCAGCTGCACCTGTCTCTACCATGAGCGCACCGAAGTAGTTTCGCTCTCTTACCAGTCTATTGGCATCATAGATGGTCATGCCCTTTCTTTGACGCTTGTTGTATAGGATTTTTCCGAAAGTTTGGATTCTCTCCTGCTCTTCTGCATCTACCGGATCGATGATGGTGACTCCACCCAGATCGAGCGAATTTTCAGCAATCAAGGCTAGAATTCTCTCTTTATTTCCAAGCAGAATTGGGATGGCGATTTTCTCATCACGGATGATCTGTGCAGCCTTTAAAATTTTCAAATTGTCAGCCTCGCCAAAGACCACTCGTTTTGGATCCTTTTTGGCACGACCAATGACTATGGACATCAGGCGCTGATCAATTCCTATTCGCTTTTGAAGCTCCAATTCATAGGCATCCCAATCTTTAATCTCTTTTTTGGCCACACCGGATTCGATTGCAGCTTTTGCCACAGCCGGCGCGATGGTAGTGATCAATCTTGGGTCAACTGGCTTTGGGATAAGGTAAAATCTTCCAAATCCTAAGTTGGTTTCCCCATAGGCTTTATTGACGATCTCAGGGACGGGTTCTTTGGCAAGTTTGGCTATCGCACGAGCTGCTGCTAACTTCATCTCCTCATTAATTACGGTCGCCCGAACGTCCAATGCTCCCCTGAAAATATAAGGGAAACCAAGCACATTATTGACTTGATTAGGATGATCTGATCTTCCTGTAGCCATGATCACGTCTTGCCTTGCAGCAATAGCAGTGTCATACGCAATCTCTGGATCTGGATTAGCTAGCGCAAAAACGATGGGGTTAGGCGCCATGCTTTTTATCATCTCTGGGGAAATGATATTTCCTGCCGAAAGTCCCAAGAACACATCTGCTCCGGGTAGAGCTTCGGCAATGGAGTTGATATTTTTATCTGTGGCAAATTCCTGGTGAATGTCAAGTAGTCCTAATCGGTCTTTTTTGATGACACCATCTTTATCACAAACGATGATATTTTCCTTTTTTACTCCTAAACTGACATAGAATCTAAGACAGGAAATCGCCGCAGCACCCGCTCCGCTTACCACCAACTTGATGTCTTCGATTTTCTTTTCTACGATCTCCAGTGCATTTAGTAATGCTGCGCCAGATATAATTGCGGTACCATGCTGGTCATCGTGCATTACAGGGATTTTCATCTCCTGTTTCAATGTTTGCTCGATTTCAAAGCACTCTGGGGCTTTGATGTCTTCGAGATTTATTCCTCCAAAAGTCGGTTCCAAGGATCGGATAATCTGAATCAGCTTTTTGGGATCCTTTTCATCTACTTCAAGATCAAACACATCAATGCCTGCAAATTTTTTGAATAGTACACCTTTTCCTTCCATTACAGGCTTGGATGCCTCTGGGCCAATGTCTCCTAGTCCCAACACGGCTGTTCCGTTGGAAATTACTGCGACTAGGTTTCCTTTAGAGGTGTATTTGTAGATGTTTTCCGGATCTGCGGCGATCTCTTTGCAGGGTTCTGCTACTCCAGGAGAATAGGCAAGTGCTAAATCTAATTGGCTTGAAACCGGCTTGGAAGGTATTACTTCGATTTTTCCAGGGGTACCCTGGCTGTGATAGTTGAGGGCATCCTCCCTTCTGATTTTAATCGCCATACATGCGTAGTTATACTGGGTCTAGGCACCTTGACTTCCCGTCCAACTCACATTGGTGTTTAAAAGTATGGTCTGAATTTCCCTCAAGGCATCTCTGTGCACTTCGTTAGGGAAAAAGACGAAACCTTCCATGTAGTAGAGTTTGCCTTTTTTCTCATCTATCATCAGATAGCCGAGATAGGTGCCTCCCATACTCAAGTTGTTGGTTTTCCAGGTGCCTCTTATTTCGACCGTAAAATTATCATTTATCACCATGTTTCTGAATGATGGTGGGATTTGTTTTTCACTCGTCATGAAGGATCGAGGATCGGCAGGATCACCAAAAATATGCTGACTCGCCACTGAATCTCTAAGCTTCAGAATGTTCTCAGGAAAAGTCTGCTCTTCATTATTGTAATCTTGTTCAAAATAAAAAATGCTGATATCAGGACGGTTTTGATTGGGAGTCGGTTGTCTGAGCCACAAAAAGCTCTTTTCGGATTTGGCAATTTGATAGGAGACTGGGGGGGCAATTTCGATGCCTAGGTTCAGTCTTGCCTCATGCTGCGCTGCAGAATTTTTTCTCGCCAAAAGAGCCTTTCCTAATCGCCCTCTTTCCCTTACTTCGAATAGGTTTTGGAGCTTGTCTTTGTTTTTTCTTAGGTTGGAGATCAATTCTTCCTCAGTATTACCAAATAGGTAGAGAACTTCTTGGCCTTGCGCGTACTCATCTTCCATTCTTAGTGAATAAATCGACGGGTCAGCCGCAGCTTTTTCTTTGGATTCCTTCGAAAATTGAGAATTGATTACCTGACTTCCTCCTCGCTTATCGTCAAAAGTAGTGACATAGATCAGGTTAGTGTACATTTTCAGCATGCGGGTCATTGCCCTTGGATCCACTCGGTGGACCTTAAACATTGCTTCAGATCGGATCATCCCTGGGAGGTCTGCTTCAAAAATATCTCTCAATTCATCTCCCAGAGGCCCTGCCCATTTGGTGGAGTCGATGGCTAATACAATTTCTCCAATTGAACCTTTTGCCTTTGGTTTTGAGCTGTTCTTTCCACTTGAAGATTCTTCTCCGCATGAAAAAATCAGAAAGGCAGTTACTGCAAAAAGGAGAGTTTTGATTGCTTTCATGGGTTGTGATGAATTGGGTGAATGTATTGAAAACTAAATTTGCTCAATTATTTTTTAAAAACCGTACAATCAGGTGGTTAAAAATTCTAATGCGTAGCTACCAGTTAACCAATAATCAATCTCTGACCTGGTTTGATGCTGTTTGAGTTCAGATTGTTCAGTCTCTTTATCTGTTCTACTGAAAGGGAGTGTTTTTGAGAAATGATCCAGAGTGAATCCCCAGGTCTCACCGTATAGGTTTTAGGGCTATTTGAGCTGTTTTCTGCCAATCTTTCTTGATTAGGTTGACTTGGAGCTTTTCCTGAATAGATGTAAAGTGTCTGACCTACTTTGATCAAGTTGGAATTTAGATTATTCCATTCTTTAATGTTAGAAACCGATACGTTATGTCGGGATGCTATTGTACCCAATACATCGCCTGATTTGACTTTGTATATGATTCTATCCGAGGAAGAGGGGACATGCTCTAATGGCTTTAGCTCAGCAATCAAAGGTGAAGGTGTAGCTAGGCTTGCAGATTTGGTACCTAGGGAGTCACTAAGCCAAGCTAAATTTTCTTTAATAAATAGAGATTTGGCTTTGGGGATTCGAATAGCTATGGATTGATTGGTTTCAGGAATAGTTCTTCTTTTAATAGAAGGGTTTAACTCTTCCAAATCTCTAATGCATAGGTCAGTCAGTTCTGCTAAGCGGTCTAAACTAAAAGCTCGGTCAAATCTTACCGCTTCGTATTCAATAGGGTAGGTGGGTTCTTCCAGGTTAAGATTATGCTCTTCTAGGTGATTAAGGACATAAAGCATGGCTTGAAACTGGGGTACATAGCTTCGGGTTTCTTTGGGAAGATGGTTGTAAATGCCCCAGAAGGTCTTTTTCCCTCCTGATCTTCGAATTGCCTTGCGTACGTTGCCTGGGCCACAATTATAAGCCGCCAATGCCACCTCCCAATCTCCAAACATCCTGTATAGTGATTTGAGATACTTAGCGGCAGCCTCCGTAGACATTTCCGGGTCCATGCGGTCATCGATGTCCTGATTCACATGCATCCCATACATTTTACCTGTTGCAGGCATAAATTGCCAAAGTCCCATTGCACCTACCCGAGATTTAATTTTTGGATCCAAACCCGATTCTACAATGGATAAATACTGAATTTCAGTTGGTATTTCATGTTTGGAAAGAGTTTGCTCAAAAAGCGGAAAGAATTTCTCTTTCCTAGCCAAGACCATCTTGATGTAATCTCTGTTCCTGACGGTATAATATTGAATGAATGAAAAAATACGGTCGTTTAACTCAAACCCCATCCCATTTTGCATGGATTTAATCCGACTTTCTATCTGCTCGTATGTGAAATCAGGGATGTATTCGTAATGGTAGTGGGGAAGTATTTCCTCATTTACTGCTATAGCTGCTTCAATAGGTTCCTCTTGGGAAAAAGCATTTTGCAGGGGTAATATGCAGGTGAGAACCGCAGATCCAAAAATTCTGAACAAATGCTTTTTCATAAAGTTCTGGGTTAAGAAGTTAATTCCGACAAGTAGTTGCTAAAAGCATACAATTCTGCTTCTTTAAACGAATTGGCGATGACTTGCAATCCAATTGGCATACCTGTTTTATCCTTTCCATTTGGGAGAGAAATCGCAGGTACACCTGAAACCGAGGCCTGTACTGTAAATAAATCTTCGAGGTACATGGCTACAGGATCACCGCTATGCTCTCCAAACTTAAACGCTGTAGAAGGCGTAGTCGGCATGATAATATAGTCAAATTCATTCAAAAGATTTTCAGTATACTCTTTTATCAACCTTCTGACTTTCTGAGCTTTTGTAAAATAAGCGTCATAATAGCTGGCAGAAAGCACAAAAGTCCCGAGCATGATTCTCCTTTTTACTTCTTCACCAAAGCCTTCACTACGAGTCAATTTATACATGGATTCCAAATTGCGTGCTTTTGGAGATCGGTAGCCGTATTTTACTCCATCAAATCTGGAAAGATTGGAGCTGGCCTCTGCTGTAGTGAGAATGTAATAGGTGGGCAGAATGTACTTGATCAGTGGAAATTGTACTTCTTTTACCTCGTGGCCTTCTGCCTTTAATTTATCTAAGACCGAAAGAGTATTTTCTTTGATTTCAGGCTGGAGTGCAGGAGATTCTATAGTCTCCCTGAGGTATGCGATTTTTGCTTTTTTGTCGAAATGAAGAAGTTCGCTATAGTGAAGTACAGGCTTTCTGGAAGAGGTGCTGTCCATTTCATCATGTCCAGCCATAATTTCCATGACCAAGGCATTGTCTTTGACAGTTTTTGAAAAAATACCGATGGTATCAAAAGAGGAAGCATAAGCAATCAACCCCCATCTTGATACGCGAGAATAGGTAGGCTTCATGCCTATCACGCCGGTGAATGCTGCCGGCTGCCTTACTGATCCTCCAGTATCTGTTCCTAGAGATACGGTGCATAGATTAGCCTGAACGGCTACAGCCGACCCTCCCGAAGATCCTCCTGGTACCCTGGATTCATCCAGCGCATTGAGTACCTTGCCATGAGCGGAGTTTTCATTGGAGCTTCCCATACCAAACTCATCACAATTCAATCTGCCGATGACGATGGCGTCTTCATCGATAAGTCTTTGGACTGCAGTAGTGGTAAACTGGGAAACATATCCTTTTAGGATGTTGGAAGAGGCATTGGATTCATGGCCTGCATAGTTGAGGACATCTTTGATTCCGATGACCATACCGGCGAGTTTTCCGGCTTTGCCTTTGGCGAGTTTTTCGTCAATCCGATCGGCTTGTGCTAAAGCGGAATGGGCATAAACTTCGACGAAGGCGTTGAGATGCGCCTTCGTCTGGATGTTTTCTAGATAATGACTGACAATTGTTTTACAGTCAGCTTCTTTTTTTTCGAGCGATTTTTTGATTTCGTCGAATGAACTAAATTTTTCCAATGTCTATTGGCTTACGGGATTACTTTTTGTTGTCTTTCAGCCCATCTTCAAGATCTTTCTGAACTTCTTTGGTGGCATCCTTGAATTCTCTGATACCACGACCCAATCCTCGAGCCAATTCAGGGATCCTTTTAGCACCAAACAGAAGGAGGATAACGAGGATGATCAAGATCATAGAACCTCCGCCCATGTTTTGAATGAAACCTAATGTAGTCATGATGGTGTGTGTTTAAGGATATAAGAGTTACAAATATACAACTGTGGGTCGCTTGACAAAGGTTCCTGACCACAGCTGTTAATCTTTTTTATGAACATACGATTTTCAGTGCTATCTGGATGTAATCCAACCTGACGGATCCATGATCTGAAGGCCTTTCCAAACTTGGAAATGGACTTCTGCATTGCCTTCTGGATTACTGGCTACTTGGCCTACTACCTCTTTGGCCTTGATTGTTTGACCAACTTTTACATTGACTGATTTAAGCCTACTGTAGAGGGTGAAATATTCTCCATGTTTTACAATTACAGTCAATCCATAGCCCGGTAGTGTTGATATTTTACTCACCGTCCCTTCAAAAACAGCCCTGACATTAGAGTTTGGCTGCGTTCTAATTTCAATTCCGTCACTGTCTAGGACTATGCCTTTCAAAGTAGGGTGTGGGTAGGTGCCGTAGCCTGTAGTCACGAATCCTGTTTCCACTGGCCAAGGAAGTTTTCCTTTATTTCCTGCAAAGGAACTGGAAAGTGCTGCTGCCTCGGGTGTCATTGGCATAGCAGTTCCGGCTTTTTTTGTAGTAGTACTATTTTCCTTTTTGGACTCGGCTTCTGCACGACGGATTTCATCCTCAATGGCAGCTTTGATCATCCTATTCAGTTGATCCTGCTGCTTTTTGGCTGCAGCAATTTGGCGTTGGATATCCCGCTCTTTTCTGGAAAGGGTATTTACCAAGCCCTGCTGCTCTTTTCGCATTTTCTCCAGCTTTTCCTTTTCGGCTTTTTCTTCATCGAGCACCTTCACTTTGGTGAGTTTTCGCTCATCCAAAAGAGCCCTTTGATTGGATAAGTCTGTACTTAATTTCTCTATTTGGGCAGCTTGTTGCTTTCTGCTGTCGCTATACTGCTTGAGGTATTTGAGCCTCATGTAGAGCTGATTGAAATTGGATGAACTGAATACAAAGGCAATAATGGAAAGGCCTCTGTTTAACTTGGAGGAATTGTAAATCATCCGTGAATACTCTGCCTTCAAATCCTTGAGCTGTACCTCAAGTGATGCAATTTTATTCTCAGTATCTGAGATTTCGTTATTGATCAGTTTGACTTCTCGATCTATGGTGTTGACCAATCGGTTTTGCGTCTGAAATTGACGAGTGAGTGCATTGAGTTCCCCGAGTGAGGTTTTCTTGGTTGCGGTAGTCTGCTTTAGAATCGCGTCAAACTCTTTTAATCGGGTTTGAACCTCTATTTTCTCTCTTTCCAGCTCTTCTCTGGACTTTTTTGTCTGAGAAAATGCAGGGAAAAGCGTCAGAAGACCACAAAAAATAAATACAAGGCAAGAAATCCTTCTCATGGTGACTTAAAAGCGGAATGGAAAACTCAAAGGTGCAGAATTGGGATCAATGGAGGTCCAATTAACATGGATTCGTGTGTTTTGTCCACCCTCCGGCAGTTGATAGGCAATCTTAAATAATACCTCAATAGGGAAGGGCTGATTGTTTATATCCTGAAATTTGGGAAAACTTGCCAACACCGTTCCTCTGTCATCCAAGGAGTTGCTTGAAAACTCAGCCACTTTGCCATGGCTAGTTTCTACCTTGGTGAAATAGCGGACCTTATCTCTTACCTGAGTCAATTCAAATTTTTTCCCTACCCGTACCAATCTGTCTTCGTAAGTCACAGGAAAAGGGACATTTGCCCAAATGACATTTTGAAACAAGTCCAGCGATAAGCGGAGACCAAAAAGATTTTCAAACTCTTTATAGGTCAGGTTGACATCATCTCTGCCAACACGGTCTCGGATTTGGATTTTGTCTTGGGTAAATAGGCCTCGGATCGCTTCCATTCCCATGCCCGGAGACATGGTAAACCAAAGTACGCTGTCTTTTTTGGCTCGTACAGTCAGAGTACCTCGGGTGATTTTTCCTGATTCTTCTTCAATCACGATTTTTGCCTTGGCACTCAAGTAGTCGTACTTGGCAGCGAGTGGAGTAAATTCCTCCATTTTACCGTCTCCTTCAAATAGGATGGTTTTTTTTGCACATCCTGCCAAGATCAACATTCCGGCTAGAATCAAACCTGTAAAAAATCTACTCATAGTATTTTCCTTCTTTGATTTTCTGAGAAAGCTTATCCGAGGCTTCAGAGGATCCTTCTGCTTTTTTCCACCAGGTAATTGCCTCTTGTATTTTTCCTAAATGGTATAAAATATCTCCGTAATGCTCGAGCATCACGCCACTTGGATTGTTGTCATTTTTGATGGCAGCATCCATCTGCTGAGCTGCCTCTTGGTATTTACCCATCTGAAATAGAACCCAAGCGTAAGTATCGAGGTAAGTGGAGTTTTTAGGATTTTTCCTGACCACCCGCTCTGCCATGGTTTTTGCTTTTTCAAGTTCTCTTTTATCCAACGATAAAAAATAAGCGTAATTGTTCAATACTTGGTCATCGTTTGGATTCAACTTGAGCGCTCGTTCGAAATTCACAAAAGCAGAGTCTTTCTGTCCAAGATTGTAAAGGCTGTTTCCAAGTGAGCCAAAACTTACCTGAGCTAATTGTTGGTTTTTTCCGGCATTGAGAGCTAAGGCTTTTTCCAGAGAAACCACTGCGAGAGAGTCTTTTTTTCGAGCAGACTTTACCACCCCATCGTAAAACCAGAATTCTGGCGCCTCCGGAAATTCATCCACTCCCATGGTGGTGTAATTTTCCAGTTCTTCAAAATTGGCATTTTCCCCAAAGGAACTCAGTATGACTTCTTCCAACACAGGCGCATTTTTAGGCTGGATGGCAAGCGATTTTTTGAATAAGGTCAGTGCCTCCGGAAGGTTGCTTTCGGATTTTTTGCGCTCGCCCAATGCAGCAAACACAAAGCTGTTGTTGGGATTGGTTTCTGCCAGGATCCCCTCCAACTGATTGAGTAAGGCATCTCGCTCGCTGGTTTTGAATTCTTGGAGGATAGACAAATAGGTCTTTGTTTTCACCTCAGCATCCAGATCCTGGCTCTTGAAAGCTCTGATCAAATAGTCAGTGGCTTTTTGAGTTTGTCCTTTTTCTTTAAGGAGGGTGTAGGCCGCCATCTGAAGTTCGGCCTGATCAGGATATTTTCCGATCTCTTCTGAGACCAGACTCAACGCCTCATCCAGCTTGGCGTTGTTATAGAGAATTTCTACCAGATTGAGTACGTAATTGGGATTACCGGGAAAGGCATCGATCAGCTTATTTCCTTCCTCGATTGCCTTGGGGAGGTTGTTTTTCCGAAGATAGATTCGCTGCTTTTGCACCGTGAAAGGCTCCCGGATACCGTAATATTCCTCCGCTCGGTCAAGCACAACCAACGCTTTGTCAAATTCATTGGCACTGAGGTATATGGAAGCAAGATCCAGGTTGTACTGCTGGTTTTTGTCCGATTCGGTGGTCAGTCTGTCCAGAATCGCCGCTGCTTTGAGAGGCTGCTTGAGATTGGAATAAATCTCTGCGACCATGAGCGCATAGTATTTATTGTCAGGATCTCCGTTGACTGCTTTTTCTGCGAAAGGGAGTGCTTTTTCTGCCTGATTATTACGGACGAGTACCTCAGCAAGCTTGTAAGAAATGGCAGGTTCATCCGGAGAAAGTTCCTGCGCTTTTTGCAGGTAAAAAAAAGACTTCTCCAGCTCACCCAGTACCAAAGCTTTTTCTCCTTCAATGAAATAGCGGGTAGCTTTGGTCTGGTTTTCCTGCGCTTTAGCTTCTTTCTTGGATAGCTTGGTCTGCGAAAAAACCGAAATCGGATTTCCTGCTGAAATGAATAAAAGAATCAGAACGGGGATTAATCTCACTGGATTGGGGAATAGCAACACCGAGTCACAAACATAATGCCTTTTGTTTAAAAAGGCCGAACTAATCCCGAATACGGGAGCCTTAGGTGGAAGTTTAGGCTTTCTTTTTTTTGAGGGAAAATAGCGAGTTCAATTGATCTTTTTCCAGCAAAATCACTAGGCCAAGGAAGATCAATACGGCTGTATTTTTTGCGAAAAAATTCATCACCTGAGACTGTAGATCTAGGTAAAATCCTCCATAACTCAAGGCAAAAGCCAAAACCAAGTAGAGGATTGCCTTCCCGGTCTGATAGGGTATGGGGTAAAACTTTTGACCATATCCAAAGCATATCACTGTCATCACCAAATAGCAGCCTAAGGTACTCAAAGCTCCTCCCATAAATCCCCAAACTGGCACCAATCCTACGATAATTGCCACGCTGACCAAGGCTCCAATGAAAGTGATCCAAAAGCTGTAGCTGGTCTTATCTGTAACCTTAAACCAGATGGAAAGATTGAAATACACCCCAAGAAGCAAGTAGCCCATCAACAAAACTGGCACAATGTAAAATCCGGTGGCATAGGCAGCTCCTTTCAGAAAAAGCGGTCCGATCCAAAATAGATTGACCGAGATAGCGATCATCAGAAGGGAACAAAATAAGATAAAGGCATGCATCACTTTGGCGTACAGCTGAGGTGAGTTTTTGTCGGTAGATTGGCGGAAAAAGAAGGGTTCTGCTGCGTATTTGAATGCCTGAATGACTAGATTCATCAGAATGGCCAATTTGAAATTAGCGCCGAAAATACCTGCGGCTTCACGGGAAGTCATTCCGGGGAAGTAATTGACCGGTAATATATACTCAAAGAGTAATCGGGAAACCAGTTCATTAGTCACCCCGGCGAGTCCCATAAATAGGAGTGGAAGGGAATACTTCCACATGGGTTTGATAATCTCTTTTTCAAGTGTGAATCTGAATAATCCGGCTCTCCACCAGACAAATGGGATGATCAAACCATTGGCCAAGAGATTGGAAAGCAGGATGTATTCTACTCCCCAATCCTGCTGAAATCCCAAAAATCCCTGCTCTAGATTGCCTGATTCAATCCAGCCCGGAATCCAAATAATCAGAAGTAAATTGAAAAGGACATTTAAAAGGATGTTGATCAGCTTGGCGCCGGCAAAAGCAATAGCACGATTTTCCAGGCGCAGTTTTGCAAAAGGAATGGCCAATATCGCGTCAAATGAAAGAATCAGAGCTGTCCAGCGGAAGAGATAAGCTTGGTCGGGATAATTCATGACTTCAGAAAGCCATGGAGCCAACAGGTACATACCTGACCCAAGGATCAGCGAGGAAGTGATGAGAAGCGATTGGGAACTTTGATATACTTTCGCCGGGTCAAGATTTTTCCCTGTGGAAAATCGGAAAAAGGCAGTTTCCATCCCATAGGTGAAAACAATGTTGAGGAAGCCAATCAGGGCATAGATTCCGGTAAACGCCCCAAGAGCTGCCTTGTCTAGGTAGGCTGTGTAGACAATGATCAGTAAAAAATTGATGGACCGGCCGAGGATGCTGCTCAGTCCGTAGATGGCCGTCTGTCCGGCAAGTTTTTTCAGTTGGCTCATCGAATAGGGAGTGACTTATTCTCCTCTGAAAACCGGCTTTCTTTTTTCCAGAAATGCAGTCGTTCCTTCCTTGTAGTCTCCCGACTTCACACAGCGGGCAAAAGAATTAGCTTCGGTTTGGTAACCGTTTTCTTCGGCAAATGCGGCATTTACACAGTCCACAATCATGCCAATGGCTAGTGGTGCTTTGCTCATGATTTTGGTGAGGATTTCCTCAGCCTTTGCAATTGCTTCCTCTTTGGTAGGAAGGACATAATTGACCAACCCAAGACTTTTGGCTTCATCTGCTCCGATCATGTCTCCGGTCATCATCAGCTCGTTGGCTTTCCCTCGTCCGATCAGGTGCGTGAGCCGTTGGGTACCTCCATATCCGGGAATGATGCCTAGATTAACTTCAGGCTGACCGAATTTCGCATTGGCAGTAGCTATCCGCATGTGGCAGGCCATGGCCAGTTCGCAGCCTCCACCTAGAGTATAACCATTGGTCACAGCGATGACCGGCTTGTGGCAGTTTTCAATCATGGCAAAAATCTCCTGTCCGTTCTCTGCAAATTTTCGCGCGTTTACTTCATTCAGTGTAGCAATTTCGCTGATGTCAGCACCGGCTACAAAAGCTTTTTCACCTGCACCGGTTAAAATGACCGCCTTCAACGATTTGTCGTCAATTACCTGTTCGAAGATCATTTTCAGTTCTTCCAGGGTACCGAAATTCAAGGCATTCATTTTATCCTCCCGATTGACGGTCAGGTATAGAACTCCGTTTTTTTCTTCTGTGAGGATGTTGACAAATTGAGACATAATCTTGAAGTAAGGGGAAAGCAAATATAAGTCAGTGGGCTACAATGCCAAATTTGTCTTTTTGCGAAAAATCAAAAAGGCCTAGTTCTGAGCTGTTTCACAAGATTTTTAATCTTTTCCATTAGGCAATTTTAGTATGAAAGTCCAAGCCCTTCAGGCATTTTTGATTACTTTTGCGGCAGCAAATTTCAAACTAAAACAACTACTATATGTCCTCCAAAAGAAAAATTACCGTGGCCTATGGCGATGGAATCGGCCCAGAAATCATGAAAGCAACCCTGGCAATCTTGGAAGCTGCCGGAGCACAATTGGAGTACGATGTAATTGAAATTGGGGAGCAAGTGTACCTCAAAGGAATCAGCTCAGGGATGGAGCCGAAGTCATTTGATTCCTTGAGAGAGACGAAAGTTTTTTTAAAGTCTCCCATCACCACGCCTCAGGGCGGTGGTTTCAAGTCGCTCAATGTAACTACCCGAAAGTCATTTGGTCTCTATGCCAACGTGAGACCTTGCAAAGCTTATTCTCCTTTCATTAAGACCTATTTCCCGAAGACTGACCTGGTCATCATTCGAGAAAATGAGGAGGATCTATACGCTGGCATCGAGCACCGTCAGACCAATGAAGTCTATCAGTGTCTGAAAGTGATTTCTCAGCCAGGTTCCGAGAAAATTATCCGCTATGCTTTTGAATATGCTAAAAAGTACGGCCGTAAAAAGGTAACCTGCATGACCAAGGACAACATCATGAAGTTGGCCGATGGTCTATTCCACAAAACTTTTGATGAAATCGCAAAAGAGTATCCTGAGATCCAAACTGACCACAAGATTATAGATATCGGAACTGCTCTGATTGCAGACCGTCCAGAGATTTTTGATGTGATCGTTACCCTCAACTTGTACGGCGATATCATTTCTGACGTCGCAGCACAGGTAACCGGTTCGGTTGGTCTTGGTGGCTCTGCCAACGTGGGTGAGGAAGTGGCCATGTTTGAGGCAATCCACGGTTCTGCTCCTGACATTGCAGGTATGGACATTGCCAATCCATCGGGTTTGCTCAATGGAGCGATCATGATGCTCGTCCATATTGGGCAGCCGGAAGTCGCTGAGAAAATCTCCAATGCCTGGATGAAGACTCTGGAAGACGGAATCCACACCGGAGACATCTTTCAGGAAGGACTTTCTTCCAAAAAAGTAGGTACTCAAGAGTTTGCTCAGGCGGTAATTGAGCGCTTGGGACAATTGCCAACTTCGATGGCTCCTGCTGAGTTTGAAAAAGGGGAAATCAAGCCGATGGACACCAAACTCAGACCCAAGGCAAAAGCAAAAAAGGAATTGACTGGTGTGGATGTATTTATAGATTGGGATCAGGATGGAAGAGATCCAAATGTCATTGGAGAGAAGCTTCGTCAGGCCAATGCCAACGGACTTCAGCTGCACTTGATCACGAACAGAGGGGTGAAAGTTTTCCCTGAAGGAATGAAGGAAACTTTCTGCACCGACCACTGGAGATGCCGATTCAAGACCGACGATGCCAGTGTGGTGACTCACGCCCAAGTGTTGGACTTGCTACAGCAAATCGAAAAGTTGGGCTTCGACTTTATCAAGACAGAGCACCTGTACACTTTCGATGGAGTGAGAGGTTACTCTTTGGCGCAAGGCGAATAAAACCTTTGAGGTTTCTAAAACCTCGAAGGTTTTTGAATAAGGTCGAATACCGAACGTCGAATAATGAATAATGAAGAAATAGGGGAGAGAAAACTTTCCCCTTTCTTTTTTGGGTAACCCTTGTGGTTTTCAAAACCTCAAGGGTTTGATTTACTTTGTTAGGCTTAACCTAATTTCAACTCAGCAAATGACCCGACGCGTACTTATCATTACTTACTACTGGCCTCCAAGCGGTGGCTCCGGAGTGCAGCGTTGGTTGAAGTTTGCCAAGTATTTGCCCAACGCAGGTTGGGAACCGGTGATATTTACCCCCGAAAATCCGGACTTTGACCTCAGGGATGAAAGTCTGGAGAAAGAGGTGCCCAAGCAGCTGGAGGTAATCAAATTCCCGATTTGGGAGCCGTACCAACTTTTTTCCAAAGTGAAAGGGAAAACCAAAACTCATCCCGGACGTCTTTTGGAGCAAAAAGAAAAGGGGTTCTTGGAGAAAGCAGCAATCTGGGCAAGAGCCAATTTATTGGTCCCAGATCCCAGAGTATTCTGGGTGAAACCTTCCGTGAAATTTTTGACAGATTTGGTGCAGAGTGGGCAGTTTCAAGCCGTTATTACCACGGGCCCACCGCATAGCATGCATTTGATCGGGCGAGAACTGAAGCGTAAGACCGGATTGCCCTGGATCGCTGATTTCCGGGATCCTTGGTCGCAATGGGAGTTTTTGGACACGCTTCCGATGACTTCCTTTATCCGAAAAAAACATCAGCAGTTAGAGCAGACTGTACTGAAAGAAGCCAATGTAGTGTTGACCATTTCTCCGACTTTTCAAGGGGATTTGGAGAAGCTTGCCCGTCGAAAAATTAACCTGCTAACCAATGGTTACGATCCCGGTGATATCCCTCTTGGCTTTTCTCCAAGAGAAAAAGAAGCTGGAAAGCTCCATTTAGTCTACTCAGGAATAATCGATGCTATCCGAAACCCAATTCCTTTGATGGAGGCATTGAAGGCCGAGTTTGAAGGTGGAGTAGAAGAAGTGAAATGGACTTTTGTGGGCAAAGTCAGCGAACAGGTTCAGGCATATGTCAAGCAAGACCCTTGGCTAAGTGAGCGGATTCATTTTGCCGGGTATGTTTCGCATGGTGAGGTTTTTGGATTTTATGCCAAAGCTGATGTGTTGGTCTTGATCCTGACAGATACTAAAAATGCCCAGGGGAATATTCCCGGGAAACTGTTTGAATATCTGGCAACCGAAGTGCCTGTTCTGGCTTTGGGTGATCCCAAAGGAGACTCTGCCAGAATCCTAAAAGATGCCGGTGCCGGGGAGGTGATCGCTCATACAGATGCGTTAACCATAAGAGGGCAGCTGAGGGCCTTGATGGATTCTTCTGCGAAAAAGGTTGATCCAAAAGATCTAGAAAAATACTCCCGTCAATACCTCAGTCACCAACTTGCCAAAATCCTCGATGAACATACCATTTCTTGATCTAAGCCGAATGGAAGAAAGCCTAAAATCAAGGCTAAAATCACGGTTCTCAGAAGTGTTGGAGGCAGGAATTTTTTCAGGGGGAAAGGAAGTTCAGGCCTTGGAACAATCCGTTTCCGACATCCTGAAATCGAAGCATTCCATCCCATGTGCGAATGGAACCGATGCGTTGGAGTTGGCTTTGCGTGCTTTGGGTATCGGTATTGGAGATGAGGTGATCGTCCCGGCTATGACCTGGGTCAGCACTGCAGAGGCGGTGGTGTTAGTTGGGGCGAAACCAATTTTTTGGGATACAGATCCGCAAGGTTTACTGAGATCAGATTGGGAAAAGGCAGTGACACCAAAAACCAAAGCGGTGATTCCGGTCCATCTCTATGGAAAAATGGTGGAAATGAAATTGCTGATGGAAAAAGCCAAGCTTCATCATCTTTTTGTGATTGAAGATGCTGCTCAGGCATTTGGTTCTTTTCAACATACCAAGGCTGCGGGAACTTGGGGAGATATCGGTTGCTTGAGTTTTTACCCTACCAAAAATCTCGGAGCACTCGGAGAAGCGGGGATGTGCCTGACTCAAGAAGGTGAATTGGCGAAAAAAATGAGGCTTCTACTCAATCACGGTCAGCCTATCCGAGATCAGCATGAGACAGTTGGTAGAAACAGTCGCATAGATACGGTGCAGGCAGCTTTTCTGAATGTCATGCTGGAGGATTTTGAGAAAAATCAGGCAATACGCAAATCAATCGCTAAGACCTATTTGGAGGCTTTTGGAGGTATTTCTGAGTTGATTTTGCCAGAAGATATAGTAGGAGAGGATCACAATGCCCATTTGTTTGTGATTCAGACTCAGCGGCGAGATGAACTGAAACAGTTTTTGGCTGAAAGGGGAATCGGAACAGCTATTCATTACCCTGCCATCGTACCGGATTTGAAGCCCTATTTGACAAAAGGAGATTTTCAAAGTGCAAGAAATCTAACCAATCATGGGCTTTCCCTTCCCTTGAATCCGTATTTGAAGGTGGAGGAGTTGGGATTTGTGATTGATTCGGTTTGTAAATTTTTTAGATGAGAATTTCACTTTGGGTGGATTTGTCTAATTTTTTCTATTTTCCTGAATGACATTTACCCAAGAGCCACTCTTTATTGCCGGAACCCTCTGTATTGCTGTTTTTTTTGCCACATGGTTGACCCGATTTTCTTGGGGTAAAACTGTCGGCATGCCCATTTGGGCGATTTTGATTTGCGCCTTGCTTTCGAATTTGGGTGTAATTCCAAGTGCGATGGATGGCAGTCCGGTGTATGATGGAGTTTTTCAATACCTCGCTCCCTTGGGTATTTTCATTACCATGCTGGAGGTAGATTTGAAAAGTATAAAAAAGGCAGGATTTCCACTTTTGATGATGTTTCTGTTGGGTTCTCTCGCTACCGTAATTGGGGTATTAGTTTCTTGGGTTTTGGTGAATCCGGCTGTTCAGATTGGGGAGTTGGCACCTGCCATTGCGGGAATGTTCACCGGGACTTACATCGGCGGCTCGATCAATTTCAATGCGATTGCCCTGCATTATGAAGTCAACCAAAGCGGAAATCTCTATGCTGCTGCCACGGTGGTGGATAATCTGATTGGTACTCCTTGGATCATTGCCACGCTTATCCTGCCAAAGTATCTGCAAAAGTTATTTCCGCGAAAGAAACTTGCTTCTGCACATACTGGAGAAAAGTCACAGGGTATCGAATACGTATCGATTTCATCCTTGGCTTCGCTGCTAGCGCTGGGTTTCTTGGGAATTACGGTGAGCAAAGTCTTGGTGGGCTGGTTTCCTCAGGTGCCTGAAATCATCTTTCTCACCACCTTGGCCTTGATTCTCGCCCAGTTTCCTTCTGTGCAGCAGCTGTATGGCAAGCATACGGTCGGATTCTTTATGATCTTGATCTTTCTTGCTGTGATCGGGACGCTGTGCGATTTTGGGGCCTTGGCACAGACCGGTGAGTTGGCGGGGACGCTGATGCTGTTTGTGGGTTTACTGGTTCTGATTCACGGGTTGGTGATTTTCGGGGTGGGGGCGCTGCTGAAGATGGATTGGGATGTGATAGCAGTAGCCTCGCAGGCAAATGTGGGAGGGAATACCACCGCCATTGCCTCAGCCGAAAGTTTAAACCGACCCGATCTGCTTCTACCCGGTATGCTGGTTGGGAGCCTTGGGAATGCGCTTGGAACGTATGTTGGGTTTGCGGTGGCAGGACTGCTGTAGCGGCAAGAGAAAGGGAAATTCAATAACCAATTACCAATGATCAATGATCAATGACCAATAACCAATAACCAATTTTCAAATCTCTAGGATTAGATTCTGATCACCCTAAAAAACTTCAAACCCAAAATATCATGCAGTCCAGCATTCTTACCGAGCTATTTCTGCCACTGGCATTGGCAGTGATCATGTTCGGGATGGGGCTTAGCCTCACTTTGTCAGACTTTAAGCGGATCTTGATTTACCCCAAGGCTGTTTTGCTTGGACTTTTAAATCAGATTGTACTGCTGCCTGTAGTCGCCTTTTTTATCGCCAATGGCCTCGGGCTTTCTCCCGAGTTAGCGGTGGGCTTGATGATTTTGGCGGCTTGCCCCGGTGGCGCTACATCCAATCTGATCACGCACCTAGCCAAAGGAGATACCGCGCTTTCGATTACCTTGACAGCCTTTTCTTCCATGATTACGGTGTTGACTATCCCGTTTGTGGTCAATTTTTCGATCGGCTATTTTATCCCGGGTGGTGAAGAGCAACAGCTTGAAATCTTAGG
>JAGXQZ010000102.1 GCA_018336015.1 Algoriphagus sp. | reverse complement strand
TTGTCCCAGATAGCTTGGGGCTCGGGACGGCTAAGGATAAACTTGCCGAAGCGCTCCAATTTTTCAAATCCCCCGGTATCGATCAGTTCGTAATCACTCCAGGGTCCAGGACAAAGGGATAAGATGGTTTCGTTCATTGGGGCAAAAATAGGCAATTCCCTTGGGTTGATTCAAGGTTTGAACCATTGAATACCTAAGAGCTTTTACCATTACAAGGAGGTGAATTTGAAATGGTAGACTCCTTGTCTTAAAACCATTAAGAAATTGAGGGAATTAAGAGGTTCGATTGTTAATCTTAATTTTCTTAATTCCCTTAATGGTTCAAAAGTATTTGAACCTTGACATTCAATTATTTAAGACAAAATCTACATCAATCCCATGTTTTTAAGTAGTTCCTCACTGTAGTTCCAAAGGGTGGCAGAAAGCTTTTGATTTCTTGCCAAAGTGCTTGGAGTTTTTGGTTTTTTGCGAATGTAATATCCTCCGTTTCGAAGCTGGTTTTTCGGAGTGGTAGCGAGAAAAATAGTGGTTTGTGCACCTGCTTTTGGACTGATAAAAATGAGCTTACTCACCTCGATGATCACTTTTGCCCACAGGGAAGTTTCTGAGCCAAAGGCAGTCTTTACCGCGCCGGGATGTAGTGCATAGCTAGATATTCCTTTACTTTCAAATCTGTTTTTCAATTCATTGGAAAACAGAATATTATAAAGTTTTACTTTTCCATAGGCAGTACCTGTATTTGCACTTTTAAGCAAGCCCAAATCTTTACTAGGATTGGTGGCAATTTGATGGGCTATGGAGCTGACATGGATGATTTTGGCTTTGCCTTGGATTAATGCAGGCATGAGTTCGAGTGTAAGCAAAAAGTGTCCAAGATGATTGGTGGCAAAGGTAAAATCGATTCCTTCAGAAGTCTTCTTTCCCGCAGGAAACATTCCCCCGGCATTGTTGATGAGCAGGTGGATTTCTTGGCATTGCTCGAGAATTTGGATTGCACCTTGTTTGACTTCGGACATGATACTCAGATCTATGGGGATGAGGATGATTTTTTCCTTTTGAAAAAGGTGCTGGATCATTTTCTCAGCCTTCTTAACATTTCTGACGGGCAGAAAAATCCTGTTCGCATGCGGCATGAGCGCTTTGAGTGTTTCCCAACCTATTCCTGAGGTGCTTCCTGTAAGTACGAGATTCATGGAGTCTTTTTTTCTAGTACACAAAATTAAGTCAATTGGTTTTCAGTCCTATGGAAGGTCAGGATTGGCTATTAGTCAAAATATCTTGATTTTTTATACTTTTGAACCAATCACCAACCCTTAAATCCTATTTCCTGACTTGGGAAATATTACCTGCCAAGGTCCCGATGGCTCAGAAATTTATAGACATAGAAAAAGCTATTGCTTCCAAGAATCCATCCCTTTTGAAATGGATGCCTGGATTTTTGCTCAACTACATCAAACGTGTCACCCATGAGGGCTGGCTCAATTCGGTGCTGAATAAGCATTTGGAGAAAAAAGGATTGGCTTTTGCCGATGCGTTGATACAAGAGTTTGAAATGGATGTCCAATTGATCGGAGAGGAGCAAATTCCAAAAACAGGCGGTGTAATTTTGGCTTCCAATCATCCTTTGGGAGGAATGGACGGTATCGCATTTATGCATGCCATAGGTAGAATAAGGCCTGATATCCGTTTTCTGGTCAATGACCTGCTGATGACCTTCGATAACTTTGAACCGATTTTTGTACCTGTCAATAAGCACGGTAGGAATTCGAAGGAGGCAAATCAGCGTATCGAAGAAGTATATGCGAATGGACATGCCGTGTTGATTTTTCCTGCAGGATTGGTGTCGAGGAAACAAGATGGAGTAATCAAAGATTTACTTTGGCGAAAGAGCTTTATTGCCAAGTCAAAAAAGTATGGTCTGGACGTGTTGCCCTGTCATATCGGGGGACGAAATTCTGAGTTTTTCTATAATCTGTCTAATTGGAGGAAAAAACTGGGTGTCAAGGCCAACATCGAAATGTTTTGGTTGGTGGATGAGATGTATCGTCAGCGAGGAAAAAAAATTGAAATCAGAATAGGAAAACCAATTCCTGCTGAATACTTTGAGGAATCTAAAAGTGAAGCGTATTGGGCTGATTTTGTAAAATCAGAGGTATATAAACTGGGAAGTACACATGCATAAGGTGGAGGAAATCATAGCTCCGGTAGATCGGGAATTGTTAAAGTCGGAATTAACTCAAGACCGCTTTTTGAGACATACCAATAATGGAGATAATCTGGTCTATTTGGTCAATTACCACAATGCACCCAATGTAGTCAGGGAAATCGGACGCCTTAGAGAATTAACTTTCAGGGCAGCGGGTGGAGGCACGGGAATGCCATTGGACTTAGATGACAATGATACCTGTGAAAAATGTTATGATCAGTTGATCACCTGGAATCCTGAGGACAGTGAGATCGTGGCAGGCTATCGCTTGATCATGTGCAAGAACGCCATCGAGCCGGATGGTTCGATTAATCTTTCCACCACCCATCTTTTCGATTTCTCCGAAAAATTCATCAAAGACTACATTCCCTACACACTCGAATTGGGGAGATCGTTTGTTCAGCCTCAATACCAGCCAAGTTTGGATAATCGCAAAGGGATTTTCAGTTTGGATAACCTCTGGGATGGGCTTGGAGCGGTAGTTTTGCTCAATCCGGATGTAAAGTACCTTTTCGGAAAAGTGACCATGTACCCTCATTACAATCGGGAAGGAAGAGATTTGCTCCTTTACTTTATGAATCATTATTTCCCGGATTCAGAAAGTTTGGTAAAACCTAAACCGCAGCTCAAACTCGATTACGAAACCGATATAATCGCTTCAGGTAATCCTTTCGAAGGGTTGGATTACAAAGAAGGTTACAAGTTGCTCAATGGGAAAATCCGATCCCTTGGTGAGAATATTCCTCCGCTGATCAATACGTATATGAATCTATCGCCTACTATGCGCACCTTCGGAACAGCCCTGAATGATGAGTTTGGCGAAGTAGAGGAGACAGGAATCATGATCACGCTGGCAGATATTTACGAAAGTAAAAAGCACCGCCACATGGACACTTTTGAGCGAGACAAACACTATGGAAATCGTCGAGTCGAGTCCTAAACGCACGCTTATCGTAGGCGCAACTACCAATCCCGATCGATATGCATTTTTGGTGGCTCAGCAGTTTGCCAATCTTGGAATGGAGTTTATCCCGATAGGAATCAAAAAAGGCGTCCTTTTTGGCGAGGAGATTCTTGATCTCAAAGCAAAGCCTCCTTTAAAAGACATTCATACCATCACGCTTTACTTAGGTCCAGCCAATCAATCCGAATGGATGGATTACCTGATCGGATTGAAGCCAAAACGAATCATTTTTAATCCGGGCACTGAGAATCCGGAATTTTTTAGAAAAGCAAAGGAGGCTGGAATTGAAGTCCTACCGGCTTGTAATCTGGTCATGCTAAGTACAGGTCAATACTGATAGTTTTTCTTCAAGAAAGCATCCATGTAAAGGATGTGTGGAAATGAAATAAGCGAGACCAGGGCGAAAAACAGCATGAAAACCTCGTTTTCATCCAAATAGCTTAGGGCAAAAAACAGGATGAGACCTATTCCAAAAAGGCTGATGAAGGAAAAAGGCAAAAGCTGAACAACAAACTTTTTTACCGAATTGTAGGCAGTAAATGTACGAAGCATCCGATATTCTTCCAGCATACTGGGTAAGGCATGCCAAAATCCAAAGTAGACTATAAAACTTATAAACAGAGGACTGAAATAAAGGATAGGGGCCAATACCAAATATTCCAAGAAATCAGATACTGTCATTTTCACTCGTTGGGCCAGCTGAAGTCCAATTGACACTAGTGCCAAACAGATTAAAATTCCGAGTCTATAATTTATGTCTAATTCTAAAATAATGACAGGGGAGAGAATGGTTTTAGTCCTTTCCCAACTACCCAATAAAATGATAAGAAGAAAAAATAAACCTCTTAAAGATATACTTAATGAAGTGAATTTTTTGGGCAATATTCGTTGGATGAAGTGTGATTGACCAAAATGATAAGATGACATTAATATGAAAATAAGTAATGCTATTTTGGGTGAAAACAACCAAATAATTGAATAAATCACTATTAAAAATAAGTATTTAATTATGAAATTGAACAACTCTGATTTTTTAATAGTAGGATTATGAATAAGGTGATCTATTCCTCCGTGTGGAATACCTACAAGGACCAAAATAATACCAAATATTATCCATTGATAAATCTCCGGAATAGAAGGAAATAGTATAAATAGTAGACTTACACCTATTCCAAGTATTTTTCCTATTTTCTCAATGTGATTCATAATAAAATAGACTTTTTAAAAAAATACTAAACTTTAGTCTGCTTAAAATTTTCAACTCTTCCCAAAAGGTTGTTTCTTCTGATAAGAATCGAAATATAAGATCCGAGGATGAAGAGCCAAACATATTTAAGAATACATATTTTAATTTTTCAGGCCATCTATGGGCAATATTTAGTAATACATTGTCATAAAACTTAAATCGAGGCTTTCTATTAATAATTAGTTTGTCAATCTTATTTTCCTCTAGCCTTTTTACAATGAATTGGCAGTTGGTTTGGATTTGATAAAATGTGTATCCGGTGGACGGTTTAGTCCATCCTGCCTTTGTGCCAATTGGGATTATTTTGTCGCTTTCCGAATAACTTGTTTGTTTGGTGCTCATCGGAATAGTACCTTTTTCAACATAAGTGATTTCAAAGGGATTTTCTTCAAATTTTTTCTTGAGGTACTTCTTAAGATGTGATTCAAGGGAATCGTAAGAAATTAAATTTTTGCTATAGGCCGTATATTCAATCAGTGCCTCTTTTTCAGAAAAAGGTAAGATGTAGAAGAAATCAAAAGGAATGGAGGATTCCGTTCTGAAATCCATTAAAGTCATTTTTTTAGGTTCAAATGCCTCAAGTTGAGTCTTTATTTTCCAGCCTACAAACAGTTGTTTGAGCTTGGAATTGCCATCGTGGCTGGAGCTTATTCTGGAATCAAACACCAGATTTCCGATAATTAATCCTGTTTTTTCAGTTTTAATGGTCACATAATCAGACTCTTCCTTGAGTTCAATTACTCGATCTTTTAAAAATTCGACATTGCTTCTGGTTTTGGCTTTCGTGTAAATACTTTCATAAAACTCACTTGAATTCAGATGGTAATAGTTTAGATTTTTGAACGATTTTCTCAACTTCTTTTGACCTGATTTCAAGGAATAAGTATTCCAAGAGATGATAGATTCTTTTGGGTGGATTTGTAACGGCTCAGTCGCCCAATAGCACCACGTTTTGTTGACTTCTTCATTATGAGCAGGGTCGATGATCAAGATGTTAGCTTCCTTCCATTTGCTTTCCAGCAAATAGTAAAGTAGGCTCAATCCTGCACACCCTCCTCCGCATAATATGTAGTCATATCTTTCCATATAAAATAGCTGCCTGAGTATTTCTCAGGCAGCTAGTATAAATTAGGCTAACTTAGCTTTGGCTGTTTCTGCTACTGCAACGGAGTAGATTACTAGACCAAAACCAATTTTGTTGATTGCATCTGCCAAGTTGTAGAACAAGTCAATCGAACTTACTTCAAATGCACCTGAGAGTAGGTTGCCGGGTAGTACCATGTATCCAATAGGATAGATTGACCAACCCAGTGTGATGAAAATTTTCAATAGAAACATTGCTCTTCCCAGTGCAGGACTGTTTGAGTCTTTAGCAAGCTTAGCTACGTCTCCTGCGAATACTTCATATACGATATAGAGATAACCTACAGTAGATAAAACTCCCCACATGATATTGTTGTCAATACCTGAAGTTTCTCCAATATAACCCGTAACCAGCATTACCAAAGAAGCTACGATTAGCTTAAATAAGGTAGTTCCTTTCGCTCCAAAAGGTTTGGTCAGGAGATAAAACTCAACGCACATCAAGGGTACAGTCAAAGTCCAATCTACATATCTAAATGCTGTTGGGCTTGTTCCTGTTTGGAGATAAAAATCTCTCATATAATAGTAATGTACTGCTGCGATTCCGGTGATTAGACCAGAAACCAAAAGTGAAAGTTTCCACTTACCTTCCACAGATCCTCTCTCTACAAAGAAGAAAACAGCGGATGCAAACATAGCCATATACCCAATAAAAAAGGTGATAGCTACAGGGTCTGAATTGATGATCTTATCGAGTCCGACAAGATCTGCCATTAAGGTGTAATTCATAGTATTAATTTTGGTTAATTGTTAAAGACTTTGAATTACAAAATCAATCCTCAATTATTTTGTTTTATTGAGAAATTGATGATTTACAATTATGTTAATTAACAGTTATAAATAAGGTATGTATGGTTGTTTTATTTGGTTCAAAATTTCAAAAAAAATTAAATGTATCTTGAAATTCAGAATAATATTTGGTTGTAGGAGTGTGAATTTAGATTGATTTTATCTTTAAACCCGCTGAAATTCAGGGTGAAGATGTGTGTTTAGGGTTGACGGGTATTGATTTTCTCAGAATAAAATTTGGTTTGTTGGGCCTATTTATCCTTGCTTTAATTCTTTAAAAGGAGTCTTCATACTGTTTTTGTTTTTTAGCCTGATTTCCTAATCAATCCTTGGTTCAATTGGATTTTTCCTAAATGTAAAATCACATTTTTTCCCTATCTTGCCTCGTCTAAAAACGAACACTAAATCACCTTTTTGGCCCATTTTTAGGGTTTTCTCCAAAAATTATGAGTGAAGAACAAGCTAAAAACCCAGCAGAATACGGCGCTGGTAATATTCAGGTATTAGAAGGCCTGGAAGCGGTAAGAAAACGTCCCGCGATGTATATCGGTGATGTGGGAATAAAAGGACTTCATCACCTTATTTGGGAAGTTGTAGATAACTCTATAGATGAAGCTCTGGCAGGTCATTGTGATACCATTCATGTGACGGTCAATGAAGATAATTCAGTAACCGTAGAGGATAATGGGAGAGGTATTCCCACTGACATGCACCCCAAGGAGAAGAAATCAGCTTTGGAGGTTGTACTAACAGTGTTACACGCTGGCGGTAAATTTGACAAGGATACGTACAAGGTTTCCGGTGGTCTTCACGGGGTGGGTGTTTCTTGTGTGAATGCACTTTCCACTGACCTTAAAGCGACAGTTCACCGAAATGGTGTTATTACTGAGCAGGAATTTAAAATCGGGGTGCCTCAATATCCTGCCAGAGAGATCGGCAAGACGGATAAAAGAGGAACCATTATCCATTTCAAGCCTGATGCAAGCATATTCACAGTAACGGAGTACAAGTACGAAACCATCGCCAATCGTCTCCGAGAGATGGCCTACCTCAATGCAGGCATCCGCATTCACCTCAAGGATATGCGCGAGATCGAAGATGACGGCAGTCCAAAATCAGATGAATTTTACTCTGAAGGTGGATTGGTAGAGTTTGTGAAATACTTGGATGAGACAAGAGAAAAAATTATTGAAGAACCGATCTACATCGAGTCGCTCAATCAGGAAGTGCCTGTTCAAGTGGCGATGAACTACAATAGTTCTTATACTGAGAATGTGGTTTCCTACGTGAACACAATCAATACTTACGAAGGTGGATCTCACGTGACCGGTTTCAGAAGAGCTTTGACTCGTACGCTCAAGGCCTATGCAGACAAATCAGGCATGTTGGAAAAGCTGAAGATTGAGGTTTCAGGAGATGATTTCCGTGAAGGATTGACAGCCGTCATTTCTGTTAAAGTAGCCGAACCGCAGTTTGAAGGACAAACCAAAACCAAACTAGGAAACTCAGATGTGGTTGGTTTTGTAGATTCGGCAGTTTCTGATGTGTTGCAAACTTGGCTGGAAGAGCATCCTCGTGAAGCAAAAACCATCGTGGGGAAAGTGATTTTGGCAGCCCAGGCTAGACATGCGGCAAGAAAAGCCCGCGAAATGGTGCAGCGTAAAAACGTATTAGGAGGGGGGGGATTGCCCGGCAAGCTAGCAGACTGTGCTAATTCAGATCCTACAGTATGTGAATTGTACCTTGTCGAAGGGGACTCAGCAGGTGGATCTGCCAAGCAAGGACGGGATCGAGACTTTCAGGCTATTTTACCGTTGAAAGGAAAAATTCTCAACGTGGAAAAAGCCCATGAGCACAAGATCTATGACAACGACGAGATCAAAAATATCCTCACTGCGTTAGGGGTAAAGTTTGGTACTGCCAACGATGACAAAGAACTCGACCTATCCCACCTACGATACCATAAGATTATCATCATGACGGATGCGGACATTGACGGTTCGCACATCCGGACATTGATTTTGACCCTTTTCTTCCGTTACATGAAGACCTTGATCGAAAAGGGATACGTTTACATCGCACTTCCACCGTTGTATTTGCTCAAAAAAGGAAAAGACGAGCGCTACTGCTGGACAGAAGAAGAGCGCAAAAGACTGGTATCTGAGATGGCTAAAGATGGCAGAGAAGATAGCGTGGGCATTCAGCGATATAAGGGTTTGGGTGAGATGAACCCAGAGCAACTTTGGTCTACTACTATGGATCCGAATACCCGAACGCTCAAGCAAGTAACCATTGAATCGGCCATTGAAGCAGACCACCTCTTCAGCATGCTGATGGGAGATGAAGTAGCCCCTAGAAGAGACTTCATCGAGCGCAATGCCAAGTATGCAAAAATCGATACATAATAAATTCAGGGGCTTAGATTAAGCCCCTTTTTTGCACAGTCCATCCTGAAAATACCATTTGGGTTTAATTTAAAAATTGATCTTACGAGTAGATAGATATGAAACTGGCTGTAGGAGATAAATACGAGTCAATCATTCAGAAGAGTGACCTGATCAGTCGTGATTTGAGTTGGGTGAAATTCAATGAACGCGTTTTGGATCAATCCAAAAAGCCTTTTCGGACAATTTTCGAAAAGCTGAAATTTTTGGCTATTACCGCCTCCAATTTGGATGAGTTTTTTATGATCAGGGTGGGTTCGCTATACAATTACCTTGATTACGACAAAGAGCGGGTAGATTATTCAGGCTTGAGAGAGGAGCCATTCAAGGAAAAGCTGATGAAAGACTGTCAGCGATTTCATCTCGATCAGCATCAGCATTTTACTCAAGTGATTTTGCCTGAATTGCATCAGGAAGGTATTTCATTGGTGAATGTATCTAAACTGAATGAAGAAGAGCAAGAGAAGGTAAGGCAATATTTCATCAAGGCTATTTACCCCATGCTTACTCCCATGGTCTATGATGGCTATCGCACGTTCCCGATTTTGATGAATAAGCTGCTCGTCTTTGGAGTGGTTACAACCAGTCCCGGGGAGCGAAAGGATATGAGGAAAATGAGCTTTGTTCAGATTCCAGCCAACATTCCGAGATTTTTTGAGATTGAACGAGAAAATTCCCTCACGCTAATTCCTATCGAGGAAGTTATCCGTGAAAATTTGATTTCCCTATTCAGAAATGTGGAAATCGAGTCAGTCAGTCTTTTCAGAATCACCCGAAACGGAGATTTTACTTTGGAAGAAAGTGAGGATATGGATGCCAACTTTTTGGAAGAAGTAAAGCGTAAGCTGATGGAGCGAAAGACTGGTCGCGTGGTAAAAATCGAAATCGAAGAAGGCTACTCCAAGTGGATGCTCAATTCACTATTAGAAAGATGGAATCTCCACCCCGATTCAGTTTTTATGGTCAGAAGGGCCAGTATGATTGATTTTACCGGACTCTGGCAAATTGTGGGCAATAAAAGATTCCGAGATCGATTACCTCAGATCCCCGAGCCTGTAAAGCCACTGTCCTATCCAGAGGAGGGGAGGGCGGACATCTTTGATATCTTGAAAGAGAAGGATATTCTATTGCACCATCCTTACAATAACATCGATTCGATTTTGGATCTGATTGAAAAAGCTGCAGATGATCCAGATGTAATGGCTATCAAGATGACCATTTATCGCTTGGCAAAAGACAGTCGGATTACCAAGGCTTTGCTTAGGGCAGCAGAAAATGGTAAGCACGTTTCAGTTCTTTTTGAAGTAAAGGCAAGATTTGATGAGGAAAACAACATCAGAGAAGCTAAAAAGCTTCAAAAAGCCGGATGCTTTGTAATCTATGGTATTTCAAACCTGAAAACACACACCAAGCTTCTCCTAATTGTCAAAAAAGACGATCAGGAAATCACACGCTACGTGCATTTGGGTTCGGGCAATTACAATGAAGACACCGCAAGACTGTATACCGATATAGGTTTGCTTACCACCAATGAGGTGCTGGCCAATGATGTCTCGGAATTTTTTAATGTAATCACCGGCCATTCGGTGCCGAGCGATTACCGTAATTTGATTACAGCACCTCGGGACATGCGTAACCAGCTCATACACTTTATCGAGCAGGAGGCTGAAAATGCCCGAAAAGGACTTCCCAGTGGTATTTTTATCAAAGTCAATTCACTAGAGGATTCCGAAATCATTTACGCCCTGTATCGTGCCTCCCAATCTGGAGTAAAGATAAAATTGATTGTGAGAGGGATTTGCTGCCTTCGTCCGGGAAGAATGGGTTTAAGCGAAAACATTGAGGTCCTATCCATAGTGGGAGATTTCTTGGAGCATAGCCGAATTTACCATTTCCATAATAACGGAGAGACACGTACTTATTCTGGTAGCGCCGATATGATGGTGAGAAGTTTCGATAAAAGGTTGGAATCATTATTCAAAGTCGAATCTCCTCTTTTGGAAAGGCAACTGATGAATATTCTTGCTTTTAACTTAAAAGATAATGTAAACTCCTACGTCATGCAGGAGGATGGGACTTACTTGGCAAAATCTCCACAAGAAGGAGAGCCAGACTTCAATGTGCACAAGGAGTTTTTCGCCGTAGATGCAGCCGAAGTCATGCAAGTAAAATTGGTGGAATAATAGACCTGTTATTTATTCAAAAGCCCAAAGAATCCATAGATTCTTTGGGCTTTTTGGTTAAGAGTGAAAAGTATTTATTCGAGATTCATTGATAGAGACAGATCTTCGAATTACCCAGGAATTTTTCAGATGATTGCTTCAACACCTGTTTTACCCTGTTCATTTTTTTACTTTTGATACCTTACATCAATTTAAATACTATGAGAAAAGGTCTACTTATCATTTTCATGCTTCTTTCCTGGACATCTTGGGCTCAAGAGGATCCATCATTGACCAAAAAAGACACGAGCTATTGGCTGAAGGAGATCGGTGGTGGATTAAATTTCAATCAGGCTTCCTTCAGCGGCAATTGGAAAGGGGGTGGAGTCAATTCGATTGCCTTGGGAATTTACCTGCAAGGAAGAGCAAATTATGCCAAGGAAAAATGGACTTGGGACAATACCTTGGATTTTATCTATGGCATCGTGAAAAACCAAGGGGAAGAAACCCGAAAATCCAATGATCGAATTTTTCTAGACTCAAAAGTCGGTTTCAAGATCAATTCGAAATGGAATTACTTCTTCGCTTCCAATTTCCTTTCTCAATTTGCTCCCGGATATGATTTCGGTGGGACTGAAAAAAGACTCATTTCCAAGTTTGCTAATCCTGCATACTTCACTACAGGACTTGGAATTGAATACAAGCCTAATTCTGAATTTTCACTTAGGATGTCTCCTTTTTCCCCCAGATGGACCTTTGTGACCGACACAGAATTGTATCGGGAGGTTCCGTCCAATTATGGTGTGGAAATCGGGAAAAAGGTAAGACAGGAATGGCTTGCATTTAGCCTGATGGCAGACTGGAATAAAAAGCTTGCTGAAAATCTTGGTCTGCTTGTCAGATACCAGATGTACTCCAACTATGAAACTTTAGCATTCAAAACCATCGACCACCGATTGGATTTGGGCCTCACTGCTAAGGTAACTAGTTTGATCAATGTCAGTCTGACAAGTCTGAGTTTGTATGATATCGATCAGGACGAAAAAATCCAATTTAGCCAAGGGTTGGCACTGGGAATAGCATTTAAGCGAGGCAACTTTCCTGAAAAGAAATAAAAAAAATGCAAATTTTTATTTGGGATTTTGAATTAATCAGATTTGTATTATTTTTGAATTCATTGTGGTAGTTAAATAATAGTTGGTTTAGTTTTCAAATAAAGGGCAGGGGTTTTACTCCTGCTTTTTTATTTTAAAGTCTTGGAATAGTTCAATTTTTTCTATTGGCTCCACCAATTACCCAATTCAAAAACCAAGGGATCATAATCAAGGGTTTAATCTTTTTTAAAGGGGCCTACGGTTAATTTTATGCTGGAAAAAATTCTTGGGCCTAGCTACCATCCTCAATTTTAAAATGATAAAAAAGTAAGGCTGTTTATTAATTCATTATTTAGAAATGGTGAGGGCTGGCAAAGATTATTTTGGAAAATGTTGATTTCCTGAAATGGACAGCAAATCCATAGATCATCATAGCTCATTCCTAACCGTGCTCTGCTCCCATAAACAAAAAAAGCCCAGACTTTCGTCTGAGCTTTTGTACACTCGGAAGGATTCGAACCCTCAACCCTCGGAGCCGAAATCCGATATTCTATCCAGTTGAACTACGAGTGCGTAATCTATTTTAAGCTTCAAGAGCAGCTTTTACTCTGTCTGCAGCTTCTTTCAAGGTAATTGCTGAAAATACTTTCAAGCCAGATTCGTCGATGATTTTTGCTCCTTCTTCCGCATTGGTACCCTGGAGTCTCACGATGATTGGCACTCGGATGTCTCCGATTGTTTTGTAAGCTTCTACCACACCGTTTGCGATTCTGTCGCAACGTACAATGCCTCCAAATACGTTGATTAAGATTGCCTTTACATTTGGGTCCTGAAGGATAATTCTGAAACCTGCTTCTACGGTGGTTGCATTTGCTCCTCCTCCTACGTCAAGGAAGTTAGCAGGCTCGCCGCCTGACAGCTTGATCATATCCATGGTCGCCATGGCAAGGCCGGCTCCGTTAACCATACAACCTACGTTTCCGTCAAGTTTCACATAGTTCAGGCCAGATTTTCCAGCTTCTACTTCCAAAGGATCTTCTTCTGCCAAATCTCTCAATTCAGCCAATTTTGGCTGACGATATAAGGCATTATCATCCAGATTTACTTTAGCGTCAACCGCCAAGATCTTGTCGTCAGAAGTTTTTAGCACCGGGTTGATTTCAAACTGAGAAGAGTCAGTTGCAACGTAAGCGTTGTAAAGAGATGTGATGAATTTCACCATTTCTTTATGAGCCGTGCCAGAAAGTCCCAATTTGAAAGCAACTTTTCTAGCCTGGAAGCCCTGAAGACCTACTTTAGGATCGATCCACTCTTTGATGATTTTTTCCGGATGGTGCTCAGCAACCTCCTCGATGTCCATTCCGCCTTCGGTAGAGGCCATGATCACATTGGATCCCGTAGCTCTGTCCAAAAGGATAGACATGTAATATTCTTTTGGTTCTGATGCGCCTGGATAGTATACGTCCTCAGCGATCAAAACTTTATTTACTTTTTTGCCTTCAGCGCCTGTTTGAATAGTAACCAAGGTGCCACCAAGGATAGCAGCTGCCTTTTCCTTCACATCTTCCAGTTTTTTGGCAAGTACTACACCTCTGGAGCCTGTTTCTTTTACCTCACCTTTACCACGGCCACCGGCATGAATTTGAGCTTTGATCACGTACCAGGATGTACCTGTCTGAGCGTTGAGTTTTACAGCGGCTTCGTGTGCAGCCTCAGGAGAATCTGCCACGATCCCTTCCTGAATTCTAACACCGTACCCTTTAAGTACTTCTTTAGCCTGATATTCGTGAATGTTCATGCTTCTTAAATTTTTGCCCGAAGATAAGCGGATGAGGTGGATAAATCAAACCAGCCTTTTTCAATTTTTGGCAAAAAAGCCTCTTAATTCCTGGATTTGAGGGATTTGTTTTACTTTTAAAAACTCAAAAAAAGATACCATGCTGATTGCCAAAGGGATTCATAAATCCTACGGAAGTTTACACGTATTGAAAGGAGTGGATTTGGAAATTTCCGCCTCCGAAATAGTGTCCATCGTCGGTTCGTCCGGAGCAGGCAAAAGCACCTTGCTCCATATTCTGGGTACGCTTGATCAGCCTGACAAAGGCGAACTAGCCATGAATGGCAAAAATCTGATCCAACTCAAAGGGGATCGTCTTGCTGAGTTTAGAAATGATTCGATCGGGTTTATTTTTCAATTCCACAATCTGCTGCCTGAGTTTACAGCCTTAGAAAACATCTTCATCCCCGGTTTTATCCAAGGAAAAACCGAATCAGAACTTACCAAAAGAGCTGGAGAATTATCAGAAATCTTGGGAATCAGCCACCGACTTGACCACAAACCTTCTGAGCTTTCCGGTGGCGAGCAGCAGCGTGTGGCCGTGGCCAGGGCGTTGATCAATCATCCTCAGGTTGTCTTTGCTGATGAGCCAAGCGGAAACTTGGATACTAACAATGCCCGAGGATTGCATGAGTTGTTTTTTAGGTTGAGAGATGAGTTAAAACTCTCCTTTGTCATCGTCACGCACAATGAAGAACTCGCCGGGATGGCTGACCGAAAGGTGGTGATGAAAGACGGACTGATTATTTCCTCCTGATTACTTTTTCACTTTGCGGAGCATGGCATCCACATGGGATTTGTTTTCGAAAAGTCCTTCGTAAATCCCTGCAATGTTGTGCTCACTGTCCAATAGGTAGGTGACTCGCTTAGGCATTTTGACCAGGGGAATCAGGGCATCATAGGCTTTACAGACTTTTCCCGACTCGTCCGAAAGTAAGTCAAATGGCAATTTATAAGCCTTTTTGAATTTTTCATGAGTAGGAATGTCGTCTCTACTGATGCCAAATACGGGAATGTCCAAATCTCTGAACTCGGCAAACTGATCTCTAAATTCACATGCCTCGGCCGTACAACCTCGAGTGAAGTCTTTGGGATAAAAGAAAAGAATCAGGGCTTTACCTTTCAGGTCTTTGGAAAGGGAAATTTTTTTATCTGAAGTAGAAGGAAGAGTGAAATCCGGAGCGGCTGTGCCTAATTCGAGTGCCATTGAATTTATTTTTCATCAAAACCATACCACTCGGCGTAAGGTTTCTTCCAAACAAATTTTTGTTTCTTAGAACTATCCCTCTTTGAAATAGCTTTGTATCTCCAAGTACCTGATAAATCCACCCAACCTTGAAAATCAGTCCCGTTCAGTCCATGCTTCTGGCAGGAATATTTTTTGCCATGATGAATGTGTCTGTCAAATATATCCCTCACATTCCAGCGATCGAGATTGTTTGGTTTAGATCGGTTTTCAGTCTGATTTTCACCGTGATCGTTCTTGGAAAGAAAGGGATTCCCGTCTTCGGTAACAACAAACCCAATTTGATTACCCGTGGGATTGTGGGTTCGATCAGTTTGATCTTATTCTTTTACACCCTTCAGCGGATTCCTTTGGCTAGCGCGGTGACCATGCAATACTTGTCGCCGATATTCACCACGATTTTGGGTATTTTTATTTTGAAGGAAAAAGTCCGCCCCATACAATTTATCTACTTCGCCATGGCATTTGCCGGCGTGCTCATCATTCAAGGCTTTGACCCAAGAGTGGATGCACTGAGTGCAGGAATGGGACTTATTTCTGCCTTGGCTGCAGGAATTGCCTATAATATGATCCGCAAGCTGAAAACTTCCGAGCATCCTTTGGTCATCGTGTTCTATTTTCCATTGGTAACCATGCCGGTAGCCTCGATTTTGATGTATTTCGACTGGGCTATGCCCTCGGGTTGGGATTGGCTTATTTTACTTTGGATTGGCATCTGTACCCAGAGCGCTCAATATTTTATGACTGTGGCATACCAGACGGGCAATCTCTCGCGGGTCTCTAGCTTAAGTTACATGGGAGTCCTTTATGCCTTGATATTTGGATTTTTTCTCTTTGGAGAAACCTTCCCTTTTGCCTCTTACTTGGGTATGGGGTTGGTGTTGATTGGGATTTTCTTGAATTTAAGAGTGAAATAATTTTGTGTCTCGATTACATTTTTCGATTCAGGTAGTACTAAATAAAAAAAACGATGGACAACCTTTCTTCCTCTCTTTTAAAAGTAGCTTTTTCCGTTTTATTCATTTGGACTATGGCGTCCTGCTTTGATGATAATGGAGGAGGAGATGGAAGAGACAAGGAAATCGACTGCTCTACCTTTGCTTACGCAGATACCATTTTTGTGATCAAGCCCGGTCAAACCAACCTAGTGAGCCCACTTAACGAACTGAGAGGTACTTATAAGTCTTCTCCAAATGGGCTGGCTATCAACGCTACCACAGGCGTAATTGATGTCAATGCGAGTGAGACAGGTTTAAAATACAAGGTGTCCTTTACTCCGACAGGTACAGAGCAGGTCTGTGACTTTTTTGTGACGATCAGCGGAGTAAACTACCTGGATGGAATCTACATTTTGAGCCGAAATGAAATTACCGTTGCTCCTGTTTACAATGGAGTACCGGGATTGCCCTTGCCTTGTCCGGATGATGACGATGACGACGATGATGATGACGATGATTCCAGCTGTAAATTTGATGAAGAGGATATATTAAAAGACCTTGGTTTTGAGATATCCAGCAAAGGAGTCTTCGATCTGAAAAAAACAGTTGAAAATGGCACTTTTGGATCCACTCCGGTAAATGGTACTATCATTGACGTGGATCTTAACTACAGATTGGCAGACCTCAGTGGTCTAGCTGCAAATAAAATTCCTCTTCGTTTCTTCTATTACAATAAGCTATCGGATGTGCCCAAGGCTGTTTTGGACGATATCGAGGAAAAAAGAAAGTTGATAAACGAGGGACCTCTGTCCAATTCTTCTAATTTTAGGCTGTTAGAAACTGTTCGTCCGGCAGGAAAACCCCGACCACCCTACGTGGTGATTGTTGCCAGTTTTGAATAAAACTGTACGCCGGAAAACTCGGCGTGCTATGTCAAAAAATATCCGGTTCTGCTTGCTGTCTTTAGTTTTGGTCTTTTCCGTGGGCAATTCGGGCACGTCTCAGCAACCCAATCTCAAACTGGAAAGAGCCAATTACCTTTATTTTTTGGATAATCCAACCGAAGCTCAAGACTTGGAGGCAATGGATCTCTTCGAGCAAGTGCTTTCAGAAGTTCCCAATCCGTCCGAGGCGTTTGGATTTGTCCAGGCATCAGAGCGCTTGGGTAATCTTTATTTGGCTTATGGAAAAGTGAATGAGGCCAAAAAAACCTACGATCAAGGCATCCTGATGGCCAGGGCCTTTCAGGTGTCTGACACCTTAATTTATTCACACCATCTTTATTTGGGAGAAACCTTTTTTGCACTCAATCAGCTGGACAGTTCCCTTTTTCACCTACAGCAAGCCGAAATCCTTCAGCAAAAAATCAGGCAGAACGCAGAGCCCGAACGCCTGTACAATGCGCTCGGGGTATACTTCTACGAAACCGGTAATTTCAATCAAAGTGTCAGTTATTTTTCAAAGGCTGAGTCCTTGCTCAAAGGCGAAAATCCCGAGCTAGAGCGTTATGCCAAGTTTAGTTTTAGTAGCAATAAAGCCTCCGCACTCTATCGACTCGAAGAATATGAGCAGGCACAGGCGATTTATCGCGAACTGCTAAAATTTGGAATCAATACCGACCCACTTCGCATCAATTTGGCCAATACCTACATCGAACAGGAAAAGTCTCTTGAAGCCCTAGCCGTATTGGATTCTATAGATTCCGAATTTGCCGTGAGTTCGCTGTCTTTTCACAATCTGAGGTCCAAGGTTTTTCTCCAACTCAAACAGATCGACAAGTTGACAAACCAACTTTCCCTAGGCCAAAAACTAATTGATGCTGATTCGAGTGGGAGTAAAAATTTGCAGAAAGGGATTTTTTACCTTCTCCAGGGAGATCTGGAACTTTTGAAAGAAAATCCGGAGAAGGCGTTGAGTTTTTACCAATCAGCCTTGGTCCAGCTCCATCCTGATTTCGATCAATTGGATCCTTTTGCTAACCCGGAGCAATCGATTTTGGGCATGGGAGCTATGACTCTTTTTCAAGCCCTAACCAAAAAAGCCAAAACTGCCTGGAAACTTTATGAAAAAAAGCAAACCGAATCTTGGTTTCAATTAGGACTTGATACCTGGGAAAAAGCTTTTTCCTTAGCTCGATTCATTGCACTCAATTATGACAATGAGGAGGCTCGGGTTTTTTTGGGAGATAAGGTCCAGTTGGCCTATCAGGATGCCATCGATTTGCTGATAGCCCACTATGAATCGACCTCAAATAAGGACTTAATGACAAAAGCCTTTCTTTGGGCTGAGGAAAGCAAATCAGAAGGGCTCAAAATCGGGGCGATGGAAGAGGCGAAAAAAAGATCCTTGGGTCTTCCTCGAAATCTGATTCAGGCGGAAAAAAACATTCTTTTTTCCATTTCCAGAAATTACCAAAAGCAGCTGGACTCTCGAGATGCTCTTCTGCAGGAGCAATTGGAAAATGAATTGGTGGACTTGAAGGTGGAGCTTTCTCGACTCAGGGAAAAGTTTAGAAGCTATCCTGGCTACATCTCGGAGGAGGAGCAGGTGTTTTCTTTGGAAAAATTGCAGGCGGACCTACCCGCTGAATACGGGATTTTATCCCTTTTTAGTTCGAAAGAGAACCTGATTTTATTCTGGATTGGTAGCGGTGAGTTTCATTGGGAGATACTGTCTAAAAAGGAAATTGAATGGGACTTACTCCAAAAATGGACTGAAGGAATTCAATTTTCAAATTCTTCTTCCCGCTACCAAACTGAAGAGGTGGCCTCCCGATTTTCCAAGCAGATTTTTGAGCCTTTTGCAAAGCAACTGGATCAAGTGGAAGAGCTGATGGTCATTCCTCATGGTGATTTCAATTCCTTACCATTTGAATTGCTTCCATTAAATTCCGGCCAGCTGCTTTTAGAAGATAAAGCGGTGGGTTATCAGTATTCCTGTCGATTTATTAAGCCGGTTTGGAAAACGGTGAATCAGGCCTCTTTGCTTGCTTTTGCTCCTTTTTCGGGAATTGCCAAGGAAAATGCAAAAGGATTTTCTCTGCTCCCGGGTTCGGAAAAGGAAATTCAGAATCTACAGGGTGAACAATTTTTGGGAAATAAGGGGACCAAGCAGGTGTTTTTGGAAAAAGCATCGAAGTCAAAAATGATTCATTTGGCGACTCATGCGGTGGCCTCTTCCGAGGATCCCAATGAAGCATTTATTGCTTTTTATCCGGAAGAGAATGAATTCCGGATGTTTGCTCCTGAGCTGGCTTTTCAGAATCTGGAAGGCGTAGAGCTCGTCTACCTGAGTGCCTGTGAGACGGGAAGTGGCAAGCAAAGTTCCAGTGAAGGGCTTATCAGTTTGGCCAGAAGCTTTGCCATCGCAGGAGCGGATCAGCTGGTGATTTCCCAATGGGTGAGTGAAGATCAGGTGTCTGGATATCTTTCTTCGCGATTTTACCACCATGCTGATGAAGGGAATACCTATTCCAATTCCCTCAGATTAGCCAAACTTGACTTATTGGCCGATCCGAAGATGGCTCAATTTCATCATCCTTTTTATTGGACCAATTATCGGATTATCGGTCAACCGGAAGATTCCACTGGCAAAAACCGTCTAGTCTTATGGATTGGAGCTATCCTTCTTTTGGCAATACTCGGAAGCTGGTTCGCGGTTCGCTACGACCGACGGAAAGCACAGGGGTAGCGTCTGCAGGCTTTTTCATCAGTCTTTCTATTTTTCTAAGGGATAGCATTCCTTTTTCGATGATTTCAGGGGCTTTAATCACATTTCTGATAGCCGGTACCAAAGCTCCAAGCACCAATAGGTAGGCTAGCAGATCACCGGGACCGGAGTGTTGGGAATATACCCAGGAAGTGAAAAGTAGAAAGGCTATCAGGATAGGAACGATTACATTGACCAAGGCATGTCGCAGAGATTCCAAGTGCTGATAGATCAGGTTACTTTCGAGCACTTCATCGTTTTTTCGCTTAAAGTTTCGGATGGATTTTTCCACTTTTTGGCTTTCATGCAAGCTCCTTTGATTTCCAAAAGTCTCCGTGACAAAATGCAACAACTCATTTTTTCTATTTCGACGCTGTGGGACTAGTTGCATTTGCTTATGATCCAATCCTCTAAAGATTGGAAATGACAAAGTAACCAAAATCAAAACAAGGATCGTCCAAGCGGGATTAAGCCAAAAAAGCAGTGCCAATCCAGTAACCAAAAACAGCAGATCTCTGATCCCTCGATGGATGCCTTGGACCAGGAGATTTCGAACCGGTTGCAAATCTCCGCTGTATCGTAGGAGGTATTTGCTGAAAGGCCTGCTTTCGAAAAGTGCTGGATTCCATCGAAGCTGCCTACGGTACATTTTGGCCAATAAATAGTGGATAAATCTGTCCACGTCCTGATTGATTCCTCTTCTTTCGAAGAATTGAAGAAGAAACTTCATAATGATTATAGCTCCCATTACCCAAAAGAAGGTATCCAGGTTAGTTATTTTCAACCCGGATTTTTCCAATAGGAGGGTTTTGCTCAGTTCACTTTGAAAATGAAGTTCAAAAAACCATCCAACCATCAAGCTCAGAAAGAAAGTACAAAGGCTGCCAAGCCATCCCAAAGCAAGATAGACTCCTGCTTTGGGAAACTTGCCAAACCAATAATTCTTGAGGGTTCTGTTTTTAATCCAGCTAGTCATTTGGAGTAAGTGTTAGGTCAGTCAGGCTTGAAGTTGAGAATGGTTGGACTGGACTATGGGCCATTTGCCTAGTACAAGGTCTTCCAAGGTCAAAATCGGCATGTAGAGCAAGCTCATTTCCTCCAGAAGAAATTCATTTACTTCTTTGATAAGCAGAGGACTAGCAGTGAAAAGTCCCGAGAGGGCAGTGGGCATCATACCCCATCGCTGTAAAGTTTGTACCCCATGAAGAGCAGACAAGCTGTCTCCTGCAGAGAATACGACTTGGTGAATGGTACTCATGAAGATCGAATTGTTGAGCAGCATTCGGGTTTCTCGCTGGAAAAGTCCATCTGCAATCTCGATGACCACATACTCCGGCTGGTAAGGCAATACATCTTCTAAAAGGGACTCATAAAGATTCAGCAACTCAATCTCCGATCGGAGGTAGGTGGAAGGATAACCATACTTGGTGAAATCCACGGCGACATTGGCTCCCATGTCATACGCGAGGTTTTTATCTTTGGGATAGGCAGTTCCAGTCAGCTTGATGTAGGCGGATTTGATTCCTTGTCGTGCAAATCCAAGACAGAGGTAAGCTGCGGTGGTAGTTTTACCACTGTCCATGGATGAACCCAGTGACAGAATCACTTTGGTCTTGGAAGCAGCGGTTCCATCAAATCGACGAAGTTTGTGTGCATTTTCATCGATGGTGTTGATCACTTTTCCATTGGCATCGGCCGCCATTCCGATCAATTTTAGGCGCGTAGGTCCCTCTTCCTCAAACTTGGCATGGCTGGACTCTACGATTCCCATGACCCCACCTCCTCCGAGGATATGGTATTCCTCTTGAAGGGTGTCAGGAACATATCCTTCAAACTGATTGGTAGCATATCTGGCTCCGAATACACCCATCACCCGATCTCCTGGAGTGATGGTCAAGTTTCGGCCAAGGCTTTGGATTTGGGTGTGTTTTCCGATTTCGAGGACTTCAAAAAGTGCTACATCGCCAGCTTTAAAGGGATCATTTTGAGGTAAAGCTTCTTGGCTGATCAAGTGATCAAAAGCAACCGTAGCGCAGGTCATTCCTTTTTTGATGCGATTTTCCATGGGTATTGATAGTTGATGTTTTTAGAATGTGTTTAGAAATTGATGGGTAAAAATCCTTCGCCTCCATTTCCTTTGAGTTGGTAGGAGAGGGATACTCCGATGATATGTTGGTTAGTAAAGGGCCGTTGAATGCGTCCTGTATTCGGATTGAGGACATTGATTTTGTTGGTTTGGGAGAGCACCAGATTGAATTCATGCTGATTCATGTAGTAGATCGAAAGCCGAATGGGGTCAGAGATTTTGAAGTTGAAGTTGGCCATGATTCGGCCTCTGTGCAGTCCGTTGGAAGCTTTGCGGGCGATTTCTTCATTCTGCTCATTGAAATATCGAATGGGAGCTCCGCCGATGTTGTAAAAGAGGGCGTAGGTTAGCGAAGGGGCGACTTTGAGGAAGTCGAGTCTTTTGCGAAAGCCTAATCTGCTGGAATAGATCACTCGGTAATCAAATCGGTTTTCCTGGCGATTGTGTGACTCCAGTTGGATGCTGTTTCGCAATACCAACCGCCTGTCAAGGTTCATTCGATGTGTACCTTCTGCCATTATCCTCCAGGTGGTTTTATTTTCCTGAGGGAGATTCATCCAAGCGGATCCCACTTCAAAGCTCCAATCCTTACTGTATTTATAATTGAGCCGAAGAGTATACCAATTGAAAGAGGTGGAAACAGGTGAATCTGAAAGGTCTAAGGATTTCATGTAGGCACCTCTCAAACCCAAATCTTTGGCTACAGGGAGCCCAATACTATAGCTGTTCCACAGGCGGGTTTCGTATTGACCAAAGGATGGCGTAGGTGCCGTGTGCAAAAAGACTAAAACAAGCACACAGGCAAGTGATCCGATTTTCATAAGGTTGGCTTTTATACTTCTTGGTCGAAGCTGCCTTCCCAGATGTAATCGATTTAGGAGAAAAATTTCAATGATTTATTCATCTTTTTTCGAAAAGAATAAGGCAAAAAAAAGGCGCCAATTTGGCGCCTTTATTCGGGTAGGGTGATTCATTTTACTTACCTCATTTTCAATTCAATCTCGCTGGAAGCTTTGATTTTATCTTCTACCACTCTATAAATTGTGCGGTTGGTGTTTCGGTTGATTAAAAGAACGCCATTGGTCAATTGGGCAGCGTCCAAAGCGGAAGTGCTGATGGAAGAAAACCAGGCTTTTGCGTCTAGTTGAAGTAGGGCAAGCGGATTATTTACCTTGTCCAGGAAGAACAAATCGTCATCATCTTCACCTTCTAGTTCTACTTCAAAGTCAATGTCATCGTCATCATCTCCAAAGAGTTCAAATCGGAAAGGAACTGATCGGCCATCCGTGTAGGTGTAAGTTCCTTCCAACTGGATGGAGGGCTGATTTTTATGATCAATCAAATCGATTTCCACTTCTACCTCCTCATAGTTTCCAGCAGGGATTGCGATAAAGAAGTCTGCATTGGAATCCAGCTCATCGAAGTTTATTTTTTTGATCTCAGGAAACTTGAATTCCATTTCTTTTTCGAATTCTCTTCCAGCTTCATCCACCCCTTCGGTTTCCAATTCAATTTTTTTCACCTGTAAAAAACCCGAATTGATATCCAATCCGGTATTGGCAAGTCTGGCACCACTGTTTCCTGCAGAGGATCTCAGTTTGACACCCATACCGATTTTTACCTCACCGCTTCCCAAAATATCTGGGTTGTTTTCATCAGTGCATGATGAGGCTACCATTCCAAAAGCGGCAATTGCCAAGGCGTAAAATCTGTGCGTAGTTTTCATTGTTGTTTGGATTTGTTTTCCATTGGTAGAAGCTAACGGGAAAAATGTAACCGCCAGTTTGAAAAAAAATAAAAAAACCTTCTCATGAGAAGGTTTTTATCTAATAGTGTGTTGAAAATCAGTTTTTTAATTTCAATATAGAGAGTTTGACCAAATCCATTTTTTCAAAATTATCATGATAAGTATGTTGTTTATCATTCAGTATTTTGTGAATCCGCTCGGATGCGAGGTCTAGTTGACTACTATTGAGATAGACTTTTACCAAGTAATAATCTATCTGATCGGCAAAGTCTGAAGTCTGATTTTTTTGGTTGAAAGCTTCCAAACTTAAAAGGGTTGATTCCGCTTTTTGGAACTCATTCAATTCCAAGTGAGACAAACCTACCAGCAAACTTACCTCTGGATTATTGGTGTCTGATTTTTCCCCAAGGGTTACTACTCCTTGGTAATCTTTTTGGAGGTAAGCTTCCTGAATCACGGTAAGCGTATTTTCAGATGATCGCATGACCGGGATTTGGTAGTCCAATTGATTAGCGGTGATGCTTTCCGGAGACACGCTGATCAGCATAAATGATCCCAATCCCACCAATAGGATGGTCAAAGTGGCTGCAATTCTCTTGGTCCAAACAAAGAAATCGCTCGAACCGCCACTAATTGGCTTCACTTTGGTTTCCTGTTCTCTTTCTGATAAAAACTCAGCTTGAGCTTGTTGAATCATCGTTTTCCAGCCGGCCAATTCGATGGCTTCCCTTGTGATTTTCAAGGCTTCCAGTTCGGATTGAAGAGCCAGATCGGTCTTGATTTCTTCTTCGAGTTGTTTAGCTCTTTCTGCGGGCAGCTCGCCGTGAAGGTAGGCTTCCAATTCTTCCAAGGAATAATTTTCATTCATGACGTAGTGCTTTTTGTAATTGTTCGGAAAGGGATTCGGAAGATTTTACTTGCTCGGTCAGGGATTGGAGACACTTGTATTTTTTATTTCGAAGGACCTGTTCGGAGCTGAAATCCAGCCTTTCGCAGATTTCTTTCATGGGCAGTTCCTCGTAGTAAAACAAGGTCAGCACCTGCTTGCATTTTTCTCCCAGCTTTTCGAAGAGGTCCATGACAAATTTGAGGCTTTCGTTACGGCTGATCTGCTCAGAGATGCCCAGATCGATTTGGTCTTTTTCACCCTCGTAGCGTTCATGGCGGGCCTGAGTACTTTTTCTTTTTCTCAATTCCGTAATCCAGGCATTCTTGCAGATACTGTACAAGAAGGATTTGATCGAGGCTTCTCCTCTGAATTTTTCCTCACGTACCATTTTAACAAATACCAGCATGACTTCCTGAATGACATCCGCCGCATCTTCGGCCAAACCTGAATTAGTCACGATCAAATGTTCCAACATCCCATAATGCTGACTGTAGAGTTGACTAAGGGCCTGATTAGGATCGGTTTTGGATTTGATCTGTTCCAAAATTTCCTGATCAGTCAGGTTTCGGCTAAGCTTCATCGGCTTGTTCGTTTCTTTGTCGAAGATGAATTTGAAAATGTAACCTCCATAGTTAAAAATTTACCTTGGCTTTCCAAAATGAGGTTTTCTTGGTCAGATAAGCAGTTCAGCTTACCTTTAGTTTAGTTTTTGAACCCAGCCATGAAAATCACCAAAGACCTCTACCAAAGCAACCTTGTCCTTCTGACTGATTTCTACCAGCTTACCATGGCGTATGCGTATTGGAAATCGGGAAAAGGAGAACAGGAGGCGGTGTTTAACCTGTTCTTTCGAAAGAATCCTTTTGAGGGGGGCTTTACCTTGGCGGCAGGATTGGACTATGTGGTGGATTTTTGTAAAAATTTCAAATTTGAAGCAGAGGACCTGAGCTACCTGCGAGAGATGAAGCAAAAGGACGGCTCTCCGGTGTTTGAGTCCGGTTTTTTGGACTATCTGAAGGGTTTAAAATTTACCTGTGACATCGATGCGGTGGAGGAAGGTACGGTGGTTTTTCCCAATGCCCCGCTGATTCGGGTCAAAGGCCCTTTGATTCAATGTCAATTGCTGGAAACCCCTCTTTTAAATATCATCAACTTCCAAACGCTGATTGCCACCAAAGCGGCCCGCATCAACTTGGCGGCTCAAGGTGCACCAGTGTTGGAGTTTGGTCTGAGAAGAGCACAGGGGATCGACGGGGCATTGGCTGCCAGTAGGGCCTCTTACATTGGTGGCTGCACTTCCACCAGCAACGTGATGGCAGGAAAGCTTTTTGGTATTCCTGTTTCCGGAACGCATGCCCACAGTTGGATCATGTCTTTTGAAACTGAAATAGAAGCTTTCGAGGCGTATGCCGAAGCATTTCCGGATCAATGTGTCTTTTTGGTGGATACATACGAGACACTTCACGGGGTGAAAAACGCGATCAAAGTGGGGGAGATTTTGCGCAGCAAAGGAAAGGAAATGGTTGGCATTCGTATTGATTCCGGCGACTTGGCCTACTACTCCGTGCAAGCACGTCAGCTACTGGATGAGGCAGGGTTCCCCAATGCCAAAATTGTGGCTTCCAATGATCTCGACGAGCATATCATTTCTTCTCTCAAAACCCAAGATGCCGCCATCGATGTCTGGGGTGTGGGGACCAAGCTCGTTACTGCCTTTGATCAGCCTGCGCTAGGAGCAGTCTATAAATTATCAGCTGTGAAAAACGCGGAAGGTGTGTGGGAACCCAAAGTCAAAATCTCTCAGCAATCACTGAAAATCAACGTTCCGGGAATTCACACGATCAAGCGCTACTTCAGCAACGGCAAAGCCGTAGCGGATATGATCTATTTGGAAGGTCAAGAGATCGACCCAAAAGGAGTCGTGATCATCGATCCCAATGATGCGACCCG
>JAGXQZ010000101.1 GCA_018336015.1 Algoriphagus sp. | reverse complement strand
TTTTTTCTTAGGGATGCACACGGTATTGCCGATCGCATACGTGGTATGCGTCAGGGCTCTTATACATTCAATGAAGCCCGTTCTGCGATCTATCTTCCCAACACCCGTAATTTCCCGTTGAATAGCGAATTTGAAGCCATCATCACTTTTACCGGAGGTAATGATGCTGGTAGATATGTGAATGCAGTAACTCCTTCTGCCGAAGCCATTACTGTACGTATGCACCATTCTTTTGTGCAATTACCGGACAATCATTACAAACCCCGCAAATACGATATCCGTAGCGGCTATTTTGGGATCAACTATTTCGATTTCAGTAGTCCATTCACTGAGCCGATTGAACAAATGTTTATTGCCCGTCACCGACTGGAAAAGAAAGATCCTAGCGCTGCCATCAGTGATCCGGTGGAGCCAATTGTTTATTATTTAGACAATGGTACCCCCGAGCCTATTCGCTCGGCATTATTGGAAGGTGGTCGTTGGTGGAATCAGGCTTTCGAAGCTGCAGGATATCGAAATGCATTCATAGTAAAAGTTCTACCCGATGATGCAGACCCGATGGATATCCGTTATAACATGATCAATTGGGTGCATCGTTCTACCAGAGGATGGAGTTATGGTGCCTCTGTAACCGATCCGCGTACCGGAGAAATCATCAAAGGACAAGTTACACTCGGCTCTTTACGTGTACGTCAGGATCATTTGATTTTTACGGGTCTTTTGTCTCCGTATGAAACAGGCAAACCCGTTCCGGCCACCATGCGTGAAGCCGCCTTACAACGCTTACGCCAATTATCTGCGCATGAAATTGGACATACACTTGGATTACAACATAATTATGCATCCAGCTACAATGATCGTGGCTCTGTAATGGATTATCCGCATCCCAATATTTTCGTGAACAGCAAAGGCGAGATCGATTTTTCGAAAGTGTATACCAATGAAATTGGTGAGTGGGATAAGAGAGCCATTATATATGGCTACCAGGATTTCCCTGACGGAACCAATGAAGAAAAAGCCTTAAAGAATTTACTGGAGGAGAATACTAAAAAGGGATTATTATTTATTGCGGATGCTGATGCCAGAGCAGCAGGGGGTCTACATCCCTATGCACATTTATGGGACAATGGAAAAGATGTGACTGATGAATTGAAAAATGTTTTACAAGTTCGACAAAAAGCATTGGATCAGTTTTCAGAAAAAGTCATTCAGGAAACTATGCCGATGTCTAGAATGGAAGATGTTTTAGTACCGGTATACAATTATCATCGTTATCAGATTGAAGCAGTAGTAAAACTGATTGGGGGTATGAATTACAGCTATAGTGTTCGTGGCGATGCACAGCAACAACCACAAATACTCGACAATGCCATTCAGCAAAAAGCACTGAAGGCGGCATTGGATTGTTTATCTCCTGACGTACTCACACTACCAGATCGTATCAGCCTGATGATTCCTCCTCGTCCACCTATGTATTATGGTGTGGGAGAAACTTTTGCCAAAAGAACAGGAATGAGTTTTGATCCCATGGCAGCTGCAGAAGCGTTGGCACATTTTGAATTAGGATTTTTATTCAATGCAGAAAGAGCCAATCGATTGGAACAATTCAAAGCACAAAAAGGAACCATGGGCTGGGGCGAAGTCTTGGACGCCATCATCCAAAAAACATGGATGGCACCTAAACAAGAAGGCTTAAAAGGCCAGGTTCAGGCGCAAACGCAGCAAATTGTTTTGACATGGTTACTTGCTTTAAGCAAGCATAATAACGCCAATTATATGGTCAAATCGATTTGCTTCGATAGATTAAATAATCTGAAAGCATATGCCAAAAGACAAGCCGATTTGAATCCTATCGCCTGGAGACCACATTATTTATATGCTATTGAAAGAATCGAAAAACCCAAAGACATTGAACTCCCTCAACATGCAGAAATTGCTCCGGGAGCGCCGATTGGATGTGATGAGTGGTGAGTTTGTGATGAGTGAGTAGTCAATAGTGAGTAGTGAGTATAACGAGAGAGCCGCTGAATAAATCAGCGGCTCTCTCGTTAATGATCGTTCATTATCTTCTACAGCTTTTTTGTAGGGAAGTGACGAATAGATTCGTTGAGCTCAACAATCTTTCCATTTGCAACTTTGATATCGTTGACCATCGCTAAAGAATCTGTTTTACCAGTTTTATCTGTTACAATTTCTGTGTACCATAAAGTTACCCATTCATCTTTTTTATCCTTAGAAATAACAGATTCAAAATCTCCCATTTTAACTTGTACAGCTTGAATAGAATTTCTCAAATTGGTCATAGCAACTCTCAAACTATCTTTGGATAATGTTTGATCCATGTAATCAGCACGCCATCTAACAGTATCTGCAAAATAGGAAAGACAATCTTCTACTTTGTTGTCTTCAAAAGCCTTCAAAGCGTTCATCACCAGTAGGGTATTTTCCTTACTTCCGATATCCCAGTTATCAGGTTTTTCTAATGAATAAGGGTAGGTAACATTAGATGCTACTTCTTTTTTTTCTTCGGCATTTTTACAGCCAAAAATGAGGGCTGCCATTAGAGTCATGGCTACCCCTTTTCTCATGGTAAAGGGGTTTAGTTGTTGTGATTAATTAGAATGCAACAGAACAAAATACCCTTTAACCCCCATAAATGCAAGAAAAAAGCTTTTCCCCTTTCGGGAAAAAGCTTTCAGTAAAATGTATGATGATCATTAAGACTGCTTATACAAGCATTCTCAGTGGCTCTTCTAACAAGGATTTCAATGTTTGCAGGAATGCAGCACCTGTAGCACCATCTACAGAACGGTGATCACAGCTCAATGTCACTTTCATGATATTGCCAGGAACCACTTGTCCGTTTTTAACGACAGGAACTTGTGAGATGCCTCCTACTGCCAGGATGCAAGAATCTGGCGGATTGATAATGGCAGTGAATTGATCAATTCCATACATACCCAAATTGGAAATTGTGAATGTACTTCCTTCCCAATCTGCAGGTTGTAATTTTTTATCTTTTGCTTTTTGTGCGTATTCTTTTACTTCAGCACCGATCTGACTCAATGATTTTGTATCTGCGAAGCGAACAACCGGTACCAATAAACCATCTTCTACTGCTACAGCTACTCCAATATTGATATGATGGTTGTAACGAATGCTATCACCCAACCAACTACTATTGACTTTTGGATGTTGTTTCAATGCCATTGCAGTTGCTTTCAATACCATATCATTGAAACTGATCTTCACAGGAGCCACTTCATTGATTTTGGCGCGTGCTGC
>JAGXQZ010000100.1 GCA_018336015.1 Algoriphagus sp. | reverse complement strand
TCAATGTCGGGTAGCCGCCTTGGCTCTTCCACTTCCAGCGGCCCACTGCCAGGCGGTGTTCGCCGTGTGGGCTGTGGATCTGAAGAGCGACTGGAGGAACAAAGGGACCGGTTTCGCCGCTCCCCTTTGAGCTACGCCTGCTGGCAAACGTCGCCTTCAAAAATTGACCGACTTCGCCGTCCGCATCCGGGAAGTAGCCGGTCGCGGCATAACCATGGTCAGACGTGATGACCAACCGACGACCTGTGGCCAGACGTTCAACGAACGCCCAGAAATCATCGCTGTTGAGTTGTTCGGTTGCATCACGGATCAAGGTATCAAGCCCCTGGCCTGCGACAGCACCATCGTGGACCTTACTGTCCGGCCAATGGTGCCAGAAGACCCAGTTCTTCGAACCGTTGATCAGGCCTTCACAATCTTTCCAGGGCAGGTCGACGCACTCGGTGACGGTCGGTTGGAGCCTATGAGCCATGCCGCCGCCGTTGTTTTGCAGCTGGCTCCGGCTGCCGAAGCCAAGGGCCTTCGCAAATTCATTGGTTTCGCCAGGCAACTCGGAGCCATTTGCGGAAACCTCGTGCAGCGTGAAACCTCGCTCCTTGGCGCCTTGCAGCAACCAGGGCAGCTCCCGCAGCGAAAGACCGTCCAAGATGAGCACAGCTTTGGCGCTATACGGCTCCGACCACCAGCGCGCGAGACGATCCGAATTGCGTTCAACGGTAGAACCGAAGCTTTGCCAAAGGTCCCAAGCACTGGATGACAGGAAGTGATCGAGCACCCCGATCTCCCGGTCGCGCTTGATCACCTCGCTTGGTGCATTCCCAGCCGCCAATGGCTTTGAGGCGATCTCGACAGTCTTATCGATGATGACGCGCCACGCATCTTTGTCGGAGCCTTTGGCCAAGCTCTCGAGAACCGCTGCATCTAGCGCCATCAATCGTCCTCCTTCTCGAGGCTGATCTCAAAGGTCATGCCATCAGGCAGCTTCTTGAGCAGTTCCTTGAGCTGCGCACCGTTAGCCGCTGACACTTTTATCGCCACCTCGGCAACTTTAGTGGCCGGGCCAATACCCCAGCCTTCAAGTTTGCCGATCAGATTGAGCGGTGAAGTGGCTGGATTGTTGAGAGGAATTCGAGCTTTACCGCCGGGGGTGGCCGGGGTGCCGCCGAAGATACCACCAGGAGTTGGCTGTGCCTCGCCACCGGCACCGGTGCTGCCACCGAATGGATTAGGCTGCGGGGTTGTTGTGCCCCCGAACAGACCGCCAGCATCACCGCCACTTGGTGGCGTTGGTGTAACGGGCGCACTGCCGCCGGTCGTGGGCACTGCCGACGGTGCCATGAGGAACACTTCATCGAGCTGCCGACCAGTGAAGGAAAGCTTGGGACGCAAGCGCTTCCACGCTGTGTCCTCATCTTCCCCCGGCTGTGTTTGCAAATATTCCATGCCGCGCAGATTGACGGCGATCTTACCCTTTGCGCACAGACGAAGGATGCGTTCCTTCATGGCTGTTTCACCCAGCCACGGTATGCAATCCTGCCCCGCGGGTCGCGGCTCCTGCAATTCGCGAAGCAGCTTGCCCACGGCAGAATTATCCGCTGCAGCCTCCATGACCATGTCCTCGAAATCTTCGGGAACGAACAGGTCATTGACCAGAGCTTCTTCGATGCCTTCAGGGATCTGAGCGCCCTGCTTTTTAAGGCTCTCAACACTGAACTCGCACTGGTTTGGGTCCGCAAAATTCCAGCGGTGCAGCACGGCAAAGCGGTCAAAGCGCTTCTTTAGCATGTCCCGCAATGCGCCTTGGAATTCCGTATGAAGCTTTTTGTATTCCGGATTCTGTCCGCTCCACTCCTGCGCCTTCATCTCAGCTCGTGCGAGGATGAGGAGGTCGCGATCCTGATAGGCGTTGAGTGATCCTGAACGCGGTAACAAAAAGCGGATCGTATTCCGCCGTTTCTGGAGATGATCCTTGAGCCACCGCCCAAGCGCGGGAGAAATGCTTTCGGGTTCTTCTGGAAGCACCAGGATGGGCAAACGCTCGTCCCAACGGTCCGGTTGTTCGGACTCGTCGAGTGACGACCAGGGATCGGTCTGCCAAGCTTTTGATAAGGCGATTACGCGGAAAACCTGCGCCACCTCATCTGTGCCACCGATGACGTAGCGGACCTGTTTCGACAACTGTGCCTGATCAGCTCCATCGGCAAAAAGCTTGTCATTTCTTGCGCATGCCATCAGTTTGGCACGGGGGTTTTCCTCCTCACGAAAAACAAGCCTTGAGCCGTCCTGATGGATGTTGAAGCTGTTTTCGACAATGGTCGAAAGCTCGACTTGGAATGCGTTATCGTCGACCGGCTTGTCCCGGGTAATATCGACTTGCAGGGTCGAGGGATCTGCACCTGCCAGATTCCCGACTGCAATGGACCTAAGCCAAAGCGCCCCCACAATCTCCTGCAAATGCGGCGCAAGCGAGGCGTGGTTGGATACCGCCTCCGTGACAGAGATTATGTTCTGCTGAGCTTTTGCGCGCAGAGTCCGATGATGCTCGTTGGAAACCGAGTCTAGAAGCGCACCGATGCCGGAAGCATCGTCATCAAGCCGGAAGTCTGCTGCCGTGAGCACCGGAACCGTCTCGCCTCGGCTCTTATATAGATTTGCCAGAATGCGGATCATATCGCGCGTTTCCTGCGCATCCGTTGCAATCAAAACCTGCTCTTCCAGCAACCTCAAGAGGTGCGGCGCGTAAGGCCAGGATTCATTGAATTCCGTCCGCTTACGATCCTGCTCGGACGGCGGAATATCCTGCAGCCGAAAATATTCAGCTACATGCTGAGCGATCAACGCCTCGATCGTTCCATTCGCGATCTGTAAGCGATTATCAAATAGACGATGAAGCAGCATTCGACGACGATCTTGCTGGATCCGTTCCGCATTGCCGCCGGCCTTGAAATCGATCGCTACGGGGTTAACGCGATGCACTTGTTGATAGGCATCGCTGCCGCCATTTCTCACAGAGATGACGAGAACCAAAAGATCTGGTCGATCTTTGGCAATCTCAGACAAGATCTGGATGAAATTGAAAGCCCAGTTTTTCCATGGATATTGCTTCGTGTTGGTGAGCGCATCGTACCAGGTCTGAAATTCATCAAGAAGCAGCATGGTGGGCGCCGCTTCGAGCATCTCCAAAATCAGCTTATCAGAAGGAATGTCAGTCTTTGCCGCCCCCATGCCTTCCCACTTGCCCTTGATGTAGGCACCGCTCGGGTGGCGATCAAACAGCAGATCCCACAGGAACTTGTATCGCTGACGGTGAAGGCTTTCACCAATCACCGTCATCCCATGGCGTAGCTCTATCTTGCCGATCTGAGGTTCACCCAGAGTCGTGGCCCAAGTGTTTAGCCATGCTGAGGTCGATGGCGCATCACTTACTGCATGGTGCAACGCAGCCATCAAGTGCGACTTACCAAGCCCGCGTTCGCCGATGACAACCACAGGTCGGCCCTGCCCAGGGCCAACTGCTTCGATGCCCTTCAGCAAATCATGCGTTGGGTATGTGATGTTTAGGAATTCCTGCGCGGCAATTTGGGTCGCACCGGTATTGCTATCGTTGGAGAGCTCGATAGCAGTCCCTTTGAGGCGCTTGCTCTGAAATTCCTCTCTTAGAGTTAGCCCCAGCATTACTGAATCCTTCCACTATTCGTATTCGCGCCCGGAGCTACCTCAGGGTCACTTAACAAAACAATCTGTTGATCTTGTGGCTTCCGCGCCGAGGGCGCAGTATCCAGCCCCAGCCGCTTCAGCGCATAGTAGAGCAGCGCTCTTCGGACAGGGATCGTCACACTCCC
>JAGXQZ010000099.1 GCA_018336015.1 Algoriphagus sp. | reverse complement strand
CTCCCCCCTTGAGGCGAACCACGCGTTCACCCGCCAGCGCCGCCGCAACGATCAGTCGATCGATAGTGCCCTGATCCTTGGAATGCCGTCCTGACCGCTTGCCCACGTAAACCAGCCGGGTTCCAGGCAGGGCCAGGTCGAGCACGCCGGGACCGACCAAGGCATCGTGGAAGATCACACTGGCAGTCCGAATCAGGCGTTCCGCCTTGCGGGTCAGGAGTTCGGGGTCGCCCGGCCCGGCTCCGACCAGCCAGACCATGCCTGCGCTAAAATCACTCATTCTGCCGCCTCCAGGTTGATGGCCAGTGCCGCTTCGAGCAGTTTGGCGATTGCCGGCCGGCACGAACCGCAATTGGTCCCAGCCTTGGTGGTCGCGCCAATCGCGTCGATCGTAACCGCACCTGCGCAGGCCGCAGCGGTGATCTCGTTCGCGCCGACGCCTAGGCAGACGCAAGTGATCGGCCCGCGGTCCAGGGCTGGGAATGCGGGTCGGCCCGCCAGCAGTTCCGGCCCTGACGCCTCCGCTCGTGTAAGTTGCTGCGCAGCCCAATCGCGACGGGGAAGTTCGCCGGTTCGGGTGATGTAGAGCGCTGCTTCGAGCCGGCCTTCAGGATCCAACACGGCAATCCGCCGCATCCCCCGCACCAGATCAGCCGCTTCCAGGCGGAGGCCAGCGGGCAAGATTGCCTCAGGCTCGAGATCTTCGTCGCCGGCCAATTCACAGAGCCACCCGCCCTCGACCCGCGACCGGCTCCAATAGGTCAGGTCAGGCAAATCCGGAGCAACGCGACAGATCAGGAATGCGCGCCACTTCGGCCTGACTGGCGCTACGTTCGCCGGAGTATCCTTGAATGCTGGCTGCCCGGAAACCGGATCGACCTCGGACAGCGCGAGGCGGTTAGCTCGTGCTTCCCCTGCCATCACATCAGTCCAGTGCATTGGCACGAACAGATCGCCGGGGCGCTGGCCCGCGCAGATCGCTACCCGGAATACCGCGCTTCCAGCGGCTGTGCCCACGCGCGCCAGTGCGCCATCGACCAGGCCATGGCGCGCGGCATCGCCAGGGTGAATCTCAAGCAAGGCTTCGGGCCGATGCTGCGACAAGGTTGCCGAAAGTCCGGTGCGGGTCATCGTATGCCACTGATCGCGGTATCGACCGGTATTGAGCCGCAGTGCGAAGCCGGCATTGCTTGGCGTCACAGCTGGTGCAGCAATCGGCACGATCCGCGCCTTGCCGTCGGCGTGACTGAACCGCGCAGCCAACGGCTTACTACCGCCCCATTGGAACGGTTCCAGATCCGCGTAGTCAGCATCGGATAATTGCGCCAGCGACGTCAGGTCGAGCGCTTTGCCGTGTCGCCGCGACAGCGCCGTCATCGCTGCATATTCCCGGAAGATCTTGGCTGCACTGGCGAACTGGAATGCCTCGCCCCAGCCCATTCGTGCAGCGACGTCGCACAGGATCGCCCAATCGGCGCGCGCCTCTCCAGGAGGGGCGAACAAGGCGCGCTGGCGGCTAATCCGGCGTTCTGAGTTGGTGACGGTCCCGTCCTTTTCTCCCCAGGCCAAGGCCGGCAGACGGACATGGGCCAGCCGGGCCGTGTCGGTATCGGCAATGACATCGGACACCACGAGCGTTTCGCACCTGGCCAGCGCCTCGCGGACAAAACCGGCGTCCGGCATTGAAACGGCAGGATTAGTGGCCATTACCCACAGGAACCTGACCTGCCCGGAATGGACCGCGCGAAACAGGTCCACGGCCTTCAGCCCGGGACCAGTGCAAAGGTTGGGCGCGTCCCAGAAGTCGGCCACTTGCGCGCGCTCTTCGGGAGAAAAGCCAAGGTGGCAGGCCAGCGTGTTGGCAAGTCCGCCCACCTCGCGTCCCCCCATGGCGTTGGGCTGGCCGGTGATACTGAATGGCCCCGCACCGGCGCGATTTATGCGCCCGGTAGCAAGGTGGAGGTTGATGATTGCATTGCCTTTGTCGGTCCCGCTGCGGGACTGGTTGGCGCCCTGGCTGAACAGAGTGACCATGCGAGGCCGGGCTGCAATGAGATCGGCCAGGGCAGCAAACGCGCCCGGATCAATTCCGTGCGCATGGGCATCCAGTTCGGCCAGCAAGTCGTCCGGCACATCGCATCGGGCCTGCAGGAACTGACGGTCCAGCAGTCCGCGATCCCGCATTTCGGCCAGCAATGCATTGAACAGCGCCACGTCACCATCCGGCGCAAGCTGGACATGAAGATCTGCCTGCTCGGCGGTTTCCGTCCGGCGCGGGTCGATCACGACAAGCCGGGTGCCGCGTTTGGCGCGAGCCGCCTCGATCCGCTGCCAGATCACCGGATGGCACCAGGCCGTGTTTGATCCCACCAGCAGGATCAGATCCGCCACGTCGAGATCTTCGTACGTGCATGGCACCACGTCTTCGCCGAATGCGCGATTGTGCGCGGCCACTGCACTGGCCATGCACAGGCGACTGTTGGTGTCGATGTTGCCGCTGCCGATAAAGCCCTTCATCAGCTTGTTGGCGACATAGTAGTCTTCGGTCAGCAGCTGGCCCGAGACGTAGAAGGCCACGCTTTGGGGACCATGCTCGGCAATACAGGCGCTCATTCGCTGGGCAACAAGGTCCAGCGCCTCATCCCAACTGGCCTGCAACTCGCCAATCATTGGATGGAGCAAGCGCCCCTCCAGTCCGACCGTTTCGCCAAGATGGGTGCCTTTTGAACAGAGCCGCCCCAGGTTTGCCGGATGGTCCGCGTCTCCTCTGATGGTGACGGTGCGTTCACCGCCCACCAACGCCCGGATCCCGCAGCCAACGCCGCAATAGGCGCAGGTGGTGCGAACCTCGCGGCCCATCGGCCTACGCAACCTTCGGCCGCACGACGGCTTCGCGCAGCAGGTAGATGCGTCCGGCATCGACCCGCAGAGGAATTGTCGGGACGCAGCCCTTGTCATCGCCCAGCGCCTCACCGGTCTTGAGCGAAATGTTCCAGTTGTGCAGCGGGCAGGTCACCACGCTGCCGTGAACGATGCCCTGGGACAGCGGGCCGGCCTTGTGCGGGCACTTGTTGACCAGTGCATAAAAGCCGCCTGCAAGCGTGTGAAATACGGCGATCTCCTCTCCGCCCCGCACTGGCAGGGTCCGCGCCGTGCCAGGAGCGATCTGACCCACCGGGCCGATATCAAGCCATTCACCGATCATTGGGCAGTCTCCAAAACAAGGGGGCGCACTTCAGCCAGGTGCTGGTGCAACTGGGAATCCTCGCCGGCCACGCGGCGGGCCCAAGGGTCTTCCTGCATGAAGGATTGCGAATACCGGAACCGTGCTGCCAGCCGCGCGACGGCATCAGGATCGTCCAGCAGCGCCGACTTGACATAGTCCAGCCCGACCCGTTCGATCCATGGTGCGGTACGTTCAAGGTACCAGGCATCCTCTCGGTAGAACTGGATGAAGGCGGCGCATACTTCCATCGCCTGTTCCTCGGTCTCGACCTTGCACAACAGGTCGGTCGCGCGAACCTTGATCCCGCCATTGCCGCCGACGTGCAGCTCGTACCCGCTGTCAACGCAAACCACGCCAAAGTCCTTGATCGTCGCCTCGGCGCAATTGCGCGGGCAGCCGCTGACTGCGATCTTGAACTTGTGCGGCATCCAGCTGCCCCAGGTCATCTGTTCAAGTTTGACGCCCAGGCCGGTCGAATCCTGGGTACCGAACCGGCACCATTCGCTGCCCACGCAGGTCTTTACGGTGCGCAGCGACTTGCCATAGGCGTGCCCTGAAACCATGCCGGCGGCGTTGAGATCGGCCCATACGGCGGGCAGGTCTTCCTTCTTGATCCCGAAGATG
>JAGXQZ010000098.1 GCA_018336015.1 Algoriphagus sp. | reverse complement strand
CACTTCAAAGAACTTGTCTCCGGTCATTTCCAGAGATTGTGGTCATCGTTTTCTTATCTTTCGATTTCCAGTTTTTTATCCCCGTTCCTTCCGAACAGGGTTGCAAAGGTAAGAAGCTTTTTCTCTTCAGCAAGAAGTTTTTTTAAAACTTTTTTTCCCGCTTCAAGACCAGATTAATCTCAGGTCATATATACCCGGTATAAATCCCCAATCTCCATCCTCTCATCTTTATCCCCGATGCCGTTCGCGTCGTTTGGGAGTGCAAATATCTGAGGATTTTGTGGGCTGGCAATACCTAATTCAAGAATTTGTCAATCTTTTCGCTAACTCTCTGAGATTGAAAAGGAAATTTTTCACCAAATAAAAAAGCCCTGTGATACTAGATCACAGGGCTCAAAAACTTAAATATTTCGAAAATTAAAGCTTTTTCAATACAATATTTCGCCAATAAACCTTAATACCTCCACCATCATGAATCTGAAGAAGGACTCCACCTTTTCCTTGGCCTATTTTGGCATCAGAGAAGTTGACCATTTCCACACCATTGACATAGGAGGTCACATTGTCTCCTTTTACTACTATTCTCATTTTGTTCCATTCGCCAAACTTCAAGGCTTTGTCTTTTGAAGGGTCAGGCTTGATCAACCAACCTCTACCATAGGATTCATAAATACCGCCGGTATCATTTCCCGGAGGAGCAACTTCCACTTGCCAGCCCGATACTTTGGTACCATCTACGGTTGACCGAATGAATACACCGCTATTACCATTGGCTTCTTGCTTAAATTCCAGTTCAATTTCAAAATCCTGGTAGTTTTCTTCAGTACCCAAATAACCATAACCTTTGTCTGGGCCACTTTCTGATACTAAAAGTCCATCTTGGACATACCATTTCTCTGTACCGTAGATCTTCCAGCCTGAAAGGTCTTTTCCATTAAATAACTTTACTTTCTTTTGAGCGAATGATGCTTGTGCTACGATGAGCATCAATGCAAGGAGGATGATTTTTTTCATAGGGGTCTAATTTTAATGTTTTTGAACCATACAGGATCTCCATGGTCTTGTAATGCAATAAGGCCTTTTTTGGCAATTTTATAATCGGGAAAGTCATTCCACTTACCTGAATTTCTACGAGCGGTCCAATCTTCAGAATAAGGAACAAATTCCACTGTCTTTTTACCATTCAGCCAATAGCTGGCTCCTTCAAGGGAGAATACTATTTTCGAAGTATTCCATTCCCCGGCTGGTTTTACCACACCTTCATAATCCGGCTCATACATTGCGTAATCGCCAGCAAGAGATTGCCATTTTTCCAATGGTTGAGCGAAACCCAATTGATCGATGACCTGATATTCGGGACCAGTGTAATATGGTGCCTTGTACTTAGGCCCTTCTACCACGTGGTAAAAAACTCCAGAATTACCTCCAGGAGAGATTTTCCAGGTAAACTCCATTTCAAACTCTTCAAATTCCATCGGTCCAAAAACCACATCTCCACCAAAGTCCTCTCCACCTGTGGCACCGAGTCCTTTCATCGCACCGTCTTCAATAATCCAATTAGAGGGAGTAGAATCTCCATTGAAAGCTCTCCAACCATCCATCGATGTGCCATCAAACAATAGCATCCAACCTGCTGCTTTTTCCTCTTCAGTCAAGGAATTATCAGGAGCTACCACTTCTTCAACCACTGCCTCGGCAGTTTCTTCTGTTGCTTTGGGCCCACAGGAAAATCCTAATCCTACTAAGGCTACCCATACGAGATACTTTTTCTTCATTGTTTTATATCAATTTCATATTAACTGGATCCCACTTGATAAACTTATCCTGGAAATAGCTGTCATTACATAGCAAGGCTGGTGCGGCAGCTCGGAATCCAAAAACAGGATCTTCAGCTACTGTACCACCTGTGCGAATGGCTCTAAACCAATTCCCAAAATGGTCATAATGCGCTCCCTTCCAAGAACGTTCTGCTTTGTATGACATTTCTCTTGGTGGAAGGATTTTGGCTCGATCCTCTTCTCCAGAAGCTGCTCTTAATTTAGCTTGTTCTTGCATAAATGGATCATCGCTTTCTGCATTACTATTCAATTTCACCACAACCTCTTCCCATTTGACATCCATAGAGCCTTTAGTGCCTACAATTCTGAGATAAGTTGTACCCGAAGTACCATCCACAAAATTGCATCGGAGAGAAAGATTGAATCCAGGATGCTCAGGTGACTCTGGATAGTCAAAGCTTCCTAAAAGCACATCAGGAACTTCCCTTCCGTCTTTCCAATACCTCAGCCCACCTAAGGAAGCAATTTTACTTGGTCCTTTAGAATTGGTGATAAAGTGAAGGCTGGTAAAGAGGTGTACAAATAAATCCCCTGACATGCCGGTACCGTAATCCAAATAATTTCTCCAACGGAAAAACCTTAATGGATCCCAATTTCGCTGAGTGGCATTGGAAATATAGCGTTTCCAGTCTACGGTTTTCTCATTTCCATCAGCAGGCACATTGTATTGCCACGCCCCTTCAGGAGACATTCTCGCCCAAAAACCTTCTGCATAGACTATATCGCCAATTGCTCCTGCAGCTAGCAGCTCTTTCGCTTTTTCATTTCCCAAAGATGAAATCCCCTGAGAACCCACCACCATCACTTTCCCTGATTTCTTCCATGCATCAATCACTTCCTGACCTTCTTTTACCGAATGGACCATAGGCTTTTCACAATACACATGCTTGCCTGCATTGAGTGCATCCACAGAAATCTGCTTGTGCCAAGAATCGGGAGTCCCAATAATCACCGCATCCACATCGGCTCTTTTCAGAATCTCTTTGTGGTCTTTGGTAAGGAAAAGATGATCTCCCCACTTCTTTTTGGCAGATTCCAAACGACCATCATACAAATCGCAAACTGCCACCAAAGAAACATTGGCATGCTGTAGCGCGGTATTGGTGTCTTCAGTTCCCATAATTCCCGCACCGATAAGTGCAAGTCGGATGGGCTTGTCGGCAGCATCTTCTTTTATGCGAAGGAGATATTCCTCTCGGATCGTATTTGCTTTGGCCATAAGAGCCGGCGCCAGAGCTGCAGCCCCTGTAGTCAATCCCAATTTTTTGAGAAAGCCTCTTCTATTGTCTTTCATTAGAAAAAACAGGTTTAATGTTAGAACCGAAAAGTTAATTGAATTTTTTAAAAAAGTACCGAGAGGTATTTCAATTTTTTACCAATGGATTCCAATACTTGGACTAGGCTTACGCTATAATCTTCGAAAATACTCAGCAGAATGTATCAATCGGCTTCCATACCATGAGAAAAGCTCCCCATCTACCAGTTCGATTTGACTATTTGGTAATAATTCCCTGAAAAAATCGAGATGTTTTTCTTTAAACGGAAAAGGTTCAGAGCTTAAGAGCAAATAGTCTGGATTGAACCTTTGCAATTCTTCCTTTTCCAAATCCGGATATCGTGGCTTATCGATCAGGTTTTCAAATCCTGCCTTTTCTAACATCACATTAATAAACGTGTCCTGACCTGCTACCATGATTGGTTCATTCCAAATCAAATAGACACAAGTTCCTTTTCGGGGAATAGGCTGTTCAAAAGTGAATTTGATCTTTCGAATGATTTCCTGAGACAGGGCTTCTCTTTGAGTAATCCTTCCAACTTGGCGAATCATCTCATAATTATCCTCCAAAGAAAAAATATCACTCATCCAAACCGGATACTTTTCAGCCAATTTCTCAATCCCTTCTCGATCATTTTCTTCCTTATTTCCAATGATCAAATCAGGCTTCAAGGAATCAATCACCTCAAATCGGTAATTCTTAGTCCCCCCAACGATGACTTTACTCTTTTTCAAGTAGTTGGGATGTATGCAAAATTTGGTCACCCCGACAATTTGTCCCTCTAAACCCAAGTCAACCAAAAGCTCTGTTTGCGAAGGCACTAAAGAAATGATCCGCTTAGGAGGTTGAGGAAGAAAAATGGTTCGATGAAGTTGGTCAGTGAAGTGCATGGTTGAAAAAGTGACTGGTTATTAGCTATTGAGGAAAAAGCAAAATCTTTCTTTCCCTCATAACTAATAACCAATACACGACTAACTGATGTATCTAAAATCAAAACTTGGATCGAAGTCTACCAAGAATGCATACATCAGATCGATGACTTGCTCGATATCCTGTTTGCTCGCTGTCTCCACGGTCGTGTGCATGTATTTCAAAGGAAGTGAAATCAAGGCAGATGGCACTCCCTCATTGGAATAGGCAAAGGCATCGGTATCCGTACCCGTACTTCTGGAAGCGGCAGCCCGCTGGAAAGGAATCTCATTTTTCCGCGCAGCGGCAATAATCAAATCCAACAACTTCTTGTGAACGGAAGCTCCATAGGTTAACACCGGACCTTTTCCGGCGGTCTGATCTCCGCTAGTAACCTTATTATATAATGGCGCCGTGGTGTCATGACACACATCGGTGATGATAGCCATGTTAGGTTTAATGTGATGTGCAATCATCTCTGCACCTCGTAGACCGATTTCCTCTTGGACAGCATTGACGATGTATAATCCAAAAGGTAATTGTTTACCTGACTCCTTGATCTTTCTGGCCACTTGCGCAATCATATAACCACCGATTCGATTATCTAAAGCCCTACCAGACCAGAATTTCCCGTTGAGTTCGATCAGTTCATCTTGGAAGGTGATCACACAGCCCACATGAATTCCCATTTCCTCCACTTCGGCTTTGGAACGAGCTCCGACATCGATGAAAATATTATCCAAGGTTGGAGCATCTTCTTTTCCTTCCTTGCGCACGTGGATTGCCGGCCAACCGAAAACTCCTGGAACGATCCCTTTGTCAGTATGAATATTCACCCGCATTGAAGGAGCTATCATGTGGTCCGAGCCACCATTGCGACGCACATAGATGTAACCGTCATCTTTGATGTAATTCACAAACCAGCTGATCTCGTCTGCATGCGCTTCGATGACTACTTTGTATTCTGCCTGGGGATTGATCACTCCCACGGCTGTGCCGTAATTGTCGGTGAAATAGGTATCCACAAACGGCTTGATGTAATCCAGCCAAATCTGCTGACCTGAAGCCTCAAAGCCGGTTGGGGAGGCGTTGTTTAGGTAGGTCTTCAGGAATTGGGTTTCGTTTTCAAATTTATTCATAGTTCAAGATTCTGAGATCGAGTTATTCGTTATTAAGTTATTTTGTTATTGGTCTGGTGAACCCGATTTGGCTTTTTTTAGGTAATTGATATACCCATTTAAAAGTTTTAGGCAATCATCATAAAGAATCCTAAATGAAGCCAAATCAAGCTCTGAAATATAATCCTCATCAAACGCAACGATTATATGATCAAGTGTTTCAGTAAGTGATCCTCTGGAGATTCTACAGAACTGGATATTTTCCTGATAGAAAAATCTCCCATATCCTTCGGCTATGTTATTGGTGATCGATCTAGAGGATTTTCTTATCTGAATTGCTAAAGCATATTTCTCTTCAGAAGGAAATTTTCTAACCAATTTCTGAACGAAAAGGCGCACTTCCCTTGCTTTTTTCCAAACTTCCAAATCTTCAAAAGTCTTTATGCTCACGACAATCTTTGGTTTAACGACAATTAACCAGTAACTCAATAACCAATTACTTTTTCCTTACAACGGAATATTCCCATGCTTTTTTCTCGGAAGTTTATCCACTTTGTTTTCCAGCATTTTAAAGGCTTTGATCAGTTTGATTCGGGTATCTGAAGGCACGATGACTTCATCAATGAATCCACGATGTGCCGCACGATACGGATTGGCAAATTTGGCGGTGTATTCATCCACCTTTTCCTGAAGTTTGGCTTCCGGATTTTCGGCTTCGGCGATTTCCTTTTTGAAAATGATCTCCGCAGCGCCTTTTGCTCCCATCACCGCAATCTCGGCAGTCGGCCAAGCATAGTTCATGTCTGCCCCAATGTGCTTGGAGTTCATTACATCGTAGGCACCGCCATACGCTTTTCGGGTGATTACAGTAATTCTTGGAACGGTAGCCTCAGAAAATGCATAAAGCAATTTTGCTCCATTAGTAATGATCCCATTCCACTCCTGATCTGTTCCCGGTAAAAAACCTGGCACATCTACTAACACAAGCAAAGGCACATTGAAGCTATCGCAAAAACGGACGAATCGGGCAGCCTTTACCGAAGCATGATTATCGAGTACACCAGCCATGGATTGGGGCTGATTACCGACAATGCCTACGCTTCGGCCTGCAATCCGGGCAAAGCCCACCACGATATTATCGGCATAGTTCTCATGTACTTCGAGAAAAGACTCCTCGTCCACGATTCCCCTCACCACATCCCGCATATCGTACGGGTGATTTGGGTTTTCTGGAATGATTGAATCCAAGACAACTCTAGACTCATCTTTTTTCAAATCGTAGGCATAAACCGGAGCTGTGTCTTCGCAGTTTTGGGGGATGTAACTCAGTAAACGCTTGATGTGGCGTATCGCCTCCACCTCATTGGCGCAGGCAAAGTGGGTGACTCCAGACTTCGTACTGTGGGTAGAAGCACCTCCGAGCTCTTCGGCGGTGACGGTTTCTTGAGTCACCGTTTTTACCACATTGGGTCCGGTCACAAACATGTAGGAGGTATTTTCCACCATCAAGATAAAGTCCGTGATTGCCGGAGAATAAACTGCACCACCCGCACAAGGTCCCATGATGGCAGATATTTGAGGAATGACACCGGAAGCCAAGGTATTTCTGTAAAAAATATCCGCATAGCCTCCAAGTGAATTGACGCCTTCTTGGATTCGAGCACCGCCTGAGTCATTCAAACCGATCACCGGTGCCCCGTTTTTCATGGCCAAGTCCATGATTTTACAGATTTTTTCAGCGTGAGTTTCGGAGAGTGAGCCTCCAAAAACAGTGAAATCCTGCGAAAAAACATAGGTCAATCGACCGTTTATTTCACCATAACCCGTAATTACTCCATCACCTAAGTAGTGTTCGTTGTCCAGCCCAAAATCCTTGGCACGGTGCATCACAAACTTATCTATTTCCTCAAAAGTCCCTTCATCAAGGAGTAAATCGATTCGCTCTCGGGCGGTGAGTTTTCCTTTTTTATGTTGGGCTTCAATTCGTGATTTCCCTCCTCCCAATTCTGCTTCGGCATTTTTCTTGGCCAAAAGCGCGATTTTGTCAGCATTGCTGGGTAGGGTATACAATGGATTCTTTGGGTCAGTCATATTCGGGGTTTTCGTTCTTTCACCAAATATAGGCCCTTGAATGGAATGGGAAATTGAAAAATTGGAAGATTGAAAAATTCATAAGGTCATGTTTCAATCAACCACTGATCAATATCTTTTTGTCCTGATTATGAAGCTCAACCTTTTACTTTTCAAAAACTTTCTATATTCGCCCATCCAAAAATTTTGGCAGAATATGAGTACCAGAAAGGCTGCGGTGATCGACATGGGGACCAATACATTTCATTTGTTATTGGTGGAATTGAATGGTGTCGGTTTTAGAACACTTTACAAGGAAAAAATCCCCGTCAAGCTCGGTCAGGGAGGTATCAGCCAAAATCAACTTGCTCCTGATGCCCAAAAAAGGGCCTTTCATACACTCAAGCATTTTAAAAACCTGATTGATGGAGAAGGCATCGATCAGGTTTTTGCTTTTGCGACCTCCGCAGTCCGAAATGCGGACAATGGAGCTGAATTTGTCCAAAAGGTAAAGGAAGACATCGGCATCGAAATCCATGTCATTTCAGGCGAAGAAGAAGCCCAATTGATCTACGAAGGCATCAACCTTTCGGGTTCGCTCAATGGTCATGTCAATTTGATGATGGACATCGGTGGGGGTTCGGTGGAGTTTATCATTGGTACCTCCCAGGAAGTTTTTTGGAAAAGAAGCTTTGAAATAGGCGGACAGCGCCTCCTTGATGCTTTCCATTACCATGACCCGATTTTGCCTGAAGAAGTGGAAAAGTTGGAAGACCATTGTTTCCTCAAACTCCAGCCTCTTCTTGAGGCAATCGAACAGTATAAACCTGAAGGTCTGGTAGGTGCCTCCGGCACTTTTGATACCCTGACGGATATTTATTTCGAATCCATGCTGCAGTGCAAACTCACCGGCCAACATGTATTTGAATTGCCTACAGCTGAATTTGAGCGAATTTTTCAGATGCTCAAAACCAAAAACCGAGAAGAGCGGCTGAAAATCCCCGGCATGATCGCAATGCGGGTAGATATGATCGTCGTGGCTAGCTGCCTAATTGAATTTATCCTGCGCTATGTACCTGTAGATGCCATTGTTTGCTCTCACTATTCTCTGAAAGAAGGAGCCGTTTCCCGATTGCTTGCTGGAAAAGTGGCAGTTTGAGTTTTTTGCCACAAAGGCAGAAAGGCACAAAGGGATAGTTGGAATTTGCAGAAAGATCTCAAAAAACCATCTGTGCATCAGAGGCTGTTTGAAGAATAAAAAATCATCTGTGCAACTGTGGCTTCACACCTTATCTTTGAGCCACGAAAAATTCCCTCAAATGCAAAATTTCTCCTACGATCACCTGTACCGTTTCACCTATGACATGCTAACCAAAATAGGATGTCCGGAATCCGATGCCAAAATTGCAACGGAAGTCCTGCTCTCTGCAGACCTTCGAGGAGTGGACAGTCACGGAGTAGCAAGGTTGAGCGGCTATGTGAGATTGTGGGAAAAAGGAAGAATTAACGCCACTCCTAACGTCCGCGTGACTTACGAAACGCCTTCTACCGCCGTAGTCGATGGTGACAGCGGATTAGGCTTGGTAGTCGCACCCTTTGCTATGAAAGTGGCGATCGAAAAAGCTAAAAATGTGGGCACAGGCTGGGTTTCTGTCAAAAATTCCAACCACTACGGCATCGCGGGTTACCATGCCATGATGGCCTTGGAGCACGATATGATCGGAATTTCCTTGACCAATGCAAGTCCTTTGGTATCTCCTACCTTCTCTAAAGAGCGATTGCTAGGTACGAATCCGATTTCTGTTGCAATTCCCGCCAAAGAAGAGCCTGCTTTTGTCGCGGACATGGCTACGACGACGGCAGCAAACGGTAAGCTGGAAATCCTTCAGCGAAAAGGACTAGACACACCTACAGGCTGGGTACAGGACAAAGAAGGAAATCCAACCACCTCTGCAAATGGAGTGAAAGATGGCGGTGCTTTGTTGCCCCTCGGTGGAGACAGGGAGCACGGTTCGCACAAAGGCTATGCACTCGGGGCAATCGTGGATATTTTTTCAGCTGTACTTTCCGGAGCAAATTACGGACCTTGGGTTCCTCCGTTCGTGGCATTCCTAGATCCACTCCCCAATTTGGTCGGAGAAGGAATAGGACATTTTTTTGGCGCGATGCGTGTAGATGCCTTCCGACCAGCCGATGAATTCAAATCTCACATGGACAATTGGATTCGTCGATTCCGCTCGGCACAACCAACGCCCGGAAACGAAAAAGTTTTAATCCCCGGAGATCCTGAGCGGGAATTGGAAGCCATTCGAAGAACGGATGGGATACCATTACTCGATCCAGTAGTGAAGGACTTGACTCAATTGGGTGAACGGTTTGGGGTGAAGTTTTGATTTCGGATTTCGGATTTCAGATTTCGGATTTAAAAAAACCATTGCTTAAGCAAATATCTGCTCTTCAAAAACCAACTATCAACAGAACCTAATTCTCATTATTTCTGTACTTTAGAATATGGAATGGAAAGAAAGGATAGTATCTGACAAGAATGTATTGCTTGGTAAGCCTGTAATAAAAGGCACTCGGATTTCTGTGGAATTCATTCTGGAAAGGCTAGCCGATGGTTGGTCTGAATCTAAAATTTTGGAATCCTATCCGCATTTGAAGAAAGAGGACTTACAGGCAGTTTTTGCTTATTTAAATGATTTTGTTAAAGATGGATTAATGGTAGAACTTCGTAGCAGGGTTTCCTAATGGCCTTTTTAGCGAATGAAAATTTCCCTTGGCCAAGTGTAATCTTATTGAGAGAGCACAATATTGAAGTCATCTCAATCGCTGAAAAGTTTCAGGAAATTTCAGATCAGGAAGTAATGTCCATAGCCATTAATCAAAACCTAACTATCCTGACACATGATTCTGATTATGGCGAATTGATTTTTAGGTATGGATTAAAACCTGACTCAGGTGTAATTTTTTTCCGAATTCATGAATTTGAACCAAAAGACCCTGCAAAGATTCTTCTTGATTTAATCGATAAGAAATTGAGTTTTTCAAGATCTCTTACTGTAATTGATAAAAATTCTATCAGACAAAGAAGCTATTAAACTCACGGATTGAATGAGCGATTCCCCTAAAAAATTCCGACTTGACAGAACTGCTTTCGAAGCCAGAAATGCCTCAGAACAGGTTAATTATGGGAAAGCCTATAAAAACACAACTTGGCAGGAGCGACTTCGGATTCATCAATATTTGAATAGCATTGCCTACGGATATGATTTGGATAATCCGCCTCGAATGGACAAGACATTTTTTCAGATCAAGAAAAGAGAATAAACCTTCCAAGGGAAATCCCATTTGAATATTACAATTAGACCTTGCTATGAAGAATACAATGCAGGATCAAAAAATTCATCCATGAAGAGAATTAAGGAAATTAAGGGCTGAGTTCAAAGCTAATCAATGGGTAATATTCCCCTGTAGCGCTTTGCTAAAGTTCTTAATTTTCTAAATGGTCTCAATGGTTTAAATCTATTTGCTTTCAAAAGAAAGGTACACGAACCCTCAATGTGTTGAATAACCAAATGTTAAAAGTGATTTCCCTGTAACCCTTCCTTCTTTTAATTCCCTTTTTGCCAAAAGCCTCATTTTCCCATTTTCTGCCTAGTTTAGTCTTGAAATTGCTCCAAGCCCAAACTGGAAGAAAATGAATAGAAGTT
>JAGXQZ010000097.1 GCA_018336015.1 Algoriphagus sp. | reverse complement strand
CTTTTGTAGACAGTGCCGATATTGACTAAATACTGAGCCAAAAGGTCTGGTTTATTTTGTTCTTTCGCCTTTTCTACGGCTTGCTGAAGGTAATTTACTGCATTGAGGGTGTCTCCAAGAGAATTGTAGAGTAATCCAAGGTCATTACTTATTGAGCCCATAAAGTTGGGATCATTCCATTTTTTGAATTCAGGTAAAGCAGACAAAAACAATTCAAGAGCCGTGTCATAATTGCCCAAAGCCGAATAGGCCTGACCTTTATAGTATGCCAGCAAATGAACTTGTCTAGGATTAAGATCCTTATCTGTGATTTTGCCCAGGTATCCCAAACTTCGAATGGGCTGATTGGACTGATTGCAATGCCAGGACAGGTTGATCAGTATGCTGTTCTTGCTTTTTGGATCAAGGTTTTCCAGCTCACCCTCATAGAGCTCTTCCAAAAGTTGAATGCTGCCTTTGAAGTTTTTGGTTGATTTGGAATAGTCCGTTACTCCAGCCAAAAAAGCATCAAGATTATCCCAATCTTTGGTTTTCTGGAATATTGCCCGCTGTCCTTTGAGGTAATCTAATCCCTCGTTTTTTTTGCTGAGTAGCGTTTCACTGTTCGGCGTGTTTTTATTGACTCCTGATTGTGCCTGGAGTGTGTTCTGGTTGGAGGTCAGGATACCAAGAGTAACTAGCAAAGCGAGTGTGGCAAGTCGAAATGACTTTTGAAGAAAGATTTGGTACAAAAGGAAAATTCCCTTCCCATTAAAAGTTAAAACTGATTCCAATTTGATAGGTAAGCGATTCATAATAAGCTATATAATAGATCCGATTTATCGGTTTGCCAAAAGAAAAATTAAGCTATTTTATTTCTGATTATTCTTCAAAATAATATATACTAATTAAGCAAAATTGTGAAATAATGTAAATGAATGGGTACTGTGATTGGTCGATAGTTTGGAATCTTAATTAGTCAGTTTGTTTGAATATTGTGCAAATTATTTGGTATGGATTATGAGTTTCTGCTTTAAAAAATAGGAACCCTTGTTGTGTTGTTATTGTCAGGTTTTAATATTTAGGAATGTGCGATTTTTTCAAGTTTATCCAGATTTTGGGTTTCCTTTTTCTTATACAATGTCTAGAATATGTTTCAAAATTTACATGGACAGGTCAAGTCTGATGCACTTTATTTATAAATAAATACAGTTTGATATATCTCCTTGGTATGATTCAGAATTTAGGTATTCTGGTACTGATTTTTAGTCTTTCTTTACACTTCGTAAGGCTACAATAGCATTTTCAATTTCATTGTAAAACTCAATTCAATTCTTATTCCTGATAAAAAGAACAGATATAATTTCTGAATGGGAATGATTTGTACATAGGACAAGAACAGTAGTACCAAAGTAAATTTTATGAAGAACCTTGTTGATTTTCACCCAGAAAATAATGGTAACAAGAGAAAGATTTGGCTCTTGATTTTTATTGGGATCCTTGGGGCCTATCTAGGATTTTCCTATCAGGGACATTCCCAAACTCCTGGACAAATATATCTTCCGGCAGACGCTACTGGTCGTGCCATCATGGATCCGAATGGTGACGGATTTGTCTCAAAAGATCGACTTGGGTTTGTCAGCAATGCGGACGGAGCAGGGAAGATGGAGCTCTCCATGATTCGGGTTCCCTATTTTACCAGAGATCCTCAGGGAGATTTGGCAACAGGCTCTTCAGGCAGCCAATTGGATTTTATCGGAAGTAGTGATGACAACGGGACTGTCTATGTGATCAGTCGAACTGTGGGTGGAGTCGAATATTTGATGGTGCGACTTAGGCTGGGTGCAAACGCTTCTGCAGGTAAAGCGTGGGGCTTGTTGATCGATACCAATAGCGATATCAGTTTTTCTGGTAGAAATCCAGGTTACGAAAAAGAAGTACTCTTGGTGACAGGAAGTGGTGGCGGTGTTCAGGTAAATTCCTTGACTCCGGGAACGACTACTGTAACGGCCTCTCCTCGGTTAACTCCATTGGACACTTATCATCAACGGGCCTTGGCAGGAAATGGAAATGTCTTTTATGACTATTACGTTCCCATTACATCACTTGGAATTACTACAAGTACTCTATTGAGATTTGTTGCAGTGACCGTCACCAACGGAACCAGTGCCATATCCGGTACGGTGGCTGATGTTTCCGGTGTAGATGACCGAACTTATGGAAACAACACGGCCACCATGCTTAAGGTCCTTGGCCAAGCCTCGCCATTGGTTTCTTTGACTAACCTTGGAGGATTGGAAGGAACACAGACTACAGTGGCGCCCACAGTAAATGGGCCGATTTCTACTGCGGCCACTACGATTACTGGTACAAGTGTGGAGGCTTCAGGAACAACGATTACGGTCTATCGAAATGGAAATTCACTGGGAACTACCACGGTGGGGGCAAGTAATACTTGGTCCTACAGTCTAGGAGGTACCACATTATCCCTTGGTGATTTAATTACTGCCAAAGCCACAGCAAGCGGTAAAAGCATATCCGAAATTTCCAATACGGTAGAAGTGACGCGAGCTCAATCTTGCTATGTTGCTCCCCCTGCCATCACGGCGGCCTCCAATTCCGGTAATATAAATGTGACCGTAACCTGGACTTGGCCAAGTGGAGTGACACCGACCACCACAGGAGATGATGCTGCCATCGTTAGTGTTTATGAGCAAACTGCTATAGGTACCTTTACCCTAAGAGGGACAGCTACTGCTATGGGCACCAATGGCACCTTGCTATACCCAGTGGGTGGTTCGGGTAACCTAAGTGGCACTTTTGTGGCTACCATCACATTCAGAACCTGTACTTCTCAGTATAGCAATACGGTGGTTTTTGATAGATCTTCTATCGTTACAACAGGTGAAACTACCGCTCCTACTGTGGTTACAGACCCGATCTTGGCTTCTACCGGAAACAGGGACATTGTGGTAAAAAACAACCATTCAGCATCTGCAACACTCATTCTCTATGTCAACGGAGCTGAAAGAGCAAGAAATACAGGTGTCGCAGCCGGTGCCAATTCCACTTTTTCCATCACCGGATTGATCGATGGGGAACGAGTTAATGCAAGGGCTCAGGGGCAAGTTTCCACTGATAGGATTTCAGATATTTCAAATCAAATCATAGTCGGAACCAGTGTAACATCAAATGCACCTACGATAACTGGCACCTACACGGCAGGATCAAGTAAAACTGTGAATGGTACCTCTGATGAGCCGGCCGGAACTGTCATCACGTTGAGTAAAACCGTAAGCAGCGTGACCACCACGTTGGGTACTGCAACTGTCGATGCTTTCGGTAACTGGTCAGTATCAGGCCTGACTTTGGCCACCGGCGATGTCTTAACTGCTACTGCCAAGGCATCTGGAGAGCTTACCAGTGCTGCCTCTAATTCAGTAACAGTTGCCGCAGGCGTTCCGACTGCACCCACTATTTCCACTACTCCCATTATTGCCAACCAGACTGCAACCATTTCAGGAACAGGAGGATTGGGTACAGTGACCCTGTACTTGGATGGATCTCCTTGGCGAACTACTACGGGAAGCTCTTGGAGCACCACGGGGTATGCTGTTTCAGACCTGTCTAGAGGGTCGGTAGTGACCGCTACCAATACGGTAAGTGGTGTAGAAAGTGCTGCCTCCAATTCTGTTACAGTGACAGGGGTCGTAAGTTTTGAGATTACCGGGGCTCCATCGAGTATCACGGCAGGTACTCCGTTTCCTATTACCATCACTGCAAAAGACGGAGCGAGTGGTACAGGAAATACATTCACCAATTTCAATGGGTATGTCACCCTGACCAGTACCTCTGCGATTGGTACCGGAGGAGGAAAGATTGGGCCATTTGTAAACGGGGTACTGGCCAATCAATCCCTGTCTTTATTGACTTCGGGTAATAATCAAGGTATCTCGGTGGTCAACAGCGATGATCCTACCGCCTTCGGTTCGGCTACCGTAGGAGTGGTCAATCCTGCATCTCCTTACCAATTGGTATTTTTGGGTTCAGACCCTACGGGTACCATCACAGCGGGAAATTCCTTGGGAAATGTTCGTGTTCAAGTGCAGGACGTTTATGGAAATAATCGATCTGACAATGATATCACAATAAGTCTTGCACTTCAGGATTCTCCGGCCAATACTACTTCTGCGAACACCCTGACGGGAACCAACTCGGCTACTACTTCATCAGGCATTGCGACTTTTTCGCCCTTGTCAGTTCAAAAAGTTGGGACCTACAGATTGGTGGCGACCAGTACCTCTTTACAGCAGAATATCGCGGGTAATTCCGGAGCATTTACGGTTGTGGCGGGTGCAGCATCCGACTATGTGGTGACAGCCCAGAGCTACACTCCCGAATCAGGTACTGCGGTGACCATCTCTGCGCAGCTCACCGATCAATATGGCAATGCAGTGACCACTTCCGGCAGGCAAGTCAACTGGACGGCTACCAATGGAAGTTCATTCGCTTCTGCAAGTTCCACTACCAATTCTAGCGGGGTAGCAACTGTTTCTTTTACAGTATCTGCCACCCCAAATACCGTCCATGTCGTAACTGCTACGGATAACGCTGATTCCGGAATCACCGGAGAAAGTCCTTCCATTACTTCTTCTGGACCAGATGAGATTGATCCGGTGATAACTCTGCCTGCGGATGCCACCAGATCTGCGGATTTGAATGCTTGTGAGTATTTGGTTCAGGGGACGGAGTTTGACCCTACCTCAGTGACAGATGATCGGGGAAGTATTGCTTCATTGACTTATCAGTTGAAAAAATTGCTTCCTAGTCCATCACTTGTATCAGAAGATTTTAATACCGGGGCTTGGGATACAAACAATTTTGAAATTGGATCTCCAACTGGTTCAGTGGTAAACTTTGCTTATCAAAGTGCACCAAATGATGACCGAGGAACTCTAAGGACAAAGGCTGATTTCAGGCCGACTGCACAAACTCCACTTTATGTAAGTGCTACCTTACGTTTTAGCGGTACTGCATTGGCTTTTATTGGTACTAGATCATCTGGCTTAAAGAATCCATCAAATTCAAACGAGCCTTTGAATGGTACATATTTTAGAATTCATAATTTCAATAATGGTCAGACTAACCTAACTAGTACACCTTTAAGTGGTGCTCCCGGCAACTCCTTTTATTCCAACCCTGTAAGAGTAGAATTTGTGGATAACGGATCCAATATTTCAGGAACGTTTACCAATACAGTAACCAACCAAGTTTTTACATTCAATGAAAATACCACCTACAGCTCTGGATCTTGGAGAGTTGTTTTTTCAGGTGGTGGTGGTGTTTCATGGGATGATATTAAAATCAGTTTCGGTCCCCACGAATACATTCAGGAATATGCAACTGGCGAAAACTCTCTTGCTGGGGTTTTACTTGGTTTAGGAGAAACCACGGTGGTTTGGACCGCGGAAGATTTGGCAGGCAATACTGCGTCAGATTCGCTGGTAGTGACCGTAGAGGATAATCAGGATCCTACACTGACCGTTTCGGACAATCTTTCAGGTCTGTCAGAATCGTCTATTAATTGGGAAACCACTGTCCCTGATGCGACTTTCAGTGATAATTGTACGGGGGCAGTTTTGACTTGGCAAATGACCGGGGCAACTTCTGCTACAGGAACAGGTCAAGTAGGTACCTATTCGTTTGCTCCGGGTATTACCACCCTTAAGTATACAGTCACAGATGCCGCTGGTAATACCACCATCGATTCTTTGACTGTAGAAAACACCAAAGAGTTCTTTGCAGGAGGAGATGGAACTGAGCAGGATCCATATCAGATTACTGATTGGGAGCAGTTGTATAACGTTCGATTCTTTAGTGGTACAGGTCCTGATTCTAAAAGGTATTTCGTTCTAAATAATGATCTTAACTCGCACAGTGGAGGGTACGATACTTATGCTTCCGAATCAGCCAATGGAGGAATGGGTTGGGAGCCTGGTTATTCATCTTATATTTATTTGGATGGTAACGGTTTTGCTATCGCTGATTTCAAGATTTTGAGAGAATTTTATTTCGAATCAGGTCTGTTTAGGTATTTGGATTACAGTGACATTCTAAACCTTGATTTGAAAGACTTTTTGGTTCAAGGAAGGTATTATTCGGGTGGTTTAGCGGCATTTGCGTATCAATGCTCTCTAAATGGAATCAAAGTTGTGAATGGAACTATTGAAAATTCAATGTATTCATCCGGCTTAATTGCTGGAGAATTATATTTTTCAAGTATAAACTCCTCTTCAATCCATGGCTCAGTTTCAGGAGAGTATTACATTGGAGGGATTTCTGGCTTTTCTTATAATAATTCTGTTAGCAACACTTTTTCGAATGTTTCACTAGTTGGGATAGAATCAATTGGGGCTTTATTTGGTCAATTCCATGCTGATAATGATTTATATTCAATTGAGAATTCTTATACAAAAGGAACAATATCAGGATCATCTTTTCTAGGTGGATTGATCGGTCAGGGGTACCAAGCAACGATTCTTAATGTTTATTCGGAAGTTTCTGTAAATGGTAGCATTGACTATGTAGGTGGAGTTATTGGTTATGCTAATAATTTAAGTCTTACAAATTCCTATAGCTTTGGAAGTATAAATGGAGCTGGTCAGAATAAAGGTGGATTGACTGGTTTTGTGGATTCAGGCACTTTAACTCAATCATTCTGGGACAAAACCCTAACTGGCCAAGAAGAAAATGCTGCAGGAGGCACAGGCTATTTGACTGCAGAAATGAAAGTCAAAGAGCTCTATGTTGATGCAGGATGGGATTTTGATACTGTTTGGAATATAAAAGTAGCTGCTGACGATGCTGGATACATCTCTTATCCGTATCTGAAAGACTTTACCTACGATGTTCCTAATGCCGATCCGGAGGTCAATCCTATTCCTGGATTGGAATTGAGTATTCTTCCTGCCGCAAAACTTACTTTTGTTACCCAGCCTACAAACACTGTTTATGGATCTGAAATTTCTCCTGCTGTAACTGTAGAGATTCAAGATGAGAATGGAGTAAAGGTTAGTTCTACAGCTGAGGTTACCTTGGATTTGGGAACAAATCCAAGTTCGGCTGTGATTTCAGGAACTTTAACAGTAGCAGCAGTAGATGGTCTGGCTACTTTTTCAGACTTGATCATAAATAAGGTAGGAGAAGGATACACTCTATCCGCGACGTCGACAGGATTGACTTCAGCTGCATCGTCCAGTTTTGATGTAGTAGCCAAATCACTGTCCTCCTTCACCGTAGATGCGATTGCAGACCAGACCTACACCGGCAGCTCGATTACGCCGTCGGTGGTGGTGAAAGACGGATCGACCACTTTGGTAGCGACTACCGACTACACGCTTTCCTACAGCAACAACACGAATGTGGGCACAGCGACCGTAACGATCACAGGCGCGGGCAATTACAGCGGGACGAAAGATGTAACCTTTGACATTGTAGCCAAATCACTGTCATCCTTCACCGTAGACGCGATTGCAGACCAGACCTACACCGGCAGCGCGATTACGCCATCGGTGGTGGTGAAAGACGGATCGACCACGTTGGTAGCGACTACCGACTACACGCTTTCCTACAGCAACAACACGAATGTGGG
>JAGXQZ010000096.1 GCA_018336015.1 Algoriphagus sp. | reverse complement strand
TATTTTATGTGTGGTCCAGATGGGATCATGGATACTGCCCAGCAGGTGTTGGATGAATTGGGGGTGGAAACAGACCGAATTCACCGAGAAAGCTTCTTCTCTGCAGCCGCTCATCAGGCACAAGAAGATGCCTTGAAAGGAATAAACAACGGGATTTTGACCCGAGATGTCACCATAGTATTGGAAGGGGAAGAGCATGTGGTAACAGTCAATCCAGGTAAAACGGTATTAGAATCAGGCTTAGCAGCAGGATTGAATATGCCTTACAGCTGTCAAAGTGGGCTTTGCACCGCTTGTAGAGGACGGGTACTCAATGGACAGGTGAAGATGGATGAGGATGCAGGATTGAGTGAAAAGGAATTGGCAGCGGGCTATGTGTTGTGCTGTGTGTCTAGACCCTTGACAGACGATATCAAAATCACCATCGAATAATTCAATCCCACTTGGAAACTCAGGAACTACGAAAAATTTACCATCGAACAGAACGCTTGACGCTGATCATTTTATTGATAGCCCTTCCGGCTTTTGGGATGGTTTACCTGTATCACAATTCGGGTAGCATCTCTAAAGATCTCCCTCAGCTGTCGGGTTTCCCAAACGGATTTTTGATGACCTTCTCGGTGACTTTATTGGTTGGACAATATTGGGCTTTTCATCTCAACATGAAAAAGGCCATTAAACAAGGCGAATTATTGGAAAAAGTGAAAATCTATGCAAAGGCTACCACACAGCGGTTTTTATTTCTTTTTCTAGTGTCCATTTCCAGTACGATTGGACTCCTCTTTAGTGGCAATCCGTTTTTCATTGTTGTTTTCGCTTTGGCATTGGTGTTTTTTTCTTTGGCCAAACCCAGTCCCGACCGAATGTCCAGACTGATGAAATTGAAAAAAGAAGACCGGGAACTTCTGAGAGAAATTGCCCGGCCTAGTTGATGATAGAAGGATAAGAGAATAAGAGATATAGAGTTTGGTAAACCTGCTCTCTAAATCTCTTAATCTCTAATCTCTCAATTTTCAATGGTAATGTTTCCTGAACTAATGTTGCCACGAATGGTGGTAGTTGCACCATTGGAGATTTCAAGTGTCTTTCCAGTGGAGATGGTTCCTACTTTTAGATTCCCGGAAGAAGCCTTGAGTGAATAATTGAAGCTTTTTAAATCACTGCCTGTCTGGATGTTGAAATTGCCGGAAGTGCCGCTAAACTGGGTTTGTGGGCCAAGTCCTGCCAAGGTGGCGCGGATATTTCCTGAGGTAAATTGCAATTTGCCCAAGGAGCCGATATTGTTCAGTTTGGCGTTTCCTGAGGTCAATGATGCTGCCAGCGTGCCTTTTACTCCGTTTGCTTCCAAAGAACCACTGGTAGATTCATAATCCACATTGCCATTGACCTGATTGATCGATGCATTTCCCGAAGTGAGTCTGGCTTGCACATTTCCATTTACCCCATTTACCTCTAAGTTTCCGGATGTTGCGCCGAGGTAAAGGTCCCCACTGATATTGGTTGCAGTGATTTTACCGGAGGTCACCTGCAAAGAAGTTTCAGAAGCTTTTACTTTGTCCACCTTGAGCGTACCTGAGCTGTTTTTGAATTTTACATTCATGTTTTCCGGTCCGGTGATCGTGATGTAGCCTTTGTTTCGGCTATTCCAGGAATAGTTGCTTACTTTCCGCTCGAGACTGATTTTCAAAACATCTCCTACTGTTACGAATACGATATCCTGATCATTGTCATTGGAGGCTAGGTAAGCAGTCACGTCTACTGAGGAGGATGAACCTCCCTGATAGCTAACGTCCAGCCATCCCCCGTTGACTTCGATCGTTTTGATGTTTGGGTATGATTTTTTGGTGTCCACCAGGACATTTTGAGCAAGTGCGGCTGTTGCAGAAAGTACAAACAGGCTAAAGCTCAAGAGTAGGGTTAAGTTCTTTTTCATGGTTTTTGGATTGAATTATCTGAACGAAATGCCAAAACTGATTGCTTGTACCTCAGGTCCTTTGCCCGGGATAAAGAAATCATTTAGGTCATAGCTAAGGAAAAGGTTGACATCCCCGACGCCAATTTCGGTTCGGAGTCCATAGCGGAAGTTTTCCGCAAACATGTTGGCTTTTTCGAATTGCTTTTTAGAGTTGCCATTAGCATCCTCATAGACAAATTTGCCTCTGCCACCCAATCGCAAACCTCCATAAGCGCCGAGACCAAAGCTTAGCTTGCCATTGTTGCTGACTAGGGTAGGTACAAAGGTCAGGTTAGCATAAGAGGCTGAGATTTTTGATTTGGTGCCGTCACCTCCAGTAAAATCTTCCCATGCGATGCCGTTGGGTGTGCGGATGGCGATCTGGTCACGATCTTCAAATTTGTAATTGAACCAGTTGACGCCTAAAGAAGTATTGAGGTGGAAGTTTTTGGTGGCTTTGTATTGACTGAGATATTTTACCTCTACGTTCCATGATCCCCACGGCTTCACGGTAGGAGTCTGATCACTTGGATTCCAGAGGTTGATACCAAGGTCTGTTACGATATCACCTGAATACTTGCTGTTTTTTTTAAACCAGGTTGTGTCCTTGTTCCAATTTTTCTCATCTACTTCTGCTTCGAAGGACTTGGTCCCGTCGCTGTACTTTTGATACGTCCAATCTTCTCCAAAAAAATGAAGGGTTTTGGATTTTACTACGGTTCGGTTATCCTGCGAGAAACCATAAAAGGGAAGGCTAATTGCCAGGGCAAGCACTAAAGAGTAAGCTTTTTTCATAAAATAGTTGGTTTAAAGAATTGGAAAATGGGGAGGTTCACTCCCCACTTTTTAGAATATCACGCCGAATGCTATGGGAGTCACTGAAGGTCCTTTTCCTTCTTGGAAAAGCTCGTTGAGGTCATAGGTAGTATAGAATTTCACTCTTCCCACGCCCACTTCACCGCGGATACCATAGCGGAGGTTTTGGAGATAGAGTCCGGTGTTTTCGGTGTCTTTGCGACGTCCGGATCCTCCCAGATCCTCATACACAAATTTGGATCTTCCGCCAAGGCGATAGCCGACATAGGGACCTGCGGCTACTTGCAATCCTCTTTTGCCTTCACCATCCATCTTGCCAAAGTCCAGTTTGAAAAGGGTCATGGCAGTAAGGTAAGAGGCGGAAATTTTGCTTTTCATTCCGTCTACGTCATTTCGTTCCAAGAATGCAATGCCCTCATTTCCTTGCACTGCTTGAATGTTTCGGTTTTCAAATTTGAAATTGTACCATTGGAAGCCCAATCCAAAATCCCAATTAAAACCATTGCTGATTCGCTGGGAGGCCATCCAATTAATCCCAAAGTTCCAGCTACCCCAGCCTTTGACCGCATAGGGCATATCTGAAGTTGGGAATCCGCCGTTTTCGACCAGGTTATTGATTCCAAGGTCGATATTGGAGTAGGTGCGGAAAGACTTTTCGTGTTTGGATTTACCGCCGTCGGTTTCGATTTTGACCTTAGTGTTTTCACCGGATTCATCGACATAAACCCGCATTCCGCCTACGCGAACTTCAGTTTCGGGGCCTTCTTCTCTGACTTTGACAATTTCTTTGACTGATCCGTCTTTCTTTCTCAGCTCTACTATAGTGAGCTCACCGGTTTCTTTATTTTCAACCAAATCAAGCTCAGCGATGATCTGATTGATGTTCATTAGTTTGAGTTTGTCAAAGTCGTCCTTGGAGTCGACGATGATGACTACTTTTCCTGACTTGCCAAATTCCACCACCACGCTGTCTTTAGGGATGGCTTTTTCAGTCATTTGGGAGAAATCTGTAGAACTATTGCCGGCAAAAGCTACTTGGACTACAGCCATGAGGCAAAACAAAAGCAGGTACTTTTTCATAGGAATTGATAATTTGAAAGGTGGTAGTTGGTTTAGTTTTCTATCTTATTTTCTGGAGGTCAAGGTGGTAAACAGGTTATTTTTCTTGTCTTGTAGGTCGGCAAATCCTTCATCTACTTTTCCGAGAAGACCTTCTACTTTACCCACCGTCTTACCCATTTCAGTGATCAGGTTTTTTTCAGGCTCAGGGCTTTTTTTGAGACCATCAGAGTAGATGTTGATCCGGTAAAGAGGACCATCTTCTGTAGCGGTGTTGGTTGCCTCTGCCACCGTCTGCTGCATAGTGGCTGGCTGAGTCACCGGAAGAGTCGCTTCATTGATTTCTATGCTCACAGGCGGAACAGTCACTTGCAATTCTCTAGTACTTTGCTCATCCATTGCAATTAATGCCTGTGATTTTTTGATTTCTGAAGTTGGATTTACCTTTTCTTTTTCAATTTTTTGAGTGGAGTTGACTTGATTTTGATTCGAAGCTGAACGAGTTATAATGGATTGGTTTTGGGATTCTTTGTCTTTTATAATTTCGGTTTGAGAGACGATGTCTGTGGATTCAGAAGAAGCAGCCGGATTTTCCTCATTGGAGGTCAAAGCTTCGGTAGCATTTGCTTCTTCAGCTAAAAGCTGGTCTTGTGCGGCCTCTCCGGAATTTTTCCAAAATATCCAACCAGATACCAGTATTACGGCGACCGAAGCAGCCACTGCCCACCAAATACCCCGATGGGAAGCTTTGGAGACAGGAAGCTGACTATTCAATCTTTCCCAAGCGAGTGCACTTGGTTTTTCTTGATGTTTTTCGAGTTTTTCCCGGAAAATCCGGTCAAATTCTTCGTTTGTCTTAGCCATGATTCGTCTTGATTTTGGGTTGCAGACTGGCAATTTTATCTTTTAGTGCCGCACGGGCACGGTTAAGCTGTGATTTGGAAGTGCCTTCGGATATTCCCAAAAGCTCCCCGATTTCCTGATGCGAGTAACCTTCGATGGCATACAGGTTAAATACCGTTCGGTAACCTACCGGCAGGTTTTGAACCAATTCCATCAATTCGGCCGCTTCCATATGCGTCAGTTCATACTGTGCGTGAGATAAACCTGCTTCATCCACTTGGTTGATCTCCATCATCAGGTGCCTGTTGCTCCTGAGTGTCATCAGTGCCTGAGTGACTACGATCCGCTTCATCCATCCTTCAAAACTCCCTTTGGATTGGTATTGGGGAAGCTTGTCAAAGATTTTCATGAAGCTCTCGATCATCACGTCCTCGGCATGTTCTCGGTCTTTGAGGTACCGTAGACAGATCGTCAAAAATTTCCCTGAGTAGGTATCGTACAAGTGACGCTGGGCTGATCTGTCCCCATTTAGGCATCCTTTGATAAGTCCCTCTTCAGTAGAAAAATTGGATCTGTTAAACATTCCGGTTGGCTTTCAAATGGGTAGATGCAAGCCTGGGAAAAAGGGTTGCAGGCAGAATTAAAAAAAGTTAATTTTTTTTAGGTTTAAAAATAAATTACCTGAAAATCAGTTTGTTAAATTTTATTGAAGACTTAAACTCAAAGCGAAAAAATAAAAAACAACAAGGCAACCACCATGATCAGAATCATAATCTGTGATTTTTCCTTGTGCTCCTGTGCCAGTTTTCGTTTTTTCAAGACCATTACAGCCATTCCCAATCCGAAAAACTGAAGCAATAGACTTACTCCGTTGATTGGTCCCATGGGTGCCTGAAGCACTTGTAGCTGAGCATTAAGTATAGATAGCGCCCCGAGTACGATACCTGTGATGCCAAAGAGAAAAGAGCGCTGAAGGAGGATAGGTTCGGGGAGGTCAGACCATTTCATGAGTAGGGAAATAAGAGATTGGGAGAATTAGAGAACAAGGGATTGGGGCTGTTATTAGATTCTTGATTTACGGGATGCAAAGTACGAAGCAATTTCATCTCCACGGAGGGCATTGAGGGTCATTTCTTTGGTAAGACCACCTTTTCTTCCTACCAGCACGCCATACTTCATATCTGCGTAGCCTTCCATTTCGTGTGCATCGGGGTTGATGGAGAGTTTGACTCCTTGTTCCATGGCATACCGGACCCATCGCCAATCGAGATCAAGTCTCCAAGGGTTAGCGTTGATCTCAATGACCACACCGTGAGCCGCACAGGCATCGATGACCGCTTTGTGATCGATGGGATAGCCTTCTCTGCGAAGCAGAAGTCTGCCTGTGGGATGTCCAAGAATGGTGGTGTAAGGATTAGAAATTGCTCGGATCAAGCGCTCCGTGGCGCGCTTTTGATCCATGTTGAGAATGGAATGCACCGAGGAAACAATAAAGTCGAAACTACCCAGCACTTCGGCTGGATAATCCAAGCTTCCATCTCCAAGGATATCGGATTCTATTCCTTTGAAGATGCGGAAAGGAGCCAACTCCTGATTGAGCTGATCGATTTCTTGGTGCTGTTTGACGACCTTTTCGATTTCCAGTCCTCCCGCGTAGCTGGCGGTGCGGCTATGGTCAGAGATGCCAAGGTATTCATAGCCCAGTGCCTTGCAGTGTTCTGCCATCTGACGGAGGCTGTGCTTGCCGTCGCTGTAAGTAGAGTGGTTGTGCAGGATTCCTTTGAGATCTGCCTCTTGAAGTAGTGCAGGAATTTTATTTTCCCTCGCCAACAGGGTTTCATCTCCTCCTTCTCTCATCTCCACAGGTATAAACTGGAGTTGATTTTTCTCAAAAAACTCCTCTTCAGAGGTAAAGTCTTTCTTTTGAATTTTTTCAGCAATGGTCTCTTTATCGTCAGCCAACGAAAGTAGGTGTGCTTTTGAGGCTTCTAGGCTTAATTTTTTCCAAATGAAATCAGAACCTGATGAGAAATGGATTTTGACTTGAAGTTCGGGCTCTCTTAATTTTCCTCGCCAAGTCATAGGCCCCGAAAGCGTCCAATTCCATTCAATAGGTTCGAAAGTGCTCAAGTGGGGTTTTAGGTCAGGTAGGACATCCGAACCGATCAAAAATTCAACTTCAGAGATGATCTCCATTTTTCGTGCAAAATCGCCAACTGTGGCAACTTGGGCATGGCTAAGCAGCTGTTGAAGAGTGGATTCCAAGCGTATGACTGCGTCTTCAATGTCCGCAAAAAGCCATTTACCGGCATTGGAAGCTTTGAAGATCAGATTTTGCATGATGGATTCCTGTGTTTTTTCACCAAACCCTTTGATTTGGGCGACTTTTCCACTTTGGCAGGCTTCCATCAGTTCATGGGTGGAAGTGATGCCGAGTTCGTCCCAAAGCGTTTTGACTTTTTTTGGCCCAAGCCCTTTGATCTGTAGAATTTCCAAAATACCCGCTGGAGTCTTGTCGATAAGTTCGTTGAGGGTAGGAAAAGCCCCGATGGATTTAATGCTTTGGATGGCTTCTACAATACTCTTTCCAACTCCTGGAATTTCAGCCAAAGCTTTGTCGCTGAGTTCGGTAAGATCCTGATCGCCACGCTCCAGGGAGTTGAGCGCACCTTGGTAGCTACGGATTTTGAATGGATTTTCCTCGTGAAGCTCCATGAGCTGAATGCAAAGCTTCAGTTGTTTCAGAATCGTTTTATGGTCCAAGGTTTCAAAATTTTCGTTACAGGGATGAGACAATTGTCTCCAAATATAGTTTTCAAAATTAAGACTGATGGGGTAACTTGAAAAAGACAATGGTCAATGTTCAATGACCAATAAGCAATTACCAATGATCCTTGAGCATATCTCTATTTTCAATACCGAATAACGAATAACCAAAATTCAATAACCAAAGCATGAACTACTGGATGGTCAAAACAGAACCCACCTCTTATTCTTGGGAGGATCTGGTCAAAAAGGGGGAAGATGTGTGGGACGGCGTACGCAATTACCAAGCTCGTAATTTCCTGAAAGCCATGCAGAAAGGGGATGGAGTGTTGTTTTATCATTCGGGAAAAGACAAAGCCATCGTAGGAGTAGCTGAAGTGTCTGAAGAAGCTTTTCCTGATCCCAAAGATCCGGCCTGGGAAGCAGTAATTCTTCGGGCAAAAACTACCCTTGCCAACCCAGTCACATTACAACAAATCAAGGCTGAAGATCGACTTTCCGAGATGCTTATGCTCAGACAATCCAGGTTGTCTGTGATGGCAGTGACTCCAACAGAGTTTGAATTAGTACTAAAAATGGGATCATGAAATCGGGCTTGCGCTTCAGCCTTAAAAATTAGGATATTTTTTAATCCTAAGAAGATTCCCTGTGAACCCTTAAAGCCAAAAAAACACATGAAAATTCGCTTGTTTTTCATTTTGCTCTTCTTTTCAGTCTCGCCGGTATTTGGTCAATTGAAATTCATGGAGCGCTATGAGCAAGTTTCAGCCCCTTTTGATCCAATTTTTGAAATCATGCGGATTCCGGATGGCTTGGTTTCTTTCCGTACTTATCAAGCCCGAAATCTCACAGCCAGCCGTGTCTTTCAGTATTTCCGATCTGACATGAATTTAGGTTCTACAGGAATGATCGAACTGGAAATTCGAAATGGATTTGACATGATCGGCTATGATACCGACGGGTGGATGCTTTACGTATTGTTTTCCAGAGGATTTAATACGGGGGCTGAAAAGTATATTTTGGAAATCGATCTACAAACCAATCAAGGCTTGGAATACGGTGCCTTAAATCTGCTTCCTTTGGAATTAGTGGAGTTTTTGGTAGTAGATCGAAAAGCGATTTTTATGGGAAATGCCGAAGGTAGACCTGCCTTGCAGATTTTAAATCTTGAGGATAAGTCTCTCCATACTGTGCAGGGGATTTACGGTAACAATACCCAAGTACTCCAAATCAGAAAATTGAAAGAACTGGATGCCCTGGAAGTAGTAGTAAGCAGAAGGGGGCAATATAAAAATCGGGAGACTTCTGTATTGACCTTTGATATGTTGGGCAATCTGGTCAGGGAGGTGAAAATCGATAACTTTGGAGACCAAGGTGAGGAGATTCTTGACGGGTTTCTCTTGGCAGATAAGAATTACCAACAGGTAATGATTGGGGGTTTTGGGACAGCTGTCCGTAATTCCTGTCAGGGCATGTATATACTGGAAATCAATGAATTTGGAGAGTACGAGGCCAAATTCTACACCTTGGAGGACTTCCCTAATTTTTACAATTACCTTCCTGAAAAGCGAAAAGTCAAGCAAGATCAATTAGTACTCAAGGATATCGAGCGGGGTAAAACCCCAATCATTCGAAATACCTTCTCTATCCGTGACGTGAGGGAAACCGACGATTCGTTTTACATCTATTTTGATCAGGTTAATATAACTACCTCTAGAGGAAATGGCAGGGTGGCACCACCTTTTCAAAATTCTCCTTACCGCTATGACCGAGTCAGTCGGATGGGATATGCTCCTTATTACATGGATCCTTTGCTTGGTCCAAACCTTTCTACTCCGCTTTATTCGGTCTACACTGAATATCGCTATCAGTCTTCCCATTTTATGAAAGTGTCAAAAACAGGACAGGTCATTTGGGATAATTCTGCTACCTATGGAGACTTGATTACGGCTTACCCTGAGCCATTTGGAGAGATATCTATCGTCGGGGATGATCTATTTCACTTATATGCTTCAAATGAGGAGATCTTGCTGAGCTTTTTTAGAAATGGAGAAAAAGTAGCTGAGAACCTTGCTTTTCCTATTTCTTTGCCTGATGAAACTGCAAAAATCCAAAGTACGGATCCTGAATCTCTTCGGCTCGTTCATTGGTATGACCGATATTTTTTGCTCACGGGAAAGCAATCGGTGAAGTACCAGAATGGGCAAGGTCAAGCAGAGGTAAAGGATGTGGTTTTTATGAGTAAAATTTTGGTAGACGGGGATTTGTACACTCCAGAGGCAGCAAAGGAGAAAGAAGGAGACAAAAAGGAAGAAGAAGTTAAGGAAAGGATAGTGCCCGTATTTCACCTGTATGATTTTCGGTAATTGGGATTTGTACCAACTGGCAGAGGTTCGGGACTTGGTTTAATTTTCTATATTTACCCGCAAATTCTCCCCATGCAAAAACGGCTTGTCCTCGATCAGCAGCAGATAGAAATCACCTTGAAGCGATTCTGCTACCAACTCATCGAAAATCATGACGATTTCGAAAACACCGTACTTTTAGGGCTTCAGCCTCGGGGCACCATTTTATTGGATAAGATTGTGGTTCTGCTCAAGGAAGTTTCAGGAATTGAGGTTCCTTCGGGTTATTTGGATGCCACCTTTCACCGGGACGATTTCCGTAGGAGAGACTTTCCACTCAAAGCCAATGAAACCAAGATTGATTTTTTGGTCGAAGGCAAAAAAGTAATTCTCATTGACGACGTGCTTTACAAAGGACGCTCTGTACGAGCGGCTATGGATGCAATGATTGCATTTGGCCGGCCACAAAAAGTAGAATTGATGGTTTTGGTGGATCGAAGACTTACGAGAGATTTTCCCATCATGCCGGATTATGTCGGTGTCAATGTCAATACCTTAGATTCTCAATACGTGGTGGTGGAATGGAGAGAACAGGGTAATCCTGAAGATGGAATTTGGATCACAGAGAAAGCAAAAAGTTAATCATGTCGCAACTCAGCACCAAACACCTGCTTGGTATCAAAGAAATCACAGAGGCTGACATTCGCCTCATTCTAGAGACAGCAGCCAATTTCAAAGAAGTCATCAACAGACCGATCAAGAAAGTTCCTTCTCTCCGCGACATTACCATTGCTAATGTTTTCTTCGAAAATTCAACCCGCACCCGGCTTTCCTTTGAATTGGCACAAAAGCGCCTCAGTGCCGATGTGGTGAATTTTTCATCTTCCAACAGCTCAGTCAAAAAAGGGGAGACCCTAGTCGATACCGTCAACAACATTTTGGCGATGAAAGTGGACATGGTCGTGATGCGACATGCCAGTCCCGGTGCTCCACATTTCCTATCTAGAAATGTTAAAGCCAATATCGTTAATGCAGGAGATGGAACTCATGAGCATCCCACTCAGGCGCTCTTGGATGCTTTTTCCATGCAAGAGAAACTTGGCGACCTGGCAGGAAAGAAAATTGCCATCATCGGAGATATCCTGCATTCGAGAGTAGCTCTTTCCAATATCTTCTGTCTGCAAAAGTTGGGTGCGGAGGTGATGGTGTGCGGACCGGTGACGCTTTTGCCTAAATACATTTCCAGCCTTGGGGTCAAAGTAGAACTGGATGTGATGAAAGCACTCCAATGGTGCGATGTAGCCAATGTGCTGCGAATCCAGCTGGAGCGTCAGCAGATCAAATACTTTCCAAGTTTGAGAGAATATTCACTTTACTATGGGATCAACAAAAGAATGTTGGATTCCTTGGATAAGAAAATTGTAGTCATGCACCCCGGGCCGATCAACAGAGGAGTTGAATTGAGTTCTGATGCAGCAGATTCCGAGCAATCAATCATCCTGGATCAGGTAGAAAATGGGGTAGCTGTGCGAATGGCCGTGCTTTATTTGCTCGCTGGTGTGAAAGGGTAGTTTTTAAAGTATCAAGTAACAAGATATTTGACTTTAGACACAAGACCTTAGACAATAGACAAAAGAGATAAGATTCTGAGAATGGAGATTTTTAATAACTAAAAAAGGGCGAGACTGAAATCTCACCCTTTTTAGTTTCTATTTGATTTGGGTAGCTGAATCGTGTCAACTCTCGATTTTATGGTTATTTTCCCCATTTGCCGCCACCGATGGTGAGGCCAAGGGTAAAGCCAAAGTATTGGTTGATCGCTTCTCCAATCACTTGGCCACTGAGATTCTGCAGGTTGCTGGGTGGTACTAAGTTGTATTCGGCGCCTAGTCTGAATTTTCCTAATTCAACACCTGCTCTCACCATCGGTGCCCAGGCAAAACTTGCCTCGAGATTTCCCACTTCTTCTTGGTCGATGTCATTGCTGTCGATCCGGACTGAGCTCAAAGCAAAATAACCAAAACCCGCTCCGAGGTAGGGAGCGACACGGCTATTGCCCTTATTGAAATAGTAATTTAAAGTACCTGTGATGGAAGCGTTTCCTGAGACCTCACCTTCGTAGTCCTCCGAAATGTTGTAGTAAGTCACGTCTTTGGCCAAGCCGGCTACACCAAACCTTACCCCAAAGGCCAGGTTGTCTTTGAGAAGAATCTGAGGTTCGAGGTTCAAGAGGGCGCCGATCCCTCCGTTTTGGGGCACAGCTGCACCTAAATCCATCCCAAACCGAAATCCACCTGCCCGCTGGGCAAAAGCTGATTGCACAATCAAGAAGGCAATCATTAATCCGAAAAGCTTTTTCATAAGCATGTTAAGTTTATCTATGCCGCTTCGCAAAAAAGATTCCAAAAAGCCTGAAACCAGAAGTCTATCAGACAAGTTTAGCTACTTTGACCAAGGCAATTCAAAATTAGTCAGCCAAGGTTTCTCTTCTTCCGTGGATGAATCTCTTCGCTGTTAGGTTTAGGTTTGTTTTATTTCTTTCAATTGACCATCATCGCAACAAATCTGTTTTATGCTCACTGTTACCAATCTCTCAAAAACCTATGGCAAGCAGGCTGCTGTAGATGATATCACTTTTCACCTGGATGGAGGAGAAGTAGTAGGGCTACTCGGTCCAAACGGGGCCGGCAAAAGTACCACGATGAAGTGTATTGTCGGACTGCTTCGCAAAACCGCTGGAGAAATTACCATCGGGGGGTATGATCACCTAAGTGTGGAGGCAAAGAAATTTTTCAGCTACATCCCGGAGACCCCCTATGTGTATGATTTACTTACCATTTGGGAGCACATGCAATTCATCGCTCAGGCTTATGGGGTTAAAGATTGGAAACCTCGTGCAAAAGAGCTTTTGGAACTGTATGAATTGGATGATAAGGAAAAGAAGCTTGGGCGTGATCTTTCCAAAGGAATGAGGCAAAAGGTGTCGATCTGCTGTGCACTTTTGCCAGATCCTCAGCTATTGTTTTTCGATGAACCCATGATTGGCCTGGACCCCAAGGCCATCAAAAACACCAAGCTGCTTTTCAAAAAGCTAAAAGAGCAAGGAAAAACCATTTTGGTATCTACTCATTTGATCGATAGCGTGGAGTCGATTGCAGACCGGATTATGATCATGAAAGACGGTAAAATCATCGGTAACGATACCGTAGAAAATCTCAAAATCCAAGCAGCAAGTGGGGACGGATTGAGTTTGGAGGACTTATTCTTAGAATTGACCAAAGATGAATGAAGTTCGCCTACTTCTGAGGAAAGATCTGCTCATCCTCAAGAATAACATCCTGTTGATTTTCAGAAATCCTGCTAGACTGGTTCCATATGCAGTGATGATCGGGTATTTCTTGTTTATGTACACCCGTAGATTTTCCGGCAGCAAGGTCTCCACTGACGAACTCAATATGGATGCAGCTGGTGAGGTGGATTTTGCTTTGCAGAATGTGATCGGGGGGGCGACTTTGCTTGCTTTGGCATTTTTGATTTTCCAACTCTATCGAGCCACGAAAAACAACGTCACCTTCTTTAAAATGGCGGATGTGAATTTGTTGTTTACTGCCCCAGTGAAGCCAGAAAACCTATTGATCTACTACATGGCCCGATCGATCTTGCCCGCATTGGGTGGTTCTTTGTTTTTTCTGGCCTATAGCGGTGGGCAAATGGCGAGGGACTTTGAGCTGGGAGCATTAGGTATAGTGTTTCTTGTTTTGGGGTTTGCTCTGTTCTTCTTTATGATCTTTCCACTTAGGTTTTTGATCTACACCCTGCATACGAAGTTTGGAATCATCCAATACATCCGAGGAGGAGTAATCGGACTGGGAGTGCTGTTGGTAGCCATGATTTTGATTCCGGGTTTGATGGCGGAGGAGTTTTGGCAAGGCATGTTCAGCTGGATTGCTTCTCCATGGTTTGATCTATTTCCTGTTGTCGGATGGAGTCGGGGCATGATGGGGTATTTTGTCAATCAGAATTTGATTTTGTCTTCCAGTTTCCTTTTCCTTTATGCTTTGTCCTATTTTTCAGTAGTCAAGCTGGTCATCCGATATGCGGGATACTATTATGAAGACGTGCTGGAATCCACTAAGTCCAATGAGGAAAAGCTTGAAAAAGCCTTAGGCAAGCGGGATGTAACTGAAGACACGTACAGTCTCAATGCCAAAAAGCAGCTGGCACTTCCCGAATTTGGAATGGGAGCCAAAGCATTTTATTGGCGTAATTATGTCCATAGCAGCAGACAGGACTTTCACCCCTTGATTGGGGTGTACACATTGGGTATGGCTTTGTTGGGGATTGTTTTTGCCGGATTGTCAAATTTTGACTGGTTTTCCCACAAGGTGGTGTATTTCTATCTGTGCTTTATGATCGGCTTTTATTTCCTGGCAGGTATTGGTCGGGCGAGTATAGGTGACCTTAAAAAGCCCTGGTTTATCCTGGTCCCGGCGAGTTGGTCATCCAAGTTTTGGAATATGATCAAGTTGGATTTGCTTCAGACCGTGATTTTCTCCCTTTTGCTGATAATTCCGGCGGTTTTTTTGGCAGGGATCCATGTAGGGCTGATCGTGATTTTTCCCTTAGGGATGATTTTTGCGTATCTGGTAGGATTGGCGGTCAATTTGATTCCTCAGGTAGGTCTTGACGAAGGATGGGATCGGATTTTGATCAAGCCCCTGATGATTGGGGGAATATTTATTTTCGGATTGATTCCTTCATTTATTTTGGGAGTCATCGTTTTGGCAGTGACTGACCAGTTTATCTATGGGCTGTTAACCATGGTAATTGGCTTGGGTTTGGTAGCCTCAATTTTAGTTCACGTCACCTTGGATATTTTGAAGCGATTGGAGTTCAAAGAGATTTGAATCCATGTTCAAACTGGACGAATTGTGCGTTCATTTCTTTTCCCATCCTAAAAATTGTCAGTTTGATTAGCGGGCTATCACCAAAGGTCTTCATGAAGGCCTGAAATTTTCCTGTATTTTTGAAAACCAAATATAACTGAACCATGATCTATAACTCCATCATCGATACCATTGGCAACACGCCGATGATCCGCCTCAACAGACTTTCCAAGGGAATCAAAGGAGAGGTGTTGGTCAAAGTAGAATACTTCAATCCGGGCAATTCGATGAAAGATCGGATGGCTATCAAAATGGTGGAAGATGCCGAAAAAGCAGGAATCTTGAAGCCTGGGGGAACCATTATCGAAGGTACCTCCGGAAATACAGGGATGGGCTTGGCATTGGCTGCAGTAGCCAAAGGCTACAAGTGTATTTTTACTATGGCCGATAAGCAATCCAAAGAGAAAATTGACATACTCAGAGCAGTAGGAGCTGAGGTGGTAGTCTGCCCAACCAACGTGACTCCAGAAGATCCAAGATCCTATTATTCAGTTGCCAGAAAGTTGAACCGCGATATTCCAAATTCTTTTTATCCGAACCAGTATGATAATCTTTCCAATGCTGCGGCACATTATGAGACCACAGGTCCAGAAATCTGGAAAGACACGGAGGGTAGAATCAGTCATTATGCGGCCGGTGTGGGTACAGGAGGTTCCATGTGCGGAACTGCCAAATATTTAAAAGAGCAAAATCCAGACTTGGTCACCGTCGGAATAGATACGTATGGATCAGTTTTCAAGAAATACAAGGAAACCGGAATCTTCGATGAAAAGGAAATCTACCCTTACCTCACGGAGGGAATCGGAGAGGATATCCTACCAAAAAACGTCGATTTCAGCTTGATTGATCACTTTATCAAGGTGACCGATAAAGACGCGGCAGTGATGACGCGTCGGTTGGCTCGAGAAGAAGGTCTTTTTGTAGGCTGGTCTTGCGGATCGGCCGTTCACGGTGCATTAGAATGGGCCAAGGATCACCTCAAAGAAGGAGATGTGATGGTTATTATACTGCCGGATCACGGCACTCGCTACCTCGGCAAAGTCTACAATGATGAATGGATGAGAAATCATGGTTTTCTGGAGGATAAAACCTTTTCTACAGCCCGTGATATAATTGCCCAACGAAGTGGAAGCTATCAATTAGTGTCTGTGAAAAAGTCAGATTCGGTCAAGGAAGCTATTGCAGTGATGAATGGAAAAAGTATTTCCCAAATTCCAGTATTGGATGGTGATGAGGTAGTGGGAAGTTTGACAGACAATAAGTTGCTTTCCAAAATTATAGACAATCCCCAGCTGAAAGATGCAGCGGTATCCGAAGTGATGGAGCCTTCGATGAAATTCGTGGCTTTAGACTCTACGCTCGATGTGCTTTCTTCTATGGTAGAAAAGGAAAAGGCGGTGCTTGTTCGTGATACTTTGGATAATATCCATATCATCACCAAGCATGATATTTTGGAAGCATTCACCAAATAAATATGAATTCAGAGCGGCTTCACCGTTTGATGACGGTTCCGGTAGATTTTGATATCAAAGGTTCATTTGTCAAGGCCTGGGAATTGTTTAAATCCCAGGCTTTGCTTCATGTGCTGTACATGATGTTTATCCTTTCAATTCAGGGATTGACGGTGATTTATTTTCAGAAGTACATGATTTTGTACAGTGCATTATTGGCTCCGCCTTTGTATTCGGGGTTCTTTTTGGTTGCCAATAAGATAAGCAGAGGGGAGACAGTTATCTATCCTGACTTTTTCGGCGGGTTCCGATTTTGGCTGCCCTTGGTGGTGATTTCCTTGCTAGGTCAGGTGCTGGTGGCTTTGGGCTTGTTTGCCCTGGTGATACCCGGTATTTACCTGGCAGTAGGTTATCTGTTTTCGCTGTTGATGGGGATTTTTGGAGGAGTGGACGTTTGGTCTGCTATGGAGTGGAGCCGAAAGTTGATCACTCGGAATTGGTGGCAGTTTTTCGCACTTATGATCATTTTAATAGCCATCAACCTTGTAGGATTAGTATTATTTGGGGTCGGGCTTTTGATCACGTTTCCTATGACTTTCTTGGTGCTTTACGTGATATTTGAAGACCTAACTCGGGAGGTTTTTTCAGAAGAAGAGCCAAGCACTACTCGTGAGCTAGAACCATAGCCTCTAATCGGTTTTTGCATTTGGTAGTAAATTCATCTACTGCTGTGTCTGATGGGGTAGGGGGAGCCAAAGGTTCTGAAAAATATATTCTGACTTTTCCTGGGCTTAAAAGGATAGAACCTCGCCTCATGATTTGGTCAGCACCGATGATCGCCATAGGCAAAATGGGGATTTTTGTCTCAACGGATAACCTAAAGGCGCCTTTTTGAAATGGAAGTAAAGTTTCAGAGGTATCGTTTCGGGTACCTTC
>JAGXQZ010000095.1 GCA_018336015.1 Algoriphagus sp. | reverse complement strand
ATTTTTTTTCTATTCAAGATTTAGAGAATCACGAGTGATAAAACAGGGTAATTTCAAATAACAATCAAGGCCAATTTTCTTTTGTCACCTATAATTCGATCTCAATACCTATTTTCTAAATAGGTAACATAAACTATCTGCTAGGTAATTCTTAATAAGTCCTAGGCTAAAAAACTAACTGTATTAACAACTAAAAAAAGACAGTTTATTTAAAATAATCAACAGTTAATTTTTATTTGAAATACTATTTAATTAATATAAACGGCATTATTTTGTTTTCAAAATACAAAAAAGGATATTTACACTTTATAAAAAAATCATTTATGAAACTATCTACCTTAATTAACCTAAATAGGCTACTCAGCATTTCAGTGCTGTTTCTAGCCTTGTTTGCGGTTAGCTGCGAAACGCAAGAACCACTCAATCCGACAATGGAGGAGGTTCAAACATTAGATGGGAAACCGACCACCATTCCCGGCAAGTACATAATCACCCTACACGAGGATAACCTCAATTACCGTAAAACCAACGACTACGAGCAAGCCCAAGCAGGCATGAGAAAAGTAGCTCAGGACATAGTCGCAAAATATGGGGTATCCCCTACTCAAGTAGACAGAGTCTACGGAAGCTTACTCACTGGTTTTTCCGCTTCCCTTTCCCCTTCACAGGTGGCTGCCTTAAGAAATGATCCAAGTGTAGAGTATATTGAAGAGGATGGTATAGCCTATGCCTATGCTGATGTCACCCAATCAAGCGCAACTTGGGGCCTGGATCGTATCGACCAAGCCAATTTGCCATTAAGTACAACCTATACTTATGGACAAACCGGCGAAGGTGTGAAGGTTTTTATCTTGGATACTGGTATCCTCTATGGCCATAGCGAATTCGAAGGTCGTGCTCAACAAGGATATTCAGGATATGCTGACAATGGAACCGACAGACAAGGTCATGGAACTCACGTAGCCGGTACTGTTGGAGGAAGACTTTATGGTGTAGCCAAAAAAGCCACTCTTGTGTCGGTCAAGGTGTTGAGCGATTCTGGGTCAGGGGCTTTCTCCACCATCATTGCGGGATTGGACTGGGTTCTCGCTAATAAAGGAACTTCGCCCGCTGTAATCAATATGTCACTAGGAGGCTCTGGTTCAAACACCACCTTGAATAGTGCGGTAAAAAGATTGTATGATGCCAAAGTCCCTGTAATTGTAGCAGCAGGAAACGACAATGTTGATGCATCAGGCTTCACTCCTGCCAATGCACCTCAGGCATACGCGGTGGGATCAAGCACAAGCACAGATGCTCGTTCAAGCTTCTCTAACTATGGTCCAATTGTAAAAATCTTCGCTCCGGGTTCTTCTATCACATCAGCCTGGTGGACTAGTACCACAGCCTTGAATACTATCAGCGGAACCAGCATGGCTAGCCCCCATGTAGCGGGTGCGGCAGCATTGCTCCTTCAGGCAAACCCTTCTGCTACCACTCAGCAGATATATGACTTGATCAGTGCAAATGCTACCAAAAACAAGATTACCAACTCCAGCTCAACGAATAATCACTTACTGTTCACAAGTGGTAGTACGACCGTGAGTCCAGTAGCCCCTCCTCCTGTTCTAACAATTAACTTGAGTGCAACTTGGACTAAAGTCTCCCAAAGAGTCAGGGTTCAACTCTCATATTCTGGCTTCCCTTCTGGATCAAGTGTGGACATCTACAGAAATGGATCACGCATAGCCACCACTACCAACCTCAGTAACTATGAAGACCGAACTAATTTCAAAGGAAGTGGTTCGATAAAATACAGTGTCTGCCTAAACGGTAGCACTACCTCCTGCTCTCAGGAAGTGACCGTAACTTACATGTAATTAAGAAAGAGCCCGAAGGCTCTTTTTTTTTGCCTATGTGTGAATGGTTTGGTTGACAGCAGGTATCTACTCCAAAAAAGATAGAGGTGGCATGAATTGAATTCTTTTTCCATTGCGCTGGAATTGGATTACGTTTCCAGGACAGGCTTTCTTGTCCAGCACTGGGTCTTCTTCGATATCTTTTTTCTACCAAGATTTTGCTCCTACAGAACAAAAACCGCATAAAAAACTAGGTCCCCCTTTGTAGATGGTGTGGTTAAAAAATTCTCATTTAGATTCCAAAAATCAGTCGGAAGCCCGCCTCCGAGAGGGAAGGCCTGAAGACTTGCGATAATTTAGGACTTGTGGAGTTACAAAAAGCGTATTAAGAACGGGAATTCGGGCATGTTTTTAACCCCACAAGCTTATACAGCGGGCAAAAGCCCACAAAAGACGTAATGGTAAACAGCACAGCCAAACCCAAATCAATATATCCGATGGTGCCACTGACCGTCTTAGTTAAAAACAAAACAAATAACACCACCGCTATCGTCAATCGAATTCCTGAATCGATTTTGCCCATATTTTTCTCTATCACACTCATCTTCACACTTTTTAAATCAATTTCACAAAGCAATATAGGAGAAGAAAATGTTGACAATCAAATTATCCAACTTTATTCCTCTATACTTTTTAACACCACGTTTAACCCTTCCAAATAATCCCCATCCGCCAAGGCTTTGATTTCGAATTCAAGCACTTCAGGTGTCGCTTTAGCCTTCATAAACTCAACCTGCTTGGGATCAATCGTCAACTTATACTTACCTGGCAAAAGTCCAAAGGTATAAAAGGCTCCATCTGAAAAGGTTCTGACAGTCTCCAAAGGAGGGTCACCTTCGCGCTGAATGGTGAGTCTAAGTCCACCCACGCCCTGAGCACCACCTGGACGCTCAATCAATACCGCACCTTCAATAATCCCTGTTCGGTACAGCGGAATGTCAATGCTTTTGAACCGGTTTGGCTCTGCTACAAAGCCAAAGACTTTCTCTTTTGGAGCCAATGTAGGATCCGGAAGGGCCTGAATATCCACTTCCAAGCGGTAGGTCCAATAGCTCTGCAACTGGGTGATGCGCAAGATGCCATCCGATCCCAAGAGCATATTCCCTGACATATCGAGGCGAACAGCTTTGGCAGGTACGATTTCCTCTCCTTTGTCAAATACCCCGTTTTCGTTCTGATCGATAAACATTCGCACAGAAATACCTGATCTTCCCAACTGATCCCGATTGGAAGGAATCAAGGATGCCGAAGCCGGGTCGATCGCCACCGAACCGCTGAAGCTTTGTCGGATGGAATAATCTCCTCTTCGCTGATTGTATTGCGTAGCCGATCTGATGAACTGGAAGTCGTACAGGAAGCCGATCTGCATCTGTCCGGTATTGTTAGCCAGATCCCGGTCATAGCCAAAGGTAAATCGTCCTTGTTTGAATAGGGTCTGTGAAAGCTGCACATTGACATTCCCTATCTTGGAAGTCTGTGTATTGTAGCGGGCTTGGGCTCGGATAAACATCCCTTTCACAAACACAGGCAAGCTGGGACTTCTCGGAAGCGAATAGGTCATGGAAGTGGTCAAAATCCCCGAGGCAAACTCGGGCCCTAAATTGGCCTCAGCTTTAGTTCCCGTCACCTGTGCCCGGTAGTTAAACCGGGTAGCTACTCGACCCACTTGCACATTAAAGTCAGACTGGATATTCCCCTTGTACCCTTCGGCAAGCCAGATATTCTCCCCTCCAATTCGGATTCCTGAGAACCGTCCAAAGAGCTTGAATGGGATAAACAAATTCAAATTTGCATCTTTCAGGGGCTGTTCCCGCTCGTTTTCTACGACCGGTTGAGGAACATATTCCGTATATTGGGCAGAGATGTTGATGTTATTGGCATAGAAGACACTTGCATTAGCTCGGTAGTATCGATCAGGCAATACATCCAGGTTGAATAGGTATTGCTGGAAAAGCCGGGTAGAAAGCCCAAAAGAGGTATTTCTTTTCTCCGGCCCAAATACATCTCCGTAATCAAAACCAGCCCGAACGGTCAAGGCATTACTCACCCCGATCGCCAAGTCGGCATGGCCGGCAAGATCAGAGTTTAGACTGTCCGGTGCAGCAAAAAGTCGTCCCCCTTGAATATTATAGGCCACAAAGCCCTTGGGCAAAAAGGAAAAGGGAATCTGCAACTGACGGTCCTGCACAATCACTTCCCCCTGTGGGGTATAAATTCTTAGGGTCAGACGAACAGTACCATAAGTAACCGGGGCATTAAAGCGATAGTATCCCACGTCATCCGCACGCATAAAGTCCACCAACTGACCACCGATCAGCAACTCTACTTCGGAGTCCTTTTCGGTGTAGCCATCCACCACAAATACGTCCAACTCCCGACGGGGAATAATAGGATTATTACTGAGGGCAAAACCCGTCAGAGAAACCCCATTCGTTTGACTCGTTGTATTGATCTGACCTAGGGTAATGCTACTGAGCAATACATTTTTCTCAGGCTTGAGTCCTCCCGGAAGCACATAGCGCCAACGCAGACCAGAAAAATCTGACTGTAATTTCCCATCAACCAAAGCTCCGGTAACAGCACCTTGCACATCCCCTCCTAGTAGTTCAGCTCCGGTGCGCAACTGAAAGGCTGTATTGCTTCCTTCCCTGCTGCGATCATGATTCAACGCATAGTCGATCACTCCTAAGCCAAGCACTTTTCGATCACGGCCATAGAGCATGTTTAAGTTTTCACGGGGACCACCCTGAGTCATTAATTTGCTTCGGAATGCTTCTCGTTTCTTTTTTTCCTCGATGGGAAGGGCGCGCTCGGACTTGAGGGACATGGAGAGGGCGTAGGGATTAACCGTAAATTCCAATCCAAAAATGCGTTTGTAATAGTCCGGGTGAAGGTAAAGGTCCAATTCACCCAAGTAAAAGTAATCTGCTGGGAGAGGCTCGCTGACTCCCTTAATGATGATAAATCCTGAAACCGGATCGATCTTCCAGAGGTCTTTTTTGTCAGGGTAGGCTCCCTGCAGGCCGAGCTTGTTTTCGGATTGCTCGTAGGGGATTTCGGTCAGGCTGAGGATTTCACCCAAGGGCAAAAAGGCTACATCCTTGAAAAATACCGCATTCACATAAAACTGTCCGATCCCAGGATGGGAAAGGGTCAACAAGGCTTCCCCATCAGGTTCCTGTTGTGCATGCACTCCAAAGGAAAGCATCAAGAAAAGGGCAGATACTACCATCCTGATTCTTTGGAACCTGTCCGCTATAACACAAAGGAAGTTCACCTCGAAGGATTTTCGTGTACAAAAAGGGGGATAAACTATTTGGGAAATAACCTTAGAGCATAATGCTCAGAGTCTTGGAGATAGGCGGAGCCTGCACCAAATCCGAAGTAGGGATATCCGAGCGCTCGGTCTTAAAGAGCAAGGTCACCTGATAGGTCCCAGGGGCAATACCTTCTGGCAAGGGAATAGAATAGGCACGCTTACCTTCGTAGTAAAGAGCGACGGTCTGCTGCTGAGTGGCTATCACTTTACCGGAACTGTCTTTCACTTCTGCTTGCAAGCTTCCGAGAAAAGGGGAATTCCCGGTCACGGTAAATTCTGAATTGACTGCGATGGAATTATCTTTTCGTTGAGCTTCCAACTTGGAAAATTCCAGACCGGTTGTAACCGCTCCACTTTTGTAAAACGCGGCAATCACTTGATCAAATTTAAAGTTAACTTGAGTTGAGATACCTTCTGTTGCTGTTTGCTCTATGTCGGCAGCCTGCTCGTTGGAAGAAACTTTTACTCGGGTGAAATACATTCCTGCGGGTTTGGTTCGGTCGGGACGGATCTGGAAACGTACCGTCTGCTGTTGACCCGGGGCGAGGATAAAGGAACGTGGAAAAGTACGAATCCGATCACCCAAGCCGGACTGCTGTTCTCTCAAACTATCCTCGTACACCATCATCAAGTTGCCAATGGAATCATTACCCGGATAACCGAACAAGAAAGAAATATTTATTTCTTGAGGTTTTTCGGAGCCGTTGGTCACATACAAGGTTCCTATTCCATTCGCATCTGCAAAAACCGTAGTCGGAGCGAGTGATACTTGGGCTTGAACGGTAAGAACAGCTATCGAAAAAAAGAGCGCTAAAAGGAGTGTTTTCATAACTCAAATAAAACAAAAAACCAGCAGAAAAGAACCTTTCCTGCTGGTTTCAAGAATTTTAATTAGTTATAGGTAGCTTCAAGAGTAATGTCTCCGGTGTATGCACCGCTAGCTTGATTTGATGTTGGTTTTACGGTTCCTCCAATAAACACTTTAATACCGTTTCTTCCTCCGACAAGATCATTGGCAGGGATATTTGTAACCGCTGTAGGTGTTCCGACAAGAAATTCAGTTGCATTCTCACCAGAATCAATACCATATGCAGCAGAAAATACATCCTTATCTTCATGATCTTTATTGAAAACTATTTGCAATTTAGCTCCGTTAGGACCATCTAATACACCTCCTGTAGGAGTTGTGAATGTAAGTGTAAGATTAGTTCCTGCAGTAGCAAACACGTTAAAAACACCTGGAGTAAGATCAGCTGCTCCAGCCGAAGAGGCACCACCACCAAGAATATTGCCTTGATAACCAATATGCTTAGGAAGCCCTTGCATAACCATTCCAAAGGTAAGATCTGAAACTCTTGCTACTTCTATCTGATCAACAACGTTTGCACTAGCAACTATTTTCGCATCATCAGTCTGCGCTTGCGCTGCAACTCCGAATCCCAAAGAAAGAACTGCTACTGCTACTACTTTAAATAAATTTTTCATGGTTTTAAATTGATTTTAAGATTTTAGATTTTTTAGATTTTTGTTGGTTTACTAGTTTGTTGACTGTGCTTTTTGAGTACTTGTTACGTATCGTCACCTATTCAATAGAAGCCAGTTTATAAATCCCGGGTGAAGCTGTTTTCTATTTGTCAGAACCGATGCTCAAATGTACTATCATTTGTTTTTCAAATCCAAATATTTGTATTTCGAATACATGAAAAATCCGTTCGAATATATTGATTTGTATATCAAATGCATTTTTTTGTAGCTTAAGTGTAGAAAAAATTTCGATTTTAAGTAGGGTTTTGATCCGGTTAAATAGGTAAAAAGTAGATTAAAGTGTTGCACCTTTGTTAGGCAAAGGAAACTCATACGGAGTACCAACCTGAAGTCATTGCAAGGAAAAAGATGTAACCACTTCCGAAGCCTGCCCACCTACGGTGGGCAATCCTTTCTTAGACTTTTAATCAACCTATCTGTTCTTTTTCCATTGCGCTGGAAGATAATGACGGATCCAAAGCGGCATTGCCTGTCCAGCGTTGGGGTGCCTTCAATATCATTTTTCTACCAAGATTTTACTCCTACGGAGAAAGGACTCACGTCATTGCGAGAAGGGAGGCACGACCGACGAAGCAATCTTTGACTGATTAATCTATGTAAGAAACGTGATTTAAACATTTCCCTTTGGATTCCAGCAAGCAGTCTGAAGCCCTCCTCCCGGAGGGCAGGACTGCATACAGGTAAGCACAAGCCTGCCTACCGGAAGGCAGGTCAATAGACTTGCGCTAATCGGGGGCCTCCGTCATTGCGAGGAAATAGACGTAATCAAAGGGTAACACCAACCATTACATTACCGAAGCAATCTTTTGCGGGTTTTAGATCGCTTCGTCGAAGCGTTTTTTATTGATAAATGCAAATCGCCTTTTTGCTCCTCGCGATGACGCCTCCGTCATTGCCTACTTAAAAGCTTTACCCTTCTCCGCGTTCTCTGCGCCCCTGCGGTAAAAAAAAGAAAGGACATCTTTCAAGATCGCTTCGAAGCAGCAAACACCAATGAAATAGCAATATATCTTTCTGCTTCTCGCGATGACGACCAGCGTCCTCTGCTCGGTGAAAAAAATCAATTAGAAATACTCGATCACCATCGTCATCGAGGGATCATTGGGAACGCCAATCCAGGAATACACAGACGTCCTACGGGGAACAAAATTTCGGATTAAGCGAGGTTCCCGATTAAACTGCATCACTGCCGGAAAGAGCGCCACAGGCAAAGCCTCTTGCAAAAGATCGGTACTGGTATTTAAAAAATAACAAGTAGTCTTCATCGAACTGCCATCCACTTTCCGGAAATCAACCATAAATTGACTGTTTTCCAATGCCTGCATCTTGATCCAGGAAAGCGGAATCAGAGTCCCGTTTTCTGAAATGACCGCAAAATCCACAACTGAGTTTGCAATCCGATTGGATCCCCCATCTTCACCTCCTTGTGCAGCGGAACCACTATTTGAACCTCCGCCAGCACTGAGGCCAACGCCTGCAGGCAACTGAATATTGATTTTGACGGTTTGATCCTGAGCCTGAACCTGGTAACCTATCCCAAGTACCATAATCAGAAATATCCCAATTTGCTTAATCCTGCCCACCTGCCACATAGACATTTAAGTTTACAGTAGCGGTATAATCGCCTGCGGAAACAGTACCTATCGGACCTATCGCACCATAGATGTATACATATACTTTTGACTTGGGACGGGTGTAGCCCCCATATTCCGGAGTCGGTGGCAAAGGAGCCCCTCCACTTCTAGGATTAACGGGAAGAGTGACACTATTAAAACCAACAGGTACATCTTGTGCCGATTGAGGATTTGGAACTTGGTTAGAACTCCCTTGTCCATTGTTGGCATAAGACATATTAAGAACTAAAGGGATGGTACCCTCATTTGGATCTCCGTCTTTGGCGAGGAAACCCAAGTGATCTAACTCAATAGTAACATCAAATTCCGAAGGTGCTGTAATTTCAAAGATTGCCACTTGAGGATCATCCTTCTTAATTTCAATCTTTGGCATATTGGCTCGGATGACCTTCTCTTTATCATTAAACTTAAGCGAGCTGGAAGTAGCACCCACCGGTGTAATCACAATATCCTCACTCCCCGACCAGGTAGAAAAATTGATGCGCTGAGCAAATAAGTTCGTGCTTAGCGTACCTATCAACAACAAAAGAAGTACTACTCGGCCTATCTTTTCCATCACATGTATTCAAATTCGAGAACAAACTCAGACACATAACTCCCCATAGTCGCCTGTGAAATATCCAACTCTGCTCCCAACCACAGAAATACCACACCCATAGAACCGATCGTCACATCGGCGTTCCCCTGTGTAAGGAGAAAGCTATTGGCCTGATTGTCTTCCGGCGCGGCACTCAGGGAATACACGGCTTGCACCATGCCTACTCCCTCATTTTGCTCTACCAAGGTTTCGCGCGGGGTATAGTTGATCCTAATTTTGGCATTTGGACTGCCCAATATCTTAAACAGACCGGCATAGGTACTGGTAATCGGATTGACCGTGATACGGTTTTCTACAATCGGAGGACTAGCCAAATCCATGTCACGAACCGTGATCATCTGGAGGTTTTCCATGACGATGGCCGTAGCGCGAATAGCCACACTCCTGTTTTGAGCTGTTGCAGATCCTGTGATCCATACTCCAAGAAGGAAGACTAGAAATACTTTTTTACTCATCGGATCACAACTTAATGGCTTTTTGGGTCATGACCATAGTTTCGGTCTGTACTTGGATAAGATAGACACCTTTTGGTAAATGAACCGCAGTCGGTCTCCATTCCAGGACATTGATGCCTGCAGGGTAGGACTTGCGGGCAAATCCACCGACCTCCTGACCTTTCATGTCATAAATTTTCACCTCTACCTCTTCGGTTACCGGCAAGTAAAACTTCACCTGGGTCATATCCACAAATGGATTTGGACTTGGAGCAAATACCTTAGCTGTCTCCGGACGGTATTCAAGTTCCTCCCCCCCTTTGTATCCGATAATGATACTAAACGGACGGGTTACTTTGCCGGTAGCTGTTCGGAAGTTATCTCCCTCTCCATCTTTGATCTCATGAGAGAAGACCACTGCCTGTGGTACTTTCATCTCTCCTTCCTCGTCACGGATACGGGCATTAGTACTGACAGGCGCCTCAAAGCTAAAGGTGTAGGTCTTCACCTCACTCATGTCAATGGCTTTTTTGGAAATATGATCCATCAAAACCAACTTGGTACCTGCTGACAAATCAGCCGGCAAGTCCCAATTCAGGGTATAGGTTCCAGAGAAAGGCTTTCCGTTTTTGGCTGCTGCCAAATACAACGGAATGGTTTTCTCTCCCTCTGTTGGCAAGCTCAGGTGATTGATCGCCAAAGGTGTGAGTTCTTTTGGGGAACCCAAGGTGTAAAGGTTCAACCAGTTGTTATCCAAAGACTCCAATTGGAAGGCATCCCAAGGATCCAAGCCGTCTTGACCTTCTTCGGAGACTCGTATAACTGACTCAGCCATTAAGCCTTCACCAGCTACATCCAGACGGATTCGGCTGGCAGGAATGACCGGCTTTTCTTCCAGTACTCTTCCATAGAAGGCGCTAAACTCATCAGCTTTGACATCATTGGTCATGACCAAGCGTGGACTTGCCGAGTTTGTTCGCACCCAGAAGCCTTGGTAAGGGGCAATGATTCGTTGAGATGATGGGGTTTCAGAAGTAATTAGTCTAAAGGCCCCTTGAATTACTTCATCTTCCTCATCATCGTCCTCATCATCCTCAACAACCTGATTGTAATTCTGATCCCACACGTAAATCGTATTATCAATATTGTCTTTGGTCCAACCCGGAGCAAAGAAATCTATGAAGCTGGCTGTAGGATTAGCGATCAGGTTAAAACCTTCATCGGCGCTACCTGCTTCACTGTAATCCTTATCCGTAGAATTACCTTTAAATTTATTGGTACGCTTAGTGAATGTCACCCCAAAATCAACTCCTCCATTATTCAAATTGACTTCATTTCCGATAGCAGCAAGCGTAATTGGCAAAGCATCCGCATAGTTTCCAGTATTTGCTACTTTTTTTGCCTCCCCATTGAAGACAAACACATAGTGACCACGTCCGGCAGGTACTAAATCGGAGCTGTTGGTTGGTTTTCTCCAGCCCTGTACCGTAGTTCCTGCTTCCTGCTCATCCCACCAGAGGACATTGGGCTGAAGTGTTGGATTTTTAGCACCCGTATATCCCTGAGTTTCCAGTTTATTTAAAAATCCACCATAACTTTCACCCGATACCGGCGCACCCAGCATTCTCCAGCCCTTCTCACCGGTCAATCTTTGCTGAACTTCCAGACGAGGAGTGCTGATGCCGAGATTGAGGTATTTTGCTCCTGGTTCAATTACAATTCGTGAAGAACCTCCGGTGGTCAGGTCTGCCAATAGATCTGCTTGGAACTTCTTACCCTGCTTAATCAACAACCTGGAAGAACCCTTCAACTCCATCCCCAAGTCCACAGTGAGCGTCTCCTCCAACTCCAATATCCCAGAATGAACTTCCAAGTCCAAGGTGACTTCTAATGGTCTATCCAAGGTTACTTTCGTCGGATTATCGATGACCAGACCATTGACGGTCGCCGGCAGGCCGTTACCGATCACCTGAGCTGCGGTACCGATGAAGCGGTAGTTGGCCTCTGAGCTAAAGGTACGTGTACCCGTATTCTGAATCGCTCCACCCGCTGTACCGGTGCCTTTTACGCCCTCCGGGTTGGCAATAGCAAGGGTAGCTCCTTTGTTGATCGCCACATTTCCCGCACCTATGATCACTCCATTGGAAGGAAGTGAAAGAATGCCTTCGTTGCCGATGTTCAGCGAGGAACCGGAAGCCAAGGTCAGATTTTTACCTGATGCCAGGGCAAGCTCTCCCTCGGAAGTGACGGTGATCGAACCGGTAAAATTCAAATCCTGACTGACTGTGACCGTCACCGTGGCCGGAGCACCTTGCACAGATACACCCGGCCTGGAGATAATGACTGTTGCATTTGCCTCAGGCTTAGTATTGATCTTGGCAAACTGCCCATTGGAAAACTGCTGCTCCCAAGTAGCTGCATCCTCCCAGTTACCGGAAGTCGATGCTCTGAATTGGTTGACTGGCTTAGGATAGGTGATTACAATTTTTCCGGAGCCGCCAGATCCACCTGTTCTAACTGTATTATTTGAATCCTCTACTCTAGCACCGCTACCTCCACCTCCTGGCATTTGTCCATTATTTCCATTTGCCAAACTCGATGAAACCGATGCACCACCTAAACCTCCCCCATTTGCTCCATTTCCACCTGCCCCTGAGTTGCCAGTGTTGCTGCCTGCGCCACCATTTCCACCAGCAATAATTTGATCTCCTCTAGACAAACTTGCACTACCCCCCGCAGCTATACCCGGGACTGATCCGTTGTGACCACCACCTCCTGAACCACCTTTTGCCAAAAACTGAGTGGAAAATCCGGTAATATAGGTATCTCCGCCTGCGCTTCCATTCAGCACACCTGAAGCACTTCCCCCTTGACCAATTATTAACGAAAGAACCTGCCCAGGGGTAACTTGTAATTTCTTCTTCGCATAGGCACCGCCCCCCCCTCCTGCTGCAGCTCTAATACGGTTATTTGCTCCAGATACACTTCCTCCTGCTCCTCCAGCACCCCAACCTTCCACGATGATTTCAGTAACTCCAGCAGGCACTGTCCATGTTCCACTTGAGGTAATAGTGGCTTTTAAATCCTCACTACCCAAAGCAGTAAATGTCAAAGAAGAAAATCCTGAAGTACTTGCTGTAAGTGTATTTTGCCCCTGGGATGCTCCCAAAGTCCAAGAAGTAAGAGCTGCAATGCCATCTAAATCAGTAACTATAGCACTTGTAGGTAAAATACTTCCTCCTCCAGAAGTCACCGCAAAGCTTACAGAAACCCCAACAATAGGGTTTCCAAAAATATCCTGAAGACTAACAGCTGGAGCAATGTCCACGGCTGTACCCACCTGAGTCACTTGCTGATCTCCTGCATACTTGGTAAAAAGCGCAGCAGCTGCAGGAGTAATAGTAAATGTACCCGTGGTGGCAGACTCCAAACCCGCTGCCTCTGCAAGAAGTACTTTATCTATACCTACCAAATCAATATTTAATCCGGTAAAGGTGGCCACCCCATTGACCGCATTCAAGGTGACCGTTCCGCGAAGCTCACCAGAACCCTCAAGCAAACTAAGGGTCACCGAAGTAGTTGCACTTGCCACAACCCCACCTAGATCATTCTGAATCTGAACCACCGGTTGGGTAGCAAAAGGCTGACCTGCTACAGTGCTGGTACCCGAGGGAGAGGCGACAAAGGCCAACTTCACTGCTGGTCGCTCCAAGATGGCAAAGGTGATGCCCGTAGTGAATGAAATCACATAATTCGAGCCGCTTACTGCGAGCGTGCCGAGGGTAATGGCATAGGTTCCTACCGGTTCTCCAGCCACTCGGGACAAAGCCCCGGTCAGTAGGTTGGTATTGTCAGAGAATTCCCATCCACTTGCATGATAGGTCAAAATCGGATCTTCTGCAGCTTGCAACTTCGACTGCCCTGCATTAGGTGTAATGACCAGTGTTTTTGGAGTAATGCTGAAATCAGCAGAAACCAAGGTGATGGTGTAGTTGGAATTACCTAAAGTACCAATAGCAATCGAATAAGTACCAACATCCTCGCCGGCTGCTCTGGCTAATGAGCCAGAAAGCACATCTGTACCCAACAAGCTTCCTGAAGTGATCTGATAGGTAAATGTAGGATCATCTGAACCGTAGATCTTAGTCATTGAATCCGCGGTAACCGTGATGGCTCTTGGAGTAATCGTCAAGTTGGCACCGACGTAGGTCAACGCATAATTGTTATTCAAAGCAAGGGTACCCTGAGTGATGGCGTAGGTTCCAACATTTTCACCGATTGCTCTGGAAAGTGATCCCGAGAATGAATCTCCTGAAGCAAGTGAACCCGTCGTAATCTGATACGTCAGTGCAGGGTCTGCATTTCCGTAAACCTTGGTCTTGGCATCGGCGGTAATCGTGATGGCTCTTGAAGTAATCGTCAAGTTGGCACCAACGTAGGTCAACGCATAATTGCTGTTCAAAGCAAGAGTACCCTGAGTGATGAGATAAGTACCTACACTTTCACCTGTTGCTCTGGAAAGTGATCCTGAAAACGAATCTCCCGACGCAAGTGAACCCGTCGTAATCTGATACGTCAGCCCAGGATCTGCATTTCCATACACCTTGGATTTAGCATCAGCGGTAATGGTAATGGCACGAGTGGTAATGGTAAAGTCAGCACCGACGTAGGTCAATACATAGTTGTTGTTCAAGGCCAAAGAACCCTGAGTGATGCCGTAGATCCCTACATATTCCCCTACTTCTCTGGAAAGTGATCCCGAGAACGAATCCGAGAAAACCAGGTTGCCTGAGCTAATCTGATAAGTCAGCGCAGGGTCTGAATTTCCGTAAACCTTGGTCTTGGCATCGGCAGTAACCGTGATGGTACGGGTGGTGATCGTCAAGTTGGCACCCACATAGGTCAACGCATAATTGCTGTTCAAGGCAAGCGAACCCTGAATGATAGCATAAGAACCTACATTTTCACCAACCTCACGATTGAGTGAACCCGAAAACGAATCTCCCGACGCAAGTGAACCCGTCGTAATCTGATACGTCAGCCCAGGATCTGCATTTCCGTAAACCTTTGACTTGGCATCGGCGGTAATGGTGATTGGAAGGGGGGTAATGTTTCCACTTAAGGATGGCTGCGTCAATGTATAATTGCCTGCATTCGCACCTGTCAACGAGTAACCCGTAGTCGTAATGCTGATGCCTGTGCCCACATTCGCAGTCCCAAAGGTGTAAATCGGTGTTCCTGTCAGGGAAACGGCATCCGGAGAAATCACTCCGACTAAGGAAGCCGTACCCGTTGCGGTGGCAGCAGTGGTACCGTCATACACTTTATTGGCTCCCGTAAGACCGGTAACGGTCAAGGTTGCAGCCGTGATATTGGCAGAAAGCGTAGGCTGAGTCAAAGTATAATTGCCTGCTTTCGCACCTGTCAACGTATAACCCGTAGTTTTAATGCTGATGCCTGTGCCCACATTCGCAGTCCCAAAGGTGTAAATCGGTGTTCCTGTCAAGGAAACAGCATCCGGAGAAATCACTCCGACTAAGGAAGCCGTACCCGTTGCGGTGGCAGCAGTGGTACCGTCATACACTTTGTTGGCTCCTGTAAGGCCGGTAACCGTTATTGTTTTTGGAGTAATATCCCTTGCCGCTAAGCTTGGCTGGATTAACGTGTAATTCCCAGCATTAGCTCCACCTAGAGTTGAGGTTGACGTAATTGCAATATTGTTTCCAACCCCTATTTGTGCAAATGTTCCTGATTGTGTTAAACTAACTACATCTGAACCAACAACACCAACTAAAGTACCCCCAGTTACAATGGCGGTATTTGTACCATCGTACACTTTATCAGCTGTAGTTGCACCTGTTACGGTTAACGCTTTTGCCGTGATATTTCTTGCCGCTAAGCTTGGCTGGATTAACGTGTAATTCCCAGCATTAGCTCCACCTAGAGTTGAGGTTGACGTAATTGCAATATTGTTTCCAACCCCTATTTGTGCAAATGTTCCTGATTGTGTTAAACTAACTACATCTGAACCAACAACACCAACTAAAGTACCCCCAGTTACAATGGCGGTATT
>JAGXQZ010000094.1 GCA_018336015.1 Algoriphagus sp. | reverse complement strand
TTTGCCGATCATCACTATCATATCCAAGTGAGAAAGCTGGAAAATGTGATCCTGACTTATACCATCTGGTAAATTAAAAGACTATGAAAAAGCTAATCTTAAGTTTCATACTACTATTCGGCATTTGGCTTGGATCAAATGCACAAGGCTACAACCAACTTACTGCAACTGATGCTGTGACAGGAAAGGTCCAAGAACTTGGTGCAATGGTGAAAGGCAAAGGAATGGTTTTGATTTTTCACAGTCTTAACTGTCCCTTCGCCAAAATGTATGAGGAGCGCATTAAATACTTGAGATCCACTTTCCAAAGTCAAGGAATAAGTTTCGCACTGATCAATCCAGAAGTCACCACAAGCGAAGCGGATCAGCTTCCTCTGAGAACTTACATCGACCAAAGCGGACTGAATATGTCCTATCTCATCGATGCAGGTCAGGTCTGGACCAAAAAGTTTGAAGCGACCAAAATACCCGAAGTCATGGTACTGGTACCAGGTCCGAATGGACTTGAAATCAAGTATCGAGGTGCTATCGATAACAATCCACAAGCGGAAAGCGCTGTGTCGGAAAGGCATCTCGAACGCGCACTGAATCAGATTTTGAAAGGAGAAAACCCCTTGGCCGGTCAGGTGAGACCAGTAGGTTGCAACATCCGCACTTATTGATTTTCCAGGATCGCAATCATCTGTTTCACTTCTTCGACCTTGCTGACTTCGCCCAATTTTTCAAAGGCATTACCTAGATTTCTCAGCGTACGCAAGACGATATCCATGTGCGAACATGGCTCAAAATACTCCTCTTTAGGCTCCACTTTGAGGTGCTCCAGGTAATTTCCCACGTCTTGTCTACTAAAAACCAAGCCTTTGTTAAATGCATTGATGTAAAAGGTCACATCAGCACTTTTATAAGTAAGCACAAACAGATTGGGTAAATTGACTCCGTAAATGGGTAAACCCAGTTTTTTTGCTACCAACATGTACACCGCGCAAAGGCTGATTGGATTACCTTTTTTGGTATCCAGCACATTGGAAAGCATGCTATTTCCCGGAGAATGGAAGTTTTTGGTATTGGCAGAAAAGCGGAGGGTATTGAAAAGTACATTGTTGATCACCCTGACTTGATCGTAAGGCTGCAACTCATTGTTGAAGGCAGTCCAAACCTCAAAGTAAATCTGATGCATATCGGCATTGAGCTTGGCAAACTCCAAATCGGGATACTGATAGGTATTGATGATCCATAAACCGGTAAGTAAATCCCGATCCTCTGAATCTCTCCATTCAGCCAACCTTTTTTTCAGCAATCCAAACTGAAGCTCATGAACCAACTCCTCAATTTCTTTTTGGATGGTAGGGTCAAAAGCACTTTCCCATTTTTGCTCCAAATAAGGAATCACCTCTGATCCCAACGAAATGATTTTGTTTCGAACATGGGACTTTACCTCCCAATCCGGGTCATCCAATAGGGAAACCAACGCATCCAGTTGTGAAGGACTCAACTCGTTCATGATCTGCTTTTCTATTCTAATAAGTTAATCAAAAGTTCAGGTTTGTATGACACCCACGTTGAATCTTTCTGTGATCGGGGCATGGTTTGCCGCTTCGATTCCCATGCTGATCACTTTGCGGGTTTCCCGAGGATCAATAACGCCATCCACCCACAGCCTGCTCGCTGCATAGTATGGGCTCAATTCCTCATTGTATTTGGCGACAATCTCTTCCAACAGGTTCTTTTCTTCCTCAGGTGTGATTTCTTTACCTGTTTTTTTCAGAGAAGACACCTTGATCTGAAGCAGTGTTTTTGCAGCTGAGGCACCTGACATCACCGCCATCTGGGCAGTTGGCCAGGAATAAATTAACCTAGGATCGTAGGCTTTGCCACACATGGCATAGTTGCCGGCCCCATAGGAATTGCCAACCACGATGGTGAATTTGGGGACAACCGAATTGGCCATGGCATTGACCATTTTAGCGCCATCCTTGATGATGCCTCCATGCTCGGCTTTGGACCCTACCATAAACCCACTCACATCCTGAATGAAAACCAGGGGAATATTGCGCTGATTGCAATTCATTATAAATCGGGCAGCCTTATCCGCAGAATCCGAGTAAATCACGCCTCCCATCTGCATTTCGCCATTGGCTGTTTTGACAATCTTCCGCTGGTTGGCGACGATTCCCACCACCCAACCGTGGATACGAGCGGTTCCGCAGATCAGTGTTTTGCCGTACTCTTTTTTGTATTCATCCAGAGAACCCTCATCGATTAACCCTGAAAGGATTTCGTGCATGTCATAGGGTTTTGCCCGATCTGTCGGGAAGATCTCCAATAACTTTACGCCTGAAATGCTTGGATTTTTTGCCTCCACCCGATCAAATCCAGCCTTGGGATGCTCGCCTAGAGTGGAAAAAATTCTCCGGATCGCATCCAAACACTCCTGATCGTTAGCATACTTATTATCGGTCACACCGGAAATCTCACAGTGCGTCGTAGCTCCACCGAGCGTCTCGTTATCCACATTTTCGCCAATCGCCGCCTTGACTAAATAGGAGCCTGCCAAAAAGATGGAGCCTGTCTTGTCCACGATCAGCGCTTCATCCGACATGATGGGTAAATAAGCCCCTCCTGCCACGCAACTGCCCATGATGGCTGCCACCTGCACGATTCCCATCGCTGACATTTTCGCATTGTTGCGAAACTGACGACCGAAATGCTCTTTATCTGGAAAAATCTCATTTTGCATCGGAAGGTAAACTCCCGCACTGTCAACCAGGTAAATGATCGGAAGGCGATTATCCATGGCTACCTCTTGGGCGCGGAGGTTCTTTTTGGCAGTCATGGGAAACCAAGCCCCTGCTTTCACGGTGGCATCGTTAGCCACGATGACGCACATCCTCCCACTTACATACCCAAGACCAGTCACCACTCCGGCTGAAGGACAGCCTCCCTCCTCCTTATACATGCCATCCGCCGCAAATGCTCCGATTTCTAAAAACTCAGACCCTGTGTCGATCAAATAGTCGATGCGCTCTCTTGCCGTAAGTTTGCCCTTTTCATGCTCAGCGTCAATGCGCTTCTGTCCACCTCCAAGCTTGACTTGGGCGGTTTTTTCACGAAGTAAGCTGAGGAGATTATCTAAAGTGGATGGGGAATTTTCCATGGAAAAAAGAAGAAGTGATGTTGGGTTTATAAGAGTTCAAACTACATCCTGCCGAAAGAAGTTTGGAATTCAAGATACAGAAAAGCCCTTCTCTAAACAGAAAAGGGCTTAAATGAATTGATATCCAGCAAGAAATCAATTTATCTCAATCTCATTTTTATAATCACGGATGGAGCGGAAGATCGCCGAAGCCATATACTCTTGACCTTCCTTGGTCATCAAAAATTTTTCCTCTTCATAGTTTGACAAAAAGCCCAGCTCGACCAATACACTTGGCATCGAAGGGGTCCAAAGCACATAAAAAGGTCCTTGCTTCACCCCACGGCTTTTTCGACCTACTTTATCTCTAAACTGTGTTTCAATATGGTCTGCTAGCGTAATGCTGTTGCCGATGTATGCTTTTTGAGTAAGATTGAACAGCATGTAAGACTCTGGAGAAGTAGGGTCAAATCCTTCGTATTCCTCTTGATAATTTTCTTCCAGAAGAATTACTGAGTTCTCCTTTTTCACTATATCAAAATTGGCTTCAAAGTGCTTGGTTCCCATTACAAAGGTTTCTGTACCATAGGCTGACTTACTTGGAGCAGAATTGGAGTGAATGGAAACAAAAAGATCTGCCTTATTAATGTTGGCAATATTAGGACGCTGCTTTAGTGTGGGAAAGCTATCATCGCTTCGAGTGTAGATCACTTCGACATCCGGCAGATTCTCTTTAATGTATTTCCCCACCAGAAGGGTGACTGCAAGATTGATATCTTTTTCTTTGGCTCTTGAACCAATATTTCCTGGGTCACTTCCTCCATGACCGGCATCCAATACGATCTTTTTCATCCGAAATGCAGGCATCATCGTTTCGTTGGGAATAAAACCTCCAAACAAAAAAGGGATCGCTATAACAAAACTTAAGAGAATTTTTTTGTTGTTGAACCGTTCCATGAGGGCAATCGAATTAACTTTACACGAAATATTTACAAATTAAACAAAGCGCAGGCAACAGTGTCGAGTTTCAGAATCCTTTTTTTGATTATTGTAGGGCTTTGGACTTTACCCCAATCGGCGGAAGCGCAGCGGCAGGGACGGCCTCCGAGGGAAAGACGCCTGATTGCATCTGACACCCTTACTCCTCCTGCCCGAAATATCCCGACTTCGGATTCTCTTCTGGCTAAAGCAGACACCTTGGTCAAGCTGGATTCGGCAAATATTATGCCTACTAGCGATATCAAGACGGATATTCTTTATTTCGCCGAGGACAGCATCATCACGGATTTTACCGAAAACAAGGTTTACCTCTACAAAAAAGCCTGGTTTGAATACGGTGAGATGCGACTCGATGCGGACCGCATTGTAATTGACTGGAAAAACTCCGAACTCTACGCTTACGGCTTGACAGATAGTCTTGGAAATGTATCCGGAAATCCTTTTTTCAAGGATGGCAACTCGGTCTATGAAATCCGAAAAGAGATGCGGTACAATTTCAAAACTCAAAAAGCCATCATCAAAGATGTAGTCACCGAGCAGCAAGACGGTGTTTTAAGAGGTACAACCATCAAAAAAACCGAAGATGGAAGCATCTACCTGGACCACGGATACTACACCACTTGTAAACTGACCAAGCCACATTGGCACATCTCCTCCTCCAAAATCAAGTCCATTACCGGAAAGCAAGTCGTCTCAGGACCATTTAATCTCTATTTTAATGGTATTCCTACTCCTCTTGGATTGCCTTTTGGATTGATTCCTGACACGCCTGAGGAAAAGGCATCCGGGGTGATCTTTCCATCCTATGGAAAAGAGCAGGTTCGAGGCTTGAGCTTGAGGGACATCGGGTACTATTTTGCCTTCAATGATTACATCCACATGCGGGTGACTGCGGACATCTTTTCCAAAGGCGGCTGGGGAGTCAAGTCCCAATCCATGTACACCAAACGCTACCGATTCAATGGTGGGTTCAACCTGGACTTTCAAAAATTTGTCAGCCCGGAGACCGAGCTCAATCCTGTTGACTACAATACCTTTCGGGTGCAATGGACTCACACCCCACAAACCAGAGGCACAGGCAGGTTTTCGGCTTCAGTCAATGCTGGCTCGACCAGCTATTTCAACAACATCGTCAACCCGAACAACTTTACCAACAACGTCACTTCCGACCTAAGCTCCAACGTTTCCTATTCCAAGACTTTTGCAGGAACGCCCTTTTCCATGTCAGCCAACCTGAGGCATTCTCAAAGTGTACAGACAGGTGAAGTGAGAATGGACTTGCCTACCATAGGTGTCAACATGAACCGCCAGAGTCCATTCAAAAACGTGAAGTTTGAACCGCTCAAAACGCTCAATATTGCCTGGAACTTCAACCTTCAAAATTCCATCTCCAACCGAATCCAACAGCAGTTTGGGGTAAACAATCCCGAAACAGGCTCTAGGCCAGGCACCATTCCGTTTACAGTGGACAACTTTGGATTGCTCTTGAGAAACGGAAACAACGGGGCCCGAAATACCATCCCGCTGAGTTCCAATTTCACCTTGTTCAAATACTTCACCGGGACTGCCTCGGCGGATTACACCGAGCTATGGTACATGCAGCGCTACAGCTATTTCTACAATCCTGCCACTCAGCGGGTCGATCGAATTACCCAAGATGGATTTAACAGAGTGGGATATTACACGACTTCCTTTGCGATGAATACCAACTTCTATGGATTCTACAATTTCAAAGGAAACGGAAAACTACAAACCATCCGACACCACATCGCTCCTACCTTTTCGTTTAATTTCAACCCGGACTTTTCTGATCCAGCATACGGATACTATCAAGAAGTTCAGGAAAATGCCAGTGGACGTATCCAAAGATATTCGAGACATCAAGGCTTGATATTCGGGGAGGCGCCAAGAGGAGAATCGAGAGCCCTTAGCATCGGACTGAGAAATGTCGTGGAGGCAAAAATCAAAGTCGATAGTGACAGTACCGAAGGCGAAACCAAGAAAATTCCTCTCTTGGAATCCTTTAACATCAACACGGCTTACAACTTTGCTGCGGATTCGTTCAAGCTTGCCCCATTCCAACTCTCTGCCCGTACCAGCTTTTTCGATAGAAAAGTATCTGTTAACGTAAGCGGATCACTTGATCCCTATGCGGTGCAATCCACCGTATTGAGTAACGGTACGACTAGTTTCCGCAGAATCAATGACTATACTTGGAACAGAGGTCAAGGCATTGGTGTAATCCGAAATGCCTCCCTCAATGTCAATGCATCATTCAATCCCCAGAATGGTCAAAATCCGGGACAGGTTCGCGACGAACTCACGCAGGACTTCTTGAGCAGAGGTGGAATTATGAATGAGGTAGTAGAAAATGAAATCAACCGGATCGTCGCCGATCCCAGTCAGTACATCGATTGGAATATTCCTTGGAATCTAACCATGGGCTATAACCTCTCCTACGCCAAACAGACCAACAATACGATCAATGTGACTTCGGCCTTGAATGTAAGCGGAGATTTGTCCATTTCTGAGATGTGGAAAATCAACTTCAATACTGGGTACAATTTTGATTCAAAAGAAATTACCCAAACCATGATCGGGATCGCCCGTGACCTGCATTGCTGGCAGATGAATGTCAATTGGGTGCCGTTTGGACGATTTACCTCCTACAATATTGACATCAGAGTAAAGTCAAGCATCCTACAGGATCTGAAAGTGTCCCGAAGAAGATCCTTCTTTGATCGATAAGGAGCCCAATTAAAAATCTTATTTTTTTGCGACAAAGGCGGTAAGACACAAAATCATAAGTGCCTTGTCGCCTTCGTGGCAAGTCAAACTCTGGCCCTACTCAGCGGCATCGTCATACATCTTGGCCCTCCCAAGCCTCGGGAAAGCTCCGAACTCGGAATCTCCAAAACCTCCACGCCCATATTTCTCAAAGCCCGATTGGTGTGAATATTTCTGTTGTAGGAAATCACCCGTCTAGGACCGACCGCAAAAACATTGGCTCCGTCAAACCACTGCTCACGTTGGGAGTAATCCGAATTCCCATCACCCGTAGAAAGCACTTCCAAGTGAGGTATTTCCCTCCCCAGCACAGTCAACAAAGACTCTTTCAGTACCTCTCGCTTGATATTCACCCGATCTCCATTGACGTCTTTGAGGGTATATAGGGAAGTTTGCAACACGGCATTCATCGCGTCGGGATATGCCAAAACCAGATTTTCATCCAAGACGGTGAAAACCGTATCCAAATGCATGTATTGGCGCTTTTTGGGAAGGTGAACTTCATAAACTCGCTTGACTGTACCCTCGCCCAAAAGTGCTTTTGCCGCATGATAAATCGCTTTTTCGTCCGTTCGCTCGGAGTTACCTATAGCCACAGCTTCATGCGAAAGGATGATCACATCTCCCCCTTCGATGCTTGGCGGAGAATCGTGTCCATTGATAGGGTAGAGTGTTTTGACATGATCTTTGAATTCGGGATGATGCTCAAAAACAGTCCTCAAGAGGTTCGCCTCCCGCTGCCTGCCTTCCATTTTCATCGATGAAAAAATAATTCCTCCCGGAGTCAACGCCATCGGATCGCGCTGAAAATACAAGTTGGGACACGGAGCGATCGCAAAAGCCGAATCCATGAGCTCCCCTGTATTAAGTGAAGGAATTTTGCGCTTGAGCTCATGAATCTTCAATCCTGCTGTCAAAATGGTAGCACACTCAGCCGTGGAATACCGCTCCAAAATCTCCTCTGCAATGTGGGAGAGGCCGGAACGCTTGAGCGACTCCTGAACCAAATGAAGTAACACCTTTTGGTCATAGAGCACCCGAATCAATAATTCCCGAAGCTGGTACACCTGCGCACCGGTGGTCTCCTTGATCAAGTTGGAAAAAGTATCATGCTCTTTTTGCAAAGCCTCTAAGTAAGGCACATCTTCAAAAAGCAAGTAGTCCTTATTGTAAGGCGTAAGCCGGTCAATTTCCTTTCCCGGGCGATGCATCAATACCGCTCGAAGGGTTCCAAACTCAGAGTTGATACGAAGATTCATATTTTTTGAATTTTCAATTATTCAATAGATTTACTTTCAAAGTAAAAACAAAAAGGCAATTTCATTGATATTTTATCAGTAAATCAAGATTTAATTACCAATTAGACCTTACAAGTATGGTACAGAAAATCTGAATTAACAGGATTTAGGATAAATAATAAACTACGACCAACCATTCTCGGTATAAATTGAAGACCAATTCAAAAACTACCATGAAACTCCAACTCGGCGCAAAAGCCTTTTCTTTCCTTCTCCTTGTTATTTTCTCTCTCACCTCTTGCCAATCCACGGCACAGATTGGGAAATTTTTGGAAAAAGCAGGGCAAGTCACCGGAAATCCCACTTCATCTGAAATTTCTTCGGGATTGAAGGAAGCCTTGGAAAAAGGTACCGGAATCAGTTCTGACCGGCTTTCCCTGGAAAATGGCTACTTAGGAAACCTGGATGTCAAAATACTTTTCCCCGAAGAAGCCCGACAAGTCGAGCGAACGCTTCGCAATCTCGGATTGGGAAGCATGTGCGATCAGGTCATCACCAGTCTTAACCGTGCCGCAGAAGATGCCGCCAAGGAAGCCAAACCCATCTTTACGGATGCGATCAAGCAGATGAGTTTTCAGGATGTGCAGCAGATTCTTTTGGGAGAAAACAATGCCGCTACCCAGTATTTTCAACGCACTACTACCAGTTCTCTATCGGAAAAATTCTCTCCTATCATCGACAACAGTTTGAAAAAAGTCAATGCCACCAAATATTGGGATGATGTGATGACTCGATACAACAAGGTTCCTTTGGTCAAGCCGGTCAATACCAATCTCGGTGCCTACGTGACCGAAAAAGCCATCCAAGGTCTCTTTGTCGAAATCGCCAAGGAAGAACTCAAAATCCGTCAGCAAGTAAGTGCCCGAACAAGCCCACTGCTTCAAAAGGTCTTTGGATATGCGGAAAAGGAGAGGAAGTAGGCAGTCTTGAAAGTCAGAAGAATGATGTCAGAAAGCTGAACCTTCGACTTCGCTTAGGTCCCAAAGAGATTGGCAAGTAAGGAATGGAAGGCAATGAGAAGTCAAAAAAAAAGCGGTGAGTGTTCCCACTCACCGCGACTTTTTGATCTTATTTCGATTGGGATTTAACCCACCAAATCAACAATCAGGCTCTCCCCTTCCTTGGTTACTTTAACCAACCCTTTTTGAGAAAGTCCTTTCATGGATACATCCCATTTTTTGCCGCTTAGGCCGGATTGGGCTTTGAGGTCAGGCAGGGAAGCTGGATGATTTTTGCTTAACAAATCCATGATCACTTTTTCTTCTTCAGTGAGTTCCACGGCTTTTTTCTCCGGTCTCATCTGAGGGAAGAACAAGACTTCCTGAATGGTAGAATTATCTGTCAACAGCATGGTCAACCGATCGATCCCGATTCCCAAACCAGCTGTAGGAGGCATGCCGTATTCCAATGAACGAAGGAAGTCCTCATCCATCGCCATGGCTTCGTCATCCCCACGGGCAGCAAGCTTCAGCTGCTCTTCAAAACGCTCCCGCTGATCAATTGGATCATTCAATTCGGAGTAGGCGTTTGCGATTTCCTTTCCGTTGACAAACAGTTCAAATCGCTCCACCAGTCCGGCTTTGGTTCGGTGCTTTTTCGCCAAAGGCGTCATCTCAATCGGGTAATCGGTGATGTAAGTTGGCTGTACGAGATTGGCTTCTACTTTGGCACCAAAGATCTCATCGATCAATTTACCTTTACCCATGGATGCATCCACTTCGATTCCAAGTTCGGCGCAAACTTTTCTCAATCCTTCCTCGTCCATTTCACTGACATCCACCCCTGCGTATTCCTTGATGGAATCAAACATGGTGAGTCTTCGGTATGGACCGGCAAAGTCGATTTCCTTTCCACCTACTTTCACCACAGTTTTGCCATGGATGGATTCCGTCACTTTTTCGAGCAACTCCTCCACCATCTCCATCATCCACACATAGTCCTTGTAGGCTACGTAGATTTCCATGGAGGTGAATTCCGGATTGTGCGTACGGTCCATGCCTTCGTTACGGAACATTTTCCCAAACTCATACACTCCGTCAAAACCACCCACGATCAGCCTTTTGAGGTAAAGCTCATTGGCAATCCTCAAGAAGAGTGGCATGTCCAAGGTATTGTGATGGGTTTGGAAAGGTCTTGCGGCTGCACCTCCGTGAACTGACTGAAGAATTGGGGTCTCCACTTCCAACCAGCCATGGTCATCAAAGTAGCGACGCATGTTGGATATGATTTTAGACCGGGTAATGAAGGTTTTCTTGAATTCAGGATTGACGGTCAAGTCTACATAGCGCTGACGATAGCGCTGTTCAGGATCGGTAAAACCGTCATAGACATTTCCTTCCTCGTCTCTTTTCACGATTGGAAGTGGCTTTACCGCTTTGGAAAGCACTTTCAGCTCAGTGACATGGAGGGAAATCTCTCCTGTCTGTGTGGTAAAAATGTAACCTTTCAACCCGACAAAGTCTCCTATTCCCAGGAGTTTTTTGAAAACGGTATTGTAAAGGGTAGAATCTTCACCGGAACAGATGTCATCCCGACGAACGTAGAACTGAAGACGACCGGTAGAATCCTGGATTTCTCCGAAAGAAGCCGAACCCATGATTCTGCGACTCATCAAACGCCCCGCGATGGAGATGTCTTTATAGTCAGTCTTGTTGTTTTCGTAGTTTCGATGGATGTCTTCCGCAGTGACATTGATGTGAAAAGACTCCGCCGGATAGGGATTGATACCCAAGGCATAGAGTTCTTCCCGGTCTTTTCTGCGTTCTAATTCCTGTTCGCTAAGAAGTTGCATTTATGTTTAGTTGTTATTGTTGTCCGATTTCTGATGACCGATGTCCGATGATTAAAAACAAATCAGAGAACTCGTCATCGTCACTATTCACTTTTTACTACTTACTGATCACTGCTCACTTCCCACTTTTCCTTCTTCTCATTTCCCTTTTAATCTGCTCAAACTCTCGGCTGCTTTGACCAGCAATCGAGGTATTTTCAGCTGCGCGACGGGTGAGGTAAGGCATCACTTTCTCGACAGGTCCATAGGGAACATATTTGACCACATGGTAACCAGCCTTGGCAAGGTTGAAGGAAATGACATCGCTCATGCCGTAGAGTTGTGAGAAAAAGACCCGGTCAGATTTAGGCTCCAAGGCATGAAGATTCATCAATTCGGTCAATTGAAGACTGCTTTTCTCATTATGCGTGGCACAAACGAGGTAAACCCCATTTTCGACACAGTATTTGATCGCTGCATCGTAATCTCTGTCGGTGGCTGCCTTATTGGGCTGAATAGGATCCGTATAACCCAATTCCTGAGCTCTTTCTCGTTCCTTTTCCATGTATGCCCCACGCACAGGCTTTGCACCTAGAAGATATCCTTTGTCCAATGCTACCTGATGCGCTTTTTTCAACCTTTCCAGCGAGTCGTGACGATACATCTGATAGGTGTTATACACCACACATCGTTCACGATTATATTTCTCCATGGCTTCATAGGCCAAGTCATCGATGACATTTTGGAACCAAGACTCTTCCGCATCTACCAAGATTTTCAATCCCAAGTCGTGGGCCGCTTTGCAGAGCTTGTCTACTCGGCCCTTCATTTTTGCAAAAGCCTGTTCCTCCTCAGAAGTCAATTTCTCACCGGCCTGAATCTTCTCCATGATATGAAAATCCCCCAAACCGGTGGTTTTAAATACTCCAAAAGGCATGTAATCCGTCTTGGCAGATTCAACCATCGTCTGAAAGATTTCCTCACAAGTCTGATCGAACGATTCCTCGTCTCCCTTACCCTCAACTGACAAATCCAAAATGGAATGTACTCCATAAGTTGCCAAATGCTTGCAAGCCTGAATACTTTCCGCGATCGTTTCGCCACCGCAGAAGTGTCCAAACATGGTCTTTTTCATGATTCCTTTGACCGGCAACTTGAGTTTGAAGGCCAAGTTGGCCAAACCAATCCCCAAGTCTGAAATCAGGTTATTGTTTAGCGTTGCAAAAATCAGGTACATTTTCCTGAGTTCGGCGTCACTTTTGGAAGCAAAGGCCACTTCCAGATTCTCAAAAGAAATATTGGGTTTGACGGGCATATCGCTCATTTAAGGGTGCAAAGATATTTAAAAAAACCTCAAGGCCTTGTTTTTGTTGGGAATTTGGGCTCATAGAAGTCTTATAAATGAACAGGTTTTTTGATAGACATAGGGTAAAGAAAACGAGCCTCCAAAAGGCCTAAATCAATCCACCCCATTCGAGTTTTAAAAAAAGGCCAACAACAAACCACTTTATATTAGAACAAACTCAAAATCTTTGATCACCAATAAGACGTTACTCTTATCCTTATTGAATTAGAATAGATTTTTTAAAAAATATTATTCTGTTTTTATTTTAAAAAAATGGAGAAAATTCCAAATCGATTAGGAATTTGATCGAAATTGAAATTTTTTGAATGAATTCATCGATTAGTTAGCAATTCGGCAATCAGATGTTTGAAAAATAATTTTGGATTTAAAAAATCACCTCCTACATTTACGGCATGTTAATCACAGCAGCGATCTATTTTACCTTCTTTTACTTTTACTTTCGAAGCCAAAATCGAATCGGAGTTGTGTATTGTCTAGCCAAAAACTAAAAGAAAATAAAAACACAAAAGCCCGATTCGAAAGAGTCGGGCTTTTTTCATTTCAAACGCTCAGTACTATGAAGCCACACAAACAGATTAAAGATTGGGGACTTGGACTCACCACCCCGCTGATCATCGCAGGACCTTGTTCTGCAGAGACACCCGAGCAAATCGAACAGATCTGCAAGGAAATGAAGGAGGAAAACATCGTCCCTCAACTCTTCCGCGCCGGAATATGGAAACCAAGAACCAGACCGGGATCTTTTGAAGGTGTGGGTGAGGAAGGTTTGCGCTGGTTGGAAATCGTCCGTCATCACCTCAACATCCCGGTGACGGTAGAAGTAGGAAATGCCGCTCACGTAGAATTAGCTTTGAAACATAAAGTGGATGTGCTCTGGATTGGTGCCCGAACCACCGTAAACCCTTTCGCCGTGCAGGAAATCGCTGAAGCCCTCCGAGGTGTAGACGTGCCTGTGATGATTAAAAATCCAATGAACCCTGATCTCGAACTTTGGATGGGTGCATTGGAGAGAATGTACGCGGTAGGCATCGATAAACTCGCAGCGATCCATAGAGGATTCTCTGACGCTTACGACAAGCGCTACAGAAACAAGCCCAACTGGTCTATGCCGATTCACCTGAAGCGTGAGTGGACGGGAATGGAAGTGATCAACGACCCTTCGCACATCGTAGGCCGTAGAGATGGACTGCTAGAAGTGGCTCAAAGCGCGATGAATTTCGGTTTGGATGGCTTAATGATCGAAACGCATCATGACCCTGACAAAGCTTGGTCTGATGCCAAGCAGCAAGTGACTCCAGCTCGTCTGAAAGAAATGATCGATTCGATCGATTTCAAACAACCTTTGGAAAACATGAAGCCGGACGAAAGATTACAGGATCTTCGTCGTGCAGTGGATCACTTAGATGATCAGCTGTTGGATATCCTTCAGGAAAGATTTGCAGTCATCGATCAGATCGGAGCACACAAACGAGAACACCATCTGACTGTATTTCAATCGGATCGCTGGAAAGAAGTGATGGACTCCCGTACTCAAAAAGGAATCAAAAAGCACCTCAGCGAGAAGTTTATGAAAGAATTACTTTACTGTATTCATGAAGAATCGGTAAAGCGCCAGGAAAAACAACTTCGTGAGGCCGAAGCTGTTAAAAAATAAATCTGCTCTCAAATCCAGGAAGGCCGTCCCAATCGGGACTGCTTTCCTAACTTAGCCTTCTCACCAAATCGGTCAATCCGTGGAACCCGTCATTTTCTCCTCAGACATCAAGCAATCCCTTTCGGAGATTTTAGCCCAACTTTCCTTTTCGAGATTGGTAGTCCTGACCGACTTGAACACGCAGCGCCACTGCCTGCCGATCATCGAGGAAATCCTCCCAACTGATACCGTATTTATTTCAGTTGCTGCAGGGGAAATCCACAAAAATCTGGACACTTGTTCCCTGATTTGGAGCCGAATGACCGAGGAAGCACTGGACCGAAAAGCTCTGATGATCAATCTAGGCGGTGGAGTCATCGGAGATATGGGAGGCTTTTGCGCCAGCATCTACAAAAGAGGCATCCGATTCATCAATTGCCCCACCACCCTGCTTTCCCAAGTGGATGCAAGTGTGGGAGGGAAATTAGGAATAGATTTTAAAGGGCTAAAAAACCACCTTGGAGTATTTAATGAACCAGAAACGGTCGTTATTGCTCCCGAATTTCTCAAGACTTTGCCTCAAGCCGAATTGCGATCCGGCTATGCAGAAATCATCAAACATGGATTGATTCGGGACAAGGCCTATTTCCAAAAACTTCAAGCTCAAAATTGGGAAAGCCAAGATTGGGAAAGTCTGATCCGCCATTCGGTGGGAATAAAAAAAGCAGTCGTGGAAGCAGACCCTAAAGAAAACGGGCTTCGCAAAATCCTCAACTTCGGACATACGATCGGACACGCCTTCGAGTCCTATTTTCTGGACACCAAAAACCACCTACTCCACGGAGAAGCCATCGCTTTGGGCATGATCGCTGAGGGATTTCTTTCCTTCGAAAAAGTGGGATTTAGCTTCGAAGAGTTTGAAGAATTGAGTCAATTCCTGCTTCAGGTATATGGAAAAGTTGATTTCTCCCTTCACGAACTCGATCCTATTCTCGATCTCTGCACCCAAGACAAGAAAAACGAGGACTCCATTATCCTTTTTTCCCTTCTCGAATCCATCGGCAACTGTACCTACAACATTCCAGTGACTCGGGAAGAAATCAAACACGCCATTCAGTATTACCACCAAATCCAAGCGGCTCAGGCCTAGACTATTTCCACCATGCAACTCCTTCGCCTTGCTCAAAAAAGCGAATTCGATTCCATACGAATACCTCTTCCCTCTTCCAAAAGCGAGTCCAATCGGGCCTTGGTCATCGATGCCCTGACGTTGGGAAAAAACCAAATCACCAACCTCGCCGAAGCACGTGACACTCAGACGATGATTCGCTTATTGGAAACAAGCCCTCCTGTTTTTGACGTGCTCGATGCAGGTACAACCATGCGTTTTTTAACGGCCTATACGACGGTGACCAATCAGAAAAAGGTCATGACCGGCACAGCACGTATGTGTGAACGTCCCATCGGCATCTTGGTGGATGCATTGCGGGCCATTGGAGCGGATATTCATTACCTCAACAAAGAAGGCTACCCTCCTCTTGCCATTCATGGACTCCCTAAGCAGACCACCGACAAGGTGAAAATCCGTGGAGATGTATCCAGTCAATACATTTCAGCTATGCTGATGATTGCGCCGATTTTGCCTTTGGGACTGGAAATCGAGCTCGAAGGAAAAGTCGGGAGCCGCACCTACATCGAGATGACTTTGGAATTGATGGCGCAATTTGGAATCAGCTACACTTGGAAAGGAAACAAAATCCAGGTCCCTCATCAATCCTATACCCCTACTCGATTTGCGGTGGAAAGCGACTGGTCCGGAGCAAGTTACTGGTTCAGCCTCTTGGCCTGTGCGGATTCGGGAGAGCTATTTTTGGAAGGACTGAAAGAAAACAGCTTACAAGGCGACTCTGCCATTGTACAAATCATGGATCACTTGGGTGTAAAATCCACCTTCCAAAACGGTGGTTTGCTTCTCCAAAAACAAGCCGTAAAAGGCCTGAAAAACTGGGATTTCACCCATTGCCCTGACCTCGCCCAAACTGTTGCAGTGACTTGTGCCATCTTGGGACAAAATGCCATATTCACCGGATTGGAAAGCTTGAGAATCAAAGAAACCGACCGGATCTACGCCTTGCAGCAGGAATTGGCCAAGTTTAACGCCGAACTGAAGGAAATCGAACCGGAAGTTTTCCAGGTCATTCCTTCTGTGACGATGCCTCGTCAGGTTCAGATTCATACCTATGACGACCACCGCATGGCCATGGCCTTTATGCCGCTTTTGACCAAAACAGAAGTAGTCATCGAGGAGCCGGACGTGGTAAACAAATCCTATCCAAGCTTTTGGAAGCATGTGGCGCTGACAGGGGTCCAAGCACATAATCCAAGCGAAGTATGAGTCTGAAAATCGCCATACAGGGAGTTCCGGGTTCGTTTCACCATCAGGTGGCTTTGAAAAACTTTGGACTGGATGCCGATATTTTAGCATTCAATACCTTCGAGCCCGTAGCCAAATCAGTCGCTCAGGGTGAGGCAGATTTTGGGGTGATGGCTATTGAAAACTCCATTGCAGGTGCCATTTTGCCCAATTACGACCTGATCGACCGGTATGAGCTCTTTATCCGAGACGAATATTACTTGCCGATTGCCCACCAACTGATGGCCTTGCCTGGACAAACTATTGAGGAAATCCGGGAGGTTCGATCTCATCCTATGGCCTTGCTTCAGTGCAAGGCTTTCTTGGCAAAATTTCCCCATATTCAGCAAAATGATGACGTAGACACAGCATCAGTAGCCAAGCGGATTTCGGAGGAAAAACTCACCGGACTTGCCGCAATAGCCAGCGAAATCGCAGCGGAGATTTATGGTTTGGAGATTTTGGCGCGAGACATTCAAACGGTAAAGGACAACTTCACCCGCTTTATCATTTTACAGAAGGAAAAGGTCCAAACCTCTACCCTTCCCAATAAGGCTTCCTTCAAAATAACCATTCGAAATGAAGCCGGGGGGTTGGCCAAATTGCTCACGTTACTGGCAGAAAAAGGGCTCAATCTGAGCAAAATCCAGTCGATTCCGGTCATGGAAAAACCTTGGGAATACGCCTTTTTTATCGATGCAGAGTTTGGGGATTACGGTCAGTTTAAGGAGGCCATGAACTTGGTCGTCAAAGATTTTGGCGACTTAAAAATATTCGGAGAATACAGCAGCAGAAAAGGATGAAGGGATTTGCAACTAGAATTAACAGCGTCGAAGAGTACTACTTTTCGGCCAAACTTCGGGAAGTCAACCAACTCATTGCCGAAGGCAAACCCGTGATCAATTTGGGGATTGGTTCGCCCGACCTCGCCCCCGATCGCAGCGTGATCGAAGCACTTAAAGGAACCGCTGAAAACGGTCAGGCGCATGGCTACCAAAGCTACCAGGGCATTCCCGAATTGCGAATTGCAATGGCCTCCTTCTATCACCGCGAATTTGGAGTAGAACTTGTTCCCAACAAGGAAATCCTTCCCCTAATGGGTTCCAAAGAAGGGATCATGCACATCAGCATGGCTTTCCTCAATCCCGGCGACCAAGTCCTGATTCCCGACCCTGGCTATCCGACTTACACCTCGGTGACTCGGTTGCTGGAAGCCCAACCGATCTTCTATTCCTTGGATCTGGAGAAAAAAGGAAGACCCAATCTGGAAGAGCTGGCGCAAAAAGATCTCTCCAAGGTCAAGTTGATGTGGATCAATTATCCCCACATGCCGACCGGTGCGGCTGGTTCGGTAGAAATCCTGACCGAACTGGTTGCTTTTGCCCAAAAGCATGACATCATCCTCGTCAATGACAATCCTTATAGCCACATCCTGAATCCAGAGCCTTTGAGTATTTTGAGCATTCCGGGTGGAAAAGAGGTCGCCCTAGAACTCAACTCACTCAGCAAAACTTTCAACATGCCGGGTTGGCGAGTGGGCATGCTCTGCGGTCGGGAAGACTATGTAGCCGCCGTGCTCAAAGTGAAATCTAACATGGATTCAGGCATGTTTTTAGGACTTCAGAAAGGCGCCGTAGCAGCCCTTTCTTTAGGGAAAAACTGGTTTAACGACCAAAACGAAATCTACACCAACCGTAGAAAGCTCGTCTGGAAACTTGCCGATCACCTCGGCCTCAGCTACGATACCAAAGGCACCGGACTTTTTGTTTGGTGCAAAGTCGAGGGTGAAAAATCCCCCGAGGAACTGGTCGATTGGCTGCTTTACGAAAAAAATATCTTTATCACTCCGGGTAAAATCTTCGGCACTGCAGGAAATGACTACGTGCGTTTCTCTCTCTGCATGCCCGAATTCAAAATCCTGGAGGCTATCAACCGTATCAAACCTTAACCTTGCTATGCGAAAAATACACATCATCGGACTCGGACTCTTGGGAGGTTCTTTTGGACTGGGGGCACGACAAAAATTCCCAGAAATCAGCATCACCGGACATGATTCCAATCCACAAAACCTAAAGGATGCCTTGACTTTGGGCATTATCACCGAGGCTAAAGAAACCCCTGATACCGATACCGATTTGGTCATTTTGGCCACGCCAGCAGATACGCTTGGTGATCTTTTACTTCAGACCTTGGATCAAGTCGGTGAAAACACCCTGATTTTTGATGTAGGCTCGACCAAGGCCAAACTTTGCGCCTTGATGGCAAATCATCCGAAAAGAAGACAGTATTTGGCAGCGCACCCGATTGCAGGCACGGAATATTCGGGGCCAAAAGCGGCTTTTGCTGACCTGCTTGACCGCAAGGTGATGATCATCTGCGAACTCGAAAAGACGGATCTTCATCTTAAGGAAAAAGCCTACAAGCTATTTGACGCGCTCAATCTGAAGTTGCGTTTCATGGATCCGGAGGAGCATGACCGTCATTTGGCATTCGTGTCTCACCTTTCCCATGCTTCTTCGTTTATGCTGGGTCAGACCGTCTTGCAAAAAATGAAGGACGACAAAAACATCTTCGATATGGCAGGTTCGGGTTTTGCCTCTACCGTGCGACTGGCCAAGTCAAGCCCGGCGATGTGGGCACCGATCTTTATCGAAAACAAGGAAAATGTATTGGCGGCTTTAGATGGATTTATCGAAAATCTGACCGATTTCAGAAACAAAATCGCCGCAGACGACACGAAGGGATTGTATGATGAAATGGCCGAGATCAATAAGATCCGGGATATTTTGGACCTGAATAAATGATTTGAAATTCGAAGTTTGAAATTTGAAACCACGGAGCGATTCGTGGTTTTTTTGTTTCCCGCTGACCTGCGCAGAAAAAAAACGCAGATTAACACAGATAAAGGCGGAACTGATAAAATCAGCGAAGTTCTGCGGATTTTTCTGCGATCATCTGCGGGAAAGCCCTCCATACTTTATACACTAATCCTCAAAATCTGTGATTTTATCCGTGAGAATCTGTGGGAAATAAAAAAGCAAAAGCTGCATGTTCAATTATCCTTAACTTGGACTAAACCAAAACCAGTGCTAAGCTCGTCGAAGCATCCGAAATTGAAAAACCTATGAAACCCAGCCTAATCCTTCTCTTCTTCCTTCTTTCATCAAGCCTTTTCGCTCAGGAATCCTGGACGACCATCACCCCAAAAACTGAAGCTACCCCGCGTCATGAAAACTCCTTTGTAGAATGCGAGGGCAAGCTCTATTCACTCGGTGGCCGAGGAGAAAGACCGGTGGAGGAATACGATCCCAAAACCAATACCTGGACCAAACTTGCCGACGCCCCAATGGAAATCCACCATTTCCAAGCCATCAGTTATCAGGGCGAAATCTGGGTGGTAGGTGCGCTGACGGGAAAATATCCCCACGAAACACCGATTCCAAACATCCTGATTTTCAATCCCAAAACAAAAACCTGGAGAGATGGACCCGCCCTTCCAAAAGACCGAATGAGAGGTTCGGCGGGTGTTTTTGTCCGAAACAACAAAATCTACCTAGTCTGTGGAATTCAGGACGGCCACTTTGATGGTTTTGTCCGTTGGTTTGATGAACTGGATCCAAAAACAGGAACTTGGAAATCACTTCCAAGCGCACCTCGAGCGCGTGACCACGTCAGTGCAGCCCTAGTTGGCGACAGACTTTACCTCGCAGGCGGCAGAACCTCCTATGCCAAAATCGGAAAGGTGCTGGAGTTGACGAACAATGAGATCGATTACTTTGACTTCAAAACCAACACCTGGACCACGATTGAGGCGGAAATCCCAACCCCACGTGCCGGCAACTCAAACCTTGGAATTGGTCCTTACTTGGTCATTCTAAACGGCGAAAGCCAAGCTCAGACTCCTGCCCACGCTGAGGTGGAAGTACTAGATACCCGCAACCACACCTGGAGTAAACTACCCAATCTCAATCAAGGTAGACATGGCACCGGAGCAGCATTTTTGGATGGAAAAATCTGGGTTCAGGCTGGTTCAGCCAACCGTGGCGGAGGCCCTGAGATCAGCACCATGGAAGTACTGGAGTGGAAAAAATAAAGCCCAAAGTCCTCACATCCAAAATAAATTAGCGAAAGACAATTCAACCTTTTTTTGATTAACCATTAAGGTCATGGAGGAAATTAAGAAGGATAAAATGCCTTTATCCTTTGGAAACCAATGCTCCGAGAAAAGGAATTTATCTTAACGATCTTAAATCCCTTAATGGTTAAAATCAATCAACGCTTTTAGAATTTTGAAAAGCAATTAACTTGCAGCAATCCACTGAAATCCCTTTCCTGCGAGAGGGATTTCGTTTATTTTCCAAACTCAATTTAAATAGCATCAGTGTCAACAGTCACTAACCCAAATCCCTCTTCTGAAGAAAAACTCCCCCGAAACCTCGGTCTTTGGGGCATTTGGATGCTGGTGGTCAATGGCTTGATTGGCGCAGGGATTTTTGGTTTGCCTAGTGGGGCTGCTGCTTTGGCAGGAGAATACAGCGTATTGGTCTATGCCTTCTGTGCCTTGCTGATTTTGCCGGTGATCTTGTGTTTTGCGGAGTTGGGCAGCTACTTCCGGGGCACGGGCGGACCGATTCGATATGGTACCTTGGCATTTGGGCCATTTGTGGGGTTTCAGGGTGGTTGGTTGTATTACTTAGCCCGGTTGATTTCCTTTTCTGCTAATACGGTTTTGCTCACGGATTCCATTGCCTACTTCATCGCCGGAGCGGGTGAAGGCACAGGCCGCTTGATCTCTTTGGCAGTAATCTGCATCGGCTTGAGTCTGATCAATGTGTTAGGTTCGGTCGAGTCCATCCGATCGATGACCCTTTTTACAGTCATCAAATTTGCTGTTTTGATTCTCCTGCCTGTCGGAGGATTTATCCTGCTTGGCCCTTCGGTGATTCCAAGCTTTGATTCTCCCCTCCCACTGGTTTCAGATTTGGGAGCGGCGGCTTTGCTTTTGATTTATGCCTTTGTGGGTTTTGAAGGCGCAGTGGTGCCAGCCGGAGAGGCCAAACGCCCGGAACGGGACATGCCTTTGGGTCTGTTGCTTGGGTTGGCAGTGGTAGCGGTGCTGTACATGCTGATTCAGGTTGTTTCACAGGCCGCAGTTCCAAATATCGCCGATTCCAAAACCCCACTCTTGGATGTGTCTGCCACGCTTTTTGGCAGTCCCGGTGCATTGATTTTGATGATTGGGGTGGCCGCTTCGGTGATTGCCAACTTGATTAGTTCCATGTTTTCCGCCACTCGGGTAACCTATGCACTTTCTTTGGAAAAGTCATTACCGCGCTGGTTTGGAGAAGTTCATCCGAAGTTTTTAACCCCAGCCAACTCCGTCATTTTCTTCGGTTTGGCGGCATTTCTCCTTTCGGCTTTTGGGTCATTTACTGCCTTGGCAGCCATGACGGTTCTTTCCAGACTTTTCCTTTTCATCATGAGTTGCGCGGCGATTCCCAAGTTGAGGCCACAATTTCGTGGGGAAGGCCGATTCATTTTGAAAGGAGGGTACCTGATTCCTGTTTTGGGGATTTTGGCCTGTCTGTGGCTGATGATGCAAGTGAGTGAACGCTCCATCTGGATGACGGCCATTTTTGTGGGGATTGGTACGGGCTTGTATTGGGTGGGGAAAAAGCAGAGTTGAGGTCGGATTTGGGATTTCGGATTTCGGATTTTTTTCAAAACCTACTTCATCACTATTCCACATTCGGTGTTCGGTGTTCGTAATTAAAAAATTCCCATCTTCTTTCATTTAAAGAAATATCTAACGCTGAATGATGAAGATTCCTTTCCCTCACCAACTCGTAAATCGTCATTCGTAACTCGTAAATCACCCACCTGATTGAAGAACCCAAACCTTCGAGGTTTTAAAAACCTCAAAGGTCAGCTGCTTTCAGCTTTCTAACTTCATAATTCATACTTTTACCTTATGTCCTCTCCCAACCTCGCCATACGAACCGTCATTTTTAGCATGCTTGGAAATGCGGTCTTGGCGGTGATCAAGTTTTTAGGTGGGATTTTTGGTAATTCCTATGCGCTGATTGCGGATGGAATCGAGTCTACTGTTGACATTTTCTCCTCCTTTCTGGTCTTGCTCGGCCTTCGCTATGCCGCGCGACCAGCAGATGAAAATCACCCTTACGGCCACGGAAAAGCCGAGCCTTTGATCACTTTTGCCGTGGTGGTTTTTCTGGTCCTTTCTGCCTTTACCATCGCCTGGCAGTCTATCCAAAACATCCAAATGCCCCATGCTTTGCCCGAATCCTGGACGCTGTGGGTGTTGGCGGGGATTATTCTTTGGAAAGAAATCAGCTTTCAAGTAGTGCTTCGACGAAGTAAAAAACTCGGGAGTTCATCACTGAAAGCCGAAGCTTGGCATCACCGAGCAGACGCCATCACGTCTGTGGCAGCCTTTATCGGGATTTCAATTGCCCTTTTTGGAGGTGAGGGATTTGAGGTGGCGGATGATTACGCCGCTTTGCTGGCTGTGGGTTTTATTCTGTACAACTGCTATGGAATTTTTAGACCGGCACTGAGTGAGGTCATGGATGAAAATAACCACGATACGTTGGTCGAGGAAATCCGACAAGTTGCCCTCACCGTCCCCGGGGTGAGCGATACGGAAAAATGCTTTATCCGCAAAGCCGGGATGAAATACCACGTGGACCTCCATGCTCATGTCGATGGCAAACTGACCGTACGGGAAGGGCATGACATTGCGCACGAACTCAAGGACACCCTGCGTCGGGAAATTCCCCAGCTAGGCCATGTGCTGATTCATATTGAGCCCGCGTGATTTTAGGGATCAATTTTTTACTAGTAAGGAATTAAGAAGGAGTCGAATCCAGATCTTCACATATAGCTGAAAATACCAAATTATTACCAAACACGCCGCTGATAGGCGCGGGGGAAGATTTGGCAGCGGGCCAGCGTCTGGCCTCGTGCGGTGGGAGCTTTGCCAAATCTTGTCCCGAAAGCTTTCGGGATGGTCCTTTTGGATCAAGCCAAAAGGACATAAAAAAATAGATCAATAAGAGGTAACCTCAAAACCAGCTACTAAACCGTCTCTGCTGTCCTTTTCGACTTACGGTAGAGGTGAGAATTCAGGATATTCCGCCGAGCAAAACGATAAGCATTATCTGCACTGAGAAACTTGGTGTAGGTGTTTTTAGAAACTCCAAAGTACTCATAGGTATTCCCATCGAGAAAGGTAATTTCCATCACCTGATTTTTATACTGAAAGTCTGCAATACCTGATTCGGTAGCGGTTTTGGTGTATTCTTCCAGATTGGCGGCGATGGTCTCCGGTGCGATGCTGACCAAAAAGTGGTATCCATCGATAATTTTGGCACTTTTTTCTTCCGCCTCCTTGGCGAGTTCATCCCCTTCTCTAAACTTGTCCGGATGCCATTCCTTGACCAGATTTCGGTAGGTAGTTTTCAATTGCTTCAGGTCGATGGGTCCTTCGATGTTAAAAAGTTTCTTGTACTCGTTAATCCGCTTCATTGCTTCTTCTTTTGAAATATTGCCAAAGGTAGGCATATAAACTGATTCGAGCAGGTAAGTGGCATTTTTACCCTACTGAGTTTAAATTTCCCCTTTCATTATTGAAGTTCAGATAAGTGCTGGGTGGGAGTTGTAATTCCACCCTACTATTCTACAGCATTTGTAATACTGTCTCATCTTAGATACAAGGGTCGGTTCAGAGGAAATAAGAGAATTTAGTATCTTCAACAAGGCTGGAAGGGAACGGCTTTGAAAGGCCGCCGTCTCCAAGCTGAATCGGGGTATTCTATTTCAACCAAAATCATGAAGCAGCTATTCGTATTATTTTTGGTTTATACTTCAATCTCTGCATATGCACAGACTGAAAAAACATATTCTCAAACTTCCTATTCAATCAAATACCCGGAGAATTGGACCTTAGATACCTCCAAATCTTTAGCAGATGCTATATTCTTCTTTTCACCTCCTGAAAGCTCCTCTGATAATTTCTCTGAGAATGTAAACGTAATAACTCAGGACTTGAAGGGCAAGAATATTGATTTGGTTGCCTATAAGTCAATTACAGAACAACAAATGGCAGCTGCTGAAAACATCAAGTTATTATCATCGGAAATTGAGAATACTCCAACAGGTGATAGATATGCTGTAATCTATCATCTAACCATGAGTGGGAACAAACTTCATATCAAATCAATATGCTACATAAAAAGTGATACCGCTTACTTGGCTACTTTTGCATCTACGGTTGACACCTTTGATAAATACGATCAGACTGGAACAGCGATTCTGAATTCTTTTGAACTACGATAAGGTCAAAATCAACCAAAGGCCTTCCTAAAGAAATACTTTCTATTAAAAACAAAAGGCTACCTATAAAACTTCCTCCCCATGCTCCTTCTATCCTTGAAGCATTTGAAATGCTGTAGAAATCTCCCTCCACCTTAGCGTAGATTATTCTTTCAATCTATGAAGTTCAGATTAGGACCAAGTGAAGTCTGAAACTAGCCCGAATCCATAGCCTAAAATCGTCCACCAACTATGAAAAAACTATTCCTAACAATATTTGCAAGTTTGATTTCGGTTCTATCGTTTGCATGTGATTGTATTGATATTAATCCAATTTTAGAATTCTATTCCTCAGAATATGTCTTTGAAGGTAAAATTATTTCAAAAGTCTATGCTAAGGATAGTTTAACTTATAAAGTCACCTTTGACATTTATAAACATTATAAAAACGGAGATTCTCCTAAAATTCTCGATTTTGATGTTACAACAGAAGGGAAATATACAGGACAATGGAACTCTTGTGAATGGAGTGCAGAGAAAAATGAGAATTGGTTGGTATATGCATATTTGGATGAAGGTAAGTTAGCCTTCAGTGGAATATGTTCTAACTCAAAAGTCATTGACAAAAGACCGATAAGTTTTACAGATCAAAGATTGTTGGACAACAGCAATTCATTCAAAATTGAAGACTATATTTTCGAAAATGAATATGGGTTTAACTATTGTGTAAACATCACTGATATAAAGTCTATTCTTGACAAAGGGAAAATAAAAGATTATAAAAATCCAACTACAATATTAAACCTTTCAATTGACTCAAACGGCAACTTAAAATCAGTTAACAGGCAAAGTGAATTGATAAGAAAAAAAGATCCCATTTTTGATTTGATAACAGAAGTCGAATATAATAATAGAGAACCTATAACAGACTTTGAAAAAGATGCGATTGAATTAATTAGACAAGTTGAAAAATGGGAAATTAAGAAACATGAAAAGACAGGTGTTAATGTTCCATACATAAGGCATATCTGGGTTTATTATGATGAAAAAACAACTAAATGGAGTTATGATTTGTAAAACTACCTCTTGAGCCTAGATTCTACTTTTATTCTATAAAGTTCAAAAGAGGGTTGGGTGAAGTTTGCCCCAACTGAGTGTAGATTACCCTTTCATTATTGAAGTTAAGATAAGTGCTGAGTGGGAGTTGTAATTCCACCCTATTACTCTACAGCATTTGTAATGCTGTCTCATCTTAGATACAAGGGTCGGTTCAGAGGAAATAAGAGAATTTAGTATCTTCAAAGAGAATGGAAGAGAACAGCCTAAAAAGGCGGCCATCTCCTAGCTGAATTACCTTAACCAAGCACAAAAATCTCTCCCCATGCTCCAAACCACTCCATTTCTACTATTTGACGGGAACTGCCGGCAAGCCATGAGTTTTTACCAGGAATGTCTGGGAGGCGAACTCACCCTCACCCGAGTGGGAGATACGCCGATGAAGGCACAGTTTCCGGAGGAAAAACACGATCGGATCATCTACGCTCACCTCAAAAATAACCTGCTTGAGTTCTCAGCAACCGACTGGATGGCCTCTCCCATGCTGGAACCCAAACCCGGAAATACCTTTAGCATCTACCTCACGGGGGAGAATTACCAGGAGCTGAAGCCTGCGTTTGACCGATTGGCAGTAGGTGCTGATCGGGACACCCGACTTTTTATGGAACTAAACAATGCCCCCTTTGGCGTCTATGGACAATTGACCGATCAATTTGGGGTGTCGTGGATATTCAGAGGAATGAGTCAGGTTGGATAAACTTTGATATGGATCACCTTTAGAAACCAATCCGAAATAAAAACAGTCGGTAATTGAGGCGAGTTATCCTGAATACTACACCAAAACTATCCTCCCCCCATGATCCAAACCGACCATTTCCAGAAAGTGGAAGTCACTTCCCAGGCAGAATTACGGCAATGGTTGGAGCAAAATCATCAGCAAGAAGAATCGGTTTGGTTGGTGACTTTTTTGAAGGCCGTTCCTGAAAAGTACCTTTCCACCGCTGAGATTTTGGATGAATTGATCTGCTTTGGCTGGATCGATGGCATCCGAAGAAAACTGGACGAGAAACGCACGATGCAGCTGATTTCCCCGAGAAGAGTACAACACTGGGCCAAAAGCTATAAAGATCGTGCGGCCAGGTTGATCGGGGAGGGAAAGATGCATGCCGCAGGTTTTCAATCAATTGAGTACTCCAAGCAAGTCGGTCTTTGGGATTTTATGGAAGATGTGGATCGATTGGAAGTTCCTCAGGATTTGCAGGACGGACTGGACAAAGTACCCGGAGCGAGTGATTTTTTTCATCGCATCAATGATTCAAGCAAGCGCTTTGTCCTCCGCTGGCTCAAACTCGCAAAAACCGAAAAGACCCGAACGGCTAGAATTCAGCAGCTTGCCGAGTTGTCGGGAAAAGGAGAGAAATTGAAAGGGAGCTGAGGGTTTTTACCATTTAGGAATTAAGGAAATTTAGAAAATGAGAGAGGATTCTTCGCCCGCGTGAGTGCCTGCCTGATGCAGCTAGGTCCTCACTCACGTGTATGAGAATCCTAGATTTAGTGTCCATTCCATTCCGGTTAGTGGGGACACTAACCAGGGCGCAGAAACCTTAATTCCCTAAACTTCCTGAATGGTTTAAATTATTTCATCTTCTCCGTTTCGCTGTCGATCTCCTGCACGTTCCAAACCGAAAATCGTGCGCCAGCGAGGGGGTATTTTGGCGGTCTACCTTTAACCAAGGGTTGAACCCTTGGCTGATAAAGGACGCTCCGTTGGAGCTGGTTGTCCTTCAGACATCGGACTTCGGTCCTCCTACAATCAATCTTCGGTCTCCCGTCTTCGATCTTCCAGCTTAGCAACCATCGGTCTTCAGTCCTATACCCCGACACACTGCTTCGCAATCTCCAACTCTTCATTGGTAGGAATGACCAAAATCTGTACGGATGAGGAGTCTGTTTGAATCGCACGAAGGCCCGAATTGGGCAACTTGTTCTTTTCCGGATCGACTTGGATGCCAAGAAAGTCCATCTTTTCACAGACCAATGTTCGGGTGAGTTGATCATTTTCTCCCACTCCACCGGTGAAGACAATGGCATCCAGTCCATTCATCGCCGCAGCAAAGGATCCGATGTACTTTTTAATTCGATAAGCATACAACTGATAGGCCAAGATTGCATCGGGCTGTCCTTGATGATACAGCTTGCCGATGTCCCGCATATCGCTGAACCCGGTCAGACCGAGCATCCCGCTTTTTTTATTCAGCAGGTTGTTCACCTCATCCAGGGAATAGCCGAGCTCGCGCACCAAGTAAAAAATTACTGACTGATCAATGTCTCCTGCTCGGGTCCCCATGATGAGTCCGTTCATCGGACCCAAACCCATGCTGGTATCCACGCACTTCCCATCTGCCACTGCGGCCATACTGCAACCGTTTCCGAGGTGGATGGTGATGACTTTGGAGTCCTTTTTCTTCAAAAACTCTTGTGCCCGCTCGCTCACAAACTTGTGACTCGTGCCGTGGAATCCATAAGCCCGAATGCCATGGTTGACATACAGGTCATTCGGAATTGACATGCGATAGGCCTGTGCCGGCATGCTTTGGTGGAAAGCCGTATCAAACACTGCGATCTGTCGGGCATGAGGAAAAATACTTTCTGCTACTTCTATTCCCAGGAAATTAGCGGGATTGTGTAATGGGGCTAAGGGAAAAAGAACCTTGATTTTAGCTTTGATCTCTGGAGTGATGACTTGGGTGGAAGCGAATTTTTCTCCACCATGCACCACCCGATGACCAACCACCTCCACTTCTGAAGGATCTGAAATCACTCCCACTTCTTTGTCTATGAGCAGTTTAGCTACTTCCGTCAAACCAACCGAATGATGCGGAACGGGAATATCCAGCACCTTTTTCACTTCTCCCTGTGGCAAAAATGACTTGTGCTCCACCTTTGAGCCCTCCAGTCCTATACGATCCACGAGACCCGAACAAAGCACTTTTGCCTCAGGCATGGAAATGAGTTGGTACTTGATCGAGCTGGAGCCGGAGTTGATGACGAAGACGTTCATGATTGAAAAGACGGAAGATAGGAGACAGAAGACAGAAGATTAATCGTCGGATGACCGATGTCCGATGACCGATGGTTGCCAAGCCGGAAGATCGAAGACGGGAGAAAAGTCCGATATCGGGTGTCCGGTGACCGATGTACCGGAAAATAGAAGCTATATTTTGATGATACGGTTTTCATTTAATGGGGTAAAGCAAGGAATAAGATTTCATCCTTTACTCTTAAGAAGATCTCGTAATTCGTAATTCGTAAATCACCCTTCTTGCGCCTGAATCGCCGTAATGACCACGGTATTGAAAATATCCACCACGGTGCAGCCACGACTGAGGTCATTGACGGGTTTGTTTAAGCCTTGGAGCATTGGCCCAATGGCAATGGCACCTGTTTCCCGCTGCACAGCTTTATAAGTATTGTTTCCGGTATTGAGATCAGGAAAAATCAACACGCTTGCCTGACCGGCAACTTCCGAGTTAGGGAGTTTTTGCTTTCCTACGACAGGGTCCACCGCGGCATCGTATTGGATCGGCCCTTCAATTTTCAGATCAGGCCTTCTTTCTTTTGCCAGTTGGGTAGCTTTTCGGACTTTTTCCACCTCTTCTCCTTCGCCCGAAGTACCCGAAGAGTAAGACAGCATCGCGATTTTGGGTTCGATCCCAAACATCTGTGCCGACTCAGCCGAAGAAATGGCGATGTCTGCCAGCTGCTCAGCACTAGGATTGGGGATCACTGCACAATCTCCGAATACCGACACCCGATTGGGCAGACACATGAAAAACACGGAAGAAACGGTTGAATTGCCCGGCTTGGTCTTCACAAACTGTAAAGCAGGCCTGATGGTATGCTGGGTCGTATGGATCGCACCGCTCACCATGCCGTCTGCATCACCTCGATAGACCATCATGGTGCCGAAGTAAGAAACATCCTGCATCAGATCGCGAGCCATTTCGAGTGAAAGTCCTTTGCTCTTGCGCTGCTCATACAGCGTCTCTGCATAGGACTCAAAGCGTGGCGAGCTCAGCGGACTTTCGATTTGAATCGAATTGAGATCCAAGGATAAATTCAATCGCTTGGCGGTGAGCTCGATGGATTC
>JAGXQZ010000093.1 GCA_018336015.1 Algoriphagus sp. | reverse complement strand
AATATTCTTCATGCCTCTTTCTTGGCCATGAAACGAGCCGTCTTACAATTAAATCAAGTTCCTGATCATCTATTGATTGATGGAAATAGATGGAAATCCGACCTGACTATTCCATTTACCTGTGTGATCAAAGGAGACGGAAAATTCACCTCCATCGCAGCAGCTTCCATCCTAGCCAAAGTGTATCGGGATGATTTCATGGAGAAATTGGCAATCGAATTTCCCCACTATGCATGGGAACGAAATGCCGGCTATCCCACCAAAGCCCACCGAGAGGGAATCGAAAAACATGGAAGCACCATTTGGCACCGAAAAAGCTTTCAACTGCTTCCCAGTCAATTGGGACTTGATCTATGAACATTAAAAAAGCCTCCAAAGAATCTCCGGAGGCTTTCGGTTTATTTTAAGGGCGAATTATTTCTTAATGCGTTCGAAGATGAGTTTTCCCGTATTGGCATTTTTGCTGATAGGCTGAAGGACGAGTTTGTCAGGAGTAAACTCCACAATCTGTGCGAGTCGGTCACCTTTTTCGTCGTGAATCAATAGTAGATTTCCTTCACTCAGCTCTACTTTAGCTTCTTTTCGAACAATGGTTTGGTCCTGGAGTTCGATGTATTTCAGCTTTCCTCCTTCCAGAAATTCATACACGGTGTTTTCCAGTCTGAATTTGATTCTGGCGTCCATGCTTGCACGTTGGGCAGGAGAAGCATTTTGGTATTGAGGCGAATAGACAATTTTTTCCATCCCGTCAAAATGAACCAACTGCCAGGCTCCGATCAATTCCTTGTAATCAATCTGAACTGAAGTCATCCACACAGACCACATCATCAACCAAGCAGCGAGAAAAACAGAAATTTTCATGTCGCTTACCGGGCAATTATTTTGCCAAAAAAAAGAGGCTGGAAAATGAATCACCAGCCTCTCGGATAAATTACTTTAACTTTTCAATCAACTCATCTCTTTCAATTCTCCCACCACCTTGGTGATGGTCTGTTTGGCATCGCCAAAAAGCATGAGACAGTTAGGATAACCAAAGAGCTCATTTTCAATACCTGCATAACCTTTGCCCATGCTACGCTTGGAGACGATAACCGTTCGGGCTTTATCAGCATTCAGGATTGGCATACCATAGATTGGACTAGCAGGATTGGTTCGAGCTGCGGGGTTGACTACGTCATTGGCACCGACCACGAAGACAATATCCGTATTCGGAAAATCATCATTGATCGCTTCCATCTCGATCAGCTTGTCATAGCTGATATTGGCTTCGGCCAACAGCACATTCATATGGCCGGGCATACGGCCTGCCACCGGATGGATTGCAAATCTGAAATCAATGTTCCGCTTCTCGCATTGCTCCATCAGTTCGCGGATGACGTGCTGCGCTTGGGCAACTGCCATCCCGTAACCAGGAACCACAAGTACGGAAGAAGCTGAATCAAACAGCATCGCTGCTTCCTCCACTCCTACTTCTTTGATCACGATCTGCGGCCCGTCAGCAGCAGGACCTGAGACCGTCTGGCCAAATCCTCCCAAGAGTACATTGGTCAAGGATCGATTCATGGCCTTACACATGATCTGAGTCAAGATGATACCTGATGCACCCACCAAGGATCCAGCTACGATCAACACGTTATTATTAAGGATAAAACCAGTAGCACAAGCAGCCATCCCCGAATAGGAATTGAGCAGTGAAATCACCACCGGCATATCCGCTCCTCCAATGGGGATTACAATCAAGATCCCTACCAGCAGGGCCACAATAACAAGGAGGGTGATATACATGGGATCCACTTGATTGAGATGCGTGAAAACTGCGATCACCACAAATGAGATGAGCAAAATCAAGTTGAGGGCATGCTGCCCTTTGAATGTGATGGGCTGACCGGACATTTTCCCATTTAGCTTGAGCCATGCTACTACCGAACCTGTAAAGGTCACCCCACCAATTAGTACCGATGCAATGATACTGACTGAGTTGACCATGTCGATTTCCACAGCCTGTACTTGGGTTTTGAGAAAATGATCTGAAAGGGCCACACCGAGTGAAGCCAATCCACCAAAGCCGTTAAATAAGGCTACCATTTCCGGGATTTGGGTCATTTCTACCTTTTTGGCATAATAAAGCCCGATCGCTCCACCGAGGAGCATGGCAGCCAGCATCTCCGGAAAAGTAGCCAAATTCAGATTGACCAGAGTGGCTGCTATTGCCAAGAGCATACCGACAGCCGAGATGACGTTCCCTTTTCGGGCATCTTTCGTTTTGCCAAGAAGTTTGATTCCGATAATGAACAGAACCGAAGAAATCAGATAGGCGATTTGGACGAGATTGCTCATTTTTTCTTAAACATTTTTAGCATACGATCTGTGACAGCATATCCTCCGACCACGTTGATGGTGGCAAGGACAAGGGCAAGTAATCCCATCCACTTGCTCAGGGTTATAAATCCCAATTCCGAAGTGGCAATCAAGGCACCGACAATCGTTATGCCTGAGATGGCGTTGGAACCCGACATCAATGGGGTGTGAAGTGTAGGCGGTACTTTGGTGATCAATTCAAATCCCAAGTAGCTCGCCAATACCAACACATAAATCAAAATAATCAGTGCTGAAGCATCCATAGGTTTATTTCAGGGTCTAAGCTTGGAGAATACTTTTGGTAAATGGATGGACAAGCTGTCCTTCATGGGTAATGACAACACCCTTGGTGATTTCCTCTTCCATGTCAAGGTTGAGCCCAAGAGGATTAGCCAGATGAAGTAAAAGCGTAGTGATATTGGTCGCATAGAGGTTGCTGGCATTGACTGGCAGCAACGATGGCAAATTCGACTCTCCAACCAGAGTCACGCCATGCTTGACTACGGTTTTATTCTTTTCCGAAAGGGCGCAGTTGCCACCCGACTCCACCGCCATATCGACGATGACCGAGCCTGTTTTCATGCTTTTGACCATTTCTTCGGTAACCAGAATTGGAGATTTTTTCCCCATCACCAAAGCCGTAGTAATGACCAAGTCGGCATCTTTGATTTTGTCACGGATGAGTTGCTGCTGCTTTTCAAGGTATTCGGCAGATACTTCCTTAGCGTATCCGCCTTCTACTTTGACACCTTCCGCACCTTCTACTGTTAGGAATCGCCCACCGAGTGATTCGACTTGTTCCTTGGTTTCAGGTCTCACATCGGTACATTCCACGATCGCACCGAGCCTTTTGGCAGTAGCAATGGCCTGAAGACCGGCTACGCCTGCTCCGAAAATCAAGACTTTGGCAGGGGTGATCGTACCGGAAGCTGTCATCATCAGGGGGAAAATTTTCCCAAGGTGATTTGCTCCCAAAAGCACGGCTTTGTATCCGGCCAAGTTGGCTTGGGAAGAAAGTGCATCCATCTTTTGAGCACGGGAGATGCGTGGTACAGCATCCATCGAAATGGACGTGATCGATTTGGCATTCAGCGCTTCGATGATTTGAGGATGCTGATAGGCATACATAAAGGAGATGCATGCCGATTTGTCTTTCATTTGGGCGATTTCTTCGGGAGTAAACAGGTTTACTTTGAGAAGCAAGTCTGCTTGGAATACTTCTGAAGGAGATCCCACTTTGGCTCCTGCATCCAGGTAATCCTGGTCAGAGAAATAAGAGGACTGACCTGCGCCTGACTCGATGATGACCTCAAATTCTTTCTTTTTCAATAGTTTGACTGCATCGGGGCTCAATGCCACACGATGCTCAAACTCCTTGGTTTCTTTGATGACTCCAATTAGCATTTTTTATGTTTTACAGGGCTATTGCAAAATTTATTTAGGGTAATCAAGATAAAGCTAAAGAATGCTTGGCAAAAGAGAAAAGGGACCAAATTGACTTTTGAAGGATCTTTGAGAAATTATTGCCTCAATAAAGCCCAATTTCATCGCTAGGCTTTACCGTAATCGATTTCTAACAGCAACTCACTTTCATTAAACTTTTTTCAAAAAAATTACGGAATCCTTACCGATCCGTCTGCCACTGTCGGTTTTTATTGATTAAAATTTTCACCCTACTAAACCACTTATCCAATTTTTTTGAAAAACTTACTGTTTGATATCCACAAGGAATTAGAATTCGCTATTTTAAAAATCGATTTAAGGAAAACTCTATTTTCTTGGATTAATCGTCACTCTTCCATTCATTCCAAACAAGTCAAAAAACCCTAATCCATAAATTCTAATTGACATAAACCCCATGAAGAAAAATGAATCTCCCTCCTCGGGTCAATCCCGGAGAGACTTTATCAAAAATGCGGCGATCGCTTCGTCGTTTTTTATTGTCCCACGCCACGTGTTGGGTGGGTCAGGCTACACCGCCCCTTCTGACCAACTCAACCTTGCTGCGATTGGAGCGGGTGGAAAAGGTAGAAGTGACATCTTGAATGCCTCCGTCAACGGACGAGAGCGAGTGGTGGCACTTTGCGATGTGGACTTTTCGGGTTCTGCCAAAGACTCGGTGAAAAGCTTTCCAAATGCTAAGCTGTACGCTGACTACCGTAAAATGCTCGAGGAGCAAAAAGACATCGATGCGGTAACTATCTCCACACCTGACCACGTGCATGGCCCTGCTGCCAAATTTTGCATGGAGCGAGGCAAGCACGTATACGTGCAAAAGCCCATGACACACAACATACGTGAAGCCAGAATGCTCACTCAAATGGCACGCGACCAAAAAGTCGTGACTCAAATGGGTAATCAAGGTGCATCCAACCCACTGATGGACATGATCCGAGGTTGGATGGATTCCAATAAAATCGGTAAAGTCTCCAAAGTACAAATCTGGACCAACCGTCCGGTATGGCCTCAGGGTGGTCCTTTCCCTAAAGCAGATGCAGGCAAAAAACCAAGCGAACTCGAATGGGACCTTTGGCTGGGACCGGCACCTGAGATCCCTTTTACTCCAAACCTCCATCCATTCAACTGGAGAGGCTGGTGGGATTATGGAACAGGCGCACTTGGTGATGTGGGATGTCACTTGATGGATATTCCGTTCCGTATGCTTGGACTGAACTATCCAACCGATGCAGAATGCTCTGTGGGATCGGTATTCTCTCAGATGTGGACCGCAGATTACAATCCGGAAGGTTGCCCCGCTTCCTCATTCATCACACTTCACTATGGCCCAACTGCCAAAAACCCGGTTCCTTTGGAAATGACCTGGATGGATGGCGGTATCCGACCTTCACATCCTGATATCATCCCTGCAGATCATGATCTAGGTGGCGCCAATTCAGCAAATGGCGTCATGATGATTGGTGAAAAAGGAATCATCACCCACAACATCAATGACAGTTCGCCATTGATGCCTAAGCTTTACCTCTATGACGGTACGCAGGAATTTGGTCCGGATCGTATCGAAGGTACCGAGCCTGAATACGGACATCAGCGCAAGTGGGTGGATGCCTGTAAGGCTGGATTTGGCTCGGCTGAACACAAGTCCTTGACTTCATCATTCGACTATGCCGGACCGATGACTGAGACGGTATTGATGGGTAACTTGGCTATCCGAAGCTACATGCTGAAGCGTCAAAACGCACAAGGCAGAGACGAGTTCTTCGGACGCCGCAAGCTCCTTTGGGATGGTGAAAACATGCGCATCACCAACTTGGAAGAAGCCAATCAGTTTGTGGGCAGAACCTACCGAAAAGGCTTCGAAGTTTGATCTAGTAAACAGTTTCCATTGGTCAGTAGGCAGTTATGTCGGGCAGACCAGAGTCGAAGCTGTAGAGATCTTAATGTAACCAGTTTAAGACCGTGAGTGAAAACGCTCACGGTTTTTTCATTTTGTGTCAACTAGTAAAAAGACAAATACAGGATCTGTGGACAGTTAACATGACCTTTGTAGTGGTACATGTATTTACTTCAATTTCACAAAATCAACCTCAGGCTTTTTTCCGTTTGCAGGCCGCTGATGCATGCTTTGAAGGTCTGTGGACTGATTAAAAAATCCTCCATTCTTCAGGTAAAACTTACCAGCATCACTTCCACCCGCAAAGTCCTTGCGGTAGCCTCTTCGGGCTATGTCATCACCGGTAAACTTGGCCTCGGTAAGCTCCACCCAATTTCCTTGGGCATCAGCCATCCACTGATTGTCATAAATTACACGGCGGGCGATTCGGCCTGATTCGGGGATGAAATTTTCCAGAAAAGAATGAGGCCTTTTATACCAAGTATCCGTTTTGGGCCTGAGAAAACTCGCAATCAGCATCCATTCCCCGACTTCAGGAGCAAAGAAATAGGCTGTATAAATTGTATTGCCTTTCCCGTCAGGCTCCACAGAATTCAAAAAGCGATAGGTGGTTCCGGATTTCCAAGAATACTTGAGGTAACTCTGTCCTCCCGAACCTTCATTTCCAAACTCGCCGGTGTAGACTCCCTCGCCTTTTTTAAGCAGTTTGATTTTTTGATCCTCCGGGATGGCATTGGGATTATCGGTAGCAAAAGGGCTCCAAACAGAAAAGAGAATCCTACGCTCCGTAGGCGAATTCACCTGTATTCCAAAGTAACCCTCCGCAAATCCATTCGCCATGAAGTAGGACCCGATGGGGTCTTCCCCTTCAGGAATGGTCATTTCGTTGTAAAACCATTTGAAATTTGCGTCTGTGGGAGCCGTGTAACTCAGGTGAACCGATGGGCCCCGTCTGCCCCAATAGAAGCGACCATCGATATTGTCCTTGACAAAGTCCAACTCAAGTTCTCCTTCAAACCCAATACGCAGTGCCTTGATCTTGGCAAAATCGCTTCCGGACTTTTGCATTCCACGAAACTTCACCTCATTATAACCGGCGGATAGGCTCACTTTTCCAATCCTTATCTGTCCAGAATCGCCCGATTTCAGACTCAGTTCCTGCGATTTTCCATTGAGTTCGACTACAATTCTGGAAGGAGCTGCCTGAGGCAAAAGTTCAAGTTCCAAGACAGCCTCTGTGGCAAGCGAGGACTTAAAAAACACACTGAATTCACTTTCTGGATTTTGCCAAGTCACCAAGCCATCTTCTTTAATTTCCTCCTTTTGTGAACCCTTTGTCTGGTAGACATTTCCTCCCAGAGGAATAACTATATAATTTGAAAACTTACTTACCGGCCCATCTTTTTCCAAATCGGAAGCCATGCAGGCGGTAGAAAAAGCAAGCAAAACAAGAAACAAAGGGGGAAATTTGATTTTCATAGGTCAGGCAATAGGCTAGAAAGATAGGAAGCCCAGCGACATTGATCTCAACCCCTGGCAGAAAGAAATCACCGCAAAACCAATTTTCAAGAATTCCTTTTCTCTTTAATCAACATTTTCCAGCTCCGTTTTCTAAATTTCAACACCCAAATCACCCTTAAATGAAAGCCCTTCTCGTCGAGTCCTTCCAAGAAAAACCAAGAATTACAAATGTACCCGATCCAGAAGCACCGGAAAACGGAGTGGTCTTGGAAGTAAAAGCTACAGGACTCTGCCGCAGCGATTGGCACGGATGGATGGGACATGACTCGGATATCCGATTGCCGCATGTGCCCGGTCACGAGTTTGCCGGCGTGATCCGAGAGGTGGGAAAAGGAGTAAAAAACTGGAAAGTGGGTGACCGCGTGACGGCTCCTTTTGTCTGCGCTTGCGGTACTTGTCCCACTTGCCACAGCGGAAACCAGCAGATCTGCGACGATCAATTCCAGCCTGGATTTACCCATTGGGGATCGTTTGCGGAGTATGTAGCCGTCTATCGCGCTGAGACCAACTTGGTCCGACTGCCGGATTCGGTGAGTTTCGAGGCGGCTGCTAGCTTGGGTTGCCGATTTGCCACTTCGTTTCGGGGTGTGGTGGCGCAAGGAAAAGTCACCGGAGGACAATGGGTGGCCGTGCATGGCTGCGGTGGTGTGGGACTTTCTGCCATTATGATTGCCGCAGCGTTAGGCGCCAATGTCATTGCAGTGGACATTTCAGAGGAAAAACTGGCCTTGGCCAAAGCAGCCGGAGCCAACTTTTTGCTCAATGGAAAAACCAATTCAGACGTAACTGCAGCCATTCTTGAACTGACAAAAGGAGGAGCTCATGTCTCCATCGATGCCTTAGGTAGCAAAATCACCTGCTACAATTCCATTTCCTGTCTCAGAAAACGAGGAAAACACATTCAAATCGGACTGATGTCCGGAGACCAAACCAATCCGCAAGTTCCCATGCATTTGGTGATCGCCAAAGAACTCGAGCTACTCGGCAGCCATGGGATGCAGGCGCATGCCTATCCGGAAATGATGCAGATGATTTTGCAGGGTAAAATCGCCCCCGAAACGCTCATTGGGAAGCGAATCAGTCTAGATGAAGCTGTTGATGCCTTGATCTCGATGGATAGCTTTCAGGAAAACGGGATGATAATGATTGATCGGTTTTGAGGGATTCACACGCTCACTTTTCAACTTGTCCATCTTCCCCCTTCAGGCTTGATCGAATATTTATCGCCAATTTGATCAATCCAAGGTCACCTTAACTGATTTTCTGAAATAGCCCAATCCGTAAGAAACTTCGATTGACTCTCCTTTTTTCCAGGTCAAGGATTGATTTCCATAGGTCAGCTTTTGCTTGGTTATCGGAATTTGACCTTTCAGGATGAGTGAAAAAGGGGACTCTTCTGTCAGTGACACCTTGATTTGCTGGCCTTGCTGATTTTGGATCGTCACCTCCACCTTTTCCTCAACCAAAGGATCAAAATTCAAAGGCGCTTCCAATCGGATCACCAGTCGATCTTTTACTTCCAGAGAGGCGTCAAGCTTGGTGTAATAATTGGCCATATAGGCCATACTGGTATTGAATGCGGTATTAAACTGCACCCAACCTTCCGTCCAACCCAAGTTTCCTACCTCAGGATTGTTTGGATAATGGAACGACTTGGGTGAGCCGTCAAATACAAACCGAACACCTTCCAACAAGCCATATCCTCCTTTGTGGGCATTGTACCAGCCTAGATCTACTCCTTCAATCTCCTCGGGACCACGGTACGAAAAGTGCCTTCCCACCGGATTTTTCCCAAACGCATTGTCAAAATGCGACCAAGCCAATACTTCTAGCTGCTTTTTCAACTCTGAATCATTCAAGAGAGACATGGCTGAGAAAGCTGCGGCGGGAAAGCCCAAAACATTCCCTGTCTCATTCCAGCTAGGTGGCACCCAATCTTCATTATCAGTGTATTTTCGAAAATCCCAATAATTGTCAGAACGTGAAATAGCCACTCTAGCCCAATCAGTGACTTTTTCTTGCAAGCCTTTTGGCGCTCGATCCGGGTATTGAGTTTGGAAATAGGCAAACGCTCTCATCGTCAAGTGCTCAGACATCCGCTGCCCTTTGGTAACGATAGGATCTTTCCAGTCAAGGTTTTGGATCATCCAGTCCATCTGTCGGTAGGCGGCTTGAAAATACTTTTCCGCATCCTGTTCGCCTTGCCTTTTGGCCACCTCGTACATCATCAGGTTGGGAATCACAGAAAATCCCGGAGGAAGCTCTCCTTTGGTGGTTCCCATTTTGGTTTTGAGCGAAAGTAAATTATGCTCGGGACTCATGTCATATTGGGTGGTGGAACCCGGACGCACGGTCGGTTTCTCCCATTTTTCCCTGACATAAGCGTAGACCCGATCGAAGTTTTGCCGTGGTAGCCAAGCTTTGAGATAGGGCCATGCGTAAAGAAAATGCGCCAGTTCGGCCTTCTGCATTTCGTGCTCTAGTTCCTGAGAAATCTTGACATCCACATCCCAATGAATCAGCTTTACCACATCCGGCGCCTCTTCCGAATAGGGCTCAAGCGCACCCCAAAGCCCTTTGTATTCGGCAGGAAAAGAAGCATTTGAAGCATAAGAAACCGTCCGCTCCATTCGATCAAATGCCGCAGGATTAGACAAATAAGTAGCCACTAAACTCTGAAGCGTCCAGTTAAAAAAGTCCCCATCACGCCATTCATACGAAAGCGGACGAATCAAATCAGTAGTTCCCACATAATGCCGGGCACCGACCATGAAATCCACCATGTTGCGGTACGTCACCCGCTCCAGCCAATTGGGCCCGATCCGGAAGGGGAAAGATTCTTCAGATCCAGAAGCAATCAGGAACTCCTCCTGAGATATGGGATTAAAGTCCGAAAAATCTCCTTTGCCCTTTTCGATTTTCCCTGAATATACCTGCTTGCGATCTTTAATTTGATAGATGACAAAAGAGGATCCCTCCGGGAGATTCGGTGCTGAAAAGCGCTTGGGCCGACCCAGGTTGTAACCGCTTTGATTGACGAGTATTTTTTTGACATCACCGGCAGTCGAATCCACATAGTTCTGTCCAAAGGCTAGCAATTCTGAAATGGCTGCCTCCCCACCATCTTTGATCCAAAGTCTAATCCGATCGGTCAGAATAGGTTTATCAAATGCAATAGCGACCTGACTGGAAGTGTTGTTGGTGATTTCTTTTACATTTCGCCAAGACCCATTGAGGATCGTCTGTACGCTGAAATCAGAAATTACAGCAACCCCTTCCGGCAGTTGAATAGCCAGTTCGCTAATCTCTGTGGCACCCGGCAACTTTAGCATTAGCCAGGAGGGATTGCCATCGGATACATTTTTCCAAGCACTCCCAATTCCCGTTTTTCCATCGATAGCCTTGGCAGATTCAAATCCAGCCTGTGAAGAACTCGCCGTGGCGGTACCTGTAAGAGAGAGGTTATTTTTTTGCTGAGCTAAACTTGGTAAACCTGTCAAAAGCCACAGAAGTGACAAAACAGGTAAGGCTAGGCATTGATAGTGGGCTTTCATAGGCTGAAGGAAGGTTAATTTGGACAGCATTCCATTATTAGAAGTTAGATTAGTTGGGTGAAGAGGCGTTAGAAAGCAGGATTTCCAAATCTTTTCTTCTCGACTCGGGAGTCACGGTGAGGCTGACTACTTTTCCGTCTTTCAGCACACCTTCCACGGTAGTTTGGTAGGGTGCGTGTAGTTTGAAGCTGACGTCCCAGTCTTTTGGCCAGGCGGGGAAAAGGTAAATTTTATCATCCACAGTCTGCATCAGCATCTCCTGCAATCCAATCATACCGCTTCCTCCCCAGTTGTGGTCGGGAACCCAGTCATGCCCCGGCCCCCAAAAGGTAGGAAAGCGTCGTTCCGAATCCTGAAGCTTTTTTACCGTGATGGAAGCGGCCTCCTCCGTCAATCCGAGTCTGGCGCAGAAAATCGCATCCTGATGCCAGCTAATGTAGTTTTTCTGAATAGGCACATCTGTTCCATATTTCCAGGTATTGACGGCGATATCCAAGTCTGGACGACCTATGCCATACATACCCCAAGGATAAACGGGATACAGCTGAGGAATCTCCTGATTGTTGATTCTACCCCAAGTCCAAGCCGGAGAGATAGTCTTGTGTCCTTCTTTCTCACGAAAAGCAATAGGCGGAATCCGGCTCAAAACCTCTTTCCAATGCCTTCTCTTTTCTTCAGAAAGATAAGAATCAGGCAGTTCCAGCAAACGAGTCAAGATTGATCGGAGTGCCGCGATGGTAGAAGTAGAATTGTATGCCATCTTGTAGGTCTCAGCACCTGAGCCTGGATAAAGGATCAATTTCCCTTCTCCGTCAAAGGTGGAGCGACTACGCATGTTTGCCTGATATTGGTAATGCTCATAGAAAAAAGTAAGTCCGCTTTCAATGAAGGGGATGTATTTCGAAATGTCTTCTCCATTATACCTCTCCAAATCAAGCATCATGAGTGCAAACTCCAGTTGGGTATCCCATTGGTACTCGAGCCAGTAATTGTACTCTAAGCCTTTTGGAAAATTCTCAGGTCTTTTCCATCCATAGGAAGTCGCCAATGGCAGGCCATATTGCTCCAGCTGCTCGGTAAATGAAGCTCCTTTGTGTCCCCAATAAAACTCGGTGCGTATTTCTGCATTGCGGAGCGCTCGCAGGTAAAAGTTGAGTTGGGAAGGCAGCAGGTCAAAATCTCCACTCTTGAACAGCGGAAAATAGACCAAGCGTTGGTTCTGTGAAGTGTGCGTCCCTCCTCCCCAATTGCGGTGATCGGGAGTAAAAGGCAAATTCTTATCCACGTACCCAGGGTCAAAAGTAAAGAGCCCCCCGTTGAATTTGGTGGGGTAGTCTCCGTAGGCATTGCAGCCCAACTGATAGCGGAATAGCTGGTAGTTTCGTCCCACCTGCCATTCAGGAGAATTGGGGTCGGCTTGATCCGGATGAATGGCGATGTAACTCCGGTTCCAGAACTCTTCCCACCAAGATTGGGTCTTTGGGGCAGCTGTCTTTTGGGCGGCTTTTGCCTCTTTCTCAATTGCGGCCAAACCACTCCTCCACTCTCCTAAGTTCGGAGTAGTGTCGATATGCAAAAAGACCTGCAGATGGTTTTTGCGAGTGGGTGCTACGCTTTTTAGTTTCCATCCTTTGTATGGGGTATCGGCATAGGTGCCCGAAGTAGTTCCGGCGGGTTTCATTTGGTCACCTGTCATCATTCCTCCAAAAGTCAGGTGCTTCAATGGATTCCAAAGTTGGCTTTTGACCGAATCCAGCCCCTGTTGGGTTACCGTAAGATCAAAAAGCGATTGATCACGGTTTCGGTGATAAAAAAGCACTTTTTCACCCTCAAACTGGACAGAATCCGCACGGATAATCGCATGAAATGGCGCATCGCGGTAGCCAAGACTCGCCCAGGTCTGACTCGGATTGGTCCACTCCAAATCCGCAAATCGCCAGTTTTCATAAGTAGCCTCTACTAGGACAGGTTGTGAACTTTCCGTCTCCACATGGACCACGGGTCGGAAGACATCTACCCAGATTTTCACTTTTGTGCTGAGCCCTTTCGAATTGCCGGTCAGCTCCACATAGCCTTGCTGGAGTTTGAGTTCTTGCCTAAACTCCCCATCATCAAAGGGATTTGGGGTGAGTTTTAACCTCACCCGGCCCAGTTTAGGAAAGACATTGTTTTCATCAAAGGCACCTGCGCGGGATAGGTAAAACAGGATTTCACCCTTTTCAACCCAGACATTCAGCCCTATATCCCCGCCTCCACAAGGCATGGATTCGGAAGCATTTTTACTTTGAGAAGTCCAGACGATATGATAGGGATTCAGGTCAGGTTTTTGTCCTTCGACTTTTCCTTGAAAAAAAAGAGAGGTAAGTAGTAAATTGAAAAATCGATTTGGGATAAGGTTCATTTTTAACTTGTGAATAAATCTCGCTTTCAAAGCCATAGGTTAATTTTGGAGTTTTAGAGGTACTGCGACATTGAAAGAAAGGGTTTGCGCTTTGTCCGCACGGGTGGCACCGTAGAGGAAAATAGGTACTCCATTTTCCAAGAGGAGCCAGGGACGCTCGAGTTTGGAAGCGGATGGGATTCCACCTTCCCAATAAAAAGTGCTACCGATCACCTTGGGATGCTTAGCCTGCTGCCAGTCGGTTCCATTTTGAGAGACCATAAGCGCCCAAGCCCCTTCGTCTCCGGTAAACTTCCCGATCACATCTCTCACAATCGCCAGATATTGGCCTTTCTGAAACCACACAAAAGGATCCTCTGCCACCATCCAGTCTTTTCCTCCATCATTGACTTCGAAGATGGGCTTGTCGTGTTTTTGAAAAGGTCCAAATGGCGAGTCAGAAAAAGCTACCCCGAATCGCACCGCACCACCGTTGATCTTGTCTGTTTTTCCTACCTGCTTGTACAACAAAACGACCCTCCCCTGATCGTCAAACGTGGCCGCAGGATTGGACACCATGAGGGCATCAGGTGCAGTGGAGTCCATGCTGACACTAAGAACAGGCTGATCTAGTCGTTTCCATTCCCCTGCGGGATGGTCCGCCACTGCCACACCTATCCGCTGGGTATTGCGATATCGCCACCAGGTATCCGTGTAGGATTCGTGTTTTTTGATCGGTAGATCACAGCTCGTACCCATGTAATAGAGGTAATACTTTCCTTGGTGCTTCACCACTGCGGGATTATGCGTGGCCGAACCATCCCAAAATGACGTTCCTCTTGCTTTCAGAGCCACTTTTACATGCTTGAATGGACCACCGGGTTGATCTGAAAAAGCTACCGCCACCTCAGAAGTGACTGGCCACGACTCAAACCCATCCGCAAGCGGCCAGCGAGAATACATCATGTAATACTTCCCATCATCCGCCTTGGTGACCGAACCACACCAAACATAGTAGCCGGGATCTACAAACTTGTTTTCCTGCGGCACTGGCAAAACCATGGAGTTTAAATCCAAGTCTTGTCCAAAAGAGGAATGGGAAAGCAGATTTAGAGAAAGCATCAAAAAAAGCGTTTTCATTTTCATGAGGATACTTTGATTTAAAAATCAGGGTGTTTTTAATGGAATTTGAATGTTGTAAGAATGTCCTAAGGTTTCATTCACCGCACAGAGCAAAGCCACCATTTTGCCATCCTCAAAAAACAATTGGGGTCTCTCCAAGGCTTCCAATTTCCGAATGGAACCATCGGCCATTTTGATGGTCAAATTCGAAACAAGAGGATTTTTAGCCAACTTCCATTGAAGTCCATCCAGCGAATAGAACAGAACCAAGCTTCGACCCGCATTGGTAAAAGCTCCCTGCATGTCCTTTACTATGGCGTAATAGCAGTTATCCTGATACCACACAAAGGGGTCCTCTGCCGGAAAATCAACATCTGAGGCAGTAAATATGGGTTGGTTTTGTTTCACAAATGGCCCATAAGGAGTATCGGAAATGGCTGTCAAATGAACTACTGGACCACCGAATGGCTGTGGCCTTTGCTTGGCTACTGCCTTGTAAACCATCAGAAAGCGGCCATCGGACATTTGAGTCACAGATGGATTGGCTACCATCTGGGCATCGTGCGCCATGGGGTCGGAAGAAACATCGAGTAAGGGATGATCCATACGTTGCCAAGGACCATTGGGATCATCAGCCACGGCGACTCCAATTCTTTGGTTATTTCGGTGGGTCCAGTTCAATTGCGGACTGGTGATCACCCCGTCTCCAAAATTACCCACATAGTAGAGGTAGTATTTGCCATTGAAAAAATGAACTGTGGGATTATGGGTGTACATCCCATCCCAATACTTAGAACCGCGATGGGGCAACGTGACATCTTTAAACTCAAAAGGTCCAAAAGGAGAATCTGAAACGGCGTGTGCAACTTCAGAACTGGTCACCCATGCCATCATCCCAAACTTCCTTGGCCATCGTGAATAGAACAAGTGGTATTTCTGATCAACATGTGATTTGACCATTGTACCGCACCAGATGTAGGAAGAGTCATTGATGAATTTTGCCGTAGACGGAATCGGCTGAATCAGCTTACGCAAATTCAACTCTCCCGGCTCCAAAGTTTGCTTTTCCTGGCTCCAAGACTTTGGCAGGATCAGTAAATACGTTACAAAAAGCAGAACAAACCTGATCATATTTCTAATTCGGTTTACTTTGAAATCATTGACTTATTGCCTACTTGAAGCAACTAATTCCAAAAACACTCACGGGAACATGCTTGCTTCGTTTATCAAATTCAATAGTCAACCGACTAGTGGTGATAGGCTCATGGAATCGGATCGTCTGTAGGGTTTGATGATTTTTTTCTTTGTGAAAAAGGATAGTACCTACCTCATTTTTGATCCGAAAAGAAGGTACACAAAACGGAATCTCACTCTCCGGATGCCCCATCAAGGAGGATTCCATCGGATGATCAAAATCGGTATCAAAATAAAGATTGACCTGAGAAATGGTCTTCGGTTTAGCCCAAGTCAAGGTCACAAATGCCATAGGATCATTGAAAGATGCTACCCAGGCATTAGGCTGAGTCGTCGGTCTAAAGATCCCATTGGTAACTTGCTCGACACCAAAAGGTCGAAGGCTTTCCGTCAGTTCAAAAGCTAGATTATGCCCTTCCGGACGGCGCTCAGGTACCCAAAACTCAAAAGAATCGATCCCTATGCCAGAAGGGGGCGCTTGCCTGCTGCTGGTCGCCACGGATTTATTGAATTTTTGAAAAACAGTCAGCAGTCCGGTCACTCTACTCTCGGAGCATTTGACTTCCAATTCAGGGTTGGAAATCAACGTAACGAATGCATATTGTTTTTCAGGAATTTCCTTTCTGAAGGCAAAAGAATAAAACTGCACTCCAGGCTCAATGTCTAGCTTCAGCCTTTCCAAAACTACCTCAGGAGTATAATTTTCAGGTTTTTGGCTCAGCCTCAACTCAACCGTGAGTTTGGATTTTACCTCCGACCTAATCAATATTTTCATGCCTGGCACCTGACCTGAATCCACCGGAAGCATCTGCGCCATCGAGAAACCCAACTTTTTCCAAGGCCCGTCAAAGGGAAGTCCTTTGAGTTCAAACTCTGAAGACCCTGTAATTCTGGCAGTTTTGACCAAATCTTCTTTATCCATCAATCGGTAATCAGGAATGTACTGCCCGGATCTAACCAACCTTTTTTGGAACTCGGACATAAGTCCTTTTTGCAAGAGATCTGATGGAAGGAGTCCCTTTTCATGACAAATTGCTGCAGCCATGGCTACGGCTTGCCCATTATGAGCACAAGTCGCCATCACTCTCGAAGAACCAAAGGCCACATGGGTAGCACTGATGAGTCTTCCTCCGAGAAAAAGATTCTTGATGTTTTTAGAATACATGGTTCGATAGGGGATCTGATAGACTCCTTTGCTATGCCATTGCGTACAGCCAGGTTTGTCACCAAAAATCCCGTCGGCTGGGTGGAGATCCAGTGCCCAGCCACCAAAAGAAACTGCATCCTCATGTTTGCGCTGCAGGATGACATCTTTTTGCGAGAGCATGTAATCTCCTTCAAAACGACGGCTTTCGCGTTTACCGGGAATCGTACCCACCCATTCGAGTGTCAAATTTTCGGAATCTGGGTATTGTCCTGAATTCTTGATGTGATTCCAGATGCCATAAATCACTTTCCAAAGCTCCCACTTGATCTCTTCGGATTCATGGATAGTGTCACGCCGGCCACCATATTCTACCCACCATAGCCTACAGCCGAATTCATTCAGATTAAAAGTTTTGAAACGGGGAAGTTTGGTAATATCAATATCAGCAAAAGCTGGCGGGACAAATCGGACAGGCTTGCCCGTGTCCTTGCTATAGAAATAAATAGAATGTCCCAACAGCTGCCCATAGCTCTGGTCAGGTGCAAAAGCTTCATCAAATTCATCTTTGGATTCGGCACCCATTCGGAAAGCCGCACCTGCCAAAAATCCGATGATTCCATCTCCAGTGGCGTCGACAAAGAATTCTCCCCGGACCTCATATTCCGTAGAATTTTGGGGGCAAAAAGCCCTAAGAGATTCAATTTGATCTTCTTTGCCTTTCTTCAGATCGTGTACAGCCGTGTTCAGAAGTAAGCGGATATTTGCCTCTTTGGTGACCATTTCAAGTAAAATGGTATCCAAAATCAGCGGATTCCCTTCCGGATTTCGATAGAGATTTTCGACTAAAATCTCATCAATCACTCCGCCTTCTCTAGCCCATCGGTTATTGTTTCCCATGTGAGAAGTGGCCCCCAAAATCCAAAGACGTACCTCCGAAGATGCATTACCTCCCAGCACGGGTCGATCCTGAATCAAAGTTACTTTGAGCCCTTGCCGAGCTGCCGTAATCGCGCAGCAAGTCCCCGACAGTCCGCCTCCGGCGATCACTAAATCCGACTCTAGGATTACTTTTTTTAGACTTCTGTTTTCGGACGAAAATTCTTCTTTGATCATTATTCTGATGCTCCTAGTGAGCGATTAAAAGTTCTTTTTAAGTTTTCTAGCTTGGCTTTTTACCACCTTCCCATAGAGAAATCCACCAAATCCGGCAATCAAAATCCCCAATCCAATAAGATAGAATGCGGATTCTACTGCCCAAATGGAGAGTGCTCCAAAAAGTATCCCCACCGAAACGAGAGATAAGCCCAAGACTTTGATCCCAAAATCATTCTGCGCACTTTCTTCTTTTAGTTGTTCGACATTGACTTCCGGAGCAGCGCCTTTTTCAGCGGAAGCTTGGACTTTTCCAAAAACCTCAACCAAAAGAAGTAACAGGAAAGGAATGCCTACACCGAGGAGTAATTCTTCGGTTCGGTTGAGAGAAAATTGAAATACCGCCGGTGTCAAAAACTTGAAGAATAAATTGACCGATAAACTGATTAGGGTGACACCGAGGATGGTTTTACCGTTTTGCTTTTTCGAGAAAAGCGACCAAATGGCAGGCCCGTACAAGGCTCCACCTGTGACTGCCGCAATGCTGAGCACCACCTCCACTATCCCTCCCGCCAAAGGCACTAAAAAAGCCACTCCAATCGTACCCAATCCAAAAATGATGGTGGTGAAACGAGCCACATTCATCAGCGTTTGGTCAGAAGAGTTGGGCCTGAGTGGCTTGAAGATATCATTGGTCAATACGGCCGCAGCCAGATTGAGAGAAGTATTGACCGAGCTCGCCGTGGCAAAAATCATCCCTCCGATCATCAGACCCAAGACTCCTACAGGAAGTACTTGCTTGCAAATCATCAGATAAGCTCCTTCAGCTTCTAAACCTTCAAGACCCGGATTGAGTACGCGATAAATCATGGGAGGCAGCATCCAAATTACCGGACTGACTAAGTAAAGTGCTCCAAAGAGATAGCCCACCTTTCGGGAAGATTTTGCATCCTTGACCGTGGTGTAACGCTGCACATACGCCCAGTTACCTCCGATGAATACGATATTGTAAATGGTGAAGGCTACAATAAAAACAGCCGTGTATTCCCCGTTGAAAATATTAAAAAATGTATCAGGAGCCTGTTCTACAAAACTGGAAATGCCTTTAACCTCCTCCAGAGAAAGCGGGATGACCAACAGCACCGCAGCGGTAAGAATCACGAACTGCAAGACATCTGTCACGACCACAGCCCATAGACCTCCAACCGCAGTGTAAATCATCACCAAACCTCCAAGGAGCAGGATGGCAGAATCGATATCAAATCCTGTGGTGACGTTGACAATTTTAGCGACTGGATAGAGAAACGCCCCTGTGTAACCAAGCGAAAGAAACAGAAAAAGGTAGGTGTAGTATTGCTGAATATTCTTCCCAAATCGATCAGTCAGAAACTCCGCTACGGTAAGCGCCTTGGATTTCCACCACCTAGGAGCAATGAAAAACCCGACCAGAAACCCAGCGATGCACATGGACATTTGAATGGTAATGGCCACCAGTCCATAGTTATAGGCAATGGATCCCCAGACCACAAAGGTACCTGCGGAAAAAAAGCTCATGAAAAGTGAGAGCCCGTTCATCGACCAAGGCACCGCACCTCCTGCAGCAAAGAAGGACTTCATATTCGTTCCTTTATTGGCAAAGGAGAGTCCGGCGACCAGGATGATCAGGGAGAATACCAGTATGGTAAGGTAATCGAGGGATTGCATATCTTTCAGAGAAGACAGAATAAGCAATTAAGGTAGAGGGATTTAGAAAAATAAAAAATTGATTTTTCAACAAAAAATTAACTTTTATTTCGTAAACGTTTTCGATAACGTTTACATTTATCAAATCTTCAAGAATTTTTGATTTTTATTAACAAAATGAAAATCTTCTATTCAGCATTCACTCCGCTGTTTTGAAAAAAACCAAACCAATTCAAAAAAGAAATCCTATTGAAATCGTAAGGAGGGAAAGCTATCTTGAGGATTCCGATATTTGGCTAGCTTCACATACTTAATCAGCATATCTCTTGAAAAAGCCGATCACCATAAAAGACATCGCTAAGAGCCTGAATATCTCAGTGGCGACAGTTTCAAGGGCACTCAGAGACTCCAATGAAATCAGTAAGGAAACCAAGAGAGCAGTACTCCAACTTGCCAAAGAAATGGATTACCATCCCAATCTCCTGGCAAGAGGATTGATCAACAGAAAATCAAAAATCATTGGAGTGGTGGTACCTACCATCAATCGTCAATTTTGGGCTAACTCGATCTCAGGAATTGAAAACATAGCCTATAACGATGACTATAAAGTCATGATTTTTCAGTCTGCAGAATCCTTCCGAAAGGAGGTTGAAATTGTAGAAACGCTCGCAAATAGCCGTGTCGATGGCATATTGATTGCTTTCTCGAAAGAAACACTAGATTTTGAGCATATCAATCAAGTACTGAACAGAGGAATACCCGTTGTTCTTTTTGAACGGGTATGTGATCTGCTTGAAGTATCCAAAGTAGTGACTGATGATTTCCTTGGTGCCAAAAAAATGACTGAACACCTGATTAGCAGGGGGAAAAAGAAGATCGCCTACCTGGGTGGGCCACTCACGCTTGGGGTATGCAGAGATCGGTATTTGGGATTTGAAAGCGCATTGAAAGAGGCGGAAATTCAGGTGAGTCCAGATCACATCATCGAAACCGACGAATTCACTTTCGAAAATGCCAAGAAAGCAATCCATCAACTTTGGAGCAATCCTTCCAAACCAGACGCGGTTTTTTGTTTTGCGGATGTTTTGGCGATTGGCGCATTGGATGCCTGCAAAGAACTCGGAATCAAAGTTCCGCAGCAGCTCGCCATCACTGGATTTGGGAATGATGACACCGGACGATTCATCAACCCCACCCTGACTACCATGGCCCAACCCTCCTTTGAAATGGGTCAGCTAGCAGCCAAGCTGATTTTGAAAGAAATCAATGCTACCACTGAGCTCCCACTTCCTAAACTGGAAATCATCCAGCCCACACTCATCGTCAGGGAGAGTACGTAAGCCGACGGCAGCAAATGGGATTTTTTTTTAGAAAAATAACTTCTGCCTCTTTTCTCAGACTACCTCAAATCTCGAATTTTGGTGAAAATCGTGTTCTATTTCATTAATCAAAAAGGCTATGAATTCAAAAATTCGCTGGTTTGTCCAGTCAGTAGCTGGTTTACTCCTTACCGGCACAGGTCTATGCATGACTGTCGACGCAGGATTTGAAAGATTCGCAGGGAATGAATGGTTTTGCTACGGGACTTTTGCTTTGATTGTCTTCCAGGCAGGCCTTTGCCTTATCATTGATGCGGCTCGGTTTAGGTTCAACAAGTGATCTGATTTCTTTGACTTCGAAAGGCTCCCAAATTCAAGATCGAAGGATTATAGGAAACTGAAAGTAAACAACGACAGGAATTTGATAGCCATTGGTCACTTATAAGTTCACTTTTCGCATTGGGATTGGGTATTTTTGAGCAATACAAATTTCACCCCGGTCATGAAAAAAATCACCCTTCTCGTTCTGATCAGTTTAATTCTGATTACTCCTTCTCTAGCCCAAGAAGAAAATTTCACAAAAGAATCCTATGACAAAAACGTCCTCAAAGTCAACCTTACAGGGCTTATATTCAAAAATTACGGATTCCAATACGAACGAATGCTCAGCCGGAAGACCTCGATTGCCTTAGGCTTTCGAACCCAGCCTCAAGGTGAGCTTCCACTCCTTGGTTTTTTGGAAAACCAAATTGATGATCCGGAGACCTTTTCAGAACTCAAAAAAATCAGCTATGGCAACACAGCTTTCACACCTGAAATCCGCTTCTACCTGGGTAGAAAAGGTGGACCAAGAGGATTTTACATCGCCCCTTACGCGCGCTATTCCAAATCTCAAGTGAATCTTCAGGAATTCGAATTCACTTTTGAAGAAACCTTAAACGGTCAGACATTCGAAGAAACACGAACGGTAGAATTGAATGGAGACATCACCGGGATCACCGGAGGACTGATGTTTGGAGCTCAGTGGAGACTGGGCAAGGCTGTCTATCTGGATTGGTGGATCATTGGAGGTTCGGTGGGGACTTCCTCGGGTCTGATCAATGCGCTAACCAATCTGGATAAAAACGAGCAAGATGGCTTGAGAGATGAATTGAACAATCTGGACATTCCCGTCTTAGACTACACGGTAACAGTAGATGGAAATGGGGCAAAAATGGATTTCAACGGTCCTTTTGCAAGCTTACGAGGCGGACTTTCGCTAGGAATCAAATTCTAAAAATGTAAAAATCACCGGTTCAAAGCCGGTGATTTTTTTTGAAAAGATTAAGATTTGACTGGATTGAATACAAATTAGGTCAATCACATACTTCAAATTAAACCTTTGATTTAACTTTTGATCCAATCCCAAAATCCCAACACACTATGATCAAGAAAATCACCTTAGTGCTCGTGGTCCTGCTTGTGGCCATTCAGTTTATCCCTATGGAAAAAAACGAGTCAGGCCCTACCGAATTTGACATCACGAAGAGTTACAACGTACCGGACAATGTCTCCATGATTCTGAAGGGAGCCTGCAACGACTGTCATTCCAACACCACGATTTATCCTTGGTACAGCAAGGTGCAACCTGTTGGCTTTTGGCTCAACCACCACGTGGAGGAAGGAAAAGGACATCTAAACTTCTCCGAATTCACCAAAATACCCCTACGGGTTCAAAATCATAAGTTTGAAGAAATCGTAGAAACGGTCGAAAGCGGAGAAATGCCTTTAGCAGATTACACTTACCTCGGTCTACATCCCGAAGCAAACCTGACCGGAGAACAAAGACAAGTGCTCATCGACTGGGCAAAAGAGCAGATGGCTATGCTGGCAGCTAAATATCCAGCAGACAGCCTAAAAATGAAACCAAGACCGGCTCCGGCTCAATAAAGTCTATCTGCCCCGAAAATTTTCGGGGCATTTTTATTTCAGTTTTCTTCTTACATAGGCTATAACTTAACTGATAGAAGAGGATGTCTGCCCAAGCTCTAAAGAATCAAGGAAAACTATTTTGAGAGATTGCCTATCTACCTTAGAACAAAGGTCAAGCTTTGGGGCAGGTCATCTTGTATTTTTGTCTCAAAAAGGTAAAAAGCTCTACCAATGATGTTTTTAGCTTTATTACGCGGTTATTGATTTTTCAAAATTTAATTTTCGAACCCAGTTAAAAATGATACAAACATCATTTGAATTACTGAATAGTGCTAAAAAAACATTTTCTTCTTCGTTCTTTTGGCTTGACCCAAAAGAACCAAAAGGTCAAGACACAGCAAAGCTCCAGCCGCACGAGGCCGGACGCTGGCCCGCTGCTGTGTCTCCCCCGCGCACTCATCTGATCTGAGTTTAGTGGTCAAAAAGGTATTTAAAAGAGAAATAGCCGAACAAAGATTAGATTTCGCTTTCGTTACTTCTCTTCTACAAATCCCAGTTTTTCCAACTTGCTATGAGACCTCCCAAACATCCTTACTCCCAGACATCCCAGCCATTTCCCCTTTCAAAAACTTAAATCTTTTCCTACTTTCCAAAATGAAGAAGTTCAACGATTCGGAAGTAAGATGGGGAGTGTTAGGTGTGGGCAACGTTTGCGAACTCAAGTCTGCCCCTGCGATGAACCATATTCCACACAGCAAACTTGTCGCTGTCATGCGTCGCGACGAAGCCAAAGTCAAAGATTACGCCGCCCGACATGGCGTAGATAAGTGGTACACCTCGGCACAGGATCTCATCCATGACCCCGTAGTAAATGCCATCTACATTGCCACTCCTCCAAATGCCCATTTGGAATTGACTCGAATGGCTGCTGAAGCAGGAAAGCCTGTCTATGTGGAAAAACCCATGGCTCGCAACCATGCCGAATGCCTGGAAATGATCTCGGTTTGTGAAAAACACGAAGTCCCTCTTTTTGTCGCCTACTACCGCAGGGCACTTCCGCATTTTGTCAAAATCAAGCAGCTGATGGATGAAGGGGAAATCGGTGAGATACGAACGGTTCATATCAACCTCAAGCAAGTCTTAGAGCCTGAAATCATTGCCAAGTTGGAAAACAACTGGAGAATTAATCCCGAAATAGCCGGCGGAGGGTATTTCTTCGATCTCGCCTCGCATCAACTGGACTTGTTGGATTTCTTTTTTGGGAAAATCATCCATGCCAGCGGCTTTTCTTCCAATCAGGCCCAAGCGTACCCTGCAGAAGACATTGTGGTGGGAAGTTTTGTATTTGAAAACGGAGTCTTGGGCACAGGAAATTGGTGTTTCAGCACTTCAGAATCAGCTGAGATCGACGAAGTCATCATCGATGGCGCAAAAGGTCAGATTCGATTTGCCACCTTTGGAAAAGGTGAGTTTACCCTGATCAAAGATCATAAGGCCCCCATCCATTACCAGGTAGACTTGCCAAAACACATTCAGCAGCCTTTGATTCAGCACATCGTAGGCGAACTCCTCGGGCACGACCAATGCCCAAGCACCGGTGAATCTGGAGCCCGTGCCAATTGGGTGATGGACCAACTTGTAAAATCCAACGTATAAAAATCTTCCTCTACATCAAAATGCGACTTCTCCTGATTCTTCCGATTTGGTTGTTCTCCATGAGCTTATTTGCTCAGGAATCGACCGTTTGCAGTTTGGAAAGCAGGGAAAGATTAGAAGGGCTTTTGCAGGAGTTTTCCCAGGCCGAACTTTCAGCAAAAACTTCTCAAGACCTAATCTTGGAGATCGGGAAAAGCTTTCTCGGCACTCCCTATGTCGAAAAAACCCTTGAACTCTCCGGAGAGGAAAAGCTCGTGATCAATCTCATGGGCTTGGATTGCACCACTTACCTGGAATCAGTAGTGGCTTTGGCACAGACTATTCGGGAAAGGGAGTTCAGCTTTGAAGGATTTGAGGAAAAACTAGAATACCTCCGCTACCTAAATGGGCAAAATACCGGGTACCCTTCTCGGCTTCATTATTTCAGCGATTGGATTTATGAAAACCAGCAAAAGGGTCTTTTGAAAGACATCACGAAGGAAATCGGAGGAGAAACCTATCCCAATCAACCCACTTTCATGTCCGAAAATCCCCGGTTTTACCCTCAGTTGGCTGATCTGACTTTGGTCGAAAAACTCAAAGAACGGGAAGCCCTCATCAAAACCAGACCTTACTTTTTTATTCCTAAAGAAAAATTCCAGCAGTTGGAGTCGAAACTGGAAACCGGTGATCTGATTGCGATTACTACTCCTTTGAAAAATCTCGACATCGTGCATGTCGGTTTCGCAGTCCGACAAAACGGACGTATCCATCTCATGCATGCCAGCTCGGTATCCAAAAAAGTTGAAATCAGCACCCTACCTCTGAGCGATTACCTGCTTGGCAACAAGTCCCAATCCGGGATCATGGTCAGCAGGTTGATTTTACCTTAAGTCTCAGCCCAACTTTTTACAGAGCCAAAAAAAATTCCCTTTTCTTGGGTATCATCTGATTTTTTCAAAAAAAATCTTGGCCAAAAAAATCCTCCAAGGCAGCGCGTCCAAATTGATTTTATTTTCGGATGAGCAAAGACGTTTTCAATTTTTTTTCAGAGATAAAAAATCATTTTTAATTTTTTTAATTAAGTAAAATTTTATTTCATCAAATGTGATTTTTTACAAAACCTTATTCCGTGTGTTCACGAATAAATTTCAAAAACTGGCAGGATATTAGAACACTCACATGCAACCTTAAAAACGCTTTCTGCATCTAGAAAAAAAAAGCCACCTATAACCTAACCCAAAATTACCTACTACTCACACTAAACCACAAACACCATGAAAACCCTCCTCAGCAAAAATCAACTCGGAGTTCTGGCGCTTTTCTTCGGTCTCCTTTTCGGCAATCTCTCCCACGCAAAAGCCGAATCCAACTACTATCGCGGGGTATCTTTTCAGGTTTTCTACGATGCGCTCACTCCTTATGGTGACTGGGTCAAAGATGCCAGATACGGCTACATCTGGTTACCTGCCGTGTATGAGGATTTTCATCCTTATGGTACCAATGGTCACTGGGTGATGACCGAATACGGCAACACCTGGGTCTCTGATTACGATTGGGGTTGGGCAACCTTCCATTACGGAAGGTGGTACTTTGACGACTACTATCAGAGCTGGGCTTGGATTCCAGGATACGACTGGGCACCGGCTTGGGTAAGCTGGAGATCAGGAGGTGGGTACTACGGCTGGGCTCCACTTGGTCCGGGTGTATCGATCAATGTGAGGATCAACATTCCTACCAGACATTGGGTATTTATCCCTTATGGACGCATTCACCACCGAAATGTCTTCAACTACTATGCGCCCTATGCGCATCACCGCACTAAGATCAAAATCATCAACCGGACTACTGTGATCAATAATACCGTGGTCTACAACAACCACAACTATTACGCGGGCCCCAGCCATCGGGAAGTAGAGCGGGTCACCAGACAAGTGGTGCCGGTATACAACATTAGATCTGCGGAGGCTCCCGGAAGAGCAGCAGTGGGAAGAAATGAGGTCAGAATGTATCGTCCTGAAGTGGAAGAATCAAGAGGCAGAAACGCTGAGGCTAGACCTTCCCGAGTATTGGAATCTACCGAAGCCAGATCCGCCCGAGCAAGCAGGACCGTGAGCCCATCGGATGCAGGTGAAAGCAATCAGCCTAGTCGCTCTGTCAATGGTCAAAATGGTTCCTCAGGAAGAGCCGCCTCTCCATCCGGTACCCGAGGAAATGGTGACATTGAGTTGAGACCGGCTCCTTCTGATACCCGTAACCGTGGAGAAATGAATCAACCTTCTCGATCTACCCAGCCATCACGTCAGGAATCAATCCGGACTCAACCGGCACCTTCCAGAGAATCTCAAGTGAGGACTCAACCCGCCCCTGTAAGAGAAAATCAGGTAAGAACCCAGCCTGCACCTTCCAGAGAAAGTCAGGTGAGAACCCAACCACAGTCAGCCCCTAGGGAACGAGTGGAACCCCGAAGTTCAACTCCTTCGAGAGGTTCAGAAGTAAGGCAGCAGCCAGCTCCTCAGGTGAGAACCGCACCATCCAGAGGTTCTGACTCAAGAGTGGAGGCTCCTTCTAGACAAGGAAATCAGCCTCAGGTCAGATCATCTGCACCATCCAGGGGAAATGCACCTGCAAGCCGAACCGAATCCTCCGCCCCAAGCAGAGGAAACAGTCGGGAAAGAAGTAATAATTAAGCCCTTTATCAGATTAAACTAAACCAACTCAGCCCAATCGGATCTTCGGTTGGGCTTTTCATTTTTCAGATGCACACCTTCAGAGTGAGATTATTTCAAGAGGTTGTCAGCAGAAAGACAATTGGATTAATCAGCTTATTCAATTTTAGTATGAAAAACCTAGCCATGAAAAAACTCCAAATTTTAATTCTCTTTTTCCTGATCGTATTCAGTGCATGTGGTCAAAAACCGGAAATTTACAGCAGTGCCAACAAAGCCATTAATGGATATGATCCAGTTGCTTATTTCACAGTAAAAAAACCAGTAAAAGGCTCCGATCAATTAAAATCCACTTACAAAGGAGCAAATTGGCACTTCTCTTCCGCTGAAAACAAAAAGCTTTTTGACCAAAATCCTGAGAAATTCCTGCCACAGTATGGAGGTTATTGCGCTTTTGGGATGGCCCAAGGATACAAGGCTACAACCACTCCAGAGGCGTGGACCATCGTAAATGAAAAACTTTACTTAAATTATAGCCTAGGTGTTCAAAATGACTGGCAGAAAGATCAAACTAACATGATCCAAAAAGCTGACAAAAACTGGAACACAGTCAAAAGCAAGTAACATTGGATTTTTTGGACAAATCCAATCTCAGTTAATCAAGCTTACGCTGCGTCGATGGACCTTACTCAAAAAACCAATTCTTTTGAATTTTGGCCTAGTTGGACGATTCAACTACCGATGTTTTTTTTCGGAACCTATTGGGCAATCCGACTGCGAAGCCTAAGTTTCTTCGCTGCCGTAAATCCAGCTTTAGAGAATGGAGGACTCTTTTATTATTCAAAATTCAACAGCTTACAGCGGGTAAATCCCAAAAACATCCCTTCAAGTATACTTCTGAGTCCTCCACATCGGGAAGAAGAGATCCGAAATAAGGTCGAAGCAGCCGGTATCAAGTTGCCCTTTATCATCAAACCGGACATAGGCGAGAGAGGTCGAGGTGTGGCAGTGATTGACTCTTTTTCAGACTTGAGGTCTTATTTAAACGCATTCAATCAAGAAGCCTTGATTATCCAGGATTTAATAACTAAACAGGAGGAATATGGAGTCTTTTTGATTCGAAATAGAAGTTCCGGTAAATTTAAAATAACCTCCATCACACAGAAGATTCCACTTCAAGTGATGGGAGATGGAGTCTCCACAATTATCCAACTCGCAAAAAAACACCCACGGGTAAAACGCTACCTCGATCAAATTCAAAAGCAAATATGGCAGGTAATCCCCTCCAAAGGTGAGATTTATCGGTTAAGCATCAAGGGAAACCATTGCAAAGGGGCCACTTTTGTAGATCGAAGAGATCTGATTTGCGAAAAAACAGAAGCTGCATTTTCTATAGTTTGCAAAGACTTCACAGGATTCAATTATGGTCGGTTGGATCTGAAAGTCGATACAGAAGATGAGCTCAAAAATCCCGATGCGATCCTACTTTTAGAAATCAACGGGGCTAACTCCGAACCCATTCACATGTATGATTCCAAGTTTAGCTACCGCAGGGCTCTAATTGAAATTTCCTCCTATTTCAACCTCATGGCCCAACTGGCCAAGGAAAACACGATGGCTGCCTCACCAAAGCCGACGATTAAAAACCTTTATCTAAATTTCAAAGAATACCGCAAGCTGATCAATGGAAACTCTTGAGGAGGTAAAATTTTGGCATTTAAAAAATCATCAACTCTTTTGGGTTTTGAGCCACACCCAAATACGGCAACTGTGCATCATTGCAAACTTCAAAAAAGTAAAAAAGGGAGAAATACTGGATCTTTCGGATCCGGATCAATCTTTTATCTACCTGCTGAAAAAAGGAAATCTGAAAATTGTCCAAGTGGATGAAAATGGAAATGAGCTGATCGTAGACTTAATTTACCAAGGTGAAATTTTTGGGGAATTGAAAAATTCTTCCTCCTCAAACCCTTCCGAATACGCGCAGGTCCTCTCCGAAAAAGTTGTCTTATGCAGATTTAAAGCAGCTGACTTTGAAAAACTACTCGAGCAATATCCTTCCTTGGCAATTTCCTATTCCAAAATAGTAGGCTTCAGACTAAAGAGAGTCAAAAACAAGTACAGCAACTTATTCTTCCTAAACACCAAAGAGCGACTGATTGCATTCCTCAAAGAATGGGCAAAGAGAGAGGTTCAAGATCTCAATGGTTCGATTACCCTGTCAAACTATTTGACCCATAAAGATATCTCTCAGATCATTTGTGCATCTCGACAGACCACGACCCAGCTGTTTAATGACTGGGAAAAAACCGGTAAAATCAGGTATTCCAGAAAAGAAATATTTATCAAAAGCTTGGAGGAGTTGTAAGTTGCCTAAAAGGTAAGAAAGCCGACAATTCGGAATAGCTCAATATCGGACCTTCAAGTCCAACCCAAACCCTTTCGCACTATGATCTTTTCCGCCTTCAAACCTTTGGAAACTCCATTCCTGAGGTATTCCAGCTGGATACTCCGTATCACAGCAGCAGTCATTTTAACTCAATCTCTCTCTTACAAATTTGGCGCCCATCCAGACTCCATAGAACTGTTCAGCCAACTTGGAGTTGAACCTACAGGAAGGATTGCCCTCGGAATCATTGAACTTTTGGTCAGTCTCCTGCTGATCATACCCCGAACGCAAGTCCTAGGAAGTATTGGCGGCATGGGTATAATGACGGGTGCGATTTTCATCCATATTTTTATCATTGGTATTGTTTTCAGAGAGGATGGTGGTGGATTATTCGCGCTTGCCTTGGGTTGCTTCTTAGCTTGTGCCTTAAACTTCTTGTTCTACTCAAAACAGTTGTCCTCATTAATCAAACTAAAATATGGTAAATGAAGAATGCGTAAATCAGCTCGATGAGTTGAATGAATTTTTAATGCAGCTGCAACCCGAGGATTACAGTGGAATGTCTCCAATCTTTCAGACTGCCTCAGTCGGTCAACATGTACGTCATATCATTGAGCTTTTCTCCTGTCTGATAGACCAATACGACTCGGGAAAAATAAATTATGACCTGCGTGACCGATCGGTCTTACTGGAGACAGACGCAGCATTTGCTATTCATTCCATTTCAAAAATCCAATCCAAACTCCATCTTCCTGACAAAGAATTGATCTTGGAAGCTTGTCAAGGCGAGGGGTCCAAAAAAATGAAAACCAGCTACTTCAGGGAACTTTGGTACAACTTGGAGCACTGTATTCACCATCAAGCATTGATCAGACTTGCCTGTAGGGCCATTCCCCACATTCAATTAAAAGATAGCTTTGGTGTAGCAAAGGCAACCCTGAATTACCGGGCTAGCTTAACTGGTGAAAACTGATAATCAGGTAAAACTCTGGGAAATCAACATTTTGGCTATCTTAAGGACTTAAAACCACCAAGTCCTTTATGCGCTATTTTCTTTTATTCTTAGGTCTCTTACTCGGTTATTCCGCCTATTCCCAAACCTACGATTCCTCCCTTCCCATCAAATACCGAAATATCGGCCCATTTCGTGGGGGTCGATCAGTGGCAGCCACTGGAGTGGTAAATGACCCATTGACCTACTACTTCGGCACCACGGGCGGAGGACTTTGGAAAACCACCGATGCAGGACAGCACTGGGAAAACATCTCTGATGGATACTTTAAAACAGGTTCGGTAGGTGCCGTAGCCGTAGCCGAAACCAACTCCAACATCGTTTATGTCGGCATGGGCGAGCATGCTCCCCGAGGCGTGATGACCTCCTATGGAGACGGTGTCTACAAATCCACCGATGCAGGAAAAACCTGGAAAAAAATGGGATTGGAAAAAACCCAGCACATTTCCCGTATCCAAATCCATCCTACCAATCCAGACATCTTGTACGTAGCCGCTCAAGGAGCTTTGCATGCTCCAAATGAAGACCGTGGTGTTTACAAGTCTGTTGATGGCGGTTTGACATGGGAAAAAGTCCTGTTCGTGGACAACATGACCGGTGCGGTGGAATTGTCCATGGACATGAATTTTCCGGAAATCCTCTACGCTGCCATGTGGGAGCATCAGCGATTCCCTTGGCAGGTGAAATCCGGTGGTCCGGGCTCGGGCCTGTACAAGTCCACCGACTCAGGGAAAACCTGGAAGAAAATCCATAACGGTTTGCCGGAAGAAAAAGGAAAGATGGCCATATCGGTCTCCAGAGCCAATTCCAATAAAGTCTATGCGCTCATTGAAAGTGATTCCGACAAGGATCTCGGAGGCCTTTTTGTCTCCGACGACGCAGGAGAAAACTGGTCTCTGGTCAACAAAAGCAACCGACTGACTCAGCGGGCCTGGTATTACATCGAAGTATTCGCAGATCCGGTGAACGAGCACAAAGTCTATGTGCAGAGCGCGCCCTTTCTAGTATCCATCGACGGAGGCAAGACCTTTGAAGACATCGACGGTCCGCACGGGGACTACCATGACCTCTGGATTAATCCTAAAAATGCCAACAACCTAATCCTTGCTGATGATGGCGGTGGATCGATTTCATTCAATGGAGGTAAAACCTGGTCAGTTCAAAGCAATATGCCTACAGCCCAGTTTTACAGAATCAACACCGACAATCAGTGGCCGTATCGCATTTACGGCGGTCAGCAGGACAATACCTCTGTGGTGATTTCCAGCATGGCTTTGGGAAGAGGAGGCATTACGCAAGAGCATTGGAGCTATTCTGCTGGAGGGGAAAGTGCCTTCTTGGCATTTGACCCAAATAATCCTAGATATGTATTGGGTGGCAGCTATCAGGGCACGATCGAAGTTCTTGACATGCAAACTCAAGGTTCGACCAATATCATGGCCGCCCCAATCCAATACCTGGGCATGGATGCGAAAGACATGAAGTACCGCTTCAACTGGAATGCACCGATCATCTGGTCGCAACACGAACCCAACACCTTTTACCATGCTGCGCAAGTCCTACTGAAAACTCAGGATTGGGGTCAAACCTGGACAGAAGTCTCCCCTGACCTGACCAGAAATGAAAAGGCCAAGCAGGGCAAAGGCGGAGTACCCTACACCAATGAAGCCGTGGGTGCTGAAAACTACGGCACAATCGCTTATGTAATCGAAAGCCCCCACGAAAAAGGAGTACTCTGGACAGGAAGCGACGATGGCCTCGTGCAACTGACCCGTGACGGAGGAAAAACCTGGACCAATGTCACTCCAAAAGGACTTGCCGAATGTCTAGTCAATGCCATTGAAGTATCTCCTCACGATCCCGGCACAGCCTACATCGCAACGACACGCTACAAATTCAACGACTATACGCCTGCGCTCTACAAGACTACCGACTACGGTAAAACCTGGACCAATATCTCCAAAGGCATCCCATACGGTGCCTTTACCCGGGTGGTACGGGAAGACACGAAAGTGAAAAACCTGCTTTTCGCAGGTACCGAGACTGGGATGTACATTTCCAAGGACGGCGGAGCCAATTGGGTTTCCTTCCAACTCAATCTGCCGCTCACTCCGATTACCGACTTGAAAGTAGCCCATGACGACCTTATCGTGGCTACAGCGGGACGATCCTATTGGATCCTCGATGAGCTCAATGCCGTGCGTGAAGTACAAGCCAAGGTAGATAAAATCACCCTCTATACTCCTGAAAAAGCCCTTTTGGGCAACTGGTATTCCAGTATGAACGGCGGGAATCTGGACGACTACACCGGCACGGATCCCTTTCAGGGTCAAAACCCTGCCAACGGCATGGTGATCTATTACCACCTGCCCGAAACCTTTGCTGACAGCACCGAACTGACGTTGGAAATACTCGATGCCAAAGGCGAAATGGTAAGAAAGCTAAGCTCCAAGCGCAATCCAGACTTCCAAGCCTATGCTGGAGGTCCAGCGCCTGATCCAACGCTTTCCACTCGAAAGGGAGTCAACCGATTTGTCTGGAATCTGCGCTATCCAACTGTGCCGGGCATCCCAACTGCCTACATCGAATCCAGTTACTCAGGCCATAAGGCCATTCCTGGAACTTACACAATTCGTCTCAGCAGTGGTGGAGTTACGGCCGAAGCCAAAGGGGAAATCGTGGACATTCCGGGTTACAACCTGACTCCTGCCGATTACCAAGCCTACCACGAATGGATGAGTCAACTGGAAAGCGAGGTCACTGCTATGCACACCATGGTAAACACAGCCAAAGCTTACCAAGACCAATTGAAGGATCTAGTCAACCGACTGGACAAAAAAGCCGAATACAAAGACCTGAAAACCGCTGCTGAAACCCTCATCAAAGAAATACAAACTTGGGATGAAAACATGATCCAACGGAAGTCCACCGCCTACGATGACGTGGAAAACTTCCCGAATAAGTTTACCGCCAACTTCATGTATATGATGAATCATGGAGAAAGCAGCATTCCTAAGATCAACGCAGGCACCAAAGCTCGCTATGCCGAACTGATGGAGCAGTGGAAACCCCTCAAAGCCGAAGGAGAACGCCTGATCCAAGCCGCCGTTCCGGCATTCAACAAGCTGGCGACTGAGAAGGGTGTGGGGGTGTTGTTTGTGAAGGAATAGAATAAAGCTACCTACAAGATTTGCTGGGCACTAGTGGAGATAAAGATCTGCAGAGTGTCCAGCATTTTTTTTAATCGTGGAGATCTATTTTTCTTTAGAAGCGTATTGATCAAACTATAGGTCTAAACGAAACCTATTTTCTACAGTAAATCAACCCATTATCCTCTCTTTAGGCGTTCGAGGAAAGCTAAAAACTTTTTAATCCTCTGATTATTTTTTGTATTATCAGTCCCGTTTCGGCACCCTTCTATCACCCTGTATAAGTTGCCTGAAATTTGGATACACTTATTTATCTGATTATCAATTGTTTAACAATCTAATCATAGAATAATGAGATGTATTTCTGAATAGTAGTTGACATCTCTTTTTGGAATTTCACCTCCAAATAGAATCATTTCTTAGATGCTATGCTTCCTTTAAGAAAAAATCCTACTCTGATAAAGAAGACTACAGTTATTCTAGTGGATACCAATCAAAGGTTCAAAAAACCAATCTTGATACCCACCTTCTTGCTAGATTATTGGAAGCTCATTTCAGTGAGTGTACTTCTTTTTCTTGGACTCGGGATATACACATTCGTAATGATTGGCAAACTCTATTTCATTCAACAGAAAAATGAAATCCAGGCTCAGCATGCACAGATCAAAACCTTTTCACAAGAGCTTAATCGACAGTATGACTTTATTACTCGGCAAATCACTGAAGTAAATAAATTATTGGACAGTAAAGGCATCCCCCAACCCCCTCACCAAAGTGAGGTCATCGTTCCAAAATTCAATTCCCCGCTAGAAGTGGGGGATAATTCGGAGTTTGAAAAATACCTTGAAGAATTCAAACGGACCATTTCAAACACTCCGATAGGTTCACCCATCGAAGGACGGATTACATCAAGCTTTGGCATTCGTTCAAACCCATTTTTCGGTGAAAAAAGAGAATCCCACAAAGGGCTTGACATCAGTGCCCGTCATGGTAGCCCTGTTCGTTGCACAGCGGATGGGAAAGTTGTATTTGCAGGATACAAAGGGGATTATGGAAAGTTGGTCATTATCAGTCACGGAGGTGATTATGAAACACTCTATGGCCACTTGTCCGAAATTTTGGTGAAGGAAGGGCAGGAGGTCAAAGCAAATACTTTCATTGGAAAAGTGGGTTCTACCGGTCGTTCAAGCGGACCACATCTACACTACGAGATCCACAAAAACGATAAAAAAATCAATCCCAAAACATTCATTAATGTAAACTAGGTATGTTCAAGAAAAATCAAAAATCGCCAATTACCCAGCTAAACCAAGAGGAAATCCTGACGATTTTAGGTAAGGATTTTGAATGTGAAGGAAACATCCGATGCATTAACAGTGCTCGTATAGAAGGAAAGATTAGCGGAGATGTATCGATCAAAAAGGGGGTAATTCTGGGAGAAAAAGGAATTATTCATGGGAATCTGGAGTCAGAAACGGCGATTGTTTTTGGTACAGTGAATGGAAATCTGAAAGTCAAACATCTTGAAATCAAGCAGACCGGGCGAATCGAAGGTGATGTAAAAACAGAAAACCTAGTGATTGAGATGGGTGGCAGATACAACGGCAAGCTCGACATGAAAATCGAGTCAGAAAAAATTATAGAGCAAACTCCTAGCGAATAAGTTGATGTCGTCTAAAAAGGCCCATGACTTCAGAGCAATCTTAGAGCGCAATAGAATTAAACAAAGCTTACCCTATTTTATCAGATTTGAGTCTATTACAACTTTCACAGAGTAGTTGCACATTACGACAGGTATTTGAACCACCTTTTGAAAAAGGAATAACGTGGTCAAATTCCAATTTTTCTTGAGATCCACAACTAACACATTTGCCTTGATCTCTTCGCCAACCACTATCCTGAACATTATTAAGGGTATTTAGAAAAGAATTTCAAACCATTTACTTGGTCTTCGATAAGGGCAAATCTTAGTTTCATTCTCCAGGGACAAAGAATCTGAGTTTAAAACAGACAACCTGCGAAATAAAATTGCTCCTTCTAAATTGAAGCAGTAACTTATTGATAATGAAGCATGCAATACCGAATAAAAAAACAGAGCGATTGGTGTTTTTTCTAAGCCTTGGAACTTCTGCTTTTTGGAGCATCGGTCAAGTGATGGATGTTTACCAGTTTGCATTGATGGGAGCTATCTATGAGCTGCTTTGGCTGCCTTTTTTGATATTGGCTTTTGGCATTCCTGCAGTCTCTATTTTTTTGTGGGCAAAGGCAAAATTCAAGATCCGATAACTAATTCTCCTCACCCTTATCATTTCCATAACCTTACTTGTAGGGATGATCATGGGTTAAAAGCAAATCCCATTACTTCACACATCGGACACGGTGTCCAGCTTTGGCACTGCCGGAAAAGGTAAATAATGCACTTTACCACTTTTCCTTTTTCTTCAATACGACTTTACTTAATTATCCATGGGGCTACGCTTCTTTTTTTATCCTTTATTTATTTAAATCAGACACATTTCGTTTCCCCTTCGAGAATTCTACGAGGCTTTCCCAGAAATCCCTATTTTTAATAACCTATGCCAAAGTCAAAAAATAAACTTACCAGCAGTGCAAGTAGAATGATGAGCGGGGTGGTCCAAATCCTCGTGGAAGGCTACATCGAAGAGGACATCCAATCTGTCTTAAATCCATCCATTAAAGTCCCAGGAGTATGGTCTGGATCGGGATTTTTTGTGAAATACAAGGATCTAGAGGGCTACATCGTGACCAATGCCCATGTGGTGCGAAATGCGGTGAAAGTTAAAATCAGCTCCATGCTTACCAGCGAAGAACGCTTTGACGCAGAGGTCGTCGGATTGGTAAAACAGCTGGAACCGGATGTAGCCTTGATCAGACTGACTGAAAAAGAACTGATTAGGTTTAAAAAACTGGCTATCCAAGAGATCGAATACCTCGAACTGAAAGAAGGTAAAAGCCCAACCCGAGGGGAGGCTATCAAAGCAATCGGATACCCGATGGGAATGATCGAACCCAATATCACGGGCGGCGAAATCACTAATTTCATATCGGGGTCAGAGTATACCACAGAGCGATTTGTCACCAATGCCGCAATTAATCCCGGCAATTCGGGAGGCCCAAGCGTCAACGAAGACGGCAAAGTAGTGGGACTGAATACGGCTGTAATGATTGATGCTGAAAACATCGGGTTCATCACCCCCGCCAGTTTCGTGAAAATCATCATCGAAAACCTACTCTTGCTCAATGAACCTCACTTTGCCGACATCGGAGGAAAATTGCAGAAGAATGCTGAAAACTTTAATCCGCTATTGAAGCAGTCGGAAGCTAAAGGGGTGATCGTATCCCAAGTGTTGCCGAATGGATTTCTGGACTCAGCCAAAATCAAACCGAGGGATGTCATCCTTTCGATCAACAAGATGGAATTTGACCGACACGGGATAGTCATAGGAAAAGACGGACTCTATCGGCACAAAAACATCTATGATGTCATGAAACTCGTGCCCATCGGTGAGGCCACTCAGATCGTCTTTCAGAGAGATGGGGTGATTCACAAGACGAAAGCCATTGCCATGCGAAATCCTGAAAAAGGCATCACTTCTATCCCGATTTTGAATGACAGAAAATACTTGGAGATTTTTGGCATGATCATTCAACCCCTGAGTTTTGAAATTATCCGGGCGATTCAGGAAGTGGACCCCGCAGCTCAGTTGGAGATGTTGCAAACTATCGATCAGGAAAAACCCACCTTGGTCGTCACCCATATTTACCAAGGCACTCAGGCTGATGAGATGGAGTGGCCTCTTGGCGAACTTATCGTCAAGGCGAATAACCGAAGAATTCACACCCTTGAGGATTTGAAAAAAATCGTAAAAAAGAGTCAGGGAGGAGCTGTTTTATTAGAATGTCGCAGTGGAAGATTGGGGTATTTTCAGGTGAATGAATCTCTGGAAAACTTGGAATAGAACGATAAAAAATAAGTCAATGCCTGTCTTGTAAGTTATTCTCCCAATTAAAATTTTCTGATTATCCGCTTTTCTACCATTGACCAAATAAAACAAGGTTTGAAGTCCATTTAGATGTGCGGTGGACTGTCGTCCGTGGTCAGTCGACGAATATCCGCGATCTTTAGAACCGATGACTTGGCTAGTGGTAAGATTGCGGATATTCAAATAAAATTTAAATCCTATAATCAGAATGTAACTTGAGTTGGACAAAACCCAAGAATAGATCAAACCTTAACTTATCCTAAACTACTCACCCCAATCTTACCCTAAAACCATGCGTATTTTCTTTACAGGAGGGTCCGGAAAAGCCGGACGGCACGTCATACCCTACTTGCTAGAGCAAGGCCATTTCGTCATGAATGTAGACCTCACTCCTCTCAACCATCCCGGTGTGGATAACCTTAACGCGGACATTACTGATTCCGGGCAAATGTTTAACGCCATGAGCATGTATGCAGGATTTGACGAAATGGAGCCTGGTACGGGTGTACCAGCCTTTGATGCGGTGGTTCACTTTGCTGCTGTACCAAGAATCCTGATCAAGCCGGACAATGAGACTTTTCGCGTCAATACCGTTGGCACCTACAATGTCATCGAAGCGGCTGTGAAACTGGGTATCAAAAAGATCATCATTGCCTCCTCTGAGACAACGTATGGCATTTGCTTTTCCGATGGAAAAACAGACCCTGCTTACCTGCCTTTAGATGAAAACTACGATGTCAATCCCATGGACAGCTATGGCCTATCGAAGGTAGTCAATGAGCAAACTGCAAGAGCTTTCCAGCGAAGAACAGGAGTAGACATCTATGCCCTCCGAATCGGAAACGTGATCGAGCCGCATGAATACCAGTCCCTTTTCCCACACTATTTCAAGCACCCTGAGGTTCGCCGTCGCAATGCTTTCTGCTACATCGATGCCCGTGATCTAGGTCAGATCGTGGATTTGTGTTTGCAAAAAGACGGTTTGGGCTATCAGGTCTTCAATGCCGGCAATGATCACAATGGAGCAATTATCCCAAGCAAGGAACTGGCAGAACGCTTTTTCCCCGGTGTACCCTTGACACGGGTATTGGAAGAGCACGAGGCACTTTTCTCCAACCGAAAAATCAAAGAAGTACTTGGATTCAAGGAGCAGCACAACTGGAGAAAGTATGTGAAGGGGGAATAAAAGTTACATTTTCTTGGCCCACGGTTTAAGAGGCTGTGTTAAAAACCGAAGTTTTTCTTTAAAACCCCTTCAATTTGGTAATTTTAAGGGTTAGCAAGGCTTTTTGCTGAACGCAGTTCAAAAAGAAGCTTCTGACATGTTTTCAGTTTGTTTATTGCTTGATCCTAATTTTTGGTTTTAGACTTTTTCTTTTTCAATTCTGAAAAATGGAATAGACGTTATGCTGCTTTCCAGTTGTAGTTTTTCGCTTGCTTAAGCAGTAAATCCGGCTTTTGGATGTTTCCCAGCCTTTTT
>JAGXQZ010000092.1 GCA_018336015.1 Algoriphagus sp. | reverse complement strand
CCGCCAAGACTGCCGCCGAGGAACACGCCGCCGAGCTGGCCCGCCTGAATGCCAGCATCGAGGCCGAGCGCAACCGCTACCAGCAGCAGGCCGAGCAGATGCGCGCCGACCTGGCCGAGCAAAAGAAGGCCGCCCAGGAAGCCGCCGCCGAACGTGACCAGGCCCGCGCCGAGCTGGCGACCGTCAAGGCCAAGGCCGAAGCAGCCGACCAGGCGCACCAGGAGCAGCGCAAGTCCGCCGCTCAGGAAGCCCACCGCGTGGCCGAGCGCATGACCAAGGCCGAAGCCGACCGCGACGAGGCCCGCAAGGAGGCCAGCAGCGCCCGTGAGGAAGCCGCCAAGCTGCGCGGTCAGGTGGAAGCCTTGCAGACCCAGGCAAGCGACCTGATGCGCGCCCTGGCCGCACGTCAGCCCGCCGAAGGCGAGGCCCAAGCGGCACCGGCACCGAAGGCCCCCGGCAAGACCACCAGGGCGAAGAAGGCGGAATAAGCGGATGGCGGGTCAAGGGTCGGAATCCCGGCTGGTGCGGCCCGCAGCCCGGCACGGGCGAGGACACGGGCCGGGATGGAGAGGGGCGCAGCCCCGGCCCTTGACGCGACAGGAGCGCCCCCAGCCTATCGGCAAGGGGGAGGAACAAGGGCGTAGCCCGCTGGGCCTGCCCCCGCAGCCAGTCGGGCAAGAACCGACGCGGGAAGCCCTGAAACCGAAGCGGTTTCAGGTCAAGCCCGAAGGGCGCGAAGGCGGGCGGCGGCAAGCCGACGAGGCATGTTGTCAGGCGACACCGTAAATTGCCCCCCTGGCGACACGAGGAATGAACCCCCTCGTTCGCAAGGAGGCCATCGTTGGAAACGAAGCACATCGAGGTAGATCCTGTACGCCGTGTAGGTTGCGGAGGGCAGGAGATGTTGGAGCCGGAAGCGGTCACGACGATCGTTCGGTTGGGGCAGTCAGGTTGGGGAGCGAAGCGAATCTCCAGGGCGCTGGGCATCGCGCGCAACACGGTGCGGCGGTACCTGAGCGCGGGCGGGCCGGTGCCGTATAGGCAGCCACAGCGTGCCAGCGTGCTGGGCGGTCATGAGGCGTGGCTGCGGGAGCGTTTCCTTCAGCACCGGGGCAACTGCGACGTGGTGCGCCAGCAGCTGAGCAAGGAGCTCGGGATCGACACGAGCCTGCGCACGGTCGAGCGCGCGTGCCAAGGGTTCCGCCAGGAGCTCGAAGCCAGCCGGCGTGCGACGATCCGTTTCGAGACCGCGCCGGGCGAGCAGATGCAGATCGACTTCGGCCAGACCCGCGTGCTGATCGGAGGTGAATCGGTGCGGGTGTTCCTGTTCGTGGCGACGCTGGGCTATTCACGGCGGGGGTTTGCTTGTGCGTTCCGGCACGAGCGCCAGAGCGCGTGGTTCGCCGGGATCGAGGCGGCGTTTGCCCATTTCGGCGGACGGCCGCAGACCCTGCTCATCGACAACGCCAAAGCGCTGGTCGACAAGCACGACAGCCAGACGCGCCAGGTTCGGCTCAACAGCCGCTTCGAGGCGTTCTGCCGGCACTGGGACATCGCGGCCCGGGCGTGGGCCCCGTTTCGGGCCCGCACCAAGGGCAAGACCGAGAACGGCGTAGGCTACGTGAAGAAGAACGCCATCGCTGGTCACCCCTTCGAGAGTTGGGCGGCGATGGAGGCGCATCTGGCGCGCTGGCAGCGCGAGGTGGCCGATGTGCGCGTCCACGGCACGACGGGCGTCTCGCCCGTTGAGCGCTTCGAGCTAGAGCGCGGGCATCTGCACCCGATCGCCGGGGTCGCCCCCTTCCTGCAGATGCGCGAACTTGTGCGTCGGGTCAATGCCGAGGGCTGCATCGAGCTGGACACCAACGCCTACAGCGTGCCGTGGCGGCTGATCGGTGAGACGGTTACGGTCATCGTCAGCGCCGACACGGTGGTGGTGGAGTATGCCGGCGAGGAAGTGGCCCGCCATGCGCAGCTCTCTGGCAGTCGCGGGCGCAGTATCGAGCGCAGCCACCTGCTGGGCGGGTCGCCACCTCCGGCCGAGATCGAAGCGCCGCCGCCCACCGATGCGCTGTTGCGTCCGCTGGCCGAGTACGAAGCCATTGCGGGAGGGGCTTGGTAATGCTCGACACCGACCGACTCGACGAACTGCTCACCCGGCTGCGGCTCACGGCGATCCGCGACCAGCTCGACAGCCTGCTCGACGAAGCCAGCCGGGCGCAAATGACGCTGCGTGAAGCCTTGCTGTTTCTGGCCGAACGTGAGGTCGCCCGGCGCGACACCCGGCGCATCCAGATGGGCGTGAAGCTCGCCCGCTTCCCGTGCGTGCGTACGCTCGAAGGCTTCGACTTCGACGCGCAACCCTCGATCGATCCGGGGCAGATCCGGGATCTGGCCACCGGCCGCTGGATCGGCCACGGCCAGGCGCTGCTGCTGCTCGGCCCGCCGGGCGTGGGCAAGACGCATCTGGCGGTCGCCCTCGGACGCGAAGCGGTCGATCGTGGCTACACGGTGCTCTTCACCTCGGCGGCGGCGCTCATGGCCGGACTCACGAAGGCGCACGCCGACGGAAGGCTTGAGGAGAAACTGCTGCAGATCTCAAAGCCGAAACTGCTGATCATCGATGAACTGGGCTACCTGCCGCTCGAGCCAGCTGCCGCACACCTGTTCTTCCAACTCGTGTCGCGGCGCTATGAGCGGGCCAGCATGCTGATCACCAGCAACCGGCCGGTCGGCGAGTGGGGGCAGGTGTTTGGCGATGCGGTGGCTGCCACCGCCATCCTCGACCGGCTGTTGCATCACAGCCAGGTGGTCACGATTCGGGGCGACAGCTACCGGCTGCGCGACAAGCGCCGCAGCGGCCTTCTGCAGAAGGCCGCTGCCCCCACCCCGATCACATCAGAGAGTTGATTAACCCAGGGGGCCAATTCCAGATGTCGTCAGGGGGTTAAATCTGCGTGTCGCTTGACACATGTTCAGCGCACGGGCGGCGGTCCCCTGCTTTTTCTGTCAAACCTTGCGGCGGTTGTGCACCGATAGGGCCAGTTCTTGGCCTGGGCGGTGGAGCTGTGACCGGGGGACCATCTGGCCCCCTCTGGGGGCCTCGATAAGGGGGAGGGGGGGCCGGCGAA
>JAGXQZ010000091.1 GCA_018336015.1 Algoriphagus sp. | reverse complement strand
TTGAGGTCTTCAATAAAATCCCCCATTCCATAATCGTTATCGGTAAGCTTGTATTGTTTATCGAGTTCATTGAGCCATTGTAAAGCCTCTGAAGCATCTCCATTGGTATACGTGAGCAGTTGCATGAACAGATTCAATAGCTGTTCAAACTTGGTTTGTCCATTCTCACTGGGATCAAAATGTATAAATCGGTGTCCTAGCATCTTATTGCAATTTAACAAGCAAACGAACAGGATGGTTTGCGATATACGTAAAAGAAATTTGCTGGTCAGGCGACCAGCAAAGGCAGGGGTTAATAATATGGATAAAAGAAAGCCCCGATTGGCGATACTACCAATCGGGGCCTTATGCTATCATTCCGGTAAGCGATTATTTTTGAGCAGCCGAATCAGCCGCCATCATTTTACCGGGTATTTGCAATTTTGGGTTGTAGATGGTTTGCATTTGTGAGATCGCCTGCAAATAATTCTCAGATCCACGTTTCTCAGCTTCCATTAGTTCGGACTTGCGGCCTGTTAATGAATTGTAGAACCTGATCTGTTGTTCCAAATCTTTTTTCACTGAGTTGGATACTTTGTTCGCTAAAGTCGTATCTCCTGCCAGATAACAAGCTTCTAAGAATAACAATGAGTTTCTGTTATGTGAGTTACCGCGACTCGCCATACCATAAGGCATGTTTTCATCCAGCATCATTTTATCGATCTGGTTCAATACTTTTTTAGCATCCTCCTTACGATTCTTGCTCGCCAGATCCAATGCTAGATCTGCATAAGCAGTACGTATGGTATTCAACTGACGACGGTTCTCTTCGTCGAAATACACACCTGGTACATTCGCGCTACCAAACTTGAATTTGTTGGATACTTTATCAAGCATATAATCAGTATTCACACGATCATTCTCAACAGGCACCAGTCTGTATGTCAAACCATCTCTACGCAAGAACTGCTCAAAGCCCATATTCTCCAGTGATGGAGATGTGAAATAAATCGGACGCTGCCATTTATTCGCTGCAATGATATTCAATACTGCCAGATCATTTTTCATCAAGGTATTTCTACCGATTTCAAAACGAAGCTCATTCACAATACTATCAGTAGCATTAGCCGTTCCGTTCTTGATGACATTTTCACGATCAACAGGAAGAGAAACTTTCTTCACCGGATAACTGTAGCTGTTCTCTGGATTATCTGCTCCTACATAATTTTTCATAAGGTCATACAGATCGTAATAACGATTCTCCGGAATATTCGGATCGGGTCTGTATTCAATATAATCACGCTTGCCCCCTTCAATTTGTTCTGCTGTCCAGATCACATCTATCGGAGCACTTTCGTTCACTTTATAACGCAGTTGATTGATGTACCAATCGATACCCAATAAACTATAGTTGATCACTCTAACATCTCGTCTTACACCTTCTACTTCCTGAGCATACCAAAGTGGGTAAGTATCGTTATCACCAAACGTAAATAAGATGGCATTTGGCGCACAGCTTTCCAGGTAATCACGAGCTACATCTGGCGCTACTGTTTTCTTGCTTCTGTCATGATCATCCCATTCTTGCTGAGCCATCAAAACCGGTACTGCAAATAAGCAAATAATGGCAGCTAGCATTGCACTCATACTTGCTTGCTTTACTGTTTTGTTCAGCCAGTCTCCTACTTTCAACACACCCAATCCAATCCATACGGCAAAAGCATAGAAGCTACCCACGTAAGCATAATCACGCTCACGAGGCTGAAAACCGGGTTGATTCAAGTATAATACAATCGCGAAACCTGTGAAGAAGAACATGAGGAAGTTCACACCAAAATCATCACCGCGTTTCTTGTAATGGTAGAACAATCCCAATAATCCCAATATCAAGGGTAAAGCAAAAAGTTTATTATTGGCTTTGTTGTTTTTCAAAGAATCAGGCATCAGTTTTTGATCACCATAAATCACATTGTCAACCAAAGGAATACCGGTGATCCAGTTACCATCACGAACATTGCCAGTAAAGAGACCCTGGTTATCATTTTGTTTACCGGAGAAGTTCCACATAAAATAGCGGAAATACATCCAGTTGATCTGATAACCAAAGAAGAATTTAATATTATCAGCCTGATTGGGTTCACGCTCCCAACTTCCATCATTCATTCTATTGATGCCTAAATAGAAAGCATAGTAGTCCTGATGGCTTTGTTCATTGCTGATATCCCATACACGAGGAAAGACCATTTTATCTTCTGCTGCAAATACATATCTTCTGTCTTCCCCTAAACTGATGTATTGATCTCTTGCTTTTTGATAACGCGTACCCGTTGTCTTCAGATCAATCGGACGAGAAGTGAATTTTTGTCCATACAGCAATGGAAAATCACCATACTGCTCACGACCCAGATAACCCACCAAGCTGATCGGATTATCTACATTGTACATGTCTACAGATGGATTGGCATTACTGCGAATCATGGTAGTTACATAAGTACTGTATCCGATCAACATAAAAGTGATACACCATAAACCTAAACGTAAATATGCCCAGTTCTTACGAGCTGCATATTTTAAACCATACCAGATCAATCCGGCAAGTAACAAGAAGAAAAATGCGAAGCCTGAGAAGAATGGCAATCCGAAACCATTGACAAACCAACGGTCGAATGTACCGGCAAATTTTACAGTGTATTGAATCACTCCTACCTGTACTACTCCTGTAATTACACAGGCCAATACAAAGAAGATATAGATACCGCCATAAACGGCTTTTTTCTGTTTATTCAATCCTTCTACAAGGAATAAAAGTCCGATCGCTGCTGCAGTACCTAAAATCATTAATCCAGCCAGTGTACTGTCCATCGAAGGATTTCTATCCGAAACTTCTCCTTTTGCTACAACCAGTGCACCAATAAAAGCCAGAACGCCACCAATGGCTACCAAACGTAAAAACCATTTGCGTAACAGTTCATATTTGAAATTATCACGCTTACGGAAATAATACACCATGACGATCGCCGGAATGGTCAAGAGGTTCAATAAGTGAACGCCGATGGAGAGACCCATCATAAAGAAGATAAACACGATCCAACGATCGGCTCCAGGTTCATCGGCATGGTTTTCCCATTTCAAAATGGCCCAGAATACGATGGCTGTAAAGAAAGAAGACAATGCATATACTTCCCCTTCAACAGCGCTGTACCAGAATGAATCACTGAAAGTATAAGCCAATGCACCAACCACACCAGCACCCATGATACTCCACAATTGTGCACCGCTAATGGTATCTGTGGTTTTAACACTCACGATTCTACGAGCAAAATGGGTGATGGTCCAGAACAGGAATAAAATGGTAAATCCGCTGGCTAGTGCACTCATGATATTCACTGCTTTAGCAGCCGCCATGGGATTATCGCCAAAAAGTATAATAAATATGCGACCCAATATCACAAACAAGGGTGCGCCCGGTGGGTGCGGAATCTGCAGACGGAAACAACTACTCACAAACTCGCCGCAATCCCAAAGACTGCCACCAGCTTCTGCTGTTAAAATATACACGGTACAGGCAATGAAACATACGACCCAACCGACCAGATTATTAATACGGGTAAACTGCATATTGGTTTTGGTTTTTAAAGACTGGCAAACATACCTTATTAATGCTAAAATTGAAAATGGGAGCCTGAGAATCAGTTTTTTTAAGAAAATGTTAGTAACCAAGTCTGTAAATAATCATTTTAAAGTGAATAATCAGTAACGTGTTGTACTATTTAAAATCACTCTAATTGTCAAAACTCTATATTACTCCTGGGCCGAATGGCCCCGTCCCTTTTCCTCCGCCTCAGGCGGACATTGGCCTCAGATCATCCGCCGCGGCGGATGATCTGTCTTCGCTGCGCTTGACACCGACCCCAATGAGGCCCGTCCACAGGGACTGATTAAAAATTATTTATTTTAACATCCTTATGTTTTGCAGTTTTTTTATGTCTCTTTATTTTCTGATTTAGAATTAAGTAGAATAAATACGAACATTTATCACTATTGTTTCAATTTACCGGCCTTTTAAAAAAAAGCAAACGGAGGGAAAGCCTTTAGTGACGATATTGAGAGGTTCAAATACCTAATCCGACTCTGATTATATAAATAGCACAACACGATAAACGGCAGATAGAATCCCATATTACAAGCAGCGAAAAAGCGAACATTTTTCTCTATAATTCATGACCCGACTATTATCATTTTGTTTGTTTTTTATCAGCAGTATGCCCCTTCAGGCACAAAAGAAAACAGCGTTCTCAATAGTGGGGTCGCTCCATCAAACCCAATATGATATTAGTAAGAGCCAAAATGCATTTGGACTGGGGATTGGGGCAAAATTCAGTTATAGACTTGCCCCGAAACTACTTTTGGATGCAGAAGTAAGTAAAGCCCTATTCGGAGGTACCAAAGAAATGGTTGTGATCAATGGGAAACCGCTTAATCCTAAATATGGAATTACACATAGGTATTTGGGATTGCAATATCCCATTATTTTCCCATTGAGTCTGGCATCGCATTGGGGACATTATTCATTGGATGGCGAGAGTCATCATGGGTTTAGACAGTCTGCCTTATTGGCTTTTTCTAAAAAGGAAAAAATACACCTGAGAATCAGTTTTGATCATGTTTTTCAGGACCATGAATTGATGGAAGGTGACTGGGGTTATTGGAGTTTCGGACTTGTAGTCAGGCTTTTCTGAGTGGGGCAAACGGGTTCTTTCAGGCTATGCAGAATCATCTTTCCTTCCTACCTTTGCGGCCCATGAGTCAGAAGCGTAGCGTTGCATTTCACACCTTAGGTTGTAAACTGAATTTTTCAGAAACTTCTACCCTTTCCCGTATGTTGGAACAGGAAGGTTTTGAGAAAAAAGAGTTTGATGATCTGGCAGACGTGTACGTGATCAATACCTGCTCTGTAACCGAT
>JAGXQZ010000090.1 GCA_018336015.1 Algoriphagus sp. | reverse complement strand
TGGTAGGTCCCATCCATAACGTGTCCTTTCTGTCCTCTTCTGCCAATCAAGCAGGACACATGATCCGAGCCCCCTCTTCTCTGCCGGACAGGGAGGGCCCGAGGGCCCTTCCTGTCCGGTTGCAATCTTGGGAGTGGGTATGGCGCAGCTGTTGTTCTCGACGCCTGCATTCCGGCCCGACGGATCATCGGTGGAGAATGTCCCGATGCTGCTCGACGCCCGGATGCGGCTCGTCGAACCGGCCTGCGCATGGCTGATGCACGTTGCTTTGGTGCGCGGCAGGACCCGCAGCCCGCAGACCTGGCGAACCTACGCTGAAGCTCTCTACGACTGGTGGCAGACGCTAGAGGCCAATGGCTGGGCCTGGGACGAGGTCGGTCCTGGCGAACTGGCCGCCTATCGCGATCAGATGCTCCGGCCCCGTGGCGACAGCGGCAGACCGCTGGCACGCAGTACAATCAACGGGCGGCTCAGGACCATAGGGCGTTTCTACCGCTGGAGCGTGGCGACCGGACTGATGAAGCAGGTCCCGTTCGCAAGCCAGGAAATCGCGCTGTCGCGCAGCCGTCCACAAGGATTCCTCGCCCACATCGACGCCAGCGGAGGCCGGACCCAAGCCAACGAACTGACCATGCGGCATGTGCCGATGTTGCCGCGCCCACTCGCGCCGGAGGCGATTCGGCGCATCATGGCCGAAATGTCGGCACGCGACAGGCTGATCGTTGAATGGGCGGTGACCACCGGAATCCGTCGGATGGAAGTGGCGGGCCTGACCGTGCGTCATCTGAAAGGGGCCGGCAGTGAACCAATGGTGCCGGTGCAGATCGACGAAACCAAGGGTGGGCGATCGCGAATAATATATCCTCCGGCCCCTTTGGTTGATCGAACCCGTGCCTATGTGCGGGAAGAGCGGGCGGTCGTCGTCCGTCGTGCGACGACAAAACGGGCAGAGCGCGATCCCGACGCTCTGTTCCTGACTTGTCGGGGGCAGCCCATGAAACCGCGCAGGGTTGGCGCAATGTTCACGGCTGCTGCCGAGGCAGCGGGTGTGATGGCGACGTTCCATGCGCTGCGACATACCTTCGCCGCCGCCATGCTGCGGTTCCTGCAACGCGAAGCCCGGGCCAATCCCGAACTCAATCCCTTGCTCGCGTTGCAGGTGCTGCTCGGCCACGCCGATCTGGCAACCACCGCGGTATACCTGCGCGTTGTCGAAACCGACCTCTCGGCAATCGAGACCTCGGTCGACGATCTCTATGCGGCGCTGCTGTAATGCCGCGTCGGCAAAAGGACTACCGGGTCGAGCCATCGCCGAAGCCGCTGATCGGCAATCCGGGCGCATTGCTGGTCAATGTCGTAGATGCCGACGGCCAGCTCGAATGCGCGTTCGACTTCTCGATCTTCGATCGGCCGACCATGGCTGCCGAGTGGGCGCTCGCGTTCCGGCATCACTATGCTGCCAAACAACCGGCCAACAGAGGCTCAGCGTTCCGTACTTTGAAGTTCTGGTTTGCGTTCCTTGCCGAATACGATTCCGCCATCTTAGCCACGCGCGACGTCGATAGCGGCATTCTCAATGCGTTTATCGTTTGGCTCGGCACGAGGCCCTGGAGCAAGGGGTCACGGTATACTGTCTGGTCGATCATCAAGCAGCACATGGCCTGGCTCAAGCGCAACCGGCCCGACCTGGTTCACCCCGAACTCGAAATCCCGTTCAATCCGTTCCCCCGCAAGAATGCGGAAGCGCGCCAGCGTGAGGCACTGAGCCGTGATGAAATGGAACGCGTACTCACGGCGGCCCATCGGGACATCGAAACAGCCTGGGCACTGTTCGAGGAAGGCCGCGCTGCGCTGGCTCGGGTCGATCGCAAGGCCATTGTCTCCGAACCCGACCTCGCCAAGCTCGATCTCGACGATATCGGGGTCATGCTCGCGGTGATCGACGGTCGGTTCGGCGGCGTGCCACCCAAAGTCGGCGACATGTTGAGAAAGGGCGCGGGCCTCTGGCATCTCCACTTCGCCATGATCCGCCACGGTGGCATGGGCGAAATCGCGGGGCGGCTGTTTGCGCTGCCGGATACGATCGTTGCCTATATGGTCGCCATCGGCGCGCAAACCTTTGCAAATGCCGAGGCGCTCAGGCTGATGCAGCGCGACTGCCTGAGCGAGCATCTGCTGCTCGAAGGCAGGGTTCTGGTCAGTTGGCGCAAGGGGCGCGCGGGACGTGAACAGCGCCGCAGCTTCCTGCGCGACAAAAGCTCCTCGGTGCCCGTGCTGATCGATCAGGTTCTGGCTATGACCGAAAGGCTGGTGCCGCATACGCCACGCCGCGACCAGAATTATCTCTTCCTCACCGGGATGATACACGGGTCTCGCAGAGTCGGTGTGATCCCGGGCTATCTGGCCACGAAACTTACCCGGCGGTTTGTGGAGCGCCATGGCCTGCTGGGCGACGATAGCAAGCCGCTCAAACTGACGCTGGCGGCGCTGCGCGCATCGGGGCTCACACTAGCGCACGAGCGGCTCGGGCATGACATCCTGAAGACGCAAGTGCTGGCCAACCATGCTACTCCAGACACGACACAGCGCTATGTGGACCGGCCCCGCGTCCGAAAGGCGCAAGCGCTGGCAATCGGCAGGTTGCAAGCCCGGTTTGTGGAAATGGTCCGGGGCGATGCCGAATCCCCGCCCGGGATGGAGGTGCTTCCCGATCTGCGCCACGCGACCGCAGCCGGATTTATCTGTAGCGATCCCCTTGCCGGCGTTGCCGAGGGACAGCGCAAGGGCGAGCTGTGTACGGCCTGGCTCGGATGCTTCACCTGCCCCAATGCCGTGATCCCGCTCAACGAGGACGTGCTGGTTCGCCTGCTGGCGACGCGGGCAGCGCTCACCGACGCGCGTGCCGCCATGGCTCCCGAACGCTGGCGGCTGCTTTATGCACCCAAGCTGGAAATCCTCGAGCGCGATATCCTGCCCCGGTTCTGCGAGGCGATGCTCGAAGCAGTTTCGAGGATGTCACTGCCGCAGCTGCCGCCAGTCGAATGAACCAGCACCCCCACCCACTCACGCAGTCGTCGCCATCCTGGGAGGATGCGCGGCTTTCTCCGTGGAGCCGGTTCGGCGACGATGAATGGCGGCTCGATATCCGCACTGCGGGTCGCCGCGCGGATCAGAAGCGGTTCAGTTGGGCGTTGGCCATGCCGGAGCACACGCGCATCGGGAACAGTGATCATGTTCAGCTTGTCCGCGCCGCCAAGCACTTCCTCTGGTCGATGCACTATCATCCTCCATCAGGGCGCAAACGGTCGTCTCCGGCGTCGATCCATCACAAAGCAATGTTGCTGCGCGCGCTGCTGGAATGGATGGCATGCGAAGGACACTCGCGCTTTGCCGGGATCGATCCAGCTTCGGTCGAACAACTCTGCAAATGGTTGCGCTGTCGTCCTGCACGCGCCGGCGGAGACAAAGGCAATATCTCAACTGCCACAATCACGAACTATCTGCTCGTGATCAAAGACCTTTATCGTCAGCGAGAAAAGCTGAACGATGCGCCACTGGTCGATCCGCTGCCGCTGGAAACGACCTATGAGGCCGCCGGCCACACCAGGGCGACCAAGGGCGTCATACCGTTCATCCCCGAAGACGTGGCCGTTGCAATCCTGAGCGAAGCCCTGCGGTGGGTCGAGGAGCATGGCGATACGATCGTCGCAGCCGAAACGATCCGCCGCGAAGCGCGAGCGCAGGGTCTGCGGCGCGGCAAGCGCCAGGCATCTGACCATGTTAGAGCGGCGCTGAGGCTCGCATCGCTGGCCGGACCATCGGGCGAACGGCTCGATGGCGCCTATGCAGTTCGGCACGCCGCCGTCCACCTCGTCGAGGCGTGCTATATCTTGATCGCGGGCTTCGTCGGGATGCGGTCGAGCGAAATCCTGTCAATGAAAACAGGGGCAATCGAGCATCACCCGATCGGCGGAACCGGCGTTAATCAGGCATATGTCGTGTCCCGGCTGTTCAAGACTGTCGACGATCTCGATGGCCGTAGGGAGCGCTGGGTTGCCCCGGCACCGGTCGTGCGCGCGGTGGAGCTGCTCGAGCAGCTGAGCGCGCCGCTGCGCGAAGCCTCGGGCCGCGACGATCTGTTCCTGGTGAAGAACACGCAGTATGGCCAAATCGTGCCGGTGACGCACATGCATATCGCCTGGCGCATCAATGACTTTGCGCGGCATGTCGGCATCCCCGATCATGATGGGAAACCCTGGAGGTTCAGCACGCACCAGTTCCGCAAGACCTTTGCCCGGTTTATTGCCAGGCGCGACCGTACCCAGCTTCTGGGCCTGGCCGAGCACTTCAAGCATGCTTCCGTTGCCATGACCGCGCGGGGCTACGTCGGCAACGACTTCGACCTGCATGGCCTCATCGACCACGAAGCCCGCGCCGAAACCGCAGCCGCACTCGATCGCCTGCTCGCCGCGAAACGGCTCGGCGGCAAGATGGGCGAACGTATCGTCGCCGGAAACGCCCGGTTCCGCGGCCGCGCGGGCGAACAGGTACGCCGAGACTATGTTGCGTTCATCCTCAAGGAGACGGATCTTCGCATCCATGCCTGCGACTATGGCTGGTGCGTGTTCCAGCAGGAGACCTCCCGCTGCGGCGGCGAACTGCAACCGAATGAGGCCGGACGAGCGCCGGCGGTCTGCCTCTCATGCGCCAACATGGTGATCGAAGCGAAGCACGGAGCCTACTGGCGGGATCGCCGGAGACGCAATGCTGCGCTGTTGCCGGAGGCCAATCCGATGACGGCGGCCGTGCTCAATGAGGCGATCGGACAATGCGAGCGGGTGCTCACGCAAATCGGAGATGACGATGGGCAAGGATGATCAGGGGCAGCGCTGGCAATCCGCGGCAAGGAGCTACCGGGCGGCGCTGGCGAGGCTGGTGCGCGGCGAAGGGCGCCACGCCGACCATGCGGGACGCGTGGTGAAGATCACGCCGACTTCGGTCGCGCGCGAAGCGGGACGCAGTCGCAATCCGCTCTATACGAGCCATCGGGACATCCTCGACGAGATCGAAGCTGCCGCAGGACCAGGCACGCCCGCACGCGACCTGGCAGCGCGCATCGCCACGCTCGAGACCGAGCTGACGCACCTCAGGGCCGATGCCCGGCGTCACGCCGAGGAGCGGCGCGAACTCGCCAGCGAGAACCTGACGCTGTTGCACCGAGCCCGAAGCGCAGAGGATCGGCTCACGGCGCTCCTGCGGCGAATGCCTGAGGCACCCACCGCAGGTGCCATCATGCAGCCACGCTGAGTTGTTCCGGCTGCTGCATATGCATCCAGTCAGCTGCCGCCTGGGCTTTGCTCGCCAGCGTGAAAATCGCGCGAGCATCGGCCTTGAGCACACGTAGCCAGGACGCGATGTACGCCGCATGGTCCGGTCGCGGATGGTGTGCGATACCGAGATCGGCCATGACCAAGGCGGCTCCCAGATCTGCGATGGCCTCCTCCGCTGCATATCTGTCCGATCCGAACCTGCCGGACAGATCACGGTCGCAGCGGGACGCCGCTCCTGTGGCATGCAG
>JAGXQZ010000089.1 GCA_018336015.1 Algoriphagus sp. | reverse complement strand
CCATGATCCACGCTGATGATCAAGGTTGTTTTGTCTTTGTATTGTGGGTCAGCCTGGAGGGTTTCCCAGATTTCTTTGATGTATTGATCTGTCTGCTTGGCTGACCAGATGTACTGATCGTACTTTCCTCCATGCGCCCAATCATCCGTTTCGCCATAGGCAATGTAGAGTACTTTGGGCTTGTGCTTTTTGATGGCCTCGAGTGCATAGTGATGTGTAAAGGGATCTAATCTCACCCCGCCCCAAGGACCTCGGATCTCCTGCTGAAGACGATTGATGGTTTTTTCTACATCGGTAAGGTTGTCTCCCGTGGCCAGGTCAAATCCTGCGTTGACCGGAATGCCGCTACGCTCTTTGTTGATGATGTAGGGAAATACATCCCAACTGCCGAAAGCCATCACTTTCCCCTTGTAGGCAGGAGTTTGATTGAGGTATTCGAGAAAAGTCACATTGGGATTGTTGATCTTGGAGTTGGAGTTGATGCGGGCATCATCTGCAAATCCACTGAGGACTTCATTATAGCCTGGGTAGGAAAACCACATTTTGTTGCTGTTGTCCACCTTGTTGCCATAGGCACGGTTGCCATAGATCTGACCTTGCTTGGCGATGGTGTTCCAGAAAAAGGGAAACAGCATCTCCCTGCGCTTGATCGGATCAGGATGCCAGTAGTCTGCCAAAAGTGAACCCGCGCGATCGATCAATCCCGTGTCGTCCACCATCAGGGAATCAGCTCCTTTGAAAAGCTCCTGCCAACGCAGTCCGTCAAAGGTAATCAGGACGATATTTTCAGTCTTGGTGGTCTTTGTTTGGGCAAAAGCCCCCAGGCTAAGTGCTCCTACCAAAAGAAGCAAAAGGGATAATTTCTTCATTTTTTTTGGGTTTGAAAAGAATCTGCCGACCAGGTCGGCCGGCAGATCTGAAAGTCAATATAGAAGATTCTCGATTATTTCACATCCCACCATACACGGGTGGTGATGGCATCGGCACCCTGACGGGCAATGGCTGCTTTGTAGTTGTCACCATTGAGTGACTGCACACTGCCAGGATACATGAATCTAACCGGAACAGTCGCAATAAACGCCGCAGGACCTGGCTTGATGTCCGGATAGCCGGTGCGCTTCCAGTCATGCCAAGCTTCCATGCCGCTGAAGAAGAGTGCTAGCCACTTCTGGGTACCAATCTTAGCCAATTTTTCCTGAGTCGTGCCGGTGTAAGCCACTTTAGGCTGCGCAAAGTAAGTGTCATCTACTACCAATCGGCTGGCAATTGTAGGCTGATTGATCACGGTATAGCGGGCACGGTAGTAGTCTACGGATGCTTTTACTCCGTTTTTATAATACTCTTCTGCAGATCCTGTGGTGATAAAACCACGCTCTCTAGCCTCAGCAAGGATAAACTGTACCTCAGCATAGCTCATCAAGATTGCTTGGTATCCAATAGGGTTTGCCTGCGAAGTACATGCTTGACATGCCCATAGTAGACCCACTCGAGACAGAAAGTTAGAACCTCCCTTGGAAGGATCACCTGATGGGGCATACTTTAACGCTTCTTCATCCCCCAATCCATTTGGCACCCCTTCGTAGGCTGTTACAGGGCCAACCACACCAGCCGCAGAGTTGGTTGTAGGCTGTGCATAGGCAAACAATCTAGGGTCATTCAGATCCTTCAGTGTATTTTCCATCTTTTCACTTAGACGTACTTCGTCATAAGAACCCGAACGAGTCGTGTACAAGGGATGCTGATTAGGTACATCCTGAAGGTACTGTAGGACTGCCTCTTCGCTGGTAGAAGCGAAAATCGGAGACTGGGCAGGATTGCTTACGATCGCCTGCATCGCTTGGGATGGATTCACACGGTCGGAAAGACGCATCAGAATACGGAGACGGAGTGAGTTGGCAAACTTTTTCCAACGGGTCACATTTCCATTGAACAGGATGTCGCCGTCCACTCGTTCGGCGGTAGTACCCAAAAGCGCATTGGCTTCTTCGAGCTCTTTCAATACTCCCGCATAGATCACTTCCTGAGAGTCAAACTTAGGATAGTTGACACCGGCTTTTGCCTGAAGGGCTTCTGTGTAAGGGATCTCACCGTATGCATCTGACATGTAGGCAAACAAGTGTGCGCGCATTACTTTGGCAATACCCACATAGTTTTGCTGCTTGGCTTCCCCTGAGATTTGGATGATGTTGTTGATGTCTCTGAGGGCATTGTAGAAGGAGCCGTATGGGCTTCCCTGAGGTCCCCAATTGTAGCGGTCTTCGTTGGTAAACTGGATTTTGGCTGTGTATTGCATCACGATATTGCCATATCCCCAGGAATTGCCTGCGATTTCATTGGTGGTGCTTCGCAAAATATTTGGAAGTAGCAATGCCGAAGAAACCTTCTCAGGGCTGTTTGGATTGACGTTGATTTTTTCAAAATCCTGGTCGCAGCTACTCACACTCAGTAAGAGTGCAAGAGCCAATCCGGAAAAGTATCTTTTATTCAAGTTCATAAGTTCTGTCTGTTAATTGATGAGCGATTGATCTCAGATTAGAATTTGACATTCAGGTTAAATCCGATATTTCGGGTAGATGGGAAAGCCATATCTTCCACCCCTGGGATCAAAGTTCCTCCGCCCATAGCCATGGTCTCAGGATCGAAGTGAGGATTTTCTGTCCAAAGCGCTAGGTTTCTGGCCACCAGGGAGATTTTCACATCTTGGATAGGCATTTTGCCAAGGATACTTTTCGGAATGGTGTATCCGATAGTCACTTCTCTCAGCTTCAAGAATGTTGCATCATACTTTGCTGCTTCCACGTTGTTTCGCTCGTAGTAGCGGTTGTGCCAGTTTCTGGAAGTGATCTTGATCGTATTTGGGGTGAAAGAACCGTCCGCATTACGGATCACCCCTTCGGAGATGATACCATTTCCAGGCTGAGTCAAATCGTACCCATTTTCCCGACCCAAGAGTGTCTCTGCCAACTGACCTGAGGTAGAACCGATGGTCTTGGTACGAGAAACCACAATGCCGCCATGACGGTAGTCAAACAAAAAGCCTAGGGAGATTCCTTTGTAACTGAAGTTGTTTTGAAGACCTAGCATCCAATCCGGATTGTAGTTTCCTTGATTTACCAGCGTAGGGGAGGTGATCGGCGTACCTGAGGTATTGTGGATGATCTGACCGAAATAAGGAGAGGCAGGATCTTCTACTCGGGCAAATCCAGCACCGTAGATATTACCCATACGCTCGCCGATTCTGGCTTGAATGTTCGCACCGTTTCTGCCTGTCAAGGTGTAGGTAGTCAATCCCTCTGTCAACTCAAGCACGTAGCCACGGGTACGGGTGAAGTTGGCCATGAAGTTCCAATTGAAGCCATTGGCAGATCTTACCGGATTACCGCTTAGGACCACTTCGATTCCTTTATTTTGGATCTGTCCGGCATTGATGATTCGGGATGCATAGCCTGTAGCGATATCCAGTTCGATCGGGATGATTTGGTTTCTGGTACGGTTATCAAAGTAGGTGAAGTCCAATCCTATTCTTCCATCCATGAATCTTACATCGATCCCTGTCTCAAAAGAGGCAGTTCGCTCAGGCTTCAAGTCAGCATTTGACAGTCTGTTGGATTCGGCTTTTGCCTGGATACTTCCCCAAGCCACAGCGGTATTGTAGACATTGGAAAGGGCATAAGGGTCGGTGTCGTTACCTACTTCAGCATACGCACCTCTCAATTTCAAGAAGGAAATGGCTTTAGGCATCGTGATCATATCCGAAACCACCGCACTCAAGGTAGCTGATGGGTAGAAGTAGCTGTTGTTGCTCACAGGAAGTGTACTTGACCAGTCGTTTCGTCCGGTTACATCTAGGAAGAGCACGTTTTTGTATCCTATTTGACCAAAACCATACAGTGAGTTGATTCGCTTTTCTGAGGTAAATTGGTTTACCTGAAGGTTGACTGCCGTATTGGTGAAATTGTAAATACCAGGAATCAGCAACTGAGGAGCAACTGTTTCTACATACCGGTTGTCTTGGCGCATTGCGTTTCCACCCACAGCCACACTGTAAGACCAGGTAGGCTTGGTTGTCTCAGAGTAAGTCAACAGGAAGTCGGAGTTTTGCTCAGAGAAGAACAAGTCGTCCTCTCTGTAGCTTCCTTTCGGGAATCTTTGGGTACTGAATGCCCGCTTACGGTCACGGAGTTCATTGTAGGTATCGAGACCTGTTCTCACCATCAAGGTCAACTTTGGTGAAAACTTGTACGTCGCCATGATATTACCAAATATTCTGTCTTTAGCCTGCCCGTTGGTATTTTCATACACGTTGAAATACGGGTTGTCATGGTAGTTGTAGTTGTAGTTATACTGCTGGATTCCTTCCAGTCCCGGCATCCAGTAATTTCTCAGACTGCGAGTATTTACCTGTCTACCGTACCAAATCCAGAGGTACATCAAGCTTTCTGTACCGTAAGATATGCTCGGTCTGTTGCCACTTTCAGTACGCTGGTAGTTGATAGCAGAATTGACAGTCAGCTTGTCGGTTACATTGATTCCACCGTTCATAGCGATGGTATTTCGCTTCAGGTCGGTGTTTGGAATCGTACCTTTTTGATCCAGATTGGTCCAGGAAAGGCGGATGTTGGATTTTTCGTTTGCTCCCTCAAGTGCAAAGTTGTTGGATAAGGTCACCCCTGTCTGGAAGAAGTCATTGATGTTGTTTGGCTGCGATACCCAAGGTGTAGGGGTAATGGTACTTCCTGCGGGAGCATTCAAATCACCGCCTCTGAAACCAGGAACGGATCTCGGAGAGTCAAACTGTGGGAGCAAGGTTCCTTTGTCCAGTTCAGGACCCCAGCTTTCGTCCACGCCATCAGCTACACCCGAACCAGCACCATTGACAAAGGAAAATTGTCCGTTGTTGCCTTGTCCATACTTGTCCTGCCACTGTGGAAGTCTTAAGATGGTATCAAAAGTAGTATTGGAGTTGACGGTTACGCCTAGACCTTTTTTGCCCTTACCGGACTTGGTGGTGATCAAAATCGCACCATTGGCAGCTCTTGAACCATACAAAGCAGCCGCAGCTGGACCTTTCAATACGGTCATAGAGGCTACGTCGTCCGGGTTGATTTCACCGGCAGCGTTTCCGTAGTCAGTTTCCTGATTGCCACGGCCTGATGAACCTACGATATTGTTAGAAATAGGCACGCCATCCACCACAAATAGCGGCTGGTTGGCATTAATGTTTAGGGAAGATTCTCCTCGGATGGTCACTCGGGTAGACCCGCCGATACCGGAGGAAGAGTTAGTAATCTGCACACCCGCCACTCGACCGCTGAGGGAGTTGATGACGTTGGTCTCTCTGGCTTCGGTAAATTGACTTCCGTCGACTGCCTGTACAGAATAGCCCAAGGCTTTGGTTTCTCTCTCCACACCCAAGGCAGTGACCACGATTTCATTGAGCGCCACACCTTCAGAAAGGGTGATATTGATGATGGAAGAAGCTCCAACTGCAAACTCTTTGGTCTCGAATCCTACGAAGGAAAACACCAATGTCTCTCCACTGCCTGCTTGAATGGTGTAAGAACCGTCCACATCAGTCACCGTGCCTCGGCTGGTACCTTTGACCAAGACAGTAGCGCCTGGTAAAGGTTCGTTGTTCACATCACTTACTTTTCCTGTGACCCGTGTTTGTTGGGCGAAGGAAAAATTGAGGACTAGCAGCATACACGCTGTCATTATCCCCTGCCAAATGCTTTTTTGAGCAATCATGTTAAGGTAGTAGTTTGGAATAGGTAAACTTTTTTGGTTAAAAATTTTACCAAAACTATACTCCCACTGTTCCCTTGGGATTAATCACTCTTTACCAAAAAATGAATTAATTCTATGTTAAATCGGTAATAAGTGCCTAAAAAACATCGAGAATGCTATTTTTTGACATTAACCCTTCTTAATATATCGATAAGCGTTCTATATGCTTTAACTATTTCTGATGTAAAAGTGTAGCAATTGTAAACAAAGTGGCTTGCTTAGTAGAGGTAGGCAAAGATCGCCCTCTTTAAGTCTCTCAGGCTTTCGTAGGCTTGGTTTACCCAACTTTCTCCAATAAATACACTCTGAGCATAGCCCGTGACACAAAACCCAAGCTGGTATACAGCCTTAAGGCAGGAGTATTGTCCGGATAAAGGTGGAGAAACGGAGTTTTGCCACGCTGCTGAATCGCCTGAAGGACAAAGGGCATCACTTTCTTGGAAATTCCCTGACCCGTAAAATCAGGATGAGTGCAAACTGCACTCACTTCGGTGTAAGGACTCGGACTCAATCGCGAACCTGCCATAGAGATCAATTTTCCACTCGAGAAAAACCCAAAGTAGTCTCCGAATTCAATGGTCCTTCTTACGAATGGTCCCGGCTTGGTCAGTTGGGTCAAGGCTAACATTTCGGCTACGTGCCTTTCATCGAGGGGATGAATTTCATCTTGGGGCACTACTGAGGAAAAATCCCGCTCGCATACCAGCTGCAGAAGCTCACGGTCGTTGTGTACTTTCCATTTTTCCTCCAGCGGAAGATGATCCGGAGGAAAAAGAATGACCCGCTGACCTGCTTCTAAATAGTCGTACAGGTCGTCCAAATTCTCTTGCTGATAGGCTGGCATACCTGCAAAAAAGCCCATTTCCCGATCAATCAATCTCACCCGGTCCGTACCAAATGATAAGGAGTGGCTTCCTGTGTTCAGGGCGTTCCAGATAGGATTATCGAGGGGATGAGACATAAATGGGGGAAATCTGAAGTCAGAAAGTTGAACCTTCGACTTCGCTCAGGTTTCGAAATGGAGGTTGACAGAATAATGAAGTCAGAAAGCTAAAGATTGAAGAATGCGAAAGTAAAAAAAGCTTGAATCAGAAAGCCGGAAATTGCTCGAAAAAATGGCTATCAGGGTTAGGTCCTGATTTTCACCTGACCAAATTGAGGGAATTAGCTGAGTTTTGTCAGGCTTTTAACGTTCAATTATTCCCTATTTTGGACATTCAAATTTACTTTTAAAGCTTCCGCAGCCCATTTATGACAAACGCCATTTACCTCACTACCACAGAACCCTTTTCAGGGAAATCGATCTTTGCACTCGGCTTGGTCAATTTGTTAGCCTCAAAAACAGATAAAATTTCCTATTTCAAACCCATCGTCACGGTCAAAAAAAACGAACGTGACCGGCGACT
>JAGXQZ010000088.1 GCA_018336015.1 Algoriphagus sp. | reverse complement strand
CCGCCGTTCTCGACAAACTGCTGATCAGCCGCGTGCCACCCGGCGTGTCAATCAAAGACATGGCGGCGGCGGCGGAGTTCCGTTGGGTTGAGCAGGATGATGCGGTATTTGGGTAGGCAGTTCCGCTTGGCCGGAATCACGGCGGTGCCACCGGCTTCTCCATATCATCCCGAAGGACGTCAGAAGCATAGCCCGGCATTAAGATGCCGGAATTTCTCGCCACTTTTCCGCGTTTGCAGAATTGACACTTCGTCGGCTAAGCCGATGTTGCTTTTGGATTTGGCGGAGCAGATTAGATAATGAGTGATTGCTCTACTACTTTGCAGACGGTCGCAGCATTGGCTTCCGCAATTGCGGCTATCGCAGCCCTTTGGGTGGCAAGGAGCACATTTTCTTTTCAGAGAAATTCGCTACTCAAGGCCGCCAACTTAGAGCATATTGTTAAGATATTGCAGCAACTTTACTATTTCAAGTCACTCACGGGCCAGCCCGTGCTTGATGCTAGCGACGAGGATGTAACCGGGCTAGGGCAGAAAATTGCTGAGGCAAAACATAGCATCGTTTTGCTTGAAGCCATGGTGCCCGAAAGCGCACGAACGGAAATTATGAAGGTCAACGATATCGTGCAGGGACTGCACGAAGGCGACATATTCCCCACCGGCCAAGGCGGGTCGAATTCTGCCCTCAGAGCGAGATTGAATGATGCGATAGATGCTTTGCAATGCATTTATCGGAAGGAGATGAAATGAAGATGCGGAAACTTTCCTACCTGGTGTCCATTGCGAGCGTCGTTGCGTGTGCGACCTCGGCATATGCCGCTTCTAAGCCCAAGACGATCAGCTATCAGGACGCCTCAGAGTTCGAGCGGTCGTTACTCGCCAAACCGGCAGTGCCTCCTGCCCCCCCAGAGAAGCTTTACGTTCAACCCGCCAACAAGACCGAGCCGTGCAAATTGCCGACGACTCGGGATCAAATCGAACGATCTAACTTCCGCGCATATTGGGACGGTGAATGTCGGAATGGATTCGCCTTTGGGCTAGGTCGCGACATAGCGATGTCCGATACCCATCATGTGGAAGAGATCACAATTCACGATGGAACCGGCAACAACTGGTCTGCTCCTAGAGTCGGCTATGATTTCGTGAACAGCATGGTCGTCTATGCTGTCGGTGGGGCGCAATTCCCCGCACAAACTCAACTTGCCGAAAAAATGGACAACTCGATCAATGGGTTCAATGCGCTTCAAAGTCTGAGCGTCGACGACGGGCAGGGCAATGGCTACATCATCCAAAGCGCAGCGTTTAGCCCACAGCGGAATTTTATACTCACAAAAAATTATGGCGCACTCGCGTTCAAATTTACTGATAATTCGGCTGCGCCAGTGGTGAATCCGAGCGCGGCAACCTTTGCAGTCGAGATCATCGATCCGAAGACCAACACGCCGGGCGGTGTCGCCGTTGCACGATATGCGAATGGGGCCGTTGGTCATTTCAAACTCGTCAACGGTAGGCCGGAGCCTGTCAGGTTGCCAACAGCGTACACCGAACATCTGCAGGCAAAGTATCAGGAAATTGCAACGGCAACTGCGAGCGCCAACGCGACCCTCCAGCGCGCGCAGCAGATTGAGCGCGAATACTTGTACAAGGCTTGCAATGGGAAAAGTAGCGTCCGTGGATTGAATCAAGCAGATTACACGAAAATCTGCACATGGAGAGACCAGTTCAAAGAACCCTACGCTGCCGCCTCTGCAAATTACCAAAGGCAGCTTGAAAGCTTGCAGCAGAGGGCCGCTAGCGCCGAACAGCAGCGGCAGATTCAGCAGCAAATCACGATGCAGCAATACATGCTGCAACAGCAGCGAAACCAACAGGCCTGGAACGACCTCAACCAAGCAAACAGACAACTCCAACAGCAAACTCAGCAGACTTTACAGGGTTTGCAGAGTTGGCAGGCACCTCAGGTACAACCGATCACGCCGCCGGGCGGTAACAGGGTTATTTGCAACACCATTGGCACCATAACAACGTGCCGCTGACCGCGCTCCGCGTAATCAATCATTCGCAAGCTTGATGATGCGCTTGGCAGCCGCGTTGCGACGGGCAGCAATGCGGCCAAGCGCAACCTCGATCGGGAACACGTCCAGTTCTTCGGGGTCATAGCCGTCGAGCCATTCTGCGACGTCCGCATGGTCGGGGTGCTTGGGGTCCACCCATGCTTCAAGCATCTCGTAGAAACCGGGGATGCCGCCGCAGTCCTCCGGCGGGCAGTCGCGCTCGCCGGCAATGAAGCGGGGATAGCCAGTACCAGGCGCGCTTGTCCGGACGTCGCTGACAACGAGGCTGTGTTGCCAGCTGTCGCCAAAATCGTAGGTGTAGTCGATCCGGGTCGCGTCGCCTGTCAGAACATCACGCAAACGGACCTTATCCGCCACCTTCCGGGGCGCGGTTCCAAAGTCCTCGTCCATCGGTAGGCCATAGGCCTTCCCATCGATCACCATCTCCCATAGGTGGTAGTCGCACCAGCCCATCGCGGCCTGGACGATGTCATGCAACACCTTGAGGGTGATGGACGTGGGCACCTCAACTTCGCGCCAGATAAGCGGATCAGAGCCCCTTAGCTCGATGCGCAGGGTCGCGATTTCGGTGAAGCTGTCGATGGCGCTGCGGGTCGTCATGAGGGGCTCCATAGCAGAACTCGTGGCTTTTAGCGCCTGCCGCCAGCTGATACCCCAAGTTGCATTCTCGCTCGCCAGCCGAGTTGGAGTACGAAAGGTTCGGTAGAGGTAAAGCCAGAAAACATTGAATTTACGTCGTTTCTGGAGGCCGAACCTTTTCAGATGAGGTTCGGGTGAAAAGAGACGAACGCCAGTCGGAGACCGATTTTGCCGTTTTTGGCAGTCTCTGGGGTTCGGTCTCCACCGGCAAAACAGCGCGGAAGCTAGGGATTTTCGGGCCCCAGAAGGCCCATCTCATTGATTCGCATTGAGATGTTGGCGGAGCGGGAGGGATTCGAACCCTCGATACGCTTTTGACGTATACTCACTTTCCAG
>JAGXQZ010000087.1 GCA_018336015.1 Algoriphagus sp. | reverse complement strand
AGCCAATAATGGCTCGTTTTTGTAGTAAGAACTAAAACGAATATCATTCGTTTGATCATATGAATCCCATAACTTCTGAGATACAGTCCACGTAATAGCTCCGATATTAGCAGCATTCGCAGAAGTACCGCGGAAGAGAGAACCAATACGACCGCCCAAAGAAGCAGTACGACTTAATTTGAAAGCCAACTCACTTCTGTTAGCATCAGTCCAAATTCCAGGGAAGTTGGCACGGCTAGCCAAAGGAATAGCATTGATATATTCAGTACTGAAAGTAATGGCATCATTCCACTCTCTCAGGTACAAAGCAACACGCGCTTGCAATGCTGAAGCAGCCATGTTAGAAGCACGATAGATATCGCTTGTAGCAGAGAATGCAGGCAACAGAGGCTTAGCTGCAGCCAAGTCTCCTTTCAATTTCTGAAAATATGGAGCTACAGTGATACGCGCTGTTGGCAATAAAGAAGGAGTTTCCATATATGCCATTGCCAGATCAGTTCCTACAGCACTGTTGCTATAATAACGATACAGTTCAAAATGGCAGAAAGCACGCAGGAATAAAGCTTCCCCACGAATACGTGAACGAAGAGCTTCCTGAGTTGCATTAGCTGCTGTAGCATTGGGTAAAGCCTGCAATACACGGTTTACGCGGTCAATGATACGATAGTACAGGTTGAAAGCTGTGTAGCTATCACGGATAGAGATGTCTGTAGAGCTATACTGCCATTCGTGAACGGTTGCTGCGTTGTAGAAATCTGCTGTTACAACTTCATCAGCAAAAACGGCGTTCAGCAAAATACCCATTTCAACGTTCATCGCTGCATACGCACCGATCAAACCCTGTTCATTGTTCAGAACAGTCTTCAGGGCTACATCACCACCGATAAAGTCTGTTTCTTTAATCTCAATCAACTTCTGGCAAGAGAACAATGTCACCAGCGCAGAAGAGAGGATTAATATTTTTATTTTTTTCATCATGATTGTTTTTGAAATTCTCAAATACGAAATATTAATACTATTTAATTAGAAATTAATATCCAGACCTACCACAAACATTTTAGGGTTAGGGTATTCGTTCAAGCTGATGTTATTATCATCTTCAGGATCCAAACCTCTCCATGGGCTCCAGATAGCTAGGTTCTGTGCCTGAACATAGAAACGTGCACCACGGATCAGGTTGTTACCATTACCCAATTTGATAGTAGGGATCTGATAAGAGATGTTCAGGTTACGGAAACGTACAAACTTAGCATCTTCCAAATCAGCTGAAGTAAAGTCTCTGTCGTAGATATAAGCTTGGAATGGTTTCACATCACCCGGCTTCTCCCACTGACCATCGATCAGTTCACGAGAAGCACGTACCGCTGTATGGTAACCTGGTGTACCACGAGTGATCCAGTTACGTGTATTGTTACTACGTACTACATCGAACTGGTAAGTAAACAATGCAGAAACAGTGATCGCTTTGTAACGAACCTCTAAAGTAGCACCGCCTTGGTGTACAGGCAAGAAGTTACCAAACTTAGCAAAACGACCTGCTTGAGCAATGTTGTTGGTTGTACCACCATCTAGAGTCTCATATACCGGACGACCAGTTGCAGGATCTGCACCTAAGTAGTTGTATGTAAAGTGAGAACCATATGGTAAGCCCTTACGGATTACGAAGGTTCCGAGGAAGTATTCGTTAACCAAACCCAGATCTTCAATTCTGTTTCTGTTGATAGAATGATTAGCTGAGATATTCAAATTGAAATCTTTCTGCTTAACTACATCCACACTTGCACTGAATTCAAACCCTTTGTTGCTCATAGCACCCGCATTGATGCTCAGGTTTCCGAAACCGGTAGTTCCTGACAATGGCTGGTTTACGAAAAGGTCTGTTGTACGGTTGATATAGTATTCAACAGTGAACTTAGCACGATTTTGCCATACAGCGAAGTCAACACCAAAGTTCCACTTTTTGATTCTTTCAATACGCAGTTCAGGGTTACCCGGACTGGTAGGCGCCTGACCAGTGATGGTAGAACCAGCATAGTTGGTTACACCGAATACTGGCTGTTGAGGACCTTGGTAGTTAGGGATACCACCGAAAGATACACCAGTACCATAACCACCTGAAGGAATAGAACCAATATTTGGAACGATACCATAGCTGGCACGAACTTTCAGATCAGTAAAGATCTTTTGATTAGCCAGGAATTTTTCTTGCAATGCATTCCAGATAAAACCAGATGACCAAGTTGTGATCTCACGGTTTTCTGGGTTTACGATTCTTGAAGTACCATCACGACGAACGTTAGCAGTTAAGGTATAACGGTTGTCGTAAGTATAACGCAAGGTTCCGAAGAAAGAACGGATACCAAAACCACTCTTAGCTGAAGAAGCATTCTGAGGGTATGTGGTTTGTCCAGTACCTACAGGCAATGCACCTGCACCCTGACCTGTTTCTGTCAAACGTGGATCTAAGTTGAACAAGGTAAAACCAAGTGTTTTGTTATATTGACGCAGTGCTTCGAAGTAAGCACCTGCTTCCACCTCATGAATATTCGCAAAACGCTTATTAAAGATCAAACTAGTAGTATTCACGATCTGAGTTCTCATTCTGTAACCTTCCTGAGCAACACCAGATTGGAATTGTTGTAAAGAACCCGTGTATGAGTTAGGGTTAATGTAACGAGAGGTTTGGTCACTTCCCACATCAATACCAAATGTGTTATTGAAATTTAAAGAAGGTAGAATTTTATATCCGAGTTTTAAACCAGCATTAATCTTAATCTGATTTAATGTGAGTTGTGCATTCTGGATACGCTCTAACAAATTAGCAACTTGACGTAGTGCCAGTGAAGTATTTGCACCAAAACGCAGTGATCCATCAGCATTGTATGGATTTTCATAGGTTTTAGCACGATAGGTCATCTGGAATGGATTCAATGGGCTATTACCCAACTGCTCTCCCTCAGAGAATCTTGTCTTAGAGAAACCAACAGTAGCATTCAAACCAACTGTTAATTTATCTGCGGTATGGTCAATATTGAAACGAGTGGTATAACGCTTCAGGCTTGAACCAAGGTCAATACCTTCCTGATCAAAATAAGAACCAGACAAGTAAAAACGAGTTTTTTCATTACCACCAGACATATTCAATTCATGAGACTGAGTGAGACCTTGACGGTAGAAGACATTAGCATAGTCAATATCTATTGCGCTAATAC
>JAGXQZ010000086.1 GCA_018336015.1 Algoriphagus sp. | reverse complement strand
GGGGAAAATCGAGTCAACCATGTTTTTCAATCTTGAATATGTATTTAGATTTCAAAAAACTACATTTTGTAATTTTGAAATTTAAATTGAAAATAATTGGATAATTTTTACAATAAATTGATTTGAACTTTTGTTGAGAAAAGTTTAATTGAATCCGTGAAATTTTTGAATCTAAATGAGTGAAATACCAAATAGCAATCTTACAAACATTCAATACTTGGAGAGTACTGAGGAAGGTTTTATTCTTCCACCCGATTTTTTAGGTAAACTTAAGGTGGCATTATGGTCTGTTTTGACTTATGAATATTGTCAACAGGCGGCCTTTGTCTTAGTAGATGGCAAGCAGAGGACCCTCATTTCAAAAGTTTCTTTCGATGAGTCTAGTCGAAAAGGCAAAGGGATAGATCCTCCAAAAGGAGACCTTTTTCAGGAGATTCCCCTAAATTTTTTGGTACTTGGCAAAACTGTGGGGCTTCAATTGACCGGATTAAGTCAGTCTTTAGACCGGAAAAATATGAAGCGAATCCAGCGGCTCTTTGGAAATCTGGAATCCGCACTTTTCGCCGATACACCTTCAATTCATTTCGAAGAACGTAACAAGGGAAGCCAAACTGAATCTGAAGCGAAGTACCAGACACTCCTCCAAAACATGCTTAATGCAGTGGTTTACCATGACCGATCTGGAAAGATTACCTACGCCAATCCTGCTGCAGAGCGTATTTTAGGGTTGACTCATGAACAGATTTTTGGTAAAACTTCCATGGATCCTGATTGGAAAGCAGTTTATGAAAACGGGCGAGAATTTCATGGGCAAGACCATCCTGCCATGCAAGTGTTACGGACAGGAAAGCCGGTGAACAATGTGGTGATGGGGATTCAGCCTGGAAAGGCTAAAAAAATAACCTGGATCCTCATCAATGCGATACCGGAGATTTCAGAGAATTCAGCTGAAGTCTCGCAGGTGCTGGTGACTTTTAGCGACATCACTCAAATTAAGGCTATTGAAAGGAAAATCGAAGAAAAGGCCGCCGTGCTTAGATCCATCATTGAAAGCTCTACGGAGTCTATTTGGGCCGTCAATGTCCAGCTCAAACTGAGGTATGCTAATACCAAGTTTGTGAAGTTTTGTCAGAATTCAACCGGGAAAACCATAAGCATTGGGGATCCTATTTTAGACTTTGTACAAGAAGACAAGAGGGATTTTTGGCGAGAAAATTATCAGAAAGTTTTTGAAGGTGAGTTCCTTGAAATCAATGACTGCTACCAGACCAAAAAAGGGATTGAACATTACAGGGTAAATATAAACCCAGTCTATTCCTCAGGTAAAATTATTGGAGCTTCCGTGTTTGCGATGAATGTAACCGAATTGGAGCAATCTATGCATACCATCAGGAGGCAGAATGAACGGTTTAGAGAGATTTCTTGGCTCCAAAGCCATGTTATCCGAGCTCCCTTGGCCAGGTTGATGGGCTTGGTAAATCTACTGATAGATCATTCCGATTGGTCTCAAATTGATCAATCCAACTTGTTGGACAAAATGAAAAAGGCATCCCATGAGATTGATAAAGTAATTCGGGAAATCAGCCATAAATCCGAAGACTTGATGTGAGTCTTTCCACCTAGGCGGTAATTACAGGTCCTGATACTTGAATCTTGAAATCATTACCTCTAGGGATTTGCTCGGTTGGAGGGATGCTTGAAGATTTTTTTTAGATCATTTCTAAATAATAAAAAACTCTTGTTTAGATTTGTTCCAGATAAATTTAAGGTCCTATGTGGAAGCCCATCCGAAAGTTTCTCAATGACATTCACCTCTATGCAGGTTTGATCAGTGGCATGATCGTTATTGCTGTTTGTCTCAGCGGCACGATCTATGTCTATAACACTGAGATTCGCGAATTTTTTGATTCTGAGCGATATTTTGTTGAAAAACAAGGGGTACCACAATCGCTCGACGCACTCAAATCCAACCTAGAGGCTCAAGTTGAAGGTCAAATTGTTGGCGTCAATGTATTCCAGCAGGAGGGAAGGACGGTTCAGTTTTCGTTGAAAAAAGAAGGGCAAGAAAGACCCTCTACACTTTTTGTAGATCCCTACTCAGGAAAAGTTTTGGCGGATAACGCCGAAAAAACGAGCACAGAGGAGTTTATGGGCTATATGTTTTCGCTTCATCGCTGGTTGCTTTTGGACAAAATCGAAGAGCCAATTATGGAAAGCATGACCAATCAGGAACTGGGTCGCTTTATCAACGGGGTGGCTACACTTCTTTTTCTGTTGGGAGTAATTACCGGAATGGTGATTTGGGTGCCTCAAAAAGCCAAAAACTGGAAGCAAGGACTCCGGGTAAAATGGGATGCCAACTGGAAGCGTGTCAATCATGACCTTCACAATACCTTGGCATTTTATTCCCTGGGAGCCTTGTTTATCATGGCGGTGACTGGTCCATTCTGGTCGTATCAGTGGTACAAAACAGGCTGGCAAAAAACCTGGGATATTTACCAAGCACCAAAGGAAGAAAAGAAAGGTCCTACGCAAGAACAAGCCAAAAAAGAAGAAGCGCCTGCAGAGGAAGCTACTCTTCCTACCTATGAATTGTCTTTGGATGAAATACTTCTCGCCGCAAACAAAACCTTGAATTACGAGGGAAATGTGCGAATTACTTTACCGGAAAAACCAGGTTCAGATATCTCCATCAGCAAGTCAAGAACAGGCTTTTTTGCGCGTGCAGGGGCAGACCAATTAAAGCTGAATCCGGAAAATCTGGAGGTAAAGGAAGCTAATCTTTTTGGAGACTTACCGGTGCGTCAGCAGATTGGAAGATCCGTAAAAGCCCTGCACACTGGTGAAATTTTCGGTCAGTTTACCAAGTTCTTGTGGTTTGTTGGTTGCTTGATTGCGACATCTTTGCCGATCACCGGCACCCTAATTTGGTTGAACAAGAAGAAAAAGAAAAAAGCCCCATCAGATAAGAAAACAGCTCAGGCTGTAGCTGAAGTGGCTTAAATAATAAGGTTCAATTTAGTGAAAATGGCTTTCTGGTTGCAGGGAGCCTTTTTTTTTGCCGCAAAGTTCTCAAAGAAGAAATAAGAGAGCGCAAAGATTTTTTTTCCTTTTGCCACGAAGGCGCGAAAGGTTTTTAAGATATGGCCACAGATTCACAGAGTTTTTCCCTCTGTAGAACGTAGAAAATTCGCTGAGTTTGCCTAAGTAAAATGCATCTTTTTAGTAGTCTGACTTTTCAATTACTTCCATACCTCCTAACTTCCCTACTCCCATGCTTCCTTGCCAACTGCGACTAAAACTGAACACCTCTAGCGCCTTCCTGTCTTTGTGGCTAATCTTTTTTTATGCCTTGAGGTGAAAAAATTTATCTTGCACCATGCGAATCTTAGTAGTCGAAGATGAACCCGGAATTTCCAATTTTCTCAAGCAGGGACTGGAGGAGGAAGCTTTTGCGGTGGATGTGGCGGAAAATGGAAAATCAGGTCTTGACCTAGCTCTTACCGGCAATTACGACTTGTTGTTGTTAGATTGGATGGTGCCTGGTATCAGTGGAATTGAGCTCACACGGCAGTTTCGGAAGGACTTCCCTCAAACCCCGATTATTTTTCTTACTGCCAAAGACACGCTGGATGAGACCATCTTCGGTCTTCAAAGTGGTGCCAATGATTACATCAAAAAGCCTTTTCACTTTGAGGAGCTGCTGATGCGTATCCGCGTGCAGCTTCGTGGAAGAGAAATCGTCCAAGAAAAACTCACCTTGGGCCCCATTGAGATTTTTCCGGATAAGCACTTGGTCATTCGAGCGGGTGAAGAGATCCAGCTGACGCAAAAGGAATTTGCATTGCTGGAATATCTCGTGCGAAACAAAAACAAGGTCTGTCGCCGTACCCGTATCATCGAAAGCGTCTGGGACATTCATTTTGACTACAACACCGGCGTGATTGACGTATTTATCAATTCGCTTCGCAAAAAACTTCACCTGCACCGGGAGGAAGACTACATCCAGACCATCCGAGGGGTGGGATACATGGCTAAAGAGGTATGAGGACTGCCTACAAAGAACGGATAGCCCGAAGGCTGACTTGGGTCACCGCATTGATCATCCTGATCGTGTTTGTGTTGATCTACCTCGTGGCAAACTTTACCGTAGTGCGCAATATCGACTACGAACTCCAACTGGAGACCGACAAGCACAAGGATCAGATTTTTTTGGTCAATGGAGAAATCCGATTCTTGCACATGGACGAGTGGGAGGAAATGGAACACAGTCAAATCCAACTGAATCCGATCTTTATCGAAATCGTGGATTTGGAAGGAAAATCGAAGGATAGATCCCCAAATCTTCGGGAAAATCACCTGAGCTTTTCCCCTGAAAAATCGCTGAAAAACGAAGCCTGGACCCAAAAAATAGGCGCAAGCGAAGTCCGTACCCGTCAGATTCCTCTTTACAATGCCGGAAAGCATGAGGGCTATTTGCTCTTGGCCAAATCTTTTGACGATACCCGGGAACTGCTCGATAATCTTCGGAATGTTCTGCTGGTTTTTTATCCGATGATCCTCATTTCGCTTTACCTGACTATGCGCTACCTGGCGGGAAAAAGTATTGAACCCATTCAGGAAATCATCGAAAAAACTAATCAGATCACGCAAAAAAATCTCAACGAGCGAGTACCCGAACCCGAACTGGAGGATGAAATCGGCCAACTCACCCGATCAATCAATAACCTGCTTGGACGATTGGAGCAAGCGTTGAAGCGGGAAAAGCAATTTACCTCTGATGCTTCACATGAGTTGAGAACTCCGCTTTCCGTACTTCGCGGCACCCTAGAAGTCTTGATTCGCAAGCCTCGAACCGCCGAAGAATACGAACATAAAATCCAAACTGCACTGGCTACCATCGATCGAATGAGTACAATGATTGACCAGCTTTTGGCTTTGGCAAGAGTAGAAAACTCCAAAAATCTAGTCAAAGAAGAGTTGGAATTGATCACCTTTTTAGAGGAAAAAGCAGATCAAATCTCCGAGGAGCAAAAACGAAAAATCACCTTTCAATCTCAGGTGGGGCTGCCGATCTATATTACTACCAATGAGAAATCTCTGGAAATGATCTTGGACAATTTGCTTCACAATGCCATCAAGTATTCACCGGACGGTTCGGATGTTTTTCTCAGGGTAGGCAAGTCCGGGAATCAGCCCTACATCGAAGTGGCAGATTCCGGTTTGGGCATCGCAGAAGAGCATTTGGAACATATTTTTGATCCATTTTTCAGGGAAAAAGAAGCCTTGGACCAAGGGATTCCCGGAACAGGATTAGGCTTGGCCATTGTGAAAAAATTAGCCCAAGAATCCCAAATCAAGCTTTCTGTAGTAAGCAAAAAGGAGGTTGGGAGTACGTTTCGACTGGACTTCCCAACTCAATCTTAAGCAAATCTTAAGAATCGCCTAAGACAGTCCTAAGCTGGGTGTTGCACTTTTGCTATTCACCTAGACTAGGATTCATGCTGGATCGAATCATTCAGTGGAGCATTTCCCACAAACTCATCATTTTCATTTTTATGGCGGCTTGGACAGGCTTTGGAATCTACGCCTTGTCCAATCTTCCCATCGGAGCAGTACCCGATGTCACCAACAATCAAGTACAAGTCATCACTACCTCCCGCAACTTGGCGACAGAGGATGTGGAAAAATTCCTGACCTACCCGGTGGAGTTGGAAATGGCCAATCTCCCGGGAGTGAAGGAAATCCGCTCCATTTCCAAGTTTGGTCTTTCGGTGGTGACGATTGTTTTTGAGGAGGAGATGGGCACTTATTTGCCCCGTCAGCTGATTGCCGAGCGATTGAAGATTGCAGAAGGTAAGATTCCCGCGGGTTTTGGTCAACCCTTTATGGGGCCGATTTCCACGGGTTTGGGGGAGATTTACCAATACATCATCGACGTCAAACCCGGCTACGAAGATCGCTACAGCATCACCGATCTGCGCACGATTCAGGATTGGGTGGTACGACGGAATCTCTCCGGGATCGAAGGGGTAATTGAGGTGAATACCTGGGGAGGTTTTCTCAAAGAATACGAAGTTGCGATCAATCCCGAGCGCCTCAAAGCCATGAATGTCAATTTGGCTCAGGTCTATGAGGTCTTAGCCAAAAACAACTCCATCTCCGGAGGAAGCTATATCGAAAAGACGAATGAGAGTTTCTTTATCCGCGGAGAAGGACAAGTAAAGAGCTTGGAGGATATTGAAAATATCGTCCTTGAGGTGCGAAATGGCAGTCCGATTTACATCCGTGACATTGCCAAGGTGCAGTTTGGTCATGCTAATCGCTTTGGAGCAATCACAGCCAATGCCGAAGGTGAAAAAGTTTTGGGCCAAGTCATGATGCTCAAAGGTGCTGATGGGAAAGGCACCATTGACCGAGTCAAAGAGCGAATCGCTGAAATGGAAAATACGCTTCCAGAAGGTGTGTTTATCAATGGATTTTTGGATCGATCCGAATTGATCGGTCGAACTACGTTTACGATTACCGAAAACCTGCTCCTAGGTTGCCTAATCGTGGTTTTTGTGGTGGTCTTGCTTTTGGGCAATTTCCGTTCGGGCCTGGTTGTCGCTTCGGTGATTCCTTTGAGTTTGCTCTTTGCACTTTCGATGATGTACATCTTTGGAGTCGATGCCAACCTGATGAGTTTGGGAGCGATTGACTTCGGAATTATCATCGATGGGGCAGTGATTATTGTCGAGTACATTGCCTACCAGTTTTCCAAATCTTCTGCATCATTCACAGGTCTTTCCCGCAGCGAAAGACAAGCTGAAAAGGACAAGATTTCATTTAATGGAGCCTCCAAAATGATGCATTCGGCGATTTTTGGACAGATCATTATCATCATCGTATTTATTCCGATTCTTTCGCTTTCAGGCGTGGAGGGTAAAATGTTCCGTCCCATGGCGGAAGTATTCAGTTTCGCCTTGATCGGAGCGATGATTTTGGGCTTGACCTATGTGCCGGTCGTTTCCTCACTTTTCCTCAAATCCGAAGCGCCTGGACCTAAGAACGTGTCCGTGCGACTGATCAATTTTCTGAATAAACTGTACGAGCCAACCATTAATTGGGCTTTGACCCATACCAAAGCGGTCCTTTCCACTGCAGGTTTGATTCTTGTAGCTGCAGTTTGGCTATTCTCTACGATGGGTTCTGAGTTTGTGCCAACGCTGGATGAAGGGGATTTTGTGATACAGCCGGTATTAAAGACAGGAACGACGTTGACCAATACCGTGGAGACGATCACGGAAATGGAGCGGATTCTGATGAAGTTTCCCGAAGTGAAGCAAGTGGTGACACGAATCGGTGCGGCCGAAATCCCAACCGATCCCATGTCCATGGAAGAAAGTGACGTGATTGTGACCCTACATCCACCGAGCGAATGGACGACAGTGGAAACCAAGGATGAACTAGCCGAAGAGTTCAAAAAAGCATTGGAAGCTATTCCAGGATTGGATTACGAGTTTACCCAGCCGATCGAAATGCGATTCAATGAGTTGATTACGGGGGTTCGGGCTGACTTGGCAATCAAGGTGTTTGGGGAAGATTTGGATGTGCTCTTGAAAACTGCCGAAGAAATAGAAGCGGCTATTCAGGGTGTGGAAGGTGCGGCAGACATCATTTTGGAAAAAGTGGACGGACTTCCTCAGATGAAAATCGAATATGACCGAGCTAAAATCGCCAAATACGGTCTGAATGTCGAAGATCTGAATCAGGTCGTAACCATGGGATTTGCTGGCTTAAGTGCGGGGACTGTTTTTGAAGGGGAAAAGCAATTTGAATTGGTGGTTCGTTTTGATGCGCCTTATCGGAAGGATATCGAAAATCTCGAAAATGCAGCCATCCAACTTCCGACCGGAGGCAGTGTTCCTCTTTCCGAGCTCGCCAAGATCACCTATACCAAAGGTCCCGCAAAGATCTCCCGAGACAATACCCAGCGTAGGGTAGTGGTCGGAGTGAATGTCAGAAACCGCGATCTACAATCCGTGGTGGATGATATTCAGGCAATAGTCAAAAACCAGATCACCATTCCCGAAGGCTATCGAGTGGATTATGGAGGACAGTTTGAAAACCTCCAGCAAGCCCGAAATCGACTCTTGATCGCCGTTCCGGTAGCCTTAGTGCTGATCTTTTTGCTCTTATTCTTCGCCTTTTCTTCCACACGAGATGCCTTTATGATCTATACGGCCATTCCTTTCTCAGCCATTGGGGGCATTCTGCTTCTTTGGTTAAGAGACATGCCGTTTAGTATCTCTGCAGGGGTGGGATTTATCGCGCTTTTTGGGATTGCAGTTCTTAATGGGATCGTGATGATCGAACATTTCAAATCCATGAAACATAAGTATACTTCCATTCGAGAGCTGGTGATCACAGGGGCCAAAGAACGTCTGCGCCCTGTATTACTGACGGCTTCTGCGGCAGCCTTGGGCTTTTTGCCCATGGCGGTGTCGGGTTCGGCAGGTGCTGAGGTGCAGCGTCCCTTGGCTACGGTCGTCGTAGGCGGGTTGATTTCAGCTACCCTGCTCACCTTGGTCGTTTTGCCGGTTTTGTACGTGTTGTTTAATTCAGGAGAAAGTAAAAAAGGCTTCAAACTTCCCAAGGTAGCTTCCTTACTGATCTTCTTTTTGCTCAGTCCATTTGCGGTTTCTTTGGCGCAGCAAAGCACGAAATTGACTTTAGAAGAGGCCCTGCAACTTGCCGAAAAGCAAAATCCCGGTATCCTCGCTTCTCAAAAACGATTGGAATCGGCTGTTGCTTTGACTAGGTCAGCATGGGAGATCCCGAAAACCAACCTGATTCACCGTCAGGATCAAAATGACATTGCTGAAAATGGGGTGTTCAATCGGGTTTGGGGTATCAATCAGAGTTTTGATTTTCCCACAGTTTATAGTGCCCAAAAGAACTTTCTCCGGTCAGGTCAACAGCAGGAGGAGGCGAGATTGGAGTTAGATCTCCGATCCCTGAAAAAGGAAGTAAGCACCGCCTTTGTGACCGCCGCTTATTGGACCGATTTGGAGAAAAATTACCTCTTCCTGGATAGCCTGTACGGTTCATTTGCCAAAGCTGCCAACAGACGACTTGAAACAGGCGAGTCCAATCTCCTCGAAAAACTCACCGCAGACAGTAAGTTGCGTGAAATATCCATCCGTAAATCCGAGGCTCAGCGGGGTAAGTCCATCGCGTTGGAGCAGCTTGCGAAATTGATTCAGGTGGAAGGTGAAATAGAGATTTCAACATCCGAAATCAAACTTGATCCAAATGCAGACCTAGCTTCACATCCTGGATTTTCCTTTTACGAGGCTGCCAAAATGCAGGCCTTCTACCAGACCAAAGTCAATCAGAATTCCCTCCTTCCATCGATCAATCTAGACCTGTTTAGGGGTACCAACTTGGCTCCCGGTTCTAAAGTATATCCCGGATTTGAGGTAGGTATAGGGATTCCGCTCTTTTTCGGTGCTCAATCAGCCAAGATCAAAGCCAATAAAATCGCACAGGAACAAATCAATTTTGAATCAGAAAACTTCCGATCCAGACTGGAAACGAACTTTTCTACCATCCAAAAAAGACTGGATCAAAGCCAACAAATCATCACCTACTACGAAACGGAGGGAAAATCTCTCGCAGATCAATTGCGGGCCCAAGCCAGTCGATCCTTTCAGGAAGGGGAAATTGACTTTCTCCAATATGTCCAACTCGTAGAAAACTCTCGGACCATCACCCTGCAATACCTACAGGCCCGTCTCGATTACCAACTCAATCAACTCGAACTCCTTTACCTAGCTAACTGATGAAGACTATTCAGGCATATAAAATCTTACTTTCGGGCGCTCTAGCACTAGTACTCGCGACCTCCTGTTCCAAAAATGAATCCTCCGAAAATGGGATTGAAGTAGCAGAAGCCCCTGAGGATTCCAAGGAAATTGTCCTCACGGAAGACCAATTCCGAACCATGAAAATGGAATGGGGTCCACTACACACCGGAGAGTTCTCAGAGGAAATTACGGTGCAGGGTACGGTGCAGATTCCGGTCGAAGGCATGCGAGAAATTTCTGCCTACTATGGAGGCTATGTACAGGATATTAAATTGCTTGAAGGGCAACCGGTCAAAAAAGGGGAGGTACTCTTTAATCTCGAAAACCCGGATTTTATTCGTTTGCAGCAGGATTACTTAGAAACCAAAAGCCAATTGACCTACCTCAAATCTGAATTTGAACGTCAACGCACCTTGGCTGCTGAGCAGATATCTGCTCAAAAAAACTACCTCAAAGCAGAGGCCGATTACCAGACAGCGTTAGCTAAGTCCGAGAGTTTGAAGAAGCAACTTTCCCTGATTCAGATCAATGCGGATCAGCTTACCCCTCAGTCTATCAAGACCAAAGTAGCGGTGACTTCCCCAATCAGTGGGTTTGTGGAGGATGTGTTTGTCGTGCCGGGACAGTTTTTGCCCGCGGCAGGAAAGGCGGTCACCTTGCTCAGTCGGGAGCATATCCATGTGGAGTTGGTGCTGTTTGAAAAAGATGCCAACCGGGTACATCCAGGTCAAAAGGTGGAATTTACCAGTCCTGACAAACCAGGAGAAGTGATGCAAGCCAAGATCTATGTGGTCGGTCAGTCAATCAATGAGCAGCGCCAAATCAATATTCACGCGCATTTGGTGGATGAAAAGCAGGAATCCAAAATGACTCCGGGGATGTTTTTACAAGCAAGAATCCAACTGGATCCACAAGTGTCATTGGCAGTGCCTGAGGAGTCGGTCCTAGAGGTGGATCAGGATCGGTATATTTTGATTCAAAAGTCAAAAACCGAGAATGGATATGTTTTGGAAAAAGTGAAAGTCATTCCAGGTGCCAAAGGCAAGCATTACCTAGCGATTGAACCGGAGAAGGCACTTGATTCTACCACGGTAGTGTTGGTAAAAGGCGGGTTTAATTTGTTGTAAGGAATTTTCTCGCGGATGACTCAAGATGAGTACAGATCTTCTTTTCAAAAGATGGAAAGCATGAAAATTTGAACCACAATAGACACATAAGAAATACATAGGAAAAGGTTTTTCGCTAAAAAGCTATGTGCCGCTATGTGTCTAGTGTGGTTCAAAAAGCTTCTTCCTTACTGTCCCACTTCTTCAGAAGCTGGACTTCTATGATTTGCCACAGATGCACAAATTTTTTTTGTTTTTCTTCTTTTCAGGATGAAGTATTATTCTAAGTCGTATGTGCGGACACTCAGGTAGGCAAGGACATTTAAACTTTAAACCACATAAGGCACATAGAAAACACATAGAAAAGTTTTCCGCTAAAAAGCTATGTGCTGCTATGTGTCTATTGTGGTTAGAAAAGCTAATTGAATCGATAAAGAGTTTGGTCCTGATGAGCTAGTGATTTTCTGATTCTCTAATGAATTTTTCCAACCATTGAATCGTGATTCACGGAATCAAAAAGTAAATCAGGATTACTTGGAAGGCATTGGTTGAGTCGGAGGCTTTTCTCTATTTTTAGCCTTCTATGACCCAACAACCCTCTCATCTCAATCGTCAACTCGGTCTTTTAGGACTTGCCGCCACCGGGATTTGCTCGATGATCGGTGCATCGATCTATGTGGTGCCCTTTATGATCCAGCGCAATGTGCCCGGTATCGGTCCCTATGTCCTTCCGGCTTTCCTATTTGCAGCCATTCCGGCGATTTTTGCCGCTTTAGCCTACTCGATTTTAGCTTCTGCCATGCCGAGAGCAGGAGGATCCTACCTGTATGCCAGTAGGGCAATTCATCCCTATTGGGGTTTTGTGGCCAGTTTTTCGCAATGGTTTGGGCTATCTATTGTGATAGGAGTGATTTCCTACGTGGTGGTTCCCTTCTTTCGGGATGTAGCTGTTGCTTTGGAATGGACTGCTTTGGCGGATTGGTTAAGCCATTCTTTGGTGCGAGTGGTCTTGTCTGTTGGTCTCCTTTGGCTCTTTGCAGGGATCAATATGCTTGGGGTGAAATCCTACGAGCGCACCTTGATTCCGCTGATGGTCTTGATGTTTGCCCTTGGGGCGGTGGTGATTTTCGCAGGACTGAGCTTTACAACTGAGGACTTTTCGAATGCCTTGATGGAAAAAGAAGGCCGGCAACTTGAGTTGTTCTCAGCAGAATTTAACTGGACGACTTTTCTCTCTGCCACAGCAATTCTGTTTTCAAGCTTCATAGGATTTGACTCGATCGCACAGGCGGGAGGAGAAGCCAAAAATCCTACTAAAAACCTTCCCAAAGCGATCGGCTTGGCGATTTTGACGGTGGGCTTGTTTTATTTCACGTTCACATTTGCCGTTTACCATGCGGTACCTTGGCAGTTTGTGGCTCTTGAGTCTCAGATCAAAGACATCACCGCCGCAGGACTTCTTTCCTATTTACTGCCTACTGGTCTTGGGGTGGTGATTTTGCTGGGAGCAGCAATTGCCTTGCTCAATGACCTTCCAGCGATGATTCTTTCGGTGTCCCGATTGGTTTTTTCCTGGGCTGAAGATGGGATTTTTCCAAAAGCATTAGCTACAATCCACCCCAAGCATCATTCTCCCTACTTGGCGATTTTGCTGAGTGCTTCGGTTTCGACAGTCGGGATTTTGGGAAGCCATTTCGCTGGTGATTTCTTTCTGGGAATCGACATCATGGTCACTTCCATGTTGGTCAATTTCCTGCTCATGTGTCTCTCAGTCGCTTTACTGCCTAAGCGAAACCCGGCTTTGGCAAGCGAAATCAAGATCTTCAAACACCCTTTCAGTCAGCTAATAATTGCGCTGGTGGGTACCCTTTTTCTTTCTGCCTTTCTACTAATCCACGTGAGCAAAGACCTTTCTGCTGAAGTTTCAGCCTGGTATTTTCACTCCACTTGGGTGTGGCTAATTGTGATGGGCTTGGCTAGCCTTCTTTTCTATTTCCGTTGGAAAAAACTCCAAAAATCCGATCCTAACCTGAAAAACAGATTCTCGAAATTACCACAAGACTGATATGACCCTTTCCAAATACACTGAATTAGCCCCCGGATTGACCATTTGCAGGGCGCTGACTGGACTCTGGCAAATTGCCGATCTGGAGCGAGACGGCAACAAGGTTAACCCGCACGAAGCTGCCCAATCCATGAAAGCCTACGTGGATGCCGGTTTTACCACTTTTGACATGGCCGATCATTACGGTTCGGCAGAGGAAATCACCGGTGTGTTCCGGCAAACCTACGGAGGCGATTCGGCTCAGTTTTTCACCAAATGGGTGCCTTCTCCCGACAGCATCACCAAAGATCAAGTGAGAAAAGCCGTAGAAACTGCCCTCACCCGCATGCAAACCGATCGGATTGACCTGATGCAGTTTCATGCTTGGCAATATGCCCATCCGAGTTGGGTGGATTGCCTGTTTTGGCTTCAGGAACTCAAGGAAGAAGGCCTGATCAAGCATCTTGGATTGACCAATTTTGATACAGCGCACCTCAGTATTGCGGTCAACTCAGGGATAGAAGTGGTCTCCAATCAGGTTTGTTATTCGCTCCTCGATCAGCGGGCTGCAGGGGAGATGACTGCATTATGCCTGAAACATGGTGTTAAATTGCTGGCCTTTGGTACGGTGGCAGGCGGATTTCTTTCCGAAAAATGGCTTGGAAAATCCGAACCTGTCCTGAATGAATCCCTGACCTGGTCACAGATGAAATACAAGCGATTTATCGACGCAGCAGGGGGATGGGATCAGTTTCAAGATTTACTTCAGACCCTTGGCCGTATTGCCAAAAAGCATCAGGTAGGGATTGCCAATATTGCCAGCCACTACATCATGACCCGCCCGGCTGTGGCTGGAGTCATCATAGGAGCACGATTGGGAAAGAGCGAACACATCGCTGATAACGAACGGCTTTTTTCCTTCCAGTTGGATGAATCGGACGAAACCCAGCTCAGACAGGTTCTTCACACGCTTTCTAAAATCCCCGGTGATTGTGGAGACGAATACCGAAAACCGCCTTTCCTGACTGCCTCGGGAGATTTGAGCCATCACGTCGCTTCGTTTCCTGCTCCCTATCCGACAGTGGAGGGCACTGATGGACGGATCAAAGCTTTGAGCGGCACCATTTGGGAAGATATTGCAGGATTTAGCCGAGCGGTGAAAAAAGGAAACCGCATCTTGGTTTCAGGTACGACCGCCACTCATGGCTCAAAAGCAATGGGAGGAAATGACCCCGGTGCTCAGGCGCATTTTATCTTGGACAAAATCGAGGGAGCAATCCAATCCCTTGGAGGAACCTTGGAAGATGTCGTCCGAACACGAATTTTCATCCGAAATGCGGATCAATGGGAACCGATTTCCAGAGCTCATGGGCAGCGGTTTGCAGGAATCCAGCCTGCCAATACCATGGTCCGGGCAGATCTGATCGGGGAGGAGTATTTGGTTGAAATGGAGGTAGAGGCTGTCCTCGAGCCAAAAAAAGACTGAAAAGTGCAAATTGGAGGAGAATAAATCATAACTTTTGGTAACCCTAATTTCATCTCGCTATGAAAACCTTGTTGCTTTTCTTTCTCCTCATTTTCACTTTTGGTTTTGTCGCTCAAGCACAAACGAAAATTGACCTTACCGGAACTTGGACAGTCGATGTGCAAACGGATATGGGAAGTGGAAATCCCACTTTTGTCCTCAAGCAGGAAGGTGAGAAAATAACAGGAACCTACTCCGGTTCGCTCGGTGATTCGCAAGTCACAGGTACCTTGAAAGGGAATGTCCTTCACTTGGAGTTTTCCATCCAGGGAAATCGGATCACCTACGATGGTACTGCCACGGAATCTTCCATCAGCGGAAAGGTAAATCTTGCTGATATGGCAAGCGGTACGTTCTCAGGAAAACGAAAAAGCTGAAGCCGTGATCAAAAGCTACATCAGCCAAAAATCGATCCCTGAAGGTGAAGCGATGATTGGTGCGGAAATCCGGGCCGGTATTTTGAACCTGATTTGTAAGGAAAATCCCGGATTTGGTCCTGAAGATTACATCAGCTTATCCGAACTCAACTTTTACCGACGTCTCTACCTCACTCGGATGATCGAAGAAGAAAAAGGAGAGTTGGCGAGAATAGATCAGCAAGTAATGGTAGCTATCCGGGATAACTCCATTCTCTCCGAGAAGATTCAGGATGATACTGATCCCGAGCTTACTTTTGGAGAGCGGATGGCTGATCACATCGCTACGTTTGGAGGAAGCTGGACTTTTATCATTCTCTTTTTCACTTTTCTGGTGATCTGGATGATTACCAATGCCTACATCCTAGCTACGAAGCCTTTCGACCCATTTCCATTTATTCTGCTTAATCTTATTCTTTCCTGCCTGGCCGCCATCCAGGCTCCGATCATCATGATGAGCCAAAATCGTCAAGAAGCAAAAGATCGAATCCGATCAGAGCATGACTACAAAATAGACCTGAAGGCTGAGCTGGAAATCAAACTTTTGAGCGAAAAAATAGACCACCTCCTCGTCCACCAAAACAGAAAACTGCTGGAAATCCAAGAAGTGCAGGTGGACTACATGGAAGACCTCCTCAGACAAATCAAAAACTCAAACGCTAAATCTCACTGATATGCATCCGATTCTTAAAAACACGATTGCTGTAATCCTGGGGGTACTTATCGGGGGCACCGTCAATTCCCTGCTTGTAATGAACAGTGCGGCGCTGATCCCGCCACCTGATGGTGCTGATTTGACCACCATGGAAGGTCTAGAAGTAGCTATGGACATCATGCAACCTAAGCACTTTTTGATTCCTTTTCTTGCCCATGCGTTGGGGACCTTGGTAGGAGCATTTATCACAGCCAAGATTGCAGCATCTTTTGCCAAAGAATTGGCAATTTTGATTGGGTTACTGTTTTTCGTAGGCGGCACTTTTATGGTGATGGCATTGCCAGCACCCCTTTGGTTTAATGTCACCGACCTCCTCTTGGCTTATTTTCCGATGGCTTTACTTGGTGCCAAATTAGCCGGAGCACGCTCCCAAACCAGCAAAGTATCTCGCTAGTCTTGACTGCTTTTAGAAGGAAACGTGCCCAATTCCTCAATCTGATATCCCTCGGGATAAGTGGGCCTTTTCCTTCGAGTACCTAAGACAGGTTCGGTTGGTTCGCTGCTGATTTGGTGAAAAATGGCATGGACTCTCAGGCCTGCTTTCATCAGAACCTTTCTCCAAGAGGCCACTTTTCTAATCCCCAAAGCCACTCTCAAGGGCTCGTCCAGCAGCGCAAAAACAAAGGGTCGTCCTACTCCAAAAAGCCATTTGGGCAGGTAAAACCCCAAGAGCAAGTCGATGGTTTTGTCGGCAATCAGGCGATTGGAGGCTGCATATTGAAAGTGTTTGGCTTCATAGTCCAGATTGAATCGCTCAAATTCCTCCAAAGTCTGAGGGACGTCTTTTAAGTTCATCCGGCGGCCGAGCTCGAGGTAGTTTTTGAAAACCCCTTGCTTTTCCAGTTCGGTCATCGGTCGGTAGGCGTATTTTTCCAGCCAACGAATCGGTTCGAAAATAAAAGTGGACAACACGTAGAGAAAATCATCATTGGAGATCTCAAAACGCCCATGCATGGAGTTCATCCGGCGTATAGCACGCTTTCCTCGGAGGCTGTTCATGCCATGTTCCAAAATCTCAAAAAGGATTAATTCTGTGTCATCGTATCGCTTGCGGGGGCGATGCTGAAATTCCCCCGTTTGAGCCAAAAGTCCTGAAATAGAGGGGATCGCGAAGGTACGAAACAAGGCAAACTCTAAGGCTCGCTCCAAATCCCAAGGAAAAACATGGCAAGAAAGCAAGAAGGAAATCTGCTCGTGATCCTTAGCCGGATCCAATTGGGTGATTTGGAATGAAAAAGGCTTTCTGTTCATAGAAAAAGTAATTGGCAGAATTTGAAATCGAAATTTCCTTAAATTGAACAAAATCAACCCAAAAATCCATGAAAGCAATTCTGATTTATTTCCTTTTGCTGCTCAGCATTCCGGCGTTTTCCCAAAGTGACACCGAGATCAAAGAGGCTGTTTTTCAGCTCAGATTAGCCATGCTCGACGAAAATGTGGAAGCGCTCCGTCAACTCACCTCGGTAAATTTGGACTACGGACACTCCAGTGGGGTAATCGAGAATCAGGAGGAATTTTTAGCAGTTTTTGCTTCCAAAAAAACAGATTACCAATCTTGGGACATTTCGGATTTGGAAATCAGTATGCCTCAAAAAGATCTCGCCATCGTGCGGCACCATGTCAAAGCAAGTATAGTTTCCAACGGAAATACGAATACGCTAAATATCGGGCTAATGATGATTTGGACACGGGAAAAGGGAATGTGGAAGCTCCTAGCCAGACAGGCTTTCCGGCTCCCTCAACCTGCATAAAGCAAAAAAGACCGAAGTGATTCGGTCTTTTTTGTTGGTATCAATTCCATCCTCCCCCCAGTGCTCGATAAAGCTGCACATGAGATTGAAGACGGGAAGCTTTCAGATCTGCCAGTTCGATCGCAGATTCCAAAGCTCGTGTCTGTGCGGTGATGACTTCCAAGTAATTGGCATAACCTACCGAGAAAAGCGTGTTGGAATTTTCGATAGAGCGCTGAAGTACGTTTACTTCATTTTCCTTAAGCTTCAATTGATTGTCAAGCGTACTGATTTGGTTGACCAGATCAAGTACTTCGAGGTAGGCATTTAACGTTCGTTTTTCATAATCCAACAAAGCTACCTGCTGGTCTGCTCTTGCCAGTTCAAACTCAGTTTGTACCTGCCTTCTATTGAAAATCGGAGCTGTTAATCCAGCTCCAAGTTGATACATGGTGGAGGCAGGATTGAAGAAGAGCTTGGAAAATTCAAAGGCATTGAATCCTGCCATACCAAAGAGGTTGATGGAAGGGTAGAAAGCTGCTTTGGCTGCGGAGACGTTGAAATTGGTCGCCTGCAGATTTAATTCAGCTTCGCGGACATCAGGTCTTGACTGGATCAGCTGGGCAGGAATCCCGATTTCCATCACTTTTGGGGTATCCACGGCTTCATCCAAATTGGTGCGGCTCATGTCCACTTCCACTCGGCCTACCAATCGGGTAAGCGCATATTCCAGGGTTTTCTGCTCTCTCAGCTTTGCCTCCAATTGAGACTTGGAGTTGAGTACCAAGGCTTCAAATTGATCGATGGCCAATTGATTGGCTCTTCCGCCTTCTTTCAGTTCGATGATGAGCTGAAGCGCTAGATCCTGAAGTCGAATGTTTTCATTCAACACTTGAATCTCTGCATCGATGGCCAAGAGTTCATAGTAGGTAGTAGCCACATCCGAAACCAACCAAGTGCGCACACTTTTGGCAAACTCCTCTGAGGCTAAATACCTCGAAGCCGCAGCGCGTTTTTGATTTCTGAGTTTTCCCCAGACATCCACTTCCCAGTTGAAATTTGCTCCGATGATAAAATCACGGTAAGGATCCGGTATCCTTTTGTCCTCAGTGATATTATCAGATAGGTTGGTGTCAAAATTTCCCACCCCATCCATGGTATATTCTCCAAACTTCCGACGGCTTGCACCCGCCATTCCGGATACTGCTGGGAAAAGACCCGATTTGGCAGCCATCATGGAGGCCCTCGCGGCTTTGATTCGCTCGAGGGTCATGAGATTGTCCTGATTGTTGCTCAAAGCAGAAGAAATCAGGGTTTTGAGATTTTCATCTTTGAAAAAACTCTCCCAGGAAACCTGCGCTACGGAATCAGCTACCGGAGCTTCCACTGTCGCAAATTCACCCGGTAAGTTTATTCTGGATTGAGGTTTTGTGACCTCACCCACTTTGCATCCTGAAGCCAATACCAGCCCCAGTACGCATGCAATTGCTATTTTTTTCATACGTGAGCTTCCTGGATTTGTGTAGAGACTTGGAGTCGTTTGGCTTTCTTTTCTTTCATTTTGGTGTCGATGGTTTCAAAAACCACATACAAGCCAGGGATCAAAAACACACCGATCACGGTGCCGATGAGCATTCCTCCCGCAGCGGCAGTTCCGATGGTTCGGTTACCGATAGCGCCTGCACCGGAAGCAATGGTCAGAGGAATCAAACCACAGATGAAGGCAAATGAGGTCATCAAAATCGGTCGGAGACGCTCCACCCCACCATTGATGGCACTCTGTAGAATTGAGATGCCTTTAGCACGGTTTTGAATCGCGATCTCGATGATCAAAATGGCGTTTTTACCTAGCAAACCGATCAGCATGACCAAGGAAACTTGGGCATAAATGTCGTTTTGTAAGCCGACCAATTGAAGGAAGAAATACGAACCAAAGATCCCCGCAGGCAGTGAAAGAATCACCGGAAGTGGAAGCATGTAGCTTTCGTACTGGGCAGCCAAAAGTAGGTACACAAAGACCAGACAGATCAAGAAGATGTAAACCGCCTGATTACCGGAGGCGATTTGCTCTCGGGTAATACCTGACCAGTCGATGTCATATCCCCGAGGAAGGGTAGCCGATGCTACTTCTTCTACTGCTTTAATCGCGTCACCCGAAGAATATCCCGGAGCCGCATCTCCTGAGATCAATGCTGAAGTAAACATGTTGTATCGCGTCAGCTGCTCCGGACCGTAGACTCGCTCGAGGCTCACAAAGTTGGAGTAAGGTACCATTTCCCCATCCTTGTTTTTGGCATACATTTCCAAGAGTGATTCAGGCGAAGTTCTGTACTCAGGTGAAGCCTGAATCATCACCTTGTACATCATTCCGTATCGGATAAAGTTGGAAGCATAATAAGATCCGATGTAACTCTGCAAGGTTTCCATCGATTCACTCACAGATACACCGAGCTTTGCAGCTTTGTCATGATCCACACTGAGAAGGAACTGAGGAAAGCTCGGGTCAAAGTTGGTAAATGCACCTTCGATTTCAGGGCGGTCGTTTAGAGCCTTGATAAACTCTTCATTCACCCGTGCCATATTATCCAGATTTCCTCCTGAACGATCTTGCAATCGAAGCTCAAACCCAGAAGCATTTCCAAATCCAGGTACCGGTGGAGGTGCCAAAAACTGGATATCCGCACCTTTGATATGAGAAGTGCGCTCAGTGTAATCAGCGATTAGCTCATTGACATCTTTTTCGCGGGCATCCCAAGGGGCTAAGTTGATCATTCCCATGCCAAAAGAAGCACCGGCTGTTTCAGTCAAAAGGGAATATCCTGCAAGGGTGGATACGGTCTCGACTTCCTCCAAAGGCAAAAGCGCGGCTTGCACTTCGTCCATGATTTCGGAAGTTCGGTCCACCGTTGCTCCCGGAGGTGTGGTCACGTTGACATAAATCATCCCTTGGTCTTCATTCGGGATAAAGCCTGTTGGAATAAATGAAATCATCCCATAAGTCAACACAAAAAACAATACAAGACCTCCATAGGTGATGGTTTTTCGGTTGGCGATACTTTTCAATACAGTCAGGTATTTACCTGCCAGGGCATCGTATTTGGCGTTAAAGCCATTGAAAAACTTCTGTAACGCATTTTCTTTTCCTTTCCCGGCATGGTGCATCGGCTTGAGCATCATCGCGCAAAGGGCAGGGGAAAGTGTCAAGGCATTGATCCCTGAGATCACAATCGCAATCGCCAAGGTCAGTGAAAATTGTCGGTAGAAAATCCCCACCGGTCCGGAAAGGAAACTCACCGGAATAAACACCGCCGACATCACCAAAGTAATTGCCACGATCGCACCGCCGATTTCTTTCATCGCAGCTATGGTAGCATCAAGGGCATTCATTTTGAGCTCATGCATCTTCACGTGCACAGCTTCTACGACTACGATGGCATTATCCACCACAATGCCGATCGCAAGTACGAGTGCGAAAAGGGTAAGTAGGTTGATCGAAAAGCCAAAAAGCTGCATGAAGAAGAGCGTTCCCACCAGCGAAACAGGAACAGCAATCGCCGGAATCAAGGTGGATCTGAAATCCTGAAGGAACAAAAACACTACGATGAATACCAGTAAGAAGGCTTCTATCAAGGTCTTTACTACTTCATAGATTGACGCATCCAAGAATCTGCTGACGTCATAAGACACGTTGAAAGTCATGCCTGGAGGGAAGGAAGAGCCTTGGATTTCCTCCATTTTGGCTTTGATGTTGGAGATTACTTCCCGTGCATTCGAACCAGGACGCTGCTTAATCATGATGGAAGCTGAGGGCTTGCCATCTGTCATGGATACCATCGAGTATTCCAAGGCGTCAAACTGGATGTCTGCCACGTCTTTCAGTTTTAGCAACGAACCGTCAGGAAGCGCCTTTAATGTGATGTTTTCATAGTTTTCCTCCTGATTAAACTTCCCTGTGTATTTCAATACATACTGTAATGCCTGTGGATCGCGGTCTGAGGAAATACCGGATTTACCTGGTGCTGCTTCGACGTTTTGGGCACGGATGGCTTCCGTGACGTCTTGGGGCGAAAGGTCGTAGGCGGCAAGACGGTCCGGCTTCAGCCACACCCGCATCGCGTAGTCTTTCATCCCCATAATTTCTGCACGACCTACTCCATCAATACGCTTCAATTCAGGAAGGATATTGATATCGGCAAAATTGTACACAAACTTTTCATCCTGAGTGGTATCCGAAGTGGTGAGGTTTAGGTAAAGAAGCATGGAGTTTACTTCCTTTTCTGTCTGTACACCCGCCCGGATTACCTCCTCGGGAAGTTCATCCAGTACAGTCGCCACCCGGTTCTGCACGTTTACTGCAGCCTGGTCAGGGTCAGTTCCTACCTTGAAGACAATGTTGATCAGGGAAATACCGTCATTGGTATTTACAGAAGTCATGTACTCCATTCCCGGTACACCATTGATGGCGCGTTCAAGTGGAGTCGCTACGGCTTTGGCTAATACTTCGGCATTGGCACCGGTATATCGGGCGGTTACCGTCACGGCAGGAGGTACGATATCGGGAAACTGGGTGATCGGCAGCGAGGTCAGCGCCAAGATACCCAGCAACGTAATGAACACAGAAATGACCGTCGAGAGAATCGGTCTCCTGATAAATAATTCCAGCATGTAAGGGGTGAGTTAGCGTTTGGATTAACGGGAACTGATCAGATCATGGTAGACATCGGCTGCAGCTACTGCCTGAGGTACTACTTTAGACCCATCTTTTACTTGCTGAATTCCTTCAAATACAATCTTATCACCTGGCTGGAAACCGTCTGCGATGTAGTAGATATCGTATCGCTGAAGGGGCTTGAAGCTTCTCACTTTTACCGTATTGTCTTTGTCCACGACATATACATAGGTGAAGTCCTGAATCTCAAAAGTAGATTTCTGAGGAATCAAATAGACCTCATCCAACTTGGACATCATTTCGATTTTGCCAGAAGCACCGTGTTTGATCAAGTTGTCAGGATTTGGAAAACGCACACGGAATCCGATAGAACCCGTGCCTGACTCGATATCGCCTTCGGTCGTTTCCAGTTTGCCTTTTTGGCCATACTTTTCTCCATCTGATAGAATCAGGGTCAGTTGTTCGGAAAATGTATCTGCACCGCTTTCGATTTTGTCTCTCATGAAGTTCAGGTATTCATTTTCATTGACTTTGTAATAGGCGAAAATGGAAGATATGTCAGTGATGGAAGTCAGCAAATCGTTTTCAGTTACTAGACTGCCAATCTTGTGGGGGATTCTATCCACCAAGCCGTCGAATGGTGCCCTTACCGTGGTGTAAGAAAGGCCTGTTTGTGCTGATTTTAGCAAAGACTCAGCTTCTGCAATGTGAGAATCAGCTACTGCTTTTTTGGATTTAGCCAATTCCAATTCAGAGTTGGAGATGATCTTTTTGTTTACCAAAATCTGAAGGCGTTCCATTTCGACTTTAGCGGCAGTTTGCTCAGCTTTTGCTTTGGCAAGATTTGCACGTGCTGAGTTGACCATCTCGTTGTACTCGGCCGATGAAAGCTGGAATAGGGTTTGGCCCTTTTTCACGTACTGGCCTTCGTCCACGAAAATACGGTCCACAAAACCTTCCACTTTGGAACGGACTTCCACAAATTGTACCGCTTGGATGTCGGCGATATAGGTCTGAGGTACTTCCACAGACTGAGGCTGAAGCTCCAAAACAGGCACGCTTAGCGCTTCATTTTCTTTGTTGTTTTTTGAATTTCCTTCGGTGCAGGACGCGAGGATACCTGACATCATCACCAAAGTCAAAGCGGTAGATACAAATGTCTTCACTCCGGAAAACAAGTTGAGTTTTTCAGTTTTCATAAGAATAGAAATAAATGAGGTAGAACGACAACAGGGCTATTGTCTGAGGGTACTAAAAGCGAATTGAAAAAATCAGGTCAAGGAGCGTTAACCTGTATGGTGTACTGAATTAATTGCTTAAGGTATTTGTCAACATGAATTTCTGAATAGGATTTCTCCACTTTGCAGTGCAGAAAGACTAATCCTTGAAGCTCAAAAACGTAGGAGCTACGTTCGTTTTTTAGCCGTTGAGAAGAGGAAGAGGAGGTTCTGACTCTAGCCTCTGCTGGAATCAGATCTGAAAAGTCAAACTGAAATACATCGAGGTATTGCGTTTGCAGATCCGGAGTTTCCGAAATGCTAGCCGTAGATGGAGGTAGATCTTGCCCAACAGGAAAAGTTCCAAGACCTACAAAGAAGAGAGTAATCACTAAGATCCATCTCATGGTTTGAATCGTCAGAAAGAAGTTTATTCGGTTGTTGGGTTTAGTGTCGGACATGGATTCTTTGAATCAGTCCATTAACTGGTTACAAAGTAAAATAGTTTCAAGCTGATAATTATGATTTTTTTAGAAAATCAGGAGTTTTCTTGATGAATGGCACCTGAAAGGAGTGTTTAAATAACTAATCAGCATTCATATCATAAAAAAATATAATTCCGATTTGAGGTGAATTGAAAACTGAATTCAAGCGTTCTGGCCAGATCTTTCAAAATAAGCTGTTAGAGAACCTTAGCATTCTCTCTTTTCTTTTCAAATATTTAACCTTTAGTACAACCTTCAAAGCCCAAATTCATACCGCTCAAAATTAATTTCTTCTTTGAGTATGGGCCTCAAATCTTTTTTCAAAACCCGAGTCCTCGGTCTTCATCCACACATCCCAAAAGGTGAAATAAAGGCCAAAGTTGCAGCGATATTTCAGATGATGCATGTCGTGATGAGTCGCACCTACCATCCATCGAAAAAACTTTGAATTGAGCGCTTGATTTGGATATACCTCTACTCCAGCGTGGTTGATTACCGCTGTAATGGACATGGTGATCAAAAGTGCAATAAGTACAAGGAAGTGCATGGGTAGAAAAAGGACCAATACAGGCAAGAAGATGGCTTGTAATCCAGCTTCAATGGGATGAAAGGAAAATGAAGTGAAGGAGCTTGTGTACAGACTATTGTGGTGGATGTGGTGAAAATGTCGGATCACTTTGGGTTGATGCATCCAGCGATGCAGCCAGTAGTAATAGGTCTCATGGATAAAGAGTGCTGCGAAATAGCTGAACGGAATCCAAAGGATATCCCACCATGTAAGTGTAGAATATAGCTGTGAATAGCCTTTTTGCCAGAAAATCAACATGAGCGCACCTGCCACGGCAAAGATGATCGCACCTAAAAATGAGTACCAGATTTCGGTCTTCACTTGTGGTAACCGGATTTGCTCATGAAGTCTTCGGAAGGGCATCTTGTCTCCAAGCCGTTTGTACACCGCCTCATGGTAGATCCATGCAAGGGCCAAATACCTTAAGAAAATCCCGGCAAGCAGGATACTGGAAATGACAATAAAATTTTTGGGTTGGGTATAATCAGTGGAAAGAAGCCAGTCGAGATTGAAATCCATGTGGGTTAGCTAATTACTCCAACGTAACAAATTTGGAAAAACATGGTTCGGCAAATCTTGGAAATGCTTGATAAAGGAATGATCTTCTGGAGCAATTAGAGTTCAAAGGATAGTGAAAGGAATCCGAATAGATTTCAGGTTCTTAGAATCTTTTCCATCTTTTTCCCTTTGGCCAGCTCATCGATCAACTTATCCAACTGTCGGATTTTCTGCATAAGCGGGTCAGCAATCTCCTCTACTCGGTATCCGCAAATCACTCCAGTAATCTGAGAAGCATTGGGATGATAGGAAGGTGACTCTGCAAAGAAGGATTCAAAATCCTTTTTCAGATCGATTTGATTTCGGAGACCGGTCAAATCATAGCCAGTCAGCCAACAAATGATCTCATCCACTTCGTCTTTGGTTCTTCCTTTTCGCTCAGCTTTGGCCACATAGTGTGGATACACGCTGGCAAAAGCCATTTTAAAGATTTTATGATTTTCCATGAGTTAATGCAGGATGATGGAAGCCAAATATTCTTCAAATATTTCCTAAACTCCTGTTTGACAGAGTTCAAAACTATTTCTCAGCCCCGCTCAGCGTAATTTTTGAAATTATCCAAAATCGACTGCCAACCGTTTTGTTGAAGCTCTAAAGAGTTTTCAGTTTCGGGGTCAAAGCTCACCTTTACTTCTGTCTTTCCGTCGATTTCTTGAAATTCCACCTGACATACTCTGCCACCAAACTCGTAGCTGTAAGATTCCAAGGGCTTTACATCCAAGTAAATTGCCTCAAAGTCAAACCCAAAGCTACCGTCCCGTGCTTCCATTCTCGCAAAGTATTTTCCACCCACCTGCATGTCATTGGATGCGGCAGGACAGTGCCAACTCTCATGTGCAAAATTCCATTGGGTGATGTGCTCGGGTTTGGTATATCGCTCCCATACGGTGGCTAAAGGCGCGGAAACAAGGGCTTGGACGGTGATTTTGGGAAGAGACATGGGGATTGCAAATTTAATTGGTGTTGTTAGTCGCTGAATTTTAAAGCTAGGTAAGCATCAAAACTTGATAGCCTTCCAATGTAATGCATCCCATCAAATTGGTAAAGAAAACAAGCCAAAGTCCTTAAAAAAAGTGCTAAAAGTGTCTGTAATTAATCGATTTTACCCGACTTCAAAAAAATACACCACTAACATTCTGGCTGTAGATTCGCCTAAATTCACTGGATTATGCTCCATTCTCCCATCAAACAGCATGGAGTCACCCTCGTTTAATACGATCTCCTGATCCCGAAAAACATACCTTACTGAACCGGAAATTATGTATTTGTACTCGAATGCTTCCGTCTTTACAAAATCCCGTTGCGCACCGGGCTGAATCTCCAACAAGACAATGTCGATGGTGCAGGCATTCACTTTTTTGGTAAAAATCCGAAAATACTCATAGCCTGAAGCGGGTTCTTTTTCAAATCGCTGGTAATGTTCTTTTCGCTGAATAAGGATTTTCCCCTCTTTTCCATAGAAATTCAGGTCATTAAAAAACTCATCCAAGCCCACATTCAAAGCTTTTACAATCTGAATTAAGACCAACAGGGAAGGGATGGTTCGGCTATTTTCAATCTGCGAAATCAGCCCCTTAGTTACGCCTGCCCGATCTGCTACTTCCTGTAGCGTAAGATTTCGGTCCTTTCGGATACTTTTGAGTTTGTTGCTGATCTGAACGATTACTTCCTGTTCCATGAAATAATGAATGGGTGTTTGGAAAAGTAAACTAATGAAAAATTGGTGAATTGAATTTCTAAAAGATTCTTCCAGAAAAAGGCCTTGCGAAATACGCTTCGCGAAATAAACCTCCCTGCAGTCGGTGAAATAGATAATCGAGATTACCCGTGAAATAGCTTGAAAAGCATTCTGTGAACAATTTTTAAAATAACTGATCTAATCAGACCCCTACATCGCACGATCAATTAGATTATTTCAACCGTATTTCCATTCTATTTCTACTGTATTTCAATTGTTGTTCTAAAGTAATTTCAGCTTATTTCCACTGTATTCCAACGGTATCTTCCATCTTTTCCATCCTCATTCCCCCATTCCAGCCACCACTTCCTCGCCCAATCCAAAGGAAAGCGTCATCCCATTTCCCCCCATGCCATTGACTATGGTGACGACCTCGTCAATTTGCTGAATCCATTCGGTAGCCCCATTGGTCATTTTGGGGTAAATGCCATGCCATGCCGAGTCGATGTTCCAATCCTTAAACTGCGCAAAGCCTTTCAGAAAATCCAAGATCATTCGGTTTACATCCTCCCGATCAAAAGGGGAGAGGTCCAGCCCGTATTCATGACTGTCACCAATGGTGAGTTCTCCGAGGCCGTTCTGGGATACCATCACGTGAATGCCCCAAGAAATCAGATCAGGGTATTGATGGTGATAGACTTCCTTAAGTTTTTCCAGAGAAGGCGCCACCTGAAATCCTTTGTAGTGGATAAAGCTCAATCCTGCACATAGCGGCGGTCCGATTCTCCAATTGTCAGGTTGCTTCACCAATCGCATCATTTGAAGTTTACACTTGGTGATCGGAGTAGCCTCAAAAATCTCCGGATAAAGCGTCTCAAAATCTGCCCCGCTGCACACAAAAATCCGATCAGCTGACCAGCTTTTTTGACCTGAATAGACCGTACTTCCCTCGATTCGGCTCACAGTCCGGTTCCATATAAATTCCACATTCGGAAGGCTTTCCAGATACTTGGCTGTTTTGAAAATTGCTTCACGTGGATCCACGATTACTTCTTCCTCCGTCCAAAGTGCACCTTTCAATCCCTTGGGATTAGCGGCAGGACTTTTCCTCACGGTTTGTTCTGGATTCAGAAGTTCGGCTGATTTGATCCCGCTCATAGCAGCGACATATTCTTCTACTACTTGTAGTTCCAGATCTGTGTAGGCTAAATGCAAGGAACCGGTCTTTTCTGCGAAAAATCCCGCTTTCTCGCTCATCTCCAGCCAAATCTCCCGAGATCGTATGGCCCGATCAAAAGCCGGTCCCTGAGGCTGACCCACTGGCCACACCATTCCAAAATTGCGGACGGAAGCACCTTGAGCTTTGGGATGGCGCTCGATCACAGTTACTTTCCAGCCTTTGGCGTGGAGGGCTCGGGTCATAGACATGCCGACAATCCCGGTACCTATGACGATGGCAGATTTTTGGTTCATAGCGAATTAAGAAGGGTTAAAGAGGGAGAATGAGGCTTGGTTTTTCGTTTGATCTTGGTTTGGAAGTAGAAAAAAGAGCCCGCGATCAGGACCATGGAAACGCTCAGGAAAAGGATCACTGCCTGAGAGTAAAAGTGTAGCCAGGAAATGTCTCCAAAGCCTCCAAGCTGACTGGCTACTAAAATCAGACTTGATCCCAAGTAGCCGAAGCTGTCGACCAGGTACATCAGAAATCCCACATTACCGCCCGACTGAAGGGTGGCGATGAGTCGATCAAAAAGGAGACTGTTGAAGGGAATATAGGCCATGTATACGCCCGTACCAACACCGACCATCCAGTGGAATGGAGAAATCCAGCCTGCATTCAGGCCGAGTGTGCATAGGATTGACAAAGCGAATCCAGAGAAAATGATCCAGTGGTTGAGGAAAAATGCCTGTCTGTTGTTTTTGACCAGCACCAGTGAACTCATCAAAACCAACAGTGCGATTGTAATCGGGATTTCAGTTTGGGTGAGGAGCTCGGGCGCCACTTTCATATCCAGTCCGGCCCAGATTTCTACCACGAAATTGTCCCTCAGGTCGCGAAGTCCGGTGAGCATCATGTAAACCAAAATCAACAGGACAATTCCCGGCCAAAACTCACGAAAAAACTTCCTTCGCTCGATCACATCCATGGCGGGTCGAGGACTACGAAGCTGCTTGTCTTCTTCGTTGGGTTCGGGGATATGATTGAGTAAGTAAACTCCTCCGAAAAGCAAAGGGAAGAAGATTGCCCCGGTCCAGAAAGGCATCCAATATTCGGATACGCCAAGGTTTTGGATCAGAAAAGAGCCCACTGACTTGACCATTCCTGAAGAGAAAATAAAACTCGCCGCCAGCATGCTTCCCATCATCTCGGTAAATCGACGCCCCTCCATGTAGTGAAAAACTATCCCCCAAATCAATCCCAATGGGAAGCCATTGACCAAAAAGCACAGAATATTGATTGGTGCAGGTAGGATCGCAAAGCCCAACAAACCGAACCAGGAAACTCCGATCAAACCCACAATCAACCAAGCGCGACCCTTTTCTTTGAGTTCGGAGATCATCTTGATCCCGTAAAACTTGCTGGCCATGTAGCCCAGGGTCTGTGCCAGGATCAGCCATACTTTCAGATCCAAGCCCAAAAAAGTCTCTCCTTCAAAGGTTCCAACAGCGAAAGGTTTGCGAAAAGCATACATGCTGCTATACACCAAAAAGCCCATCACCGCCGCAAAGACACTCATCTGAAAAGATCCGGCACGCTGCAGGCGGATCACCAAATCCGAATTGCGCTGCATATCAACCCTTAGATTGGAGTTCGTAGGCTTCCACGATCTGTAGGACTTCCTTGAGGTTTTTGGCGAGGTGAGTGGGACGGTGTGGAATCAACTCTTCCTCAGAAAAAACTCCCGAAGTAATCCCGATGCTCATCAGGCAGCCTGCATTGTGTCCCTCGTTGACATCGACTTCCGTATCTCCGATTTTTATGACCGACTTGGAATCAGTTACGCCAAGCTCTGCCATGATTTTTTTGATCATGTGGGGAAAAGGTCGCCCCATCGGCACCTCATTGCTTGCTGCCGAGGCATTGACCAATCTTCCGTCTGCCCAACCCACACGCTTGAGAATGATATCGGTGATGTCTCGGCTAAAGCCGGTATCCAAAGCCACTTTGATTCCCATGTTTTGTAGGGCTTCAAAGACTTCTTCTGCATCGGCTACCGCACGGATCGAGGGATCATTTGCATAAAAATCAAGCATGCTCTGCACAAAGGCCGAATGAATTTCCTCAATCAAAGAATCAGTGATTTTGTCCGAATCCGGCTCGTGAATAAGCAGTAAGTCCCGGATCGCTTGGGGTTTGGAATAGCCCATTTTTTCATTGGCTTCCTGAAGGGTCACTTTGGGATAGCCGTGAAGATTGAGGGCCCGTTGAAAAGCTTTGGCTACGCTGTTTTCATCGTGGATCGTGGTGCCGGCCATGTCGAAAACAGCCAATTGAATCTGAGGCATTGGAGTAAATAAAGAAGTGTGCAAAAGGGAAAGACACGCAAGGCATGCTCCCCCTTGATCGTGCAAAACCAACTTATTTAATGTTTAGCAAATCTAAACACTGATAAAAAATCACTTAGGAAAGCCAGGTTATCCTTTCGTTATAAAATTAGGTTTTAGATTGATTTTGAGATAATATTTGACTGATAAAAGTGGCTTTTATCGTTTCCAAACTCAACATAGGAATTCACAAATACTTAACTCTGGAGGATTGTTTATTCTTTTTTACTTCCTGAAATTTAGTATTCTTAAACAGCCTCCACATGGATTTCCAACTACTTACCAAAGAAGAAAAATTAGACTTGATCTTTGGACTTTATGAAAAACACGGACAGGAAGATTACATCGGAGAGCCTGTCTCCCAGATCGAACACATGTGTCAATCTGCCCAGTTGGCCGAGGCTCAAGGCTATGACGAAGAAGTGATCTTGGCAGCCTTTTTTCATGACATCGGACACTTGTTTGCTCACTTGGCTCCCTCAGAATCTATGGGTGGATTTGGGGTGAAACGACACGAGCAAATCGGCGCTGACTACCTCAGGCAGCTGGGGTTTTCTGAAAAAATCGCCCGCTTGGTAGAAAACCATGTACAAGCCAAACGCTACTTGACTTACCGCTTTGCAGAGTATTTCGAAAAGCTCTCCGAAGCCAGCCGCCAAACACTGATCTACCAAGGCGGACCGATGAATGAAGAAGAAGCTAGGCTGTTTGAGTCAGACCCTTTGTTTGAAGCGTCGCTGAAAATGCGTACTTGGGATGAGGAAGCGAAAGAGGAATTTGTGCCTGTTCCGGATTTGAAAAAGTATCGGGAAATGGCTTTTAAACTGCTTTAAAATTAAGGTAAGGCCTGACAGGTTTTCAAAACCTGTCAGGTCTGATTCCCAATCATGGCTTTTTTCGGAAAGTGACTTCATCCAAAATCTCTCCGGAAATCCCGAAAACCTGAAGTTTGAATTCCTTCCTGTCCACTTCTGCAATCGCTACGTGATTTTTCTTGATGATCCGATCCATTTTTGGAAAATCCGAATCCTGTCCCTCCGGCTCCAATCCGCCACCAGCACCGCCAACGATCAAAAAGTGGACGCTATTCCCTGAAAATTCCTTAGTCAACCGTTCGTAATCATGGGTGTGTCCTGCCACGACCAAGTCGATTTTGCCTTGGTGAAAATAGGGCTCCAGTAGGTCTCGAATGCTCTTTTCCCCATGATAGCCAGGCCAACCCTGCGAATAAGGAGGCTGATGAAGCGCGATTATTTTCCAGAGAGATTGATTCCAGAAATCTGAATTCAGGACTTGTTCCAGCATTTTTCTCTGAGCAGAATTTTCAGGAATACTGACCGGGAAATTCTCATTGGGGTCAAGCGTCAAGATCCCCACGGGACCCACTTGCTGAAATCCAAAGCGCGGTTCTTTGGCTCTGAATACATAGGATCGAAGCAAAACTGGATCAAGATCTTCGTAGAATCCATCGTAATCGTGATTGCCCGGCACAGGCAGTTGGGTGGTCTGCATCAGGCTGAGCTTTTGAAGAAAGCGGGGATAGGCATATTCCTCTGATCCGTTATTGACCAAGTCACCGGCACCAATGCTGAGGTCGACCTGCTCCTCCCTGATCAATTGGGCGATCTGATGAAAAGTGGCCCAGCCTCCCTGAGCATCTCCCCACAGGGCAAGCTTCACTTGATCCCCAAACTCCGGTCTGTAAAACTCAAAACTTCCCTGAAATGCCTTGTCTTGAATAAGCTCAAAACGGATCGAATCTTCAAGTAAAGGAAAAGTGAAAATGCCATCTATTGATTTCAATTCAAGTTTTTCGCCATCTGAAATCCGAATCGTTGCCTCGCCGCCTTTTTCACTTACCCATCGGACAAACCAAGTCTGATCCGTACCCAGCATCAATACAGGATCTGTCATCAAGACCGGAAAATTCTCCAATTCTTGTTTCTTTTCCACCCAAGTCAGTCTCTCTAAGTTTGACTTTTGTACAGAATCATTGAGTAGCTGGACTTTGCGGACAGCCAAGATCGAATCCCGAGCGTACTTTTTTTGGTTTTGCCAGTCTGCAAAACTTTCCTCCGAAATCCAGCGGACTTTTCTCAATCCTCCTGCCATGGCATTATTGACCACCCGGATGGTCAGCCGGAATTCTCCTTCGGAAGCAATTGGAAAAAATTCCCCATCCTTGGCCCGGGGAATCCGAACCTCATTTGCCCAAAGCTGTACACCGTCATCTCCTTCAATAAATAGGATACCCTTTTCCAGATTCACTTCCTTTTGGTACCAAAGGGAATGGTTGGGAAAAGAAATTCGATGAGGAAGATCCAGTTTTTCACCTTTGCCAAACTCAGGAAGTACCCGCTCGATCCCGGGAAGGGAGTCTTTCCCCATAAAGATCCAGCCTGAATCCAGCGCAAGCATATTTTCTGGCCA
>JAGXQZ010000085.1 GCA_018336015.1 Algoriphagus sp. | reverse complement strand
CTGCCGTTCCCGCAGCGAGGCCCGCACGTGCATCCGACGCGAGAAGCCAAGCGTGGCGACGAACAGATGCACGCGCAGCTTCTCGTCGCCGATCCACACCCGCGCCTCGCCGAAGTCGATCTGCAGTTGCTTTCCCGGCGGCGTCTCGAACCGCACCGTCGCGCGGGCCTGCGCCTTCAGTTCACGCCGCCAGCCCGCGACCCGGCGCTCGACATGGCGAAGGCTGAGCACCACCCCATGTTCGGCCGCCAGTTCCTGGCGGATGACGTCGGCGTTGCCGCCGTGCCGGAAGAACCGCTCGCGCAGCCAGCCATCGAGCCCGTCCAGCGCCGAGCGCCGCGCCGGCTGTCGAAACGGCACCGAACCACCCTGGCGAAGATATCGTCGCACCGTGTTGCGTGCGCAGCCGAACTCGCGCGCAAGCCGCTTGGCTCCCCAGCCAAGACCGTGCAGCCGCATCATCGCCGCCACCTCGTCAGGCTGCAGCATCTCCTCTCCCCGCGTCGTGGATCCACGCGGGACAGAGTGGCCGGATTCTGCTGTCTCCATCATTCCCTCCTCTTCACGAAGAGGGGGTCAGTTCCTCGTGTCGGAAGGGGGTCAGTTTCTCAGGTCGCCCGACAGAAGGCTCTGGAAGACGAGAACGCGCGGCTGAAGAAGCTCTTGAACAGATGCTCGACAACGCGATCCTGAAGGATGTCGCTGCAAAAAAATGGTGACGCCCGATGCGAAGCGGAAGGCGGTGGTTCATGCCTGCGAGGTGCATGGGGTGAGCCAGCGTCGGGCGTGCCAGGCTCTGAGGATCGACCGTTCGACGGTGCGCTACACCAGCATCCGTCCGGACGACGCCCCGTTGCGCGAGGCGATGAAGGCCGTGGCGGCGGAACGCCGGCGGTTCGGCTATCGGAGGATCCACGTCATGCTGGATCGTCAGGGCATCGTGATGAACCAGAAGAAGCTGCGACGCCTCTACCGTGAGGAGAAGCTGCAGGTGCGCCGGCGCGGCGGCCGCAAGCGGGCGCTGGGCACGCGCAGGCCCATGCTCGTTCCCGACCGCGCCAACGTCCGCTGGAGCCTGGACTTCGTCTCCGACACCTTCACCGATGGCCGTCGCTTCCGGGTGCTGGCCGTCGTCGACGACTACACGCGGGAATGCCTGGCGCTGATCGCCGACACGTCCCTGTCGGGCCTGCGTGTCGTGCGCGAGCTGGATGCCATCATCCGCCGGCGCGGTCGGCCGGAAACCATCGTCTCCGACAATGGCACAGAGCTGACCTCGATGGCGGTCCTGCGATGGTGCCAGCAGACCGGCGTCGAATGGCACTACATCGCGCCGGGTAAGCCGACACAGAACGCCTTCGTCGAGAGCTTCATGTATGGACGGCCCCTGCGTTGCAAGGCTTGTGGTGAGGTTTAGGCAGCGCACGGGTCGGGTGCGTTCATGTATACGGCCTGTTGATGCGGCCCTTGCTCATGACCGCTGGCCCTGATGGAATTCGCGGATCGACGCCTCATCAACGGGTCGCGCTCGTGGCGCCCAAAGCTCTGCGGGCTTTGTCGATCCCCGGTCCGCCCGGTTGTGCCATCACCTCACGTTCGCCCTCGCAACCTGTGAACCTCGTCTACTGACCTGCGCCTTACAACGTCGACTGGGCCGGCGAGCGGAAGGGCTGCTCACGCACCATCAGCGCCCAGGCGATCCGCGCCATCTTGTTGGCGAGCGCGATGATGACGACCTTGGGCGGACGGCGCTGCTGCAGTCCGCGGATCCAGTTCTCACCCGCTGCGGCGCGCGCCTTCGCAAACCGGATCACGTTGCCGGCGCCCACATAAAGCAAGTGACGGATGTAACGGTCGCCGCGCTTCGATATTCGCCCCAGCCTGTCCTTGCCGCCGCTCGAATGGCTCTTGGGTGTTAGACCAAGCCAGGCGGCGAACTCACGACCCGAGCGGAACATGGTGGGATCGGACACAGTACTCGCGATTGCCATAGCGGTGATCGGGCCGATGCCGGGGATGGAAGCGAGCCGCCGGCTGACGGCTTGGGTTCGGTGGATCGCGATAAGCTGCATCTCGATCGTGTCGATCTGCTTCCATGTACTCGCGAGTTGCTCGACAAGCAGGTTCAACGCGTCACGCGCGAGAGGCGGCACGGACGGGTCATGCAGTTGCGCCGCCAGCTTCTCCACGCGCTGGATACCTTGGGGTGCAATGATGCCGAACTCGGCGAGATGCGCGCGCAGTGCGGTGGCGAGCATCGTGCGTTGCCGCACGAGCAGCTCGCGAACGCGGTGCAACATCAGCATGGCCTGTTGGTCGGCTGACTTCACGGGCACGAAGCGCATGGTTGGGCGCGTGAGCGCCTCCGCTATTGCCTGTGCGTCGGCGGCATCTGTCTTGTTGCGTTTGACATAGGGCTTCACGTAGGCCGGCGGCATGAGCCGCACAGTGTGCCCGACCGCGCTCAACTCACGCGCCCAGTAATGTGCCGTTGCGCACGCCTCAAGGCCGACAAAGCAGGGTGGCAGGGCTTGGAAATAGTCGAGAACCTGCGCTCGTCGCAGCTTGATCTGAGCAACTGTGCGGCCTGCCGCATCGGCGGCATGCACTTGGAAAACCTGCTTTGCGATATCGAGTCCAATGACACTGATCTGCATGGGAAGCCTCCTGCTGACTGGTCTGCACCGGCCGCCATTATGCCACGCCGATGCCGGGGTGCAGGGGCCGTCCATCCCATCAACGGTCGCTTCAGGGACGAATGCCTCAACGACACGCTGTTCTCGACACTCAACGAGGCCCGCAGTGCCATCACCGCATGGAAGGAGGACTACAACCATCACCGACCACACTCGGCACTCGGCAACATGTCGCCGGCCGAGTTCGCAATGAAATTCACGCTGGAAAAACAGGCCGCATGAGGCCAGAAACGAAACCCAGGACTCTCCCTCAAGCCGGAGGAGATTAGGGTCTCAGGTCACCCCGGACAAGGCGAAAGAAGAAGCGAAGGCCGCATCGATCCGAATGCCACAGCCGTCAAATTGCCCCCGGTGGCACGGAGCGGCGGTAGTTTGATGTGTCCTGTTGGTCCAAGTTAATTGCACACTGCTCATCGTTAAGAAGTTAACAAGACAAAGGGTGCATCAGCGAAGCAGCGATCCGATATCCTGCAGCGAAGCAACCGACCAAAGTTTGCGGGAGACGCGCGACCACCCGTCGCCATCGAGGGTGCCACCATACTCTGCCAGACTGCGCGCTTTCTTTTCAATTTCGCCGCGCGTCAAGGTGTTGCCGGGATCTCCTTTCGGTTCTTCGACACGGTCTGTCAAAATCGTCCCGCCTCTCGTCGTTACCGATACTTTTCCCATCCAGGTTGCCGGGTAGTTCTGTTCTACTTCGGGATCGAAAACCATATCGACCCTTCGCATGAACTCCTGCGCTGCTTCATCCTCCAAGATTCCATCGAAATCGGTCATGCCGGCGCACCGATGGACCGCAATGAGCCCGAGCGTGGCAGGCATCGAAAACTTCGCCTGATGCACCGTGGCAGGCCGGGCTACCGACCCAAGCACGTCGATTGCCGCCTTGTGAACATGGGCGGTGACATGCTCGATGTCTTCGGCGCGCAAGTCGTGCTCCTGGATAATTTTGAGTAGCGTATCGGCGGCAGGATGCGTGTGGCGGCATGATGCATGAAACTTGAAGGAGGTCTCGGCAAGCCCCCATCTCACGCCCAAGCCAGCGGTGATTTTTGCCGGGTCACAGTCTTGCGACATTCCTGCGGCCATACCTTGTTCGCCTTCCAGAATGCGGCGCGCGCCCGTAAATCCTCTGGCCGCAAGGGTTGCGGCAACTACACCGTTTCCGGCGGCATTTGCAGTATGGAGTTGTTTTGAGTCCGCCGCGTCTCTGAGAAATTCCCAGAGGCCCGCGGCCTGTGTGCCGGCAGAGCCCAAGGCGTTGAGCATTTGCTCTGCGCGAAGTCCGAGCAACCGGCCGGCAGCCGCGGCAGCGGCGAGCGCACCGGCAGTTCCCGTCGTGTGAAAGACCTTATAGTGCAGAAGGCCCAGATATTCGCCGGCGCGAATTCCGGTCTCATAGCCGGCGACGCATGCTGTGAGGAATTCGCGGCCGCTCGCGCCGAGATGCTGGGCCACGGCGAGAGCGGCG
>JAGXQZ010000084.1 GCA_018336015.1 Algoriphagus sp. | reverse complement strand
CTTACCTGTGATCGGACTGATCACATCGGTCTCTGGGCCAATTGTCCGAGAGGAAAAAAGCGAGTAACCACCTATTTTGATACCCCTGGAATGGGCGTAGTCGGCAAGTGATTTCCATCGTGCGATGTTTTCAGGAGAATTGTCTTCCATATTGATGTGGCTGCCAAAACTCAGAATCAGTGCTTCGTAACCCGTGTCTACGCATTGATCGATGGCGGTGCGAACTTGCTCGTCATTTTTGCTGACGAGATGCATGAAAATCGGGTTTTGCTGCGTCCAAGGTGCAATGGCTCGGTACATTTTCCGTCTAGCCAATCCATTTCGCTCCCGATCGTAACTGTCGAGAATGAGCTCATAGGTTCGGATAGACTGGAATTTTCCACCCTTCTCCAAGTCAATTCCAATTCCCTTTTGTGGATAGACTTCGAGGGTACTTGGAGTCTGATAGTCATAGTTGACCTGCGAAGTGTAGCTCGAGTCCTGCTTCCAATGGGTGGCCTGCGCACTGAGTTCGGCATGCATGGCGTTGTTGAAGGCAAAGTTGTTTTCCACGTAGAGCTGATGCGGCTTTTTCATATCCTTGGTCGCGCCGACTACCGCCGATTCTTCTTCGACTGTGCCGAGGATTTCATTCACGACCTGATCGATGTGGATGCTGGAGTTTCCCTGATTTTCCAAAGTCAGGTATTTTCCGATCAAAGGGAGGTTGTCATAAATCTCGTAGTGCACCTGAAGTTGCAATCCTGGGAATTCAGGATGTGTGTAGGAGAAAGTAATTTTTTGTCCACTTGCCTGTTCTTTTTGACCTGTCCAAAACTGGTTTTTGGTCGGGAAGTGAGGAGTGATTTTCGAAAGCGTGTAACCTTGGTAAGCAAAACTTCCTTCTTCAGGTTTTAACAAGCCAAGCCATTCTTTTTTAAAGTAGCCTTTTTCCTTAAAGTCCAGTTTAGCACCGATTTCATAGGTTTTTCCATTTAAAGTCACCCTGGCCTCAGGCATTACGGTGCGCAGGAGTTGCGCTCCAGTCATCAGGTTGGTGAAATCGTAGCAGACAGGACTTGGGGAGAGGAAAAAAGTCCGCTGGATTAATCCGTTTCGAAGTTGGATTTCGGTTGGATTGAGCTGTACGATTTCTGCCGATCTGGATTTGCCGTCGACAAGCCAGTCGCCAGTCATCGATTGACCAAGTGAAGGGATAACCACATGGAGATTGCCCAAAAGAAAAAGGCAGGATACAAGTAACTTGATCCTAGCGGAAAGGCCTTTTGAGGTTGCTGAAAAATAATTCATGGTAGCTGAGGTGAGGGTTGGACAGGTAGGATTTTGATCACGGCACCGCCCCCTTTGGCGAGGCGGAGGGTAAGCTGTTGATTGGAATTCGCGGATGACCGGAGCCATTGGTAATCGGAAGCGTATTCATTGGCATTGACCCCATCGATGACTCCTTGCAGGTCGTAATGGGTGATTCCCAAAGGACTTAAGTCCACATTGAATTCTCGCTCGGTCCAATCTGTCATTGCTCCAAGATACCAAATTCCATCTTTGAGTCGAGCGGTGACGATGTATTCTCCGGGCTTGCCGTCTAAAATGATCGTTTCATCCCACGTAGTAGGCATGCTCCCAAGGAAAGTCATGAACTCGGGTTCTTTTCTTGCCTGGGAAGGATTGCCTATGAAGTATTGAAGCGGGTTATCGTAAATCACATACATGGCAAGCTGGTGAGCGCGGGTACCCAGTGACATGGGACGTCCCCAAGTGTTTTTGAAAGATTCCTCGTTGGAATTTTCCAACAGCCCAGGCTCGTAATCCAGTGAACCCGAAACCATCCTTGTATAGGGAATGGTCAGGTTATGTGAGGGGGTGACAAAATTGGTCCAACCGTTCCATTCTGAACCCATTACTCCTTCTCTGGTAATCGCGTTCGGAAAAGTGATTTCAAATCCAGCTGGGGTAGGTGCCGAATGGAGGTTGAGCATCATCTTATACTTGGCACAGGCGAGAGCGAGTTTCTCATAAAAATTCATTGCCTTCTGATCATTTCGGTTAATGAAGTCCACCAAGACCACCTTTACCCCAAGATTGGAATAGTAGCTCAGTGTTTCATCCAGTGACAGGTCCAGATCGGTGGCATTGAACCAAAGTCCCAATCCAATGCCTTTTTCTTGGGCATAGGCAGCGATTTTTTTCAGATCGATATCCGGATTGAGTTTGGTCAAGTCTCCATTTCGGTACCATCCCTCGTCCACCATGATGTATTCCAAGCCAAATTCCTTCACAAAATCGATGTAATAGAAATACGTCTCCGTGTTTTTTCCTGCTTTGAAAGGCACGTTAAACAGGTTGGCATTGACTAGCCATTCATCGGTGATTTGGCCGGGTTTGATCCAGGAGAGATCGCCTTGTATTTCAGAAGAGCTAGCCAGCTTTTGCACCAAGTCAGTGCTCGGAAGAACTTTAGGATCTTCCGTAGCGATGATGATTCTCCATGGGAAAGTGCGAGTGCCGGAAGTTTTGGCGATAAATTCTCCGGTTTTACTCACTTTTCTCAATCGGGAGTAAATCAACGTATCCACCGGAATCACTTCCTCCAAAGGGTAAGGAGCAAAACTTGTTTTGATTCCATTGCTTGAGGAAGTTTGCAGAATCATCCCGGGATAGTCTCTCACGTCGGATTCTGCTACCAAGAGATACTGATTGCTTTTGGTATGTAAAAGTGCGGGTGAATAGAGCAGCTCCCAGTCAGCAAGGTCAGGAAGGTTTTTTCGCTGATATTGGGTTTCAAAGTGGTTTTCATAAGGATAAGAAACGTCAAAGAAGCCCACTATCCGCTCTTGAATCCGCTTTAGGTGAGCTTTCCAATAATCTGGGAGTACCTGTTCGTAGGGAGCATAGAAAAGCTCAGAAGGTCCGACTGGATTTACCTCAAAGGTTTCTTTTTTGACCCTGATAGAATCGGTAGCACTTCCAATCCACCGAAAAGCAGCACCTTCATCATACATTCTTACTTCCAAGTCCAGAGGACCTTCAAAGTCGATTTTCACTCCCGAAAAGTGATCTCGAAAACTTGATCTTTTGGCTGCGATCAAAGGAGTAATCAGGCTATCCCGTTCGAAAAAATCCATTTGGATGGGTTGAAAAGATTGGGAAGGAAATTCCTCCACCTCCATACCTATCGGAGAACGTGCCACCCAAAGGGAATCCTCCCTATGTAGTGTGTAGTAGAGGTATTGGGAATTTTCTTCTCTGAAAAGCTCCAATTTCAGGAGTTTGTCAGGGGACGAGATTTCCAGAATCTTTTCAGGGGAAGAGGTTTGGCAGGACCAAAAAAGGTTTCCGATGAGGAAAACCGTCATGATGATTCTAGTGGGCATCTAAAGAATTCGGAAAAGACGGGATGGTTAGGTTGATTTTGGCTAAAAGTTACAGTTTTCCCAAACGAATCAAACGTCACCAAAAAAGAAGCCCTGAGTCCATTGACCCAGGGCTTTCTTTCTGGTGTGGAAAAGATTACTTCTTCTCCTCCACTTTATTTTTAAACTCAATCTCCTGGATGCTCATCAGGACTTGTTCGCCCTTGGCATCGGCATTTTTAAAGATGAAGTACAAGTCTTGCTTGCCTGCTGTAGGTTTGATTGGGACCACTGCACGATTGGCATTTTGTCTTCTCCATTCGATAGGATTCACTCCCTGAGGTGGTCGGAATCCTCCTCCTTCTTTTCGGCCTATTTTTTCAGATTGTCCCAGAAGTTCGCCAGTTGGTGAACCTAACCTGACTTCCACTGCACCGCCGATACCTCCGTTTCGCTGGTTGATGCCTGCCAATACTTCAATTTGGATGACTCCGGTGAGATCGATTCCTTTCAAAGCAAACTGAGAATTATCTCCAGCCATCAGGAAGTTGACACTTGGTGTGGTCAGAAGTTGAACACCCTTTCGGTCCACCGATGTCTGAGGATCTACGAAAGGAGCCTTCAGCGCAACAAAATCCAATCCATTGAGAGATGCAATGCTATTTCCACCTTTATCAGCATAAGAAGCTCGAAGCAAGAAACTGCCCTGTCCATTTTCTCCTTCAGGAAGTACCGCATTTACTTTTCCACTTAGTGGAAGGGAGGCAATTGTGGCTTGGGTATCATCCATGGCAAGAATGTAATCCACCATTCGCTTGGCATCCGCTTGGCTGAGCGATGGGTGGGCACTCATCGCATGGTCGCCCCATACCCCGGCACCACCGTTGATGATTTTTCCAACGAGGTACTTGGTGTTTTCGGTTGAGTTTGGATATTTCTCGGCAACAGCTTGATAACTTGGACCGATGGATTTTTCAGTGTACTGGTGGCAGGATTTGCAATCGCTCTGCTCGATAAGGTTTTTACCCAGGTTCAGAATGGCGGCATTTTCTACCCCACTTTGCTTGGAAGCGATCTCGATCGGGTCAAAGCCTGCCGGTACATAGTCGAAGGTCACGGCTACTTCCTCGGGTTTGATTTTCCCATCTGCTGAACTTCCGTCTTCTTTGTCACTTACCGAGATGCTGTAGTTCAATTCCTTGTCTCCAAACCAGAAGCTTCGGTTGAGTCCACCAAAGTCAATGCTGACTACAGGAGGCTCATTGCCCGCTGTGACCTCGAGTGAGGCGTTATTGGTTTCGCCCTTGGTATCGGTCACCGTCAGGGTTACTTGGTAGGTTCCAGCTTCGGAAAAGGTGAAGCTAGGATTTGCTTCTGTCAAGACTTGATTGAAACCTGAGCTGTTGGTGATTTTCCACTCGTATTTCAGTTTTCCTTGGTCGTAATCGTCAAAGTCATTGGTGCCTTCGGAAGAGAAATTGATCGCAAGAGGCGTGGCACCGGCGGTCTTGTCTGCGACTGCGGTTACATTTGGCTTGCGGTTACCTTTGTTGTATTGGATTTTGATCAGGCGAGAATTGGCATTGCCTCGGAACCAGGCCGAACCGTATTCCAAAATGTACAATGAACCATCGGGACCAAAGTCCATGTCGATCGCCGAGCTGAACGTCTCATTAGGCAGGAATCGCTCCATGCTTTTGTAATCGCCTTTTTCATCCATGGTCACCGCAAAAATCCATCCTCTCATGAAATCCACGATCAGCCATTTGCCATCGTAATAGGCCGGGAAGGTGTAAGGCGCATCTTTTTTGAAATCCGCCTTTCTAAATACCGGGCCACCTGTCGCACTTCGTCCTGAGCTTCCCAATTCAGGGAATTTCTCAGAGGCACCATAAGGATAGTAAATCATGGCAGGCACTACAGGCTTTGGAAGTTCTCTTAAACCAGTATTGTTTACAGATTCATTTACTGGATTGTTCACATCGTAAGGAGCGCCATAGGAGCTGTCGGCATGATTGTGTCTGTTGTAGGGGAAATTGTCCCCGATGAAGTATGGCCAACCAAAGAATCCTGGCCCTTTTGCCTGATTGAATTCGTCATAGCCTTTGGGTCCCCAAATTGAGTCCACGGAGGCGTCCGGTCCTACTTCACCCCAATAGAGGTAGCCAGTTTTACTGTCCAAAGTTGGTCTCCAAGGGTTACGATGGCCCATGGTGTAAATTTCCGGACGGGTCTTTTCTGTTCCCGGAGGGAAAAGGTTGCCTTCAGGAATGGTGTAAGTACCATCAGCTTCTGGGTGAATTCGGAGGATCTTTCCTCTCAAATCGTTGGTGTTCCCCGGAGCTCGCTGATCATCAGAGTTTTCCATTCCAGGTCTCTCATCGAGGTTCGATGATCCCTCACGTGGATTCACAGTGTTATTTCCAACCGTCAAATAAAGGTTTCCTTCTGCGTCAAAAACCATCCCTCCTCCAGTGTGGCAGCATTCCTGACGCTGGGTAGGTACTTCGAGGACGATCTTTTTGGATGACTCTACCAACTCATTTCCTTTGAGCTCGTACCGGGCCAAGACGTGTTTGGAGTCAGTTGGATCTGCGTAGTAGAGGTACACCCAGTTATTGGTGGCGTAGTCAGGGTGAGCGATTACGCCCATAAGTCCCTCTTCCGCTTCACGGACGACACCTTCTTTGTTGGTGTATTTGGTGTTGACCGGAATGGTGGCGACCAAGGTCATTTCTCCGGTGTTTTCGTCAAAGATTTTTACCCCGCCTTTTCGTTCCACGATCAGCACGCGGTTGTTTGGCAAAAAGGTCATTTCCATGGGTTCGTCCATACCTTCGGTGAGGACGACTTTGGTGAAGCGATTGTCTTCAGGTTTGACGGAAGGGTCATCTTCAGGTGTGCAGGATAAAAATCCTACCATCAGAAAAAGCACCGGTAGTACTTTTCCTACAAATCGATAGTGCATAGGTTTAGTGAGTTTAGCGTAATTTTTTTCAAAGGCAGTATTCCTATTGTCTCAATTCTGGACAAAAGCTTACCAATATCCAACATCTATTTTGAATTCGGTGATAAAATGGGATGAATGTCTCTAGAAACTGACTGATTATTTGGGGATAAAGGTCTTTTTCAGAAGATTTTTTTCAAAAGCATTCAAAATCAAAATCACCAATGATCAAAAACCTCAAAATCTCTGCGGTTCTTTTCCTATTTTTTGCCAAAGTCTATCCTCCTATGAAAAAACTGATTCTGGCATTTGCCTTTGTTCCGATCCTTTCTTTCAGCCAAAATCATCAGGCCAACCTGAAAAAAATCTACGATACGGAGCTTTCCGCAGGTCATACCTACGACAATCTGCGCTACCTCTGCAAAGTGATTGGCAACCGACTTTCCGGTTCGCCGGGCGCTGCAGCTTCAGTCGAATGGACGCGCCAGCTGATGGAAAGCTATGATTTTGATACCGTTTACCTTCAGCCCGTGATGGTGCCGCATTGGGAAAGGGGAGGAAAAGATGTGGTCAAAATCACCAATTCTGCCAAGCATGGGGTGGTCGAACTCTCAGCTTTGGCACTTGGAAACACACAGGGAACCGGGCCAAAAGGCCTCCTCGCCCAAGTGGTGGAGGTAAAAAGCATCGATCAACTCAAATCACTTGGCGCTCAGGTCAAAGGCAAAATTGTCTTTTTCAATGGCCCTATGGATCCCACCAAAATTGATGCATTCGAAGCTTACGGAGGTGCCAATGCACAGCGAAGTAGCGGGGCAGCCGAAGCTTCCAAGTTGGGTGCCGTTGGAGCGATTGTCCGCTCGCTCAGCAATCGGATAGATGATATTCCCCACACAGGCAATCAGCGGTATGCAGCTGATTTTCCGAAAATCCCTGCCTTGGCGATCAGCACCCAAGATGCAGAGCTACTCAGTCAGCTCCTTGCCGAGCAAACTGACCTCAAACTTTACCTCGAATCCCACGGCGAGATGAAGTCTGAAAAGCTTTCCTACAATGTGATCGGCGAAATCCGAGGATCTGAAAAGCCCGAAGAAATCATTGCTGTAGGCGGACACCTGGATTCTTGGGATGTGGGTGAAGGTGCACATGACGACGGAGCGGGCTGCATGCAGGCCATCGAAGTGCTTAGATTATACAAAGCGTTGGGCTGGACGCCCAAGCGCACCATCCGCGCAGTGATGTGGATGAATGAGGAAAACGGACTTCGAGGAGGTCAGGAATATGCCAAAGTGGCCAAAGCAAAAGGCGAAAAACACATTGCTGCGATCGAATCCGATTCGGGAGGATTTTTACCGATTGGTTTTTCGTCCACAGGTACCGACGCTCAGCGTGGCAAGTTGGCTTCCTGGGCTGACTTACTGAGGCCGTATCAGCTATGGAATCTGCAAAAGCCAGGCGGAGGCGCAGACATCGGACCGCTTCGTGATCAGGGGCCGATTTTGATTGGGCTTTTGCCGGATTCGCAAAAATATTTCATCTACCATCACACCGAGGCGGACGTGTTTGAGGTGGTCGATCAGCGGGAGTTGGAGCTTGGCGCAGCGGCTATGGCGGCTTTGGTGTATTTGATTGAGCAGGAGGGGATTTAGTAGTTCGGATTTCAGATACTTCGACTACGCTCAGTACAGGTGTCGGATTTCGGATAGTTTCGATCCCGTAATTTCCTCATTTCAAAAGCTAAAGCTTCCGATTGAAAAATCTTCTTTTGAACTGACTTCAATCAGTCTTTTCGCAAAGATTGGTCAGAACATTTTCCTCGCTTTTCCGCTTCCTTTGAAAAAATACCACTCCCATGAATGACCTTCAGATCGCCAATTCGGTGACGCCACTTCCCATTCAGCAGATTGCTGCGAAAATAGGAATCTCTTCAGACCAATTAGATTTTTACGGTAAATACAAAGCCAAGCTTCCCCTGGATCTCATCGATGAGCAAAAGCTCAAGCAGAGCAAGTTGATTCTCGTCACTGCCATCACGCCTACGCCTGCCGGAGAAGGAAAAACGACGGTGACCATCGGTCTGAATGACGGACTCAACCGCATCGGTAAGGCTTCTTTGGCAGTGATCCGTGAGCCTAGCCTTGGGCCTGTCTTCGGGATCAAAGGTGGTGCAGCAGGTGGAGGCTGGTCTCAGGTCGTCCCCATGGAGGACATCAACCTGCATTTCACAGGGGATTTTCACGCCATCGAAAAAGCGAATAATCTCCTTTCAGCTCTGATTGATAACAATATCCAAAGCAAAACCCGAAACCTTGGCATCGATCCCCGAACCGTTCTTTGGAAACGGGCTATGGATATGAATGACCGAGCTCTTCGTGCCACAATTGTAGGTTTGGGAGGTAAAAACGGAGGCATGCCTCGCGAGACGGGATTCAACATCACGGCGGCATCGGAAGTCATGGCGATCCTCTGCATGAGCAAAAATCTGGAAGACCTCAAAGCACGCTTTGCAAAAATCTACATCGGTGACCGATTTGACGGTACGCCGGTGTTTGCTTCCGAACTCAATGCTCATGGAGCTATGGCCACGCTGATGAAAGAAGCCATCAAGCCTAATCTTGTACAGACACTCGGACAAAACCCTGCCATCATTCATGGTGGACCTTTTGCCAATATTGCTCAAGGTACCAATTCGATACTAGCCACCAAAATGGGACTGAGCCTGGGAGATTATGTGGTGACAGAGGCAGGATTCGGGTCAGACCTCGGTGCGGAGAAATTTTTCAACATCAAGTCCCGAGCGGCAGGACTTTCTCCGCGGGCCGTGGTGATCGTGGCCACGATCCGAGCTCTAAAGTATCACGGTGGAAAACCGCTCAAAGAACTTACCTCAGAAGATCTGTCTGCTTTGGGAAAAGGCCTGCCCAACCTGCAGCGACATGTGGATAGCATTCGCAGTTTTGGTGTGCCGGTGGTCGTGGCAGTCAATGTGTTCAGTTCGGATACCGATGCAGAAAAGAAGCTGTTGCTTAACTACTGCCAAACCCAAGGAATTCCAGCGGCATTGAGTGAAGGTTGGGCTAAAGGTGGAGAAGGGTGCATGAATCTAGCCGATTTGGTGGTGAAAGCAGCCGATGAATGCAAGCAAGACTTTAAACCTACCTATGACTTGGAAGATGAGGTGACTGAAAAAATCAGAAAAGTAGCCCAGACCATCTATGGTGCGGATGGTGTGGAATATTCCACCGTTGCTAAAAGCCAACTCAAAAAGATCGAAAAACTCGGAATGAGCAAGCTCCCGATCTGCATGGCTAAAACCCAAAAAAGCCTAAGTGACAATGAAAAATTGATTGGAAGGCCGATGGGTTTCACGATTACCATTCGTGAATTTGAAATTGCGGCCGGAGCGGGATTTTTGATTCCGATCGCAGGAGAAATTTTGAGGATGCCAGGATTACCCGAGGTGCCATCTGCCGAGACCGTAGACATCGATGAAAACGGGGTGATTAGCGGTCTTTTCTAACATGGGGAAAAGTAAAACCCCCGGGATGGGATACCCCGGGGGCCAAACCAATAGTCAAAAAATAACCCTCTTTTAAGCTACTGTGATCTCCTTTTTTGTTTTTCCTGAGGCAGTTAATTTTTTAGGAAGTAGGAGCCTTAGGATACCATTGTCGTATTTGGCATCAATTCCCTCTTCCATCACCTGCTCGGGCAACGCAAAGGACCTGCGAATGCTGCTGTAGGAGAATTCCTTCTTTCTGTAGTTTTCGTTTTTCTCCTCCTTTTCATTTTTTCTTTCTGCTGAAATACTCAATACTCCATCGTGTACATCGACTTTGAAGTCTTTTTTGTCAAAGCCGGGTGCGGACATTTCCAGTTTGAATTCTTGATCATTTTCGATGACATTGGTCGATGGCACCTCCACTGATTTTTCAGGGAACCAGAACTTTTCATCCCAATCAAAGGGATTCTCTGTACCAAAAAAGTCTTGAACCATTTTTGGCCAGAAGCTTCGGTTTGGTTTAGCTAGATTGCTCATGGCTTTACTATTTAGGGTTTTTTGGTAGTTGATTACTAACCTTAATTTCGATCCTTTAGAGATTTTTTTTGATGACAAGGCTCAATAAATCAAGTGATTGTGATCAGTTTTTTGACTTGTTTCTGATTTGCCTTTGGGAGCCAAAGTGACGCGGGGCAGCAGTAGTGGGGAAAAACCTGAAGCTTATTTTTATCTTGGCCTTGAAAATAAAAATCCTCATGCCTAAGCCTGTTACTCAAAATTATGATCTGTTGGGAAAGCTTCTGCTGGAAATAGGCATTACCATGATTCATGCAGGCGCTCCTATCCGTCGGGTAGATTTGGCATTGGTTCGGATTTCCAACGCGTTTGGCTGCCAGGTTCACCATCAGATGACTACGAGGGATTTATCCATTAGCCTATATGTCGACCATCAGTCGGTGTACAATGGGGTGGTGAGTAAACCCGGCCTACCTGCGGTCAATTTCCAGTTGGTGTCCGATATTTCTGATTTGGGTTTGAGGGTAAAAGAGGAAAAACCTTCTCTGGAGCAGTTGGAGTCCTATTTCACAGAAATAAGCGGTGAAGCCAACTACCCAAGGCTATTTATCTTGGCTGTGGTGAGCTTGGCCGGGGCCGCCTTTTGTTTCACGTTTGGAGGCAGTTGGTTAGCGATGACGCTTACCTTTCTGGCCACCTTTGCCGGACTTTTTCTCAAGCAAGAACTCATCAAGCTCAAAGTAAATCCCTACATCACGACCTATTTGAGTGCCTTTTTGGCCTCGTCTGTGGTGGGTTTATTTTGGTTGATGGGTATCCCTGGTTCATTTGAGCAGGCCCTGGCCACCTGTGTGCTGTTCTTGATTCCCGGTGTGCCATTGGTGATTGCTTTTGTGGATTTTTTTGCGGGATATATCCTGACGGGAATTGAGCGTGCAGGCAATGCACTGTTTCATGTATTTAGCATCTCTGCCGGATTGGCTTCGGTCTTGTACCTATTCAAAATTCCTTTTTGATGGAAACTCTTGACGCTCTGTTTAAAGGTCTTTGGTGTGCTTTAGCAGCTGTGGGATTTGGCGTGCTTTTCAATGCGCCCAGAAAGAGCTTGTGGATGATTCTGGTAGTGGGTTTTCTTGGAGGCTTGACCAAATTTGGGTTGATGCTACCAGCAGTGGGAGCGAGGATTGTCTTTGCTACTTTTTTGGCAGGTCTGGTCATTGGCTTTTCAGGCGTTTTTCTCGGCAATTGGAAAAAGATCATCCCGATGATGATTACCATTCCTTCGGTAATCCCCTTGGTTCCTGGGGTGTTCTTTTACCGCTCGATATTAGGGCTGATTTCTCTTACCCAAGAACCTGAGCAAAATTACACCCAACTTGTCAATCAGACCATTTACAATGGAACCATGACTGTATTTGTGCTATTGGCCATTACCTTGGGAGTCGTGATTCCTTTGATTTTATTCAAGCTCGAAAACGTGAAGAGCCCTCTT